>NZ_CANNGP010000025.1:0-5000 GCF_947504105.1 uncultured Tateyamaria sp.
TTGGTGGCCACGATGAGCAACAAACCCTCTCTTAGCAAATACCGCTATTTGGACCCATAGGCGCTGACGTCAGACACGCCATCATTTGATGGAACCAGCCCTGTTCAAGGAGTTCTGCGACGAGTTCACGAAAGAGATGAACCGTCTCCGAATGGAGGGGCGGGCGGCGATAGACAACGCAGCCGACGAGATCAAACGCATTGACCGAGAGCTGGATAGGCTGGTCGATGTCATACTGAAAGGCGGTGCAGCAGATCGCATTAACAAAACAATGGTTGGACTTGAGACTCGCAAGAAGGAGCTGGAGACTATGCTCGCCAACGCCGATGAGCCGCCACCGCTTTTGCATCCAGAGATGGCGGGGTTCTACCGGCACCAAGTCGAGAAGCTGCATGTGTCACTGCAAGACGAGATTGAGGCCAAACGCCTGGAAGCGACAGAGATTCTGCGGTCGCTGATCGATGAGATTATCCTGACACCTGGAGATGAGGAAATGCTGATCGACGTAAGGGGCGATCTTGCTGGAATCCTTGCGGTTTCCCTCAAACGCAAAAAACCCGCCACAAGGACGGGTCAATCGCAATTTGAGTTGGTTGCGGGAGTAGGATTTGAACCTACGACCTTCAGGTTATGAGCCTGACGAGCTACCGGGCTGCTCCATCCCGCGTCAATGCCGGACAGGTATGGCAAGATTGCCTGGTCTGCAAGGGGGCAGACCTAGAATATAAAACTTTTATGTCATTTCATCAGGCTGATCAGCTGATGCTGCAGTCCATACATCCTTGACCCAAGACGACGGTAATAGGAACTGTCGCAAGTTGCGGATTTTTCGCTTGGATTTAAGGGCTCTACGGATATGTGCGACGGGCGGAAGATGCGGCCGATCCGCGCTATATTGCCCTTGGATTGCATCCGGTGGGTTCAAACCACCAGCAAAGATGACAACACGTCCATTCTTTGGCTTACGCGGCTCTACGACAAAGTTTAGCGGGAACGGAGGGATACACTCGACACGGAAATGCGTCACCCATTCTTTCGGCCAGAACGACACGCCGTTGGGGGCATTCTTGGTGACAAAATGTTGTTCAAACCGATACTTATCCGCAATGCCCTGCGGATCCGCCGCAAACATCTTTTGCAGAGGAGCCAGTGCTCCGACCGGCATCCGATAGATAGAGGTTTGTCCAAGCTTGTGGAACGGCTTGGCAGCGTTCCGCGCCAGTACGACGTCTTCCGGGCTTCCGAACTCAAAAAAGGGATCAAGGCTTCCCAAGATCACCACATCGAGGTCAATGAAAAGGATAGGACCAGACAATTCCGCCAACCTGGGCGCCCATAGGCGCGACTTTGGCCACTTGCCCAAGGTGTTTTTTGGCATGAAACCGGGCATCGGCGGCAGCTCATAGCATTCGACCTCGGGCCGCACGCCTTCGCGCGTATCTGTAAAGCACACGAACCGGAAAGGCGGTGTAATGTTAAGTCGAACCATCTCGTAGAGACGATTTATGTAAGGCGCACCGTACCTGGAACCCCAGTTAATACACATGGTCTGTTTGTTCATGGAGTTTCCGGTATCACCCGAGCGGACGACAAATCAACTGTCCATAAAAAGAAAAGGCCGCAGCGGAATAAACCGCGCAGCCTTGGAATTTATTGAACATCGACAGAGAAATACATTTAAAGGACTTTTTAGGTTTGGCAGTGACCTACTCTCCCACGCCTTAAGACGCAGTACCATCGGCGCTACAGCACTTAACGGCCGGGTTCGGGATGGGACCGGGTGTTTTGCTTGCGCTATGACCACCAAACCGAAAAAGCCCTCTAAGTCCAAGTCATGTACGACTGATTGTGTGTGTATGCTCTTGATGTATCGTTCGAAGTCCTGCTTCTACTGGATCAAATCAAGCCTATCGGACAATTAGTACCAGTCAACTGAACGCATTACTGCGCTTACATCTCTGGCCTATCGACGTGGTGGTCTACCACGGTCCTCAGGGATACCTTGTTTTGAGGGGGGCTTCCCGCTTAGATGCCTTCAGCGGTTATCCTGTCCGAACATAGCTACCCAGCACTGCCGTTGGCACGACAACTGGTCCACCAGTGGTTCGTTCACCCCGGTCCTCTCGTACTAGGGGCAACTCCTCTCAAGTATCCTACACCCACGGAAGATAGGGACCGAACTGTCTCACGACGTTCTAAACCCAGCTCACGTACCTCTTTAAACGGCGAACAGCCGTACCCTTGGGACCTGCTCCAGCCCCAGGATGAGATGAGCCGACATCGAGGTGCCAAACACTGCCGTCGATATGGACTCTTGGGCAGTATCAGCCTGTTATCCCCGGCGTACCTTTTATCCGTTGAGCGATGGCCCTTCCACTCGGGACCACCGGATCACTATGGCCGTCTTTCGACTCTGCTCGACTTGTCAGTCTCGCAGTCAGGCTGGCTTCTGCCATTGCACTCAACGAGCGATTTCCGACCGCTCTGAGCCAACCTTCGCGCGCCTCCGTTACGCTTTAGGAGGCGACCGCCCCAGTCAAACTACCCGCCACACAGGGTCCCGGATCCGGATAACGGATCGCGGTTAGACATCAAGCAAAGCAAGGGTGGTATCTCAAGGGAGGCTCCACAAAGACTAGCGTCTCTGCTTCAAAGCCCACCACCTATCCTGCACATGCTTGGCCTGATGCCAGTGTGAAGCTGTAGTAAAGGTGCACGGGGTCTTTCCGTCTAACCGCGGGAAACCTGCATCTTGACAGGTAATTCAATTTCGCTGAGTCTATGTTGGAGACAGCGGGGAAGTCGTTACGCCATTCGTGCAGGTCGGAACTTACCCGACAAGGAATTTCGCTACCTTAGGACCGTTATAGTTACGGCCGCCGTTTACCTGGGCTTCAATTCAAGGCTCTCACCTCTCCTTTTAACCTTCAGGCACCGGGCAGGCGTCAGACCCTATACGTCGTCTTGCGACTTCGCAGAGCCCTGTGTTTTTAATAAACAGTCGCCACCCCCTGGTTTGTGCCCCCAGCCCCTAGTTGCCTAGGAACCGGGCCTCCTTCTCGCGAACTTACGGAGGTATTTTGCCGAGTTCCTTCAACATAGTTCTCTCAAGCGCCTTGGTATTCTCTACCAGTCCACCTGTGTCGGTTTAGGGTACGATCTTATAGGAGGGCTATTTCCAGGAACCTCTTAGCAGCCCATTCAATCCGATAAGGATGAACTACCTTCGAGATCCGTCACCACTCCACGGCCCAGGAATATTAACCTGGTTCCCATCGACTACGCCTTTCGGCCTCGCCTTAGGGGTCGGCTTACCCTGCTCAGATTAGCTTTAAGCAGGAACCCTTGGACTTTCGGCGAGAGTGTCTCTCACACTCTTTGTCGCTACTCATGTCATCATTCTCACTAGTGATCTCTCCACCGGATCGCTCACGCGCCGGCTTCACAGAAAGCTCCTTGTGTCCAATCCGCCCGAAGACGGTAAGGACACATGGAACTATGTCACACTACGCTCTGCTACCATGCCTTACGGCATCCTAAGCTTCGGCTCATGGCTTGAGCCCCGTTACATCTTCGCCGCAGGACAACTTATTT
This sequence comes from uncultured Tateyamaria sp., assembly GCF_947504105.1. Classification (GTDB taxonomy): domain Bacteria; phylum Pseudomonadota; class Alphaproteobacteria; order Rhodobacterales; family Rhodobacteraceae; genus Tateyamaria. The sequence continues at coordinate 3,595 of NZ_CANNGP010000025.1, forward strand.
AGACCAGTGAGCTGTTACGCTATCTTTAAAGGATGGCTGCTTCTAAGCCAACCTCCTGGTTGTTTTGGTCGTCCCACTTGCTTTCCCACTTAGCCATGAATTGGGGGCCTTAGCTGTAGGTCAGGGTTGTTTCCCTCTCCACGACGGACGTTAGCATTCGCCGTGTGTCTGCCATCTAGTACTCCCGGGTATTCGGAGTTTGGTTAGGATCAGTAAGCCTGTGGGGCCCCATTACCCATCCAGTGCTCTACCCCCCGGGGTATTCGGATGACGCTCTACCTAAATAGATTTCGCAGAGAACCAGCTATCTCCGAGTTTGATTGGCCTTTCACCCCTAGGCACAATTCATCCCGATCTTTTTCAACAGATGTGGGTTCGGCCCTCCAGTAAGTGTTACCTTACCTTCAGCCTGATCATGCCTAGATCACTCGGTTTCGGGTCTGATCCACCTAACTCGACGCCCTATTAAGACTCGCTTTCGCTGCGCCTACACCTAACGGCTTAAGCTTGCTAGATAGACCAAGTCGATGACCCATTATACAAAAGGTACGCTGTCAGGCCGCAAGGGCCCTCCAACTGATTGTAGGCGTTCGGTTTCAGGAGCTGTTTCACTCCCCTCGTCGGGGTGCTTTTCACCTTTCCCTCACGGTACTGGTTCACTATCGGTCAGTAAGGAGTACTTAGCCTTCGAAGGTGGTCCTCCGATCTTCAGACAGAATTTCACGTGTTCCGACCTACTTAATACGTCCAATCATGCTTCCAATACGGGGCTGTCACCCACTATGGCCGACCTTTCCAGGTCGTTCTTGTCACAATCATGGCTCGGCTGGTCCCCATTCGCTCGCCGCTACTAGGGGAGTATCAATTGATTTCCTTTCCTCCGGGTACTTAGATGTTTCAGTTCCCCGGGTTTGCTCTTTTAAACCTATGTATTCAGTCTAAAAGTACCTGTTTCAGCGACATATAAGCTGGCTTGCGCCAATTATATGAAACTGTCAGGTGGGTTGCCCCATTCAGAGATCCATGGATCAAAGCTTATTCTCAGCTCCTCATGGCTTATCGCAGAGTATCACGTCTTTCATCGCCTCTTACTGCCAAGGCATTCACCAAACGCCCTTCTCGCGCTTGATTTGATCCAGAAAAAGTAAGACTTGCGTCAAACGCGGATGCACAGCTGGTAACTTAATGCACCCATTCTTCTGGTATCAAAAGCATACTTTCCCGCCAGCATGTTTTGTAACCATGCTGACAATTGAACAGTCACGTGTGTCTACCATCCGTGCGGGAGGCAGACTGTGCTGTTCGGGTTAGTGTACTTGACTTGGACAACTCTGTTTGTTTCAGCAGGGATATACGTAACGCAGCGAGGAAGCACCGGGTTACATACCTTCCACCGAAGTGGAACC
>NZ_CANNGP010000025.1:10000-69249 GCF_947504105.1 uncultured Tateyamaria sp.
GCCGCACCGATCAGTCCCAGACCCATTGCCCCCGCCATGATCTGCCGACGGTTCACATACGCCGCCAACGGCGTCGCGTCGGCGCGCGTGAGGGTGTTTTTCCAACGATGGGCCATTCAGGTGTCTCCTACGATTTCAAGCACCATGGCACATAGATGGGTCTGACCGGCTACCAAAATGATATTCGCTCACGCCCTTGTCACCGGGTTGTAACTCGGAGTGATTTCGTTCAGCGGCCGCGACCGGCCATCATCCTGCACGATGCGCACATGGCGGCGGCGCATCATCCGTGGCTCTGCCACGCCAACAGAGTGCGCAATGGTCTCGACCTCGTGGATGATTTCACGGGCATAGCGCATCACCCGCTTTTCCTTGTCTTCCACAACAAGCCCCTTCTGGAAACGCTTGTCATGCGTGGTGATGCCGGTGGGACATGTATTCTTGTTACACTTCAGCGCCTGAATGCAGCCCAGGCTGAACATGAAGCCGCGCGCGGTGGTGATGAAATCAGCGCCCGCCGCCAGCGCCCAGGCAATATCGCCCGGGTTCACCAGCTTGCCCGAGGCGACGATGCGAATGCGATCCTTCAGGCCCGCCTCGTCCCGCAAATCGACAACGGCAACCAGCGCCTCGCGGATCGACATGCCCACCAGATCGATCAGAGGCATCGGCGCCGCCCCCGTTCCGCCCTCACCACCGTCTATTGTAATAAAGTCGGGCGCACAGGCCGCCCCCCGCGTGTTGATCACGGCAAACAGCTCGGCCACCGGGTGCTCTGCCCCCACAACGGTTTTGATCCCCACCGGCTTCCCGGTCACACCGCGAATGTGGCACACAAGGTCCAACAGGTCGTTCCAGTCATTCACCTCGGCATGGCGGTTCGGCGAAATCCCATCCTGACCAGCACGCAGGCCGCGGATGCCAGCAATCTCCTCCGTCACCTTGGCTCCGGGCAGGATCCCCCCCTTGCCCGGCTTAGCCCCCTGCGCCAGCTTGATCTCGAACATCCGCACCTGCTTGTGGGCCGCCACTTCGCGCAGCTTGTCGTCACTCAGGTTGCCCTCTTCATCGCGGACACCGAACTTGGCCGTGCCGATCTGAAAGACAATGTCGCAACCACCCTCAAGGTGATACTTGCTGATCCCGCCCTCGCCCGTGTTCATCCACACACCTGCCTCTTTCGCACCCCGGCTCAGGGCACGCACGGCCGGTTTGGAAATGGCGCCATAACTCATGCCGGAAATGTTGAAGAACGACCGAGCCGTATAAGGTGTGCGCGCGCCCTCACCAATCACCATGGGGGCAGTGCGCGCAAACTGATCCTCCAGCGGCGGGAAGGCCGCATTCACAAAGATCGGCGTACCGACAACATTCAGGTTGCGGGTCGATCCAAAGGCCACCGTGTTACTGACCCCCTCGCCCGCCCGCTTGATCCACTCACGCTGCGCCCGGTTGAACGGCAGCTCCTCGCGGTCCATGGCAAAGAAGTATTGGCGAAAGAACTCGCCCAAGGTCGAGAACAAATGCCGGAACCGCCCGATGACCGGATAATTCCGCCGGATCGCATCGTGGGTCTGGGCCCGGTCGATGACGAACATGACCAAAGCCACGGCAACCGCCAAACCAATAATGAAAAAGAAGCCGAGGACCAGAACCTCGAGCACAGACATTGCAAATCCCACGACACCATCCCTCTAAAGTTCCGCACACTGTGCAAAGCCCGGAGCAAGGAAGCAAGCACAGGCGGGTTTCTGCCATGCTTAACAAAGTCGTGAGTGGAAATGTGAAGACGGCCCAGCTTAGGGGCTCAATGGCGCGTTTCAAGATAGTGTGGGAAAAATTTCCACGTGATCCATACACCGATATCACACGTTTCCCTTTCGATGCCGCATGACGGGTATCGCAACCTATTAAGGGAGACACTCATATGTTCCGCAAGACACTTCTCGCCTCCGTCGCAATCGCCGCCGTTGCAACTGCCGCGTTCGCCGGTACAGCCAAAAAAGACATCGTTGACACAGCCGTCAGTGCAGGCTCCTTCGAAACACTCGTGGCCGCAGTCCAGGCCGCCGGCCTGGTCGACACGCTGAAAGGCGAGGGTCCCTTCACGGTCTTCGCACCCACGGACGAAGCGTTCGCCGCCCTGCCCGAAGGCACAGTCGAAAGCCTGCTGCTGCCCGAGAACAAGGACCAGTTGACCGCCATCCTGACCTACCACGTTGTCCCGGGCAAAGTGATGTCGACCGATCTGCAGGACGACATGGAAGCCACCACCGTCCAGGGTGACGCCGTCACCATCGACCTCGACGACGGCGTAAAGGTCGACGAGGCCAATGTCGTCAGCGCCGACATCGAAACCTCGAACGGCGTAATCCACGTGATCGACAAGGTGATCCTGCCCGAAACAAGCAGCTAATTTCTGCAAATCCGAGCAGTCGACAGGGGCCCGCTGGCCCCTGTTCTTTCTCGCGCCAAAGCTTTGCCTGAATCCGGTTCAAATGCGGCGCGAAGCAAACAACTTTACTGGAATTTTCCGGAATCCCGTCGATATGACGCCGCAGTTCGCCGCTAGCCCGTTGTTCAGGGGTTGGCCGAGTAGATGACACGGGTGCCCTTAATAAAAACAATTTTCATAAGGGTACTATAATGCCAACCATCAACGAAACATTTGACTCCGTTTTGAATGCGCATGCGAGCGGCAGCTACAATATCGCCGTGGGCGATGTCTTCAATGGCGCGTTGTCTCCGACGGACACGCAAGATGCCATCAACTTGACCGGGCTGACGCCGGGCGAAACCTACACGATTTCGGTCACTGTTGCTGATCCCACCGGGAGCCTTTCTCTTATCCTGGTAAACCACTCTGACTTCCATTCGCATGGTTTCAACTTCGTTGACGGTGCTCCGCTGGAAACAACCGGTTTTAATCGCCATTTTGCGTCAAGTACTGCGCCCGAGGTCGACGGCAGCACCTTCAGCTTTTCCTTCACCCCGGCGCCTGGCATCACCAGCTTTGCGTTCGCGCTGCAAACCAATGACACCGAAACGTACAGCATCACGCTGGAAGAGGCCGTTCTCGAAAATAAAATATCGTCGACGGCACCGCCGACGATGACAAGCTCAACGGGTCTGAAGACGTTGACATCATCGCCGGTGGCGATGGCAACGACCACCTTGATGGCTACGGGGGTGATGACATTTTGAACGGCGGTGCGGGCAAGGACAAGCTGACCGCAGGTACAGGCAACGACACCCTGTCCGGCGGTGACGGCAACGACCTGTTGAAAGCGGGTCAGGGTGACGACCAACTGAACGGTGGCGCGCGCAATGACCGCCTGCACGGCGACGCAGGCAACGACACACTGAACGGCGGGTCAGGCAATGACAAACTATATGGCGGTGACGACAACAATGTGCTCGACGGCGGCACCGGAAAGGACATCCTGACCGGAGGTGCTGGCGCAGACGTGTTCGTCTTTGGCAACGGGTCGAACAGGGACACCATCACCGACTTTGAAGATGGCGTGGACCTGATGGACTTCAGCGGAGACGCATCAATCGCATCGCTCGCGGATCTGTCGATCTCACAGAACGGCACAGATGTCGTGATCAGCCACGGTGGCCCCGATCAAGTCACACTTCAGAACATGGATGTCGCTGACATTGATGCGACGGATTTCATCTTCTGATCTCAGATAGAGATGAAAAGGAAAAGGCCCGCAAAGATGCGGGCCTTTTGCGTTAGTGCACCACGGCATCATCCGGGCGTGGTCGGTTCGAGGCACTTATGCGATCTCCGATGATCAACCCTTCGCTGCCAGCTGACACCTCGACGGCCTCGCCATCCTTGATGTCGCCCGCCAGCAGCATCTCCGCCAAAGGGTTCTGAAGCGCCGATTGGATCACCCGTTTCAAGGGCCGCGCCCCAAAAACGGGGTCATACCCCTCATCCGCCAGCCATTTTCGGGCCCCTTCATCCAACGACAGCTCGATCTTCCGCGCCGCCAGCCGTTTGAGAAGCCGTGCCATCTGGATATCCACGATTCCATCCATATCGTCGCGCGCCAGCCGATCAAAAATGATCGTCTCGTCCAGACGGTTCAGGAATTCGGGCCGGAAATGCGCCCGCACCGCGTCCATCACATCCCGCCGCGCATCGCTGGCATCCGCACCTTCGGGCAACTGGCTCAACGCCTGCGCCCCCAAGTTAGACGTCAGGATAATCAGCGTCTGCTTGAAGTCGACCGTCCGACCCTGACCATCCGTCAGCACACCATCGTCAAGTACTTGCAAGAGCACATTGAACACATCCGGGTGCGCCTTCTCGACCTCATCAAACAGCACGACCTGATAAGGCCGCCGCCGCACGGACTCAGTCAGCACGCCGCCTTCATCATAGCCGACATAGCCCGGAGGGGCGCCGATCAGCCGAGCGACCGCGTGTTTCTCCATGAACTCGGACATGTCGATGCGCACCATCGCACTGTCATCGTCAAACAGGAACTCGGCCACCGCCTTGGTCAGTTCTGTCTTGCCGACACCGGTCGGCCCAAGGAATAGGAACGAGCCCAGCGGCCGGTTCTCGTCATTCAGACCGGTCCGTGCCCGGCGTACGGCGTTGGCCACCGCGCGCACGGCGCGGTCCTGACCGATAACCCGATTGTGCAGCTGGTCCTCCATACGCAGCAGCTTTTCACGCTCGCCTTCCAGCATCTTGGACGTCGGAATACCCGTCCAGCGCTCGACCACGCTCGCGATCTGCTCAGGGCGCACGGCTTCAGCCACCATCGCATCGGTCTCGGCGCCCTCGGCTTCGCCCAGCTTCCGTTCCAGATCAGGGATCACACCGTAGGACAGCTCACCCGCCTTCGCGAGATTGCCCTCTCGCTTGGCGATATCCAACGCGGCCCGCGCATGGTCCAGCTCTTCCTTGATGTCACGGGCCGAGGCCAGCTTGTCCCGCTCACCCTGCCACTGCGCCGTCATCTCGGCACTGCGGTCCTGCAAATCTGCCAAATCTTTTTCCAACGTCTCCAACCGATCTTTCGACGCTTGATCGTCCTCAAGATGCAGCGCCTCCACCTCGATCTGCATTTGCAGGATCTGACGGTCCAGGGCATCCAGCTCCTCGGGCTTGGAATCCACCTCCATCCGCAAGCGGGACGCGGCCTCGTCTACAAGGTCGATGGCCTTGTCAGGCAGGAATCGGTCGGTGATGTAGCGATGCGAAAGGGTTGCGGCCGTCACCAGCGCGCTATCGGAAATACGCACACCGTGGTGCAGCTCGTATTTTTCCTTGATGCCCCGCAGAATGCTGATCGTATCCTCGACCGTTGGCTCTACAATCATCACCGGCTGGAAGCGACGGGCCAATGCCGCGTCCTTTTCCACGTACTTGCGGTACTCGTCCAAAGTGGTCGCCCCAACACAGTGCAGCTCGCCCCGCGCCAGTGCCGGTTTGATCAGGTTGGCCGCATCCATAGCGCCATCCGTCTTGCCCGCACCAACCAGTGTGTGCATCTCGTCGATGAACAGAATGATCTCGCCCGCGGCCTCGGTCACCTCGGTCAGAACTGCCTTCAGCCGCTCTTCGAACTCACCCCGATACTTTGCACCGGCAATCAAGGCACCCATGTCGAGGGCCAGCAAACGCTTGTTGCCCAAGCTTTCCGGCACGTCGCCGTTCACGATGCGCAGGGCCAATCCCTCGGCGATGGCCGTCTTACCCACGCCGGGCTCGCCAATCAGAACCGGGTTGTTCTTGGTGCGACGGGACAACACCTGCATCGCGCGGCGGATTTCCTCGTCGCGGCCGATGATGGGATCAATCTTGCCCGCCTCGGCCCGTTCGGTCAGGTCCATCGCGTATTTCTTCAACGCGTCATACCCTTCCTCGGCACTCGCGGTATCAGCCGTACGTCCCTTGCGAATGTCATTGACGGCGGAATTCAGAGCCTGCGGGTTCACCTTACCCGCCTCCAGCGCGTCCTTCGCACCGGATTTGACCATACCGAGGGCCATCAGAACGCGCTCAACCGGCACAAAGCTGTCCCCTGCCTTCTTGGCCAGCGCTTCCGCCTCGGCCAACACCTTGGCCGTCGCGTTGTCCAGATACACCTGGGCCGCATCACCAGTGACCTTGGGCATCTTCGCCAGCGTCTGATCTACATGGATCAGCACGCGTGCAGGGTCGCCGCCCGCACGGGTGATCAGATTGGATGCAAGGCCCTGCTCGTCATCCATCAGTGCTTTCAAGATATGCTCGGGGGCAAGCCGTTGGTGGCTGTCGCGTGTGGCGATCGTCTGCGCCGCTTGCACAAAGCCGCGCGACCGTTCCGTGAACTTGGACAAGTCCATGGGTCATTTCTCCTTTGTCAGCGCCCATTTCAAGCCGCGCCCTCCCGGAGGCACGCGGCCCAGCAGGCCTATGCATGCAAGATGGGGAAGGGACAAACGTTGCACAAGTGCCACAGTCGGACTTTGGCGCGAATTTTTCAAAGCGGTCTGCGGCCCCGATTTACCATGCAACATCACATCAATCCTTCACATTCGAACGCGCAACTCACGCCTTTTGGCAAAACCCCGCCGATTCAAAGGCTTAGCTGAAACACCATTCTCCATACGTATCCGTTGCGAAAAAGTTAGCAAATTCAGAATCTTGCCTAAAATCAGCCCCTTATTTCCAAGCTGCCGGGCACAGCTCTGTGAAGCGGCGTGAAAATTTCCCCCCTGAAATCCCAGGAAACCTGACCCATGTTGAATTGTACACGAGCAGAACCACAACATGTAGGTGACCCAAATGCAGACTGTTCCGTTGCAACTGAGCGATGTAATCTACAACGCCGCCACGCAGTCTTTCGAAGCCCTTGTGACCGTGCACGACACGGTCAGGGAACGCAGCTATGCCTGCGCCATCTCGGCGCCCATCACCATGGAGTTCGAGGACGCAGCCAAGGGCCTTGCGACCCAGGCGATGCGCCGCCACAGCAATGGTCGGTCGAGCGGCTTGCATATGCCCGCCTCCATTGCGCCCCGCCATCCTCATCGACTTGCGGGTCTGCGCCGCATGACAATCGACACATTCGCTGCGCTGCGTCCACGCGCGGCCTGACTTCCCTCGTCCCGGGGCCACACGGGCTTTGCGCATCTTCTGTCCCCGCGCAAATCCCACCGCACCGGGACCATACAGAGACAGGTGCCTGCCTGCTAAGTCTCTGAAACTGGCCCGGGTGCTTTACGCATCCGGGCTTTTTTTCATCTTCAACCTGCCCTAAGACCGCGCAAACGCCAGATGCAGGGGACCAGACATGACAGACGACAGATTGATCGTGGCAATGGATGTGCCAAACGCAGTGGCCGGGCTGGAACTGGCCGACCGGCTTGGGGACAGCGTCAGCTTCTACAAGATCGGGCTTGGGATGCTGACAGGCGGCGGCCTTGCCCTCGCAAACGAGCTGAAACAGGAACGCGGTAAGCGTATCTTCCTGGACATGAAACTGTTCGACATTGGCGCCACGATCGAAGCGGCGGTGCGGGGCCTGTCGCAATTCGATCTGGACTTCCTGACGGTGCATGGCGATCCCCACGTGGTACGCGCAGCCAAGGAAGGGGCGGCAGGTAGCAATCTTAAGATACTTGCGGTAACAGTGCTGACATCCCTTGATCGCGCCGACCTTGACGAATGCCTGATCCAGGCTGGTGACATCTCTGACTTGGTTACAGAACGGGCAGGCCGCGCTTTTGCCGCCGGGGCCGACGGTGTGATCGCGTCGCCGCACGAGGCACGCGCGATACGCGCCCTGCCCGAAGCCGATGGTCGGCTGATCGTCACCCCTGGTGTCCGTCCGGCAGGGGCCGATCTGGGTGACCAGAAGCGAGTCGCAACACCGGCAAATGCAGTCGCTGACGGTGTCGATCATATCGTCGTGGGCCGCCCGATCTGGAAAGCACCCAGCCCAAAAGCCGCAGCCGAGGCAATTTTGTCAGAAATGCTTAGTTCGCAGGCATCTTCGCCAAACCACTGAGTTCACGCAGCTTTTCTTAACTCCGCACCAGAGCCAATGGGGCTCCGGATCAACAGTTTGTGCCATTTAGGCAACGGGCCACAGTATATTGGATGAGTCAGGAATTCCCGACTCGAAAAACTCCCGCACAGGTGGTATGTGACCTTAGGTGATACTCCCTGACGGACCGGCTCTTCCTGAGGTTCGTCACCTCCCCCCGCTCAGCGCGGGGGGCTTTATGTCAGGGCCTTTCAATCGTCGCAGACATGACACCCGCCAGGTAATCACGCAGGCGCGGCTCGAATTGCGGCACGACCCATTCGTGGTCCAGGAACGTCTGCACGTCCATCAAATCCCACGCCTGCCCCTCATCCCCAAGAGAGATCTTGCTGACCATGCCCGCAGGCACATGCGCAGCGAAAAACCACGAAATCTCTCCGCTGGTGGACCCATAATCGCGGCCCCAGCGCACGCGGTCAGGATCAATCGTCAAGTTCAACTCCTCTTGAGTTTCCCGCAAGGCGCATTGCAAGGGTGTCTCGCCCGCTTCCCAGCCACCTCCCGGCAAATCCCAGTGACTGGGCCACAGCAGGCCGGGCTTATCATCGCGCAAGAGCGTTGCCAGACGATCACCCACAAACAGAGCCAGTTTCGCCCCGATCAACCGTCCGGCCATGTTCATTTCCTCACTGACTTGCTACACTGAAACAACTAGCCACAAAGCAATACCATGCCCAGCCTTTGCCGCGACTGTCTCACCACGTTCGATGCGGGAATCCGCTGCCCGTCCTGCGGTGCGCCGCGCGTGGTCAGCCATCCCGAACTCTTTGACCTGACAATCGCGCACATGGATTGCGACGCCTTCTACGCATCAGTTGAAAAACGGGACGATCCCAGCCTTGACGGCAAGCCGGTGATCATCGGCGGTGGACGACGGGGGGTGGTTTCGACGGCCTGCTATGTGGCCCGCATCCGCGGTGTGCGATCCGCCATGCCCATGTTCCAGGCGCTCAAACTCTGCCCTGACGCCATCGTGATCAAACCGCGGATGGAGGCCTATGCCGAAGCCTCCCGCGCGATCCGCGACATGATGGAAGAGATGACCCCAGCCATCGAACCCCTGTCGCTGGACGAAGCGTTCCTTGACCTCACAGGCACGGCCCGTCTGCATGGCGCGCCGCCAGCGGTTATGCTGGCCCGACTGATCAAACGCATGCGGGATGAACTGGGCCTCACCGGCTCCATCGGCCTGTCGCACAACAAGTTCCTCGCCAAGGTCGCGTCAGACCTCGAAAAGCCGCACGGTTTCTCGATTATCGGCGCCGTAGAGACTGCCGACTTTCTGCGGGACAAGCCCGTACGACTGATCTGGGGCATAGGCCCGGCAGCACAGGCCTCGCTCGACAAGGCAGGCATCCGCACCTTCGCTGACCTTTTGCGTTGGGAACAGACAGATCTGGTGGCACGGTTCGGGTCCATGGGTGATCGGCTCTGGAACCTCGCGCGCGGGAAAGACGCCCGGCGCGTCACGCGCAACGCACCGATGAAATCGATCAGCAACGAAACCACATTCAGCGAAGACACCAACAATCCCGACATCCTCGATGGTCATCTTTGGCGCATGGCTGAAAAGGTCTCGGGTCGCGCAAAGGCGCGCGGCCTTGCAGGCCGGGTGGTGACCCTAAAACTCAAACGGCACGACCACTCCTCGCTCACACGGCGGGTATCGCTGCGCGATCCGGCACAGCTGGCCGACACGATCTACCGCACGGCGCGCGGACTGTTCGATCAGGTTGGGGATGAAGGGCCCTATCGACTGTTGGGCTGCGGTATTTCTGACCTCTTGGATGCCGACAGCGTGCAGGCATCGGGCGACCTGCTGGACCCCGACGCACGCAAGCGTGGGGAAGCCGAACGGGCCACCGATGCAATTCGCGACCGGTTCGGACCGGATGCAATTGTTAAAGGGCGTGCGCTCCGCTGAAGGCTACTCAGCGGCAAGTGGCAAGCGGTTTTGACCGACGGCAGACACCTCTGCCACGACAGAACGCAAGCGGTCTCGCACACACTCAAAATCAGCGTTGGGCTCAATCAGGCTTTCGTTCATGTACAAGGATCGGTCAATCTCGACCTGGACCGCATGCTGATTCCGAGACGGACGGCCATAAGCCTGGGTGACATAGGCCCCGGCGAAGGGCGCGTTGCGGGCAACGGTGAACCCGGCCGAGGCAAAGGCCGCCTCGATAACATCCATGATCTCGCTCCCGGCGGCAGCGCCAAAGCGATCCCCCAACACGACGTCGGGGCGCTTTCGCGCACCTTGGGCAATGCCATCCATCGCTTCGTGTGGCATCGAATGGCAATCGATCAACACAGTCAGGCCATGATGCTGATGCGCGCCATCCAGCAGCTTTTGCAGCATTTGGTGATAGGGGCGCCAATACAGGTCGATACGGCGCTCGGCCTCACGCATGGGCAACTTGCCGCGATAGATAACGCGGCCATTGGCTACCACGCGGGGGATAACCCCCAGACCACTGGCAATGCGCGGATTGTGGCCCTGACGGCGCACCCCTTCGATCAAGGCAGGGTCCAACTCGTCCGCACTGCGGTTCAGGTCCACAAAGGCGCGCGGCGCACCTGCCTTAAGCAAAGGCGCACCGTGCTGCGGCGCCGCGTCGAACAACTTGTCAACAAATGCGTCCTCGGAAGACCGTATGGTGCGCTCGTCCAATACCGTCCGGCGCAGGAAGCTCCACGGGTAATCGCGCCCGGAATGGGGCGATGCAAACACCACGCACGATGTGCGGCGTTCCGGGTGCAGAACTTCGTATGCAACCTTTGGCATGGCCTCTCCTCTGGATTCCAACATAGACCGAGAAATGGGAAAGCCAAAAGCCCTTGATCCTCTCTTCGACTCCTTTTATACGCCCCTCACCCGGCGCGGATTTCCGCGTCCGCTTTCTTTGTGGGCAGGCCATCCGGGACGGTCAAAGTGGGCGATTAGCTCAGCGGTAGAGCACTTCGTTGACATCGAAGGGGTCACAAGTTCGATCCTTGTATCGCCCACCACCTATTCCGCCAACCGGGGCAACCCGCACGGCACTAAAACACCGGCACGTCTGTGCCAAAACGCAACCCGGCGCTGCTTCGCGCCATGAAATTAAGGGAAGAAGCGCCATGAAGGTTCGCAACTCGCTCCGCTCGCTGAAAAACCGGCATCGTGATTGCCGCGTCGTGCGTCGCAAGGGCCGTGTGTACGTCATCAACAAGACGCAGCGCCGGTTCAAAGCACGCCAAGGCTAGGCCCTAAGCGACAGACATGCAAAAGGCCGCTCCGCTTAGGAGCGGCCTTTTTCTTTTGTGACATCTGGGCCGCCGCGCAGCTCAAACCCGTTCGAGCGCAAGAACAGCGTCGGTCACGTCAGCTTGCTGACCACCTGGGCCTTTGGCTTTCCGATGGATCGGCCCGACAAAAACCTGACGCCAGTGCGACACCTCAAGGTCGAGTTCCAAGAACCTGTCTTGTGCCGAAATCTCCCGCTCGTTCGGGGCGCTCCACGACCAAGGCGCATGGGTCTGATGTGTCGCAACAAGCAGAAGGCCAGATGGGCGCACGGCAGAGGCGGCTGCCCGCAAAACCAGGGCGCATGGAAAGTCGAACGGTGTCTGCAAAAACATGGCCGAGACAAGGTCGAATTTTCCGTCTGGAAAGCTTTTGGACAGATCATGCCGCTCGAACACGATATGATCTGCCACATCGTTTCGTGCGGCATTTTTTGCCGCAATGCCCAGCGCAACGGCCGAGATGTCGACGCCAAGGACCCGCCAGCCTTGTTTGGCCAACCAGACAACATCATCCCCCTTCGCGCACCCCAGATCAAGCGCGTGACCCGGCGCGCGACCCGTTGCAAACCGCTTCAGGATCGTCGAAGGAAGTCCCGATGTCCGCGAAGACGCGTTGCCATAAATGCCCTCCCAAAAGTCTTCGGCTGATCCGGTATGTCGATCAGGACGCATCGTGTTCGCCCTCCCTTTGCTGCGTTCTCAGGACAATGAGGCATAAGGCGGCGTGGATCGTGATAGGCAGCCAAAGCGCCCGTTTCATGGCATCGATATAGATGGACGGATCGGATGCATCCTCAAGCGCAGGGAAATACACTTGCCCCACCACCGCGATACCAAGGGCGATGCCAATCTGCTGGAAGGCTTGCAGGGCACCGGAGCCCGCACCGGCGTCGGCCGCCGGCACCTCTTTCAGCACCAGTTGATAAAGTGCCACCGTCGCCGTACCGACCCCAGTGCCAATAACGGCAAGCGGGACCCAGAGCATTGGAACGGAGGCTGTTGCAGTGATGGTGACCTGCAATGCGCTCATGCCAAGGAGGAGCAACACCAGTCCGAAGAGGGCGCGCAAGATCAGGTAACGGGTTCCCATGCGGCTGGATGCAAGCGATGAAATCATGATGCTGACGGGATGCGCCGCAAGAGCGATACCAGCCCCTGCCGGGGTCAGACCCAAACCCAATTGCAGGACCATGGCTAGAGCGACAATCGGCCCGGCAATGCCGATGAACATGGTCGTAACGATCCCGACGCGGGTCAGAAAACGCGGGTTACCCAGAAGGCTCGCTGGCAGGATCTGGGGCTTCTCTTGGGCTGCGAGGTGGTGCTGGTGCCGCCAGAATGCTGCTGCCGTCAAAAAGGACAGGCCGACCGGGGCCGCAAGCCATTTGGGCCAACCCAATGTGCGCCCTTCGATGACAGGATAAAGCAGCGCAACTGCCGCAACCGCAAACAAGGCCGCGCCACTCCAATCAACGGCTTGTCTCTTGCGCGTGGGACCAGCGGGAAGAACAAGATATGCGCCCACAAACGCAACCACGCCGAACGGCAAGTTGACCAGAAAGATCATCCGCCAACCCAGCCCCCAAAGATCGGCAGAGATCAGGAGACCACCCGCCAAAGGACCGGCCATGGCCCCGAGGGCCGTAACCATTCCAAAGAGGCTGATGGCCTTCGCCTTTTCATCCTCGGGAACGCTCTCGTGGAGGATCGCGAGCACCTGCGGCATCATCATTGCGGCCGCAAGACCCTGACAGAAACGCCCGAGGATCAGGGTTTCGATGGTCAGAGCAAAGCCGCAGGCAGAAGATGCGACGGTGAAACCCAAAAGCCCGCCAAGGAAAAGGCGGCGCCTGCCAAAGACGTCGCCAAACCGTCCAAATGGCAACAACCCTGCCGCAAAGGTCACGATATAAATCACCAGCGTCCATTGCAGGTTGCTGTTCGACGCCGAGAACTCTGTTTGGATCGCCGGAAGCGCGAGGTTGATGATGGTCGTATCCAGCATGTTGATGAAAGCCGCGGTGAACAGAAACGCGGCGTTAAGCCAGTATTGGCGAAAGCTTGCAGCAGCGGTGGGAGGGTTGTGGGTGAGCGTCATTGAGTCGACTCCAGCAGTGGCGAAGGTGATTCACGAAACTTTATAAGTAACATGAAATACCGCGTCAACATCATGTGCTTTCATTTGTCACGTGACCTCACCTGATCTATGATGTTGCCCATTGGAGGACGCGATGAGAACCGACAGCAGACTATCCAGAATTCTGCACGTATTGATGCATTTGGGAGAGTGCGAAGACCCAATGACCTCCCAGGTGATCGGCCAGATGCTGGGTACGAACCCCTCCCTGGTCCGCCGAACGATGGGCGGACTACGAGACGCAGGCATTCTGGGATCAACGAAAGGGCATGGCGGTGGCTGGTATCTTGAGAGGCCGCTTACCGACATATCGCTTGCGGATGTCTACGCGGCTTTGGGCGAGCCCAAGCTCTTTGCAATCGGTGCATCCGACGACACACCGACATGCCTGTTGGAACGATCAGCCAATGCCGCGACGCGGGCTGCTCTTGATGCCGCACGGGAGCGGTTCCTCGACTCCCTGACCAGCCAGAGCGTTGCAGATCTCATTGACCAGTCGCGCGACGAGATTGCCGCCTTTCAGAGAAAGGCATCGGCAAGTTCTGACTGACGGTACACCCAGAGCACGTTCAGGCAGACGGGCGCGCGTCAGCCCCCGCCGTTCACTCTGATCATGCATCGATGAACGCCAGCAGATCGGCATTCACCTGCTTGGGATGCGTGGCAAAGAAGCCGTGTGAGAGGCCTTCGTAGGTCTTCAAAGTGCCATTCGCGAGCAACTTCACAGCCTTCTCTGCAGAGTTTGCAATCGGCACCACCTGGTCGTCTTCGCCATGCATAACCAGAACTGGTACTTTGATCGCTTTGAGGTCATCGGTTTGATCGGTCTCGGAAAAGACCTTGATGCATTGATAATGCGCCGACGCGCTTCCCATCATTCCCTGACGCCACCAGTTCTGGATCTGACCTTGGCTGACCTCAGCACCTTCGCGGTTGAACCCAAAGAAAGGGCCGGATGGCACATCAAGGTAGAACTGCGCACGGTTTGCGATTAGCGCGGACCGAAAACCATCGAACACCTCCATCGGAACACCATTAGGGTTGGCATCGGTCTGCAACATCAGGGGCGGGATTGCCCCAAGCAACGCGGCCTTGGCCACGCGTCCGGGTTCGGCAAGCGCCACATATCTTGCAACCTCTCCACCGCCGGTGGAATGGCCGACATGGACCGCATCTTTCAGGTCCAGTTCTTTGACCAATTCAATCACGTCAGCCGCGTAGGTATTCATGTCGTGGCCCAGATCTGTCTGGCTTGAGCGCCCGTGCCCACGGCGATCATGCGCAATGACACGGTAACCTTTCGAGGAAAAGAACAACATCAGGTTGTCCCAATCGTCACTGCTCAGCGGCCAGCCATGGTGGAACATGATAGGTTGGGCGTTTTTGGGACCCCAGTCTTTGTAGAAGATCTCGGTCCCATCAGTTGCGGTGAAAGTTGACATTTCTTGAACTCCTTTCATTTCTGGTTGTGTTTGCGCGAACGAGAGGCGCGGCAGAAAGGCGGCGCCTCTCGTCGGCTCGGTGTCGAGTGAATGTTGTCATGACGGTTCCTGTCAGGCGGCGACTTGCACGACCATTTCGACCTCGATCTCAAGGCCCGGACCTGCCAACGCGGCAACGCCAATGCCCGTCAGGCTTGGTTGGGCGCCATCGAGAAAGCGGATGATCTCTTTCATCGCGATCTCTTGCCGCTCAGGCTGCAGATCGGTCATGTAGATGCGCAACTGAACGATGTTGTCAGGAGAAACCTGAAGCGCATCCAGAGCGACACGCAGATTGTCGACCACGATGGACGTCTGCTCGGCCAACGATGCAGTCGCAGCTGCACCGTCGGGGTGCCAGGCGACCTGGCCGGAAACAAAGGCCAAGGGACCAGGATATGCGATGGAAATCTGAGAATACCCAGCCCGCCTGGAATCCGGCAAGGCCAGTGGGTTCAAACGATCGATAAAAGCCGACATGTGTTCATCCTTTCAGCGGTTGTCGTACGAAGGAGACATAAATGAAGAGGAAGACGAGCAGTGTTCGCTTCAGTCACGATTATTGTGCTACAATTAGCGCATCATGATCGGATCGAAGACGAACGATATCCTCGTCTTTCTCTCGGTCGTCGAAACAGGAAGTTTCGTCGCCGCGGGCAAAACGTTCTGGTTGTCGCGCTCTACCGCCGGAAAGGCGGTGGCACGGCTCGAGGACGGATACGGCGCGCGGCTCTTGAACCGCACGACCCGGGCGCTTGACCTGACAGAGGAAGGTCGGCGCCTATACGAGCGCGGTCTTGCCATTCGTGAAGCGATAGAAGCCGCTGATGACAGTATCGCAAGCAACCGTGGCGTCCCACGTGGGATGTTGCGTATCACGGCCCCCGACGCTTTAGGCCGCAGATTGCTGCTGCCGACAGTGCGTCGATATCTGGAAACCTGGTCAGAGACGCAGATAGAGCTGTCGTTATCCGACCGGGTCGACAACATCGTCGAAAAGGGCTTCGACCTTGCGATCCGCATCGGGATGCGCGCGCCCGACCAAAGCTTCATCACGCGAACATTGTTAAGGGACGAGGCCATCCTTTGTGCAGCCCCATCACACTTCAAGACGCGCGAGCGGCCCTTGAATATCGAGGAACTCACCCGCCACGACTTGTTGCAGTTTGCCAGCCGGGGTGAACGGCAGGGCTGGCGCCTCCAGGACGAGGATGGCACCTGGATCAGCGCCCAGGGTCATGTGCGTCTTCGTCTCGACAACGCAGAAGCCCTTCGCGAAATGGCGCTGAAAGGGCTTGGTGTTGCGCAGTTGCCAAGGCTGCTGGTCGGAACAGACATTGCGGAGGGTCGGCTTGAGCGCGTGCTACCGAAAACAACCGTCGGCTTGATACCTATAATCGCGCTGTACCCCCACAAGCGCCTGCTGGAGCCCCGCGTCCGCCACTTCATCGACATGCTGAGCGAAGACATCAGGAAATCCGGTTCAAGCTAAACGTTTTACGACCTCATTTGCAGACATTCGTCGCCACATAGGATCCCGGTCGTAGACCGCACATGCAAAACATCTGATCCGGGTCGATTCTAAGTGCGCAGATTAATGTCACCTGAAGCTCAACAGACGATGTCTTGCTCAGAATCCGATGAAGTGGTCTGCCAGCGTCATGAACAACGGAATGCTCAGGATCGCCACCGGTGTACCAAGACCGGTGGACGCGCCGACATAAGCAGATGGGTTCGCCTCCGGCAGTGCCCCGCGCATCGTAGGCGGGCCCGAGATATCGGAACTCGATGCGGCCATGATCGACAACAGCACCACGCCGCCCGCCGAAAATCCGGTCAGATGGTGGGCAATCAGACCCGCGCCAAACCCCAGCGTGCCATGCACCAGCGGCGCGGACAGTCCATAGAACAGATAGGCATGTGCGACGCCCTTAAGTTCCGACAACCGCGACCACGCTTCGATCCCCATGATAAGCATCAGGACAGACAGCAACCCATGGAACAGCGGCTCATAAAAGCTGGCATAGACGCTCTCGGGCCTTGCAAACAGGCCGAACGCAAGCCCAAGGATCAGGGCTGAAATGGCCGGGCTGCGCATCGTATCGACCAATATTCCCTTGATCAGATCCTGTTCGACCGCCGGGATTCCGGTGCCGCCGACACCGCCCAGTGTCATGGTGCCATCGCCCTGTGCTGTTGCCGCCTTTCGCGCTGCCGCTAGCCGGGCAAGGACGATAGCCGTCACCAGTGCCGCCACATCCATGAAAGGATAGAGTGCGCCGATGAACCCCTCGTATGCGATGCCCTCGTCATCCAGAACTGCCATCCCCGCCGCCAGGGTAGAGGCGGACACCGCTCCGAACAGACCGACGGTCGCCGTCGCATCCAATTGCGACACGCCCCGCCACCGGGCCAGCGTCGCGCGGCCTAAGATGACGATCGCCATGCCTATGGCCGCCGCCAGCACCGCTGGCACAGCCAGCTCGACAAAGTTGGCCTCGCGCACCGAAATGCCAGCGTCAATACCGACCTTGAGCAGCAGCAGGATCACGATGAACTTGTAGATCGGCTCCGGCACTTCGAATTTGCTGCCCAAAGCCGCCAACATCATGCCCCCGATCAGAAAGGCGAGGGTCGGCTTTTGCATCTGGGTCAGGATGGTCGAAACGATGTCGGTGATGATGTCCATGACGGGCCTCTATTCGGTTGTTTGGCAGGAGGTAAGTCAGTCGAAGCCAGATAAAAAATATAACTATTTTCTATAATCGTTCTATATTATCAATGTATGGATACATTGAACTACCATCACCTGCGCTACTTCCGCGCTGTCGCGCACGAGGGGAACCTGACCCGTGCTGCAGACAAACTGAACCTATCTCAGTCGGCGTTATCCACACAGATCAAGGCGTTAGAGGCGCGGCTGGGCCATGACCTGTTTGATCGCGTTGGGCGGCAGTTGATACTGACCGAGGTGGGGCGCATCGCCCTTGACCACGCCGACCGCATCTTTGGCACCGGTCAAGAATTGATGGAAACGCTGAACCGCAGCGCGGATCATGCGCCGCCGCTGCGCGTTGGCGCGCTCTCCACCCTGTCACGCAACTTCCAGCTACAGGTCCTGCGCCCGATCCTTGATCACCAGGATCAGGACATCGTGTTGAAATCCGGCCAGAATGCACCCCTGTTGCGATCCTTGGCCGAGCTTGCACTGGATGTCGTGCTGACAACCGATGCACCCACCAGTGCCGCGGGGTCAGACTTCATCGCCCACCGGTTGGCAGGACATGCTGTCAGCTTACACGGTGCTCCTGGCCGCATGGGGCATAAGTCGCTAAGAACACTCCTTAAATCGGAACCGGTTATCGTCCCGACAGAAAGCGCGATCCGCACCGGATTCAACCGTCTGACCGCACGGCTCGGGGTGCAGCCCCGCATCATCGCCGACGTGGATGACATGGCCATGGTTCGCCTGCTGGCCCGCGCTGGAGTCGGTCTTGCCCTCGCCCCCGAGATCGTGTTGGCCGACGAAATTGCCTCAGGGCAATTGATTACAGCACCTTTCGACACTGGCATCACCGACACCTTCTATGCTGTCACCACCCGCCGCAGCTTTCCGCATCCGATGCTGGGGGTTTTGCTGCCGGACTGAGGCAACCCTGTGCGGCACGGCACAGGCCCACCCCTTGCGACCACAGCGCAACGCCATAGGTTGCGGCAATGAACCAACAGAAAGGCTCTTCCCAAATGAGCGATCCGACATACACGCCCCCTGCCAAATGGACATGGGACGCCGAAAGCGGCGGCCAGTTTGCATCCATCAACCGTCCCATCGCAGGCCCCACACAGGACAAGGACCTCCCCGTCGGCAAGCACCCGTTCCAACTGTACTCCTTGGCGACGCCCAACGGGGTCAAGGTCACCATGCTGTTCGAAGAGCTGCTGGCCGCTGGCATCAGTGAAGCTGAGTACGATGCGTGGCTGATCAACATCGGCGACGGCGACCAGTTCGGATCGGGCTTCGTGGACGCGAACCCCAACTCCAAGATCCCCGCCCTGATCGACCGCTCGGGCGACAGTGAACTGCGCGTGTTTGAAAGCGGGTCGATCCTGATCCACCTCGCCGAAAAATTCGGCAAGTTCCTCCCCGCCTCCGGCCCCGCTCGCACAGAAACGCTCAACTGGTTGATGTGGCAAATGGGCTCTGCCCCGTTCCTCGGGGGTGGGTTCGGTCACTTCTATGCCTACGCGCCCGAGAAATACGAGTACCCCATCAACCGCTACGCGATGGAGAGCAAACGGCAGCTGGACGTTCTGGATCGCGAGCTGGCGAACAAGCCGTTCATCGCTGGGGACGAATACACGATTGCCGACATGGCGATCTGGCCCTGGTACGGGCAGCTGTGTCTGGGGCGTCTCTATTCCGCGGCGGAGTTCCTGGATGTCGAGAGCTATGGCAACGTTCTGGCCTGGGCCAAGAAGATCGACGAACGGCCCGCGACCCTGCGCGGACGGATGGTCAATCGGGCCTTTGGGGAGCCGGAGCTGCAGCTGCATGAACGCCATAATGCGGCGGATTTTGACACCCAGACGCAGGACAAAATCGGACCGAAAGACGATTGAACCCGGGGCTTGTCCCCGCGGGGACAAGGCGTGCGCTGAAGACACCGGATGTTGGGCGATGTCTGAAACGCGCGCAGAAACAAGACGCTATCGTACCGCACGGTGCGGTAGCGCATTTTAACCACTTTGAACGCACACTCGTGCCCGACGGGGCGCGGTCGCTTGCCTGGAGCGCAGGTCAGGCTAACTCACCGGGATCGAACCTGATCCGGAGACCTGCCCCATGCGCCTTGCTGCCCTTGCTTTTTTGACCGCCCTCCCCTCCGCCACCATGGCTGATCTGACAGTCAGCTTCCGCGATGGCGCACCAAAAGATCGCTTTACACTGAGTTATGACGGCACCTGCGCGTTGGACCGGCTGGACGTGCAGATCGACCTTGGCACGGCGCCTGCCGGGCTGATCTTTGACACCACGAGCGCAGGGGCCGGGGTTGAAGTGTTCCAGCCGTTGGAATGGGTATCCGGTACGGCGCGCGCATCACAGGTCACGGATGGAGATACCGTTCTGTCCCTGTCGCTGGATGAGGTGACACCGGGAGCAAACTGGACCTTCACCGCAGATATCGACGACACAACCAGCGCCCGCCAGATCACGGTGGATGGATCGGAGATGGCTGGGGCCATGCTGCGTGCTGACGGGCAAGCGGCGGTCTTTGACGCTTCCGGAGCGGCCACAGTCAAATTGCAGAACTGCATGTCGTAGGGCGGAGGTATCCTGCACCCCGTACGGTGACGCATCGGCACAAAGCGGACGTCGCTTCATAGGTTCAGATGGCAAGTCAGCGGCACAAAGAGACCCCTTTTGGCATTCGCCTGAGATCACTTAAACAAGGCGGTAAATGATCGAATGCGAGTTGTGGAATACGATCGCAATTCCAATCAGGCCTTCCTAGCTTCGCTCCTTGCTATCCGAAAGACCGAGGCTCGATAGGAAATTTTGCTTCTGCGAAGAACACAGATTTTGATTGGCGAATGATGTTAGATTGCGTGAAGCATTGCAGACAGTGGGACGGCTTGGCAACTTGTCTTACGCGAATTCAACGAAGAAACCGGCTTAAAGCCTGACGCTCTTTACTCGGTTGATACTTGCAAGCAATTCCATGAGGCGGGTTGCGATGACACATTCACAGGTGGCGTGCGTGCAGTCCGGTTTTCGGGTGACCAGCGATATTGTCAACAGCGACGTCTCTACCCTGACGGGCGGGAATGACGCGATCATCGGAAGCACACAGGATGACCTGCTGATCGATGACGCGTGCATCGATGTCTTTCACGGTGGCGCGGGCAACGATACGGCGGACTACTCGGACAATTTCCTTGCGTTGAATGTGCAACTGAACAATGGCAGCCTGGCTGGGACCGTATCATCGGGTGGCAGTAGGGAACTGCATTTCCTGGTTGAGAATATCATCAGCACAAACGCCAATGACACTTTTGCGGGCAACGACGAATCCAACACATTTGAAGGCGGTGGCGGCAACGACACCGTCGACGGCGAAGGCGGCACTGACATTGTCAGCTATGCGAATGCGACCTCTGGAGTGACTGTCGATCTGGCCATCAGCCGTATAGGACACGCGATTGGCGATGGCCAAGGCACTGACCAACTTGACAGCGTCGAAGGCGTCATTGGATCGGCTTTCAATGACACAATCTTTGGCGGGAGTGCCAACGACTCGGTTCAGGGCGGCGCTGGCGATGACATTCTGCTCACCGGCAGTCGCACAACTTCTTTCCCATTTCCGGGGACGGATACGATTGAGGGCAGTTCAGGCAACGACACGATCGGCTTCGCGCTCGTTGTGACCGTTCTCCCCAGGCGACCCTGGATAGATCTGGATCGGCTTGATCCCGACCTTTGATACGTAGCAACTCGGCGACCTTACGGTAGTTATCACCTATACTGTTTGCCCAGCCGGATCATCGCCAGCCGCAAAGCTTCATCTTCCTTGGTGGCAACTTAATAGTGCAGCTTACTCCGTGCCAGTCCCATCGCCCGACATGTCCGGCGTTCAGAGGTCGCGAGCCTTTGTCGGATGTGCACCATGGCCTGACGAAGCTAGTCTATCGTCAGACCCTCGGCTTTAAACAATCCAGGCTCTTCTTCGGGATCAGCTTGTCCAGCTCAAGCTCCGCTACGATCTTCTTGAGCCGGTCATTCTCTTTCTGCAGCGCCTTCAGGTTGGCCATCTCCGATCGCCCCATACCACCAAACTGTTTGTGCCATGTGTAATAGGTCGCGTCGCTTGCGCCAGCAGTTCTGTAGGCCGATGCAACATCCGGACAAGGCGACAGGCTCAGCTCGACCTCACGCAAAAGTCGCAGAATACCTTCATCCGAATACCGTTTCCGCGCCATAAATCCTGTCCCCAAAACTAAGCCAACTTTGGCACAGTTTTAGGGGGCAAGACAGGTGCGAGAAGCGAAGGGCCAAGCGTGACTGATATTAACTTTCATTAAGAAATACCCCCGAACGCCGCGTTAACGTGTTCAATTCACCCCATACGAATACGAATTTTTCGTAGGGGATGCACAGGGCGTGACCGGGTCCATCACCCCTGTTTTCAACGCCTTAACGCGGTGCATGTGACCTTACATGCCAAAGCTGGCTCAGCATCCCTACAGAACGTTGCGCTCAAAAAGGTGCCGGCGCCCGAAATCGTAGCATCTTGCCCGAGTCCGGATGCTTGATCCGCAACTCCTCCGAATGCAGCATCGACCGCTTAAAATTGCGCGCAGGCCCCTCCGCATAGAACGGATCACCTAGGATCGGATGGCCCAATGCCAACATATGCACCCGCAACTGATGGCTCCGCCCGGTCTGCGGCATCAACCGCACCCGGCTTTCGGTTTCGGTGTCGCGCAGCACGCGCCAATCCGTCACGGCGGGCTTGCCGTTTTCACGGTCCACATGTTGCTTGGGCCGGTTTGGCCAGTCCACGATCAACGGAAGATCGACTCGCCCGGTCTTGGGCGTCATGCGCCCCCAAACCCTTGCGACATAGGTCTTTTTCGCGGCCCGAAGCTCGAACTGCTTCGACAGGTAACGCTGCGCATGCGGTGTCAAGCCAAACACCATGACGCCGCTCGTGTCCCGGTCCAGCCGATGCACCAAGAGTGCCTGCGGCCACACCGCCTGCACCCGTGCGATCAAGCAATCCGACAGGTGCTCTCCCTTGCCTGGCACGCTGAGCAGGCCGGAAGGTTTCGACACCACAAGCATTTCTGCATCGTCGTGCAAAATCTCCAAAGGATCGTTGGGCGGGGCATAGACGTCATCCATATGCCTCGCCTCTCAAATGCGCAGACCGATGACAACCCCCATCACGTTTCGGGGAGGGGTGCGATTGGCTCTTTGCTTTGTCGCATCCAGATGCACTTTGCACCGCATGAAATATTTGATCGCCTTCTTGCTCGCCCTTCCGACCTTAGCCACGGCCCAGTGTGGCCCCGACACTGCCTGCGAAATTGACGGCGGCAGTTACCACATGATCAATGGGGGTAACGGCACCGATCCGGCACCAGTTCTTGTGTTCTTTCATGGACACAACGCAACCGGGCAAATGATCTTTCGCGGTGGGATAAAGTCGGATTTTGCAGACGCGGGCTATGTCGTTATCGCCCCCAACGGCCAGCAAATACCGGGGCGGCAAACGCGCTTCTGGCCGGGGCGGGATGGCAACACGCGCGATGATATCGCCTTTACCCTCGACGTGATTGAAGATGCCAAGACCAAGGCGTCCATCGACGCCGACCGTATCTATGTCGCCGGGTTTTCCGCAGGTGGATCAATGGCTTGGCTCATCGCCTGCAAAGCCGCGGAACAGTTTTCTGGCTTCACGTCCATCTCTGGAGCCTTGCGGGAACCCAACGATACAACGAACTGCCCGACCACGCCTGTTCGGTTCCTGCAAATCCATGGATTTGCCGACAACCAGGTCCCCTTCGAGGGACGTGCCATTCGGGATTGGCATCAGGGCAGCCTGTGGGACAGTCTCGCACTGGCGCGCGCCAGCAACCAGTGCCGCACACACCCAGACACAATCGACATCAGCGACCGTTTTCGCTGTCGCGATTGGAACGCGAGCTGCTCCGACGGTGCGATAAAATTCTGCGAACATGATGGCGGCCATGGAATGCCACGCGGCTGGACAACCCTTGCCCGCGATTGGTTCGAAGGGTCCTAGGTCGCCGCCCGCATCTGACGGATCATTGAGGTCGAATAGATCACCAATGCCGCCCAGATCATCGGGAACGCCATAAGCCGTCCTTGGTCTAGCGGTTCCTTGAACACAAACACGGCAATCAGAAAGATCAGGGTCGGCGCAACATAGCCAAGAATGGCGATGGTGGTCAGGCGCAGTCCCTTGGCCCCGTTTGCATAAAGCAGCAGCGGTGCAGCCGTCACAGCACCACATCCCAGCAGCAACAAGGTATCACTGAAATCTGTTGTCAGGAAATGCCCTTGTCCGCTCGCACTTAACCATACCGCATACCCCAGCGCCGGGATCAGCAGGATCAACACTTCCAGTAAAAAACCCTGATTTGGGCCGATAGGCAGCTGTTTCTTAGCCAGAGCATACAGTCCCCAGGACAGGATCAGCCCGACTGCCACCCAAGGCACGCTGCCCGCCTGCCAGATCAAGACAATCACGGCGATGGACGCCAGCCCAATGGCAATCAACTGCAACCGCGTCACGCGCTCGCGCAAAACCAACGCGCCCAAAGCGACTGAGAACAAGGGGTTTATGTAGTAACCCAGTGCGGCATCCACCGTCTGATCCGAGGCAATGGCCCACACATAGATACCCCAGTTGATTGACACCAAGGCGGCCGTCACACAGCCCATGGCCAACATCCGCGGATTGCGTACCGCTGCCAACAGATCACCCGTTCGCTTCAGTAAAATCAGAACCACTGCCGCGATGGGAACCGACCAAATGACACGGTGCGCCACCACTTCCGCAGCGCTGATATGGCTGACCATTTTCATGTAGAGCGGCAGAAACCCCCACAGGAAATAGGCGGAAATGGCAAAGCCAAGCCCTTGGGGCGTATCACCGTTCGGTTGTGTCATGGGGGTGGTCCTTTCAGGGCCACCCGTAGCATTGGTTTACGACCGCGTCACGCCTTCACGCGCTCGGACTTCGGGTCATACATCGGCTTCAACGATGCCTCTGCCCGTACGCGTGTACCGGCCACGTCGATCTCGTAGGTCGAGGCCAGAACATCCGCCGCAGCTTCGCCCTTGCACGGCACGTATCCAAGGCCTATGGCCCCGCCCAGATGGTGCCCATAAGCGCCCGAAGTCAGGTAGCCCACGATCTCACCATCCCGCACAATCGGCTCATTGTGATAAAGCAGCGGTTCCGGGTCTGTCAGCTTGAATTGAAGCATCCGGTTGGACAGCCCTTCGTCCTGCTTGCGCAGCACCGCGTCGCGCCCAATGAAGGACGGCTTGTCCTTCTTCACGGCAAAGCCGAGCCCCGCCTCCATCACGTGATCCTCGCAGGTGATGTCGTGGCCAAAGTGGCGGAAGCCCTTTTCGATCCTGCAGGTATCCATCATGTGCATGCCGCACAGTTTCAGCCCCATGTCCTGCCCCGCATCATACAGCGTCTCGAACACGTGGCCCGCCATGTCGGATGACACATAAACCTCCCAGCCCAGCTCACCCACGTAGGTTACGCGGTGAATACGGGCGAGGCCCATGCCGATCTCAATCTGCTGTGCCGTGCCAAAGGGGTTCGTCTCATTCGACAAATCCGCAGGCGACACCGCGTTCAGCAACTCGCGCGAACGCGGGCCCATCACGGCCAGCACGCCTTCGCCCGGGGTGACATCGGTGATCACCACGTTGAAATCGCCCACGTGGCGTTCCATCCAAGTCTGATCCGCCAAACGCGTCGCTGCCGGTGTCACCACCAGATAGGCGGTCTCGGTCAAGCGCGTGACGGTCACATCCGCCTCGATCCCGCCGCGATTGTTCAGGAACTGGGTGTAGACGATCTTACCATTCGGCACCGAGTAGTTGCCGCCGCCCACGTAGTTCATGAACGCCTCAGCATCGCGCCCTGCGACACGGATCTTACCGAACGACGACATGTCATACATGCCCACGTTCTGACGGATCGCCATGTGCTCTTCGCGCACGTTGTCAAAGAAGTTCTGGCGGCTCCAGCTGTACTCGTACTCCGGCGTTTGACCGGCTCGGGCGATCCAGTTGGCACGCTCCCAACCAGCCAATTCGCCCATCACCGCGCCACACTCTATTAGGTGCCCATGGAAGGGCGACCGGCGCACGCCGCGCGCGGTGGCCTTTTGGCGGAAAGGGAAGTGATCGGCATAAAGCAAGCCAAGCGTCTCGGTCGAGCGTTCGGCCAGGTAGGTTTTGTTGCCTTGGAACGGCTGCATCCGACTGATGTCCACGTCACCCAGATCAAACGGCTTGTCGCCATCTTCCATCCACTGCGCCAACGCCATGCCAGCGCCACCGGCGGACTGGATACCGATGGAGTTAAAACCGCAAGCGACCCAGACGTTGTCCATCTCGGGCGCAAGACCCAGGTGGTAGGCATCGTCAGGCGTGAACGATTCAGGTCCGTTAAAGAACGTGTGAATACCCGCCTCGGCCAGCATCGGCAGACGGTTCACCGCCGCCTCAAGGATTGGCTCGAAGTGATCGAAGTCTTCGGGCAGCTGGTCGAATTCAAAATCCTTCGGGATGCCATCGACCGCCCAAGGCTTGGCGTTGGGTTCAAAGGCACCCAACAGAATCTTACCCGCGTCTTCCTTGTAATAAGCACACTCGTCAGGGATGCGCAGCACAGGCAGTTGCTTCAAATCTTTGATGGACTCGGTGACGATGTAGAAGTGCTCGCAGGCTTGCAGCGGCACGTTCACTCCCGCCATGCGGCCAACCTCGTGCCCCCACATACCCGCACAGTTCACGATCATGTCGCAATCGATGCGGCCTTCACTGCCATCCTCACCTTTCCAATCCACGCCTGTGACCCGGCGGCCCTCACGCACGATGTTGGTAACCGCCACACGCTCCTGCACCTTGGCACCGTTCTGACGCGCGCCCTTGGCAAGTGCCAGCGCGATATTGGCTGGGTCGCCCTGACCGTCGAGGGGCAGGTACACGCCGCCGGTCACACCGTCGATGTTCATATGCTCATAGCGCGCTTTCACTTCAGTCGGCGAGATTTCCTCGACATCCACACCAAAGGATCGCGCCATGCCCGCTTGACGGCGCAGTTCTTCAAGGCGCTCGTCGGTCAAGGCCGCCGTGATCGACCCCACGCGTTTGAAGCCTGTGGCAACACCGGTTTCAGCTTCCAACTCTCCATAGAGTTCCTGCGAATAGCGGGCCAGCTTGGTCATGTTGGCCGTCGCGCGCAGCTGCGCAATCAGGCCAGCGGCATGCCATGTCGTGCCCGATGTCAGCTGCTTGCGCTCAAGCAGCACCACGTCTTTCCACCCAAGCTTGGTCAGGTGATAGGCAACCGAACAGCCAATGACGCCACCACCAATGATGACAACGCGGGCGTTGGAGGGAAGATCAGGCATAGTACATCCTCAGACGATTACATGCCCGGCGGCTTTCAGGCGTCGGGCGATTTCAGCGATATGGGCGGGGCCAACCTCGCAACAGCCGCCCACGATGGTGGCGCCTGCATCGATCCACGACATCACGTGGTCAGCATAGAGAGCGGGAGTGAAGTCGCGCCGGGCCGACAGGCTGTCGACCGTGGGTTTGTCTTCAAGAAAATCGGAGGTGATTTGCTCGAACCCGTTGGCATAGGCACCGATAGGCACATCCAGACCCTTGAGCCCGGCCAGTGCTGCGGGAATGGCCTCGGGCGCGGAACAATTGATCAGCACTGCACTGGCGCGGTCGCGTGCGATGGGTATTACATCTGCAACGTCTTCGCCCGAGCGCAGCTTGCTGCCGTCCCGATCCTCAACGGTGAGGGCCAGCCAAACGGGTTTGCCTGTTGGCACGGTCCCTGCGAGCACATCTTGCGCATGGGCAAGCGACGCTACAGTTTCGCAAATCAGCAGGTCACTGGAAGGGGCCAGCAGGTTCGCCACTTCTGCAAAAAGTGGTACGGCAACATCCGGATCCGGATGCAGGTCGGGCCGGTAGCTCGCACGCAATGGACCAATGGCCCCGGCGATACGGCCCGATCCGTGGGCGCGTCGTGCAGCTCGTGCCTCAAACAAAGCACTTTGGTGCAGGGCAGTAAACGCGCCCTCCACCGGAGTATCTGTCAGACGGTCGTGATGGATGGCGTAGCTGTTGGTGGTCGCTATCGTGGCGCCCGCGGCAAAAAAATCCGCGTGCACCTGCGTGACCAAGCCTGGATGATCCAGCATAATCTGCGTCGACCAAAGCGGCGTGGGCTTGTCCCCTGCGCGATGCACAAGTTCCTGCCCCATCCCACCATCCAACAGTGTGATCTCAGCCATCCGTCAGCTCCGAAAAAAATCCAAAATCGATCACGCCCGCAGCCGTTCGTTTTCAGGGTCCCACAACGGCTGGTCCGCCTGCACGACCGCCTTGTAGCGTTTGCCGTACATTTCGACCTCCAGCTCGGTGCCCGGGGCGGCAAGATCGTTGCGCACCACGCCCAGGGCGATAGATGCATTGATCCGATAGCCCCACGCGCCGGATGTGGTTTCACCAACAACATCGTCGCCATTCCAGACGGTGGACATGTAGGGCGAGTCCTGATCGCCCGCCTCGACCAGCATGGTGACGAAACGCTTCTTCGACCCTTGCTGTTTCTCTGCCTGCAGCGCGGCCTTGCCAGGGAAATCCTGTGGCTTGTCGAGACGCACGAAACGGTCGAGACCACCTTCAAACATGGTGTAGTCGGTCGACAGATCGCCCTTCCACGTCCGATAGCTTTTTTCCAAACGCATGGAGTTCAGCGCGTACATGCCAAACGGTGTGGCACCCGCGTCACGGATCGCCTCATAGACCTTGGCTGCCTGATCGGTTGGCGCGTGCACTTCCCAGCCCAGCTCACCTACAAAGGACACGCGGGCCATGACAACAGGCACGCCAGCCACCGTGGCTGATTGGTGCGTCAACCAGCCCAAGGACAGGTCCGCGTCCGAGATATCGGCAAACAGGTCCCGCGATTTGGGGCCCGTGACCAGCATGGTGGTGACCTCTTTGGACAGGTCCGTCAGCTCAACACCTTCGGGCGCACAGCTGGCAAGCAGTTCAAAATCGTGCCACTGCGCAACAGCAGCGGTCATGATAGTGAAGTCATCCTCACCATGCCGGATCATCGATACTTCGGTCAGGATACGGCCACGGCTGTCGGCAAAGTAGGACAGGTTCATCCGGCCCGCTTTGGGCAGTGCGCCGGTGATCTGTGTCCGCAAGAACTCTGCCGCACCCGCACCCTTAAGCGCGTAACGCGAGAAGCCGCACATATCGATGACACCCACGCCATCGCGCACGGCTTCGACTTCTTCCTTGATCCGGGCTTCCCATGGGCCGTTGCGATCCCATGTCTGTGTCGCCTCTTCGGAGGTGTCGTCGCCATCCTTGGCAAACCAGTTTGCGCGCTCCCAACCGTTGTAGGCACCCATCTGGCCGCCATCGGCTACAAGGCGATCGTGGTTCGGAGACAGCTTCTTGTTCCGCCCAGCGGGCCATTCGTGATGCGGGAAGTGCATCGCGTATTCGTGGCCGTATGTTTCCAGCGCTTTCGACAGGCAATAGTCGTGATCGGCGTGGTCGGTGTAGCGGCGCGGGTCAACCGCCCACATGTCCCACTCGGTCTCGCCATGCATGATCCACTCGGCCAGCGTCTTGCCTGCACCACCACCCTGGGCGATACCAAAGGTAAAGGAATGCGCCTCAAACGCGTTCTTCACGCCGGGCATCGGGCCGATCATCGGCAGCCCGTCAGGTGCGTATGGGATCGGACCGTTGATGTTACGGCCAACGCCAGCAGTGCCCAGTGCAGGCACACGTTCCATCGCGTCCTCGATGTAGAACTCAAGACGCTCCAGATCGTCCGGATAAAGCTGGAAGCTGAAGTCCTCTGGCATCGGATCGTCAGGCGTCACCCAATGCGCCTTACAGTTCCGCTCGTAAGGCCCAAGGTTCAGGCCGTTCTTATCCTGACGCAGGTAGTAGCTGATGTCCACGTCGCGGATCATCGGCATTTTATGACCCTTTTCCTTGGTCCACTCGGCCAGTTCGGGGATCTCTTCGGTCAGGAAATACTGGTGAGACATGACAACCATGGGCACAGTCCGGCCACCAAAGGGCTTGAACATCTCACCCACGCGCTGCGCGTAGTAGCCGGCACAGTTGGCGACGTATTCAGCGCGAATTTCGCCCTTCTCGGTTTTCACGATCCACTCGTCGCCATCGCGGTCGAGGCCAATGACGGGGCAGAAGCGCTCGATGCGCCCACCGGCATCACGCGCACCCTTGGCCAAGGCCTGTGTCAACTGGGCAGGATCAATGTCACCATCCAGCGGATCCCAAAGACCGCCAGCCAGATCGTGCGTCTCCATGAACGGGTTGAACTCTTTCAACTCGTCAGGAGTGCACATCTGCATCTCAAGGCCCTGGTAGCGGCCCATACCTGCGACCCGCTCAAACTCCTGCATCCGCTCTTTCGAGTGGGCGAGGCGGATCGCGCCGGTGACGTGGTAATTCATCGGGTAGTCGACGTCGTCAGCCAGGGTCCGATAGATCTCCAGCCCGTAGCGCTGCATGTTCATCACGGCCCAGGAGGACGAGAAGTTCGGGCAGTTGCCCGCCGCGTGCCACGTAGACCCCGCAGTCAGCTCGTTCTTCTCAAGCAGAACACAATCGGTCCAACCCGCCTTGGCAAGATGGTACAGGGTCGAGGTGCCGACGACACCACCCCCTATGATGACCACGCGGGCCGTTGTTGGAAAATCTGCCATTTGAATAGCTCCCTATTGGTCGTGTTGCGGACGTCCATCCGCAATGTCGTAATAGTCGCCCTTGTCGGCGACAAAGATGTGTTTTTCCGTGGTGATCCCGGTCGGCCCGTCCAATGTCCCCGACATGACAGACACGGCACCGCCATCGTCCTCATGTCGCCAGAACAGGGACGAACCGCAGTGGCTGCAAAAGCCACGTTGGGCCTTGGGCGAAGACTGGTACCAGACCAATGTGGCATTGCGCGTGATCACAAGCTGGCCGGGCGCCACTTGCGTTGCGGAGACATAGTGTCCGCTCGTCTTACGGCACTGGAGGCAATGACAAGCAACGGAGTTGCGCAGCTCTCCCGAAAGGCTATAGGCGACACCGCCACACAAGCAGCTTCCAGTCATCATATCAGGACCTCCCCGGTGTTGCTGACGCGCCCAGAAGCAAACCATAGACAATGAAACATGTTGCCATGACGCGCCGGAACCAAACGTTGAAAACCGCGCCGATGGCGGCGCGACCAATACTCGCGCCCAGTGCGGTGAAGCCTGAATAGCTGAGCGCGGTGATCGTCAAAGCCGTTGGAATGATCTGCCACATCTGATCCCAGACAGGCACGTCAGGCTGCACAAACTGTGAAAAGGCAGCGAGATAGCCAGCCACGCTCTTGGGGTTGATCGTCGCAATTGCGAAAGCCCGGGCATAAACGGATTTGCCCGATTGGACGGCTAGTTTGGGTGCGTTCCGGGCCGCAAGCCAACCACGAACGCCGAGATAAATCAGGAAGCCTGCTCCGATGAGCTTCGCCACGAAAAACGCAGTTGGAGACGCGGCGATGAGCGCGGTAATGCCCGCCGCCGACAAGATGAGAAACAGCAGCGCCTGCGTCAGGATCGCAAGAATGCTGGGGACCGACCGACGAAAACCCAGGGTCATGCCGTTGTTGATGCAATTGACAGCGTTTGGGCCGGGGGTGGTGACAAACACCACCCAAAACATCGCGAATATGGCCCAGGCTTCGAACGACATCAGTACACCGGCGGCGCGATAACCCAGATCGCGACTGCAGGCGCGTCATAGGGGTTTTTCCAACGAAAGGGCTCGCCACGGATCCGGAAGCTGTCGCCCGGTGCGATGGCATAGGTCTGGCCGGCAATTTCAAGGTCCAGACGGCCAGAGATCAGATATCCCACCTCTTGTGTCGGGCGGGTGACGGCTTGGGTAATCTCGCTGTGCGGCTCAAAGGTCGAATGCACCATCTCGAAATCATCTGTCAGGTCGGGCGACAGCAACTCTTCGACTAATCCCGCCGTACGTGATCCGATGGGCCGCCGTGCACCGCTGCGGACGACATAGCCCTCTTCGTTGGCAGGGGCCGCGCCCCGGCGAAACAGGGTTGATACGGCAATGTCCAACTCGGCCGCGATGTGGCGCAAATCGGTGATCGACGGCTCGGACAGATCACGCTCGACCTGGCTGACCCATCCCACGGATCGACCCAATGCATCAGCCAAATCCTGCAGTGTCAGCCCACGCGCCTTGCGCAAGGCACGCAGGTCCGCGCCAAGGCTATGGGCAATGGTTGGGTCTGATTGCAGCATGAGCCGTGAAATTCCCTTTCAGAATTTCACGTAAGGGAAGTCAAAATGAAAAATCAAGATAGATTTTCACGTGCGTGCAAAAACATTCCCAAGAATCACGGCCAATGCATCGGCATCGCCCTGTGTGAAGGCATCCGATTGATCACTGTCGATGTCGAAAACGGCGATCAGGTCTCCAGTGGCCGCCTTGACCGGCAGCACGAGCTCGGAGCGGGTGGAACTGGCACAGGCTATGTGGCCCGGGAAGGCATCCACATCCGCTACCAGTTGCACCTCGCCTGTCCGCGCCGCCGCACCGCACACGCCGCGCGAAAAGGGAATTTGCAGGCAGCCATGCCCACCCTGGTAGGGGCCGATCTTCAACATCTCTGGGCCCGTCACACGATAGAACCCGGTCCAGTCGAACCGATCGTCACTGTGATGCACTTCGCACGCAACCGTCGCCATCAAAGCGATCGGATCGTCCTCGTCTTCGGTCAGGCTTTGGATCGTTTTGGCAAGCAGGTCGTAATCTGGCACCGGTAGTCTCCCTTGGCCGGGAAGGGCTGGGGCGCTGCCCCAGACCCCGTCGTATTTTTAGTCAGAAGAAACTCAGACGCGTTCTATGGCGATCGCAGTTCCTTCGCCACCGCCGATGCAGATGGCCGCAACGCCGCGTTTGAGGTTCCGTTTTTCCAGCGCATTCAAAAGCGTCACGATGATGCGAGCTCCGGATGCACCGATCGGGTGACCCAGCGCGCACGCGCCGCCGTTTACATTCACCACATCATGGTTGAGGCCCATTTCACGCATGAAAGCGAGGGGAACCACGGCAAAGGCCTCGTTCACCTCCCATAAATCCACATTATCCTTTGTCCATCCAATGCGGTCCAACAGCTTCTGGGTCGCGGGCACGGGTGCAGTAGTGAACAGACCCGGAGCCTGCGCGTGGCTGGCATGGCCAAGGATGCGCGCGCGCACGGTCATGCCATGCGCCTCGGCTGCGTTTGCGGATGCAAGCACCAACGCGGCGGCCCCATCCGAAATCGAGGACGCGTTGGCCGCAGTCACAGTGCCCCCATCACGAAAGGCTGGTTTCAAATGCGGTATCTTGTCCGGTCTTGCGCTGCCCGGCTGCTCGTCTGTCTCTATAGTGACCGACCCCCTGCGCGTTGTGATCTCTACCGGGGTTACCTCGCCTTCGAACGCTCCGGTTTGAATGGCGGTTTGTGCGCGGCTCAGGGATGCGAGTGCAAATTCATCCTGTACCTCGCGCGTGAACTGGTAGGTCTCGGCACAGTCTTCGGCAAAAGTGCCCATCAAACGACCCTTGTCATAGGCATCTTCGAGACCATCCAGAAACATGTGATCAATCACTTGCCCATGGCCCAAACGCGCGCCACCTCGCATCTTGGGCAGCATGTAGGGTGCGTTTGTCATGCTCTCCATGCCACCGGCCACCATGGTATCAGCGTGGCCCAGCGCGATCTGGTCAAAGGCCATCATAGCCGCCTTCATTCCCGAGCCGCACATCTTGTTCAGAGTGGTCGCGGGTACGTCCTCTGCCAATCCGGCTGCAAAGCCAGCCTGACGCGCAGGGGCCTGCCCTTGACCGGCGGGCAGGACGCAGCCCATCAGCACCTCGTCCACGGTCAACACCCCGGCACCGTCCATCGCGGACTTGATCGCGATACCGCCCAGTGCCGCGGCGGACATGTCAGACAATGCGCCCTGAAACCCCCCCATGGGGGTGCGCGATGCGCCGGCGATCACAACTGATTTCATGCTCTTGATCTCCCGTTAGAAGGTAGCAACCGAATAGTAAG
Source organism: uncultured Tateyamaria sp. (assembly GCF_947504105.1). GTDB lineage: Bacteria > Pseudomonadota > Alphaproteobacteria > Rhodobacterales > Rhodobacteraceae > Tateyamaria. The sequence continues at coordinate 43,935 of NZ_CANNGP010000025.1, forward strand.
GATTGCGGCCTAGACAGACAATGTAACCAGAGAATTGCAAGAGGGCGCGCATGGATCTTCGCAGCCGATCAGAGAACAGCCTACAAGTGGTGTCCGTACATGACAGCCGCATCGACGCGGCGGTGGCCATCGAATTCAAGGAAGCGATGCGCAGCGCAACGGACAACGGCGACGACACCGTCGTGCTGGATCTGAGCGAAGTACAGTTCATCGATTCGAGCGGATTAGGTGCAATCGTCGCAGCGATGAAGCAGATGGGCCAGTCCCGCAAGCTCGCGCTCGCAGGCCTAACGCCGACCGTGGAAAAAGTGTTCCGCCTAACCCGCATGGACAGTGTTTTCCCCGTCTTCCCTACACTTGACGGGGCGATTGCCGAGCTGAAGACCTAACTTTGTCGACCCAGATGGAAGTCCGTTCGATGACCCGCACAACATTCTTGCCTGCATTTCACATTTCGGTGGTGAGTGGACAAATGGCCGTCAGAACGGCGCTTGGTCAGTTGCTTGACGGGCTGAAACCCCTGTCACTGGATGTGGAAGAGGCGGGAACGGTCGAGTTGGTCATGGCTGAGGCGCTCAACAACATCGTGGAACACGCCTATCCCACGGAAGAAGAATCCGGCCCGATTGATATCACCTGTTCACACGCACCGGACGGCCTTCATCTTACAGTTGTTGATTCGGGGCGCGCGATGCCGGATGGTCGGACACCCGTCGGTATTGCCGCGGACATCGAAGTTGACTTCTGCGACATGCCCGAAGGCGGGTTTGGCTGGTTCCTGATTAAGGATCTGGCCAAGGATGTGATCTATCAGCGGCAAGACAAGGAAAATCTATTGCAACTGCGGCTTGCTGTTGCGGTGGCATAGCGCGTCGGGAAAACGTCCCAAAGACTGATTTCGCAAAACGGCCCCCGGTGCAACACATTCCTGCCCGAATCCACTGACATACCGTCTGACGTAGCTGCAAATAGCTTCCCTCGGTGTCGCGTGTAATTGCCCCCACCCAGTGCGCGTCACCGAGGATCTTCTCCCCCAATCTACTGTGGACAAGACACCTGCGGCAGTTAGGTTGCCCAGTGCAATCAGACTATGGGGATTTTCATGCGCGACTTTCACCTGCCCGGCCGCTCACCTGTTCTGGCTTCATCCGGCATGTGCGCCACATCGCACCCGCTTGCGACGCAAACAGCGGTCGAAATCCTGAAAGCAGGCGGCAACGCCATGGATGCAGCCATTGCCGGCGCGGTTCTTCTCGGCATTTGCGAACCCCAGATGACCGGCATCGGCGGAGACTGCTTTGTCCTGTGGTCCGATACTGACGGAAAGATGCATTCACTCAACGGATCGGGGCGCGCGCCGATGGCATTGGACGCCGCAGACCTGCGTGCCGCGGGTGAAACCACGGTTCCGACCTACAGTGCACATGCGGTCACAGTGCCCGGCGCCATCGATGCCTTTTGTACCTTGTCCGACCGCGTTGGCCACTTGGGCCTGGACCACCTCCTTGCCCCTGCCATCCACTACGCCGAAACCGGTGTCCCCGTGGCGCCCCGCGTCGCTTATGATTGGGCCAATGACCAAACGGTCCTACAGGGATCAGCCCGCAACACATATCTGGTGAACGGCACTGCCCCAAAAACTGGCCAGGTATTTGCAGCCCCGCAGCAGGCGGAGGTCCTGCGCCGCATCGCCAAAGACGGGCGTGACGCCTTCTACAGCGGTGAGGTGGCCGAAGACATGCTGTCAACCCTGAACGCGATGGGCGGCATGCACACAGCCGAGGATTTTGCATCGACCGGATGCACCGACACTACCCCGCTAAGCAGCAGCTACCAAGGTGTGGATCTGATCGAGCATCCGGCAAACGGGCAAGGAGCGACCGCGAACCTGATGCTCAACATCCTCACGCATTTCGACATCGCGGATATGGATCCATGGGGCACCCAACGCGCGCATATCGAGGCCGAAGCCGCCAAGCTGGCCTACGACGCCCGCAACCGGTTCATCGCCGATGCCGACTATGCTACGCGCATCGATCACATGATGGCGCCAGAAACAGCGGCACAACTGGCCGCCATGATCGACCCCAGCAAGGCGATGCCAAACGCCACAACCCTCAGCGAACAGGTGCACAAGGACACGATCTATATCACCGTAGTGGATCGCGATGGCATGGCGGTATCGCTGATCTACTCGATCTTCCACGGCTTCGGATCAGGCATCGCGACCGACAAGTTCGGCATCCTGTTCCAGAACCGCGGGGCCGGCTTCACGCTGGAGGAGGGGCATCCAAACGAACTCAAGGGCGGCAAACGTCCCATGCACACGATCATCCCCGGGATGCTGGCCAAGGACGGTAAACCGATCATGCCCTTCGGGGTCATGGGCGGCGCGTACCAACCCAACGGGCATGCGCGCTTTGTCTCGAACCTTACGGATTTCGGCCTCGACCCTCAGGCGGCGATCGACTCGCCGCGCGCCTTTTCAGACGCGGGCAACATGAAGGTCGAGCGGGGCTATTCAGATCAGGTGCGGTCGGACCTCGGCGATCTCGGGCACAAGGTCAGCATCCCCGACACCGCCATTGGCGGCGCGCAGGCAATCCTGATGCGGGATGACGGCGTGCTCGAAGGGGCAAGTGATCCGCGCAAAGACGGGTGTGCATTGGGCTACTAGGCGCATATCGTAAGGCGGAGGTGTCCTCCGCCCCGCACGTCAATTCAGCTGGAAGTGCAGCGGGTATGACCCGTCCTCAAACGGACCGAACAGGTCGGGAATGTCGGGGTGATCAACCGGCTGACCGGAATAATCCGCGACCAGGTTCTGTTCGGACACATAGGCCACGTAGTAGCTTTGGTCATTCTCGGCCAGTAGATGGTAGAACGGCTGCGCTTTCTTGGGGCGGCTGTCCTCGGGGATCGCCTCGTACCATTCATCCGTGTTCGAAAACTCGGGGTCGACATCAAAGATAACACCGCGAAACGGGTGTTTCTTGTGGCGGACAACTTGGCCCAGATGATATTTTGCGCGTGTTCTTAGCATGACATTGCGCCCCCTAAGGCACGTGACTACACGGTGCAAGGGACACTTGTCCAATAATTGAGCACAATTTCGCTGGAAACAGTCTGTGAACATTACCTTAACAGTCCTGCAAATCGTGGCCCCCGTCTTTCTGCTCGCGGGCATTGGATTCACCTGGGTGAAGATCGGGCTCGAATACCGTATTCAGTTCGTCACCCAGCTGGCCATGACCCTCTCATTGCCCTGCCTGATCTTCGTTTCGCTCATGCAAACAGAGATTGATCCCGTTGCTTTGGGCAAGCTGTCTGTGGCATCGGTTGTGACCTACGGGGCGGTCACCCTTGTCATGTTGGCAGTGGTTCGGATCGCACACCTGAACACACGCACATACGCCGCCCCCCTGATCTTTGGAAACACCGGCAATCTGGGCCTGCCCCTCGCCCTCTTTGCCTTCGGGGATGTCGGGCTCAGCTATGCCATCATCGTGTTCGCCATCATGGCGCTCTGGTCTTACACCTATGGCATATGGCTCGTGGCGGGGACCGGAGCATTCGGCAAGGTACTGCGCGAACCCCTGGTCTGGAGCACTGTTCTGGGCGCGCTATTTCAGTGGCAGGGCTGGCAGACGCCAATCTTCCTGACCAATGCGCTTGATCTGATCGGACAGATGGCAATCCCGATGATGCTGATCACACTGGGCGTCGCAGTGGCGCGGTTATCGGCCAAGGGAATGTTGCAAGCCGTTACCCTGTCAGGCATCAAACTGACGCTGTGCACGGGCATCGCCTGGATCGTTGGCCGGTTCTTTGCCCTCGATCCCGTTGCCTTTGGTGTACTGGTCCTGCAAGTCGCCACACCCGTGGCGGTGACATCTTATCTGCTTGCTGAAAAGTATGGCGCACAGTCGGATAGGGTCGCAGGCCTTGTTGTTGCGTCAACTCTCATGTCAGTCGCGGCACTTCCCTTGATCCTTGCGTTTGTTCTTTGACAAAACGTGATTTCCACGCCGCACATTTTCCTGTAAACTCGCAAAAAAAGATAAACATAAAAGCGAGTGAGGCAGATGAGCAGACTCTTTCGCGCAATGGCTTTGGTTCTTTTGGCTGCCAGCTGTGGTGGCGGGTCGGGTACGGCCCCCAACCAGCTGGACAACGCCTGTTCCATTGTCCGTGAGCGCCCTGAATACCTTCGCGCCTTCAAGGCGGTTGAACGCAAATACGGCGTGCCGGTGCACGTGCAGATGGCGACGATCTACCAGGAAAGCAAATTCATATCGGACGCGCGGCCCCCGTACCGCTATGCAGCCGGGGTGATCCCCACGGGCCGCATCTCCAGCGCCTTCGGCTACAGCCAGGCCCTTGATGGGACGTGGGATGAATACCGCACATCCACCGGTAAGCGCGTGGCCCGCCGCGATCGCATCCGCGACGCGACAGACTTCATGGGTTGGTATATGGCGGAAACAAACGCACGGCTGGGCATTCCCCTCAGCGACACGCGCAACCAGTACCTTGCCTATCACGAAGGGCGCACGGGCTATACGCGCGGAACCTACCGCAACAAGGCATGGCTGATGCGCGTCGCGGGCGAGGTTGATGCCCGGTCCGATCAGTACGCGGTGCAGCTGCGGTCCTGCTAAAGCCCCGGTCTAGTCTGACGTCCGGCGCGGCGCATCAAACAGGCGGTTCGAGAGAGAGCCGCCTGTTTGCAGCTCACCCAGGACAACGGTCGTCTGACCACCACCACTGTCATTCACGACCCATTGGCGCAATTGCACCGGGTTGCCGGTGAATTTCATTTCGATGTTCCCGTATTCCGGATGCTCGGGATCCTGCGCCGTGACAACGGTCGCCGTGCCGTCAAAGTCATGGCCGACCACCATATTGGCCTGACCGAGATTCACATTCCGCGCGAGGATCAATGACAACGGCGTGCGGCGCAGCGGATAGGTTTCGGGCGGTTGATTTGATTTGGAATCGACGATGTAAACCGCGTTCGCACTCGCAATCATCAGCGTTTCATTGGGCGCGTTGTACTCAAATCGCATCTTGCCCGGCCGCTTGATATAGATATTGCCGGTGTCGACAGTCCCATCATCATTGACCTGCGTGAACGTCCCCTGCGCTGTCCGCAAATCGTTCAAATAGCTGGAAATCGCGTTCAACGGCAGCTTGTCCGCCCACGCGGCTTGCGCTGTTACAACCGCGACAGAAATCGCTGCAATCCGGGTCCATAGGGTCATACCGCCCACCTTTCACATCTTTGTCTTGGCGATGATATAGGCCGGGACGGCCTGTTATACGATATCAACAGGCCGTACGGTACGGCAGGTCCCCGCTTACCCTTGTTCGGGGACCAGAATTTCGCGCTTGCCCACGTGGTTCGCGGAACTCACGACACCTTCGTCCTCCATCTGCTCAACCAGGCGTGCCGCCTTGTTGTAGCCGATGGCCAGCTTCCGCTGGATGTACGAGGTTGAACACTTCCGATCCTTGATCACGATGGCGACAGCCTGATCGTACAGCGCATCCTCGCCATCCGTGTTGCCACCCAGCCCCAGAACAGCGTCAATGTTGCTTTCCTTGTCCTCGGGCGGTCCTTCCACAACGCCTGACACATAGTCCGGCGCGCCAAAGGCTTTGAGGTGGTTAACGATCTCTTCGACCTCTTCGTCGCTCACAAACGGGCCGTGACAACGCGTGATCTTGGCGCCACCGGCCATGTACAGCATGTCACCCATGCCCAAGAGCTGCTCGGCCCCCATCTCGCCCAAAATGGTGCGCGAGTCGATTTTCGAGGTCACTTGGAACGAAATCCGCGTCGGGAAGTTCGCCTTGATTGTCCCGGTGATCACATCGACCGAAGGCCGCTGCGTCGCCATGATCAGGTGGATGCCGGAGGCCCGCGCCATCTGCGCCAGACGCTGGATGCACGCCTCGATCTCTTTGCCCGCAACCATCATCAGGTCGGCCATCTCGTCCACGATGACAACGATGTAGGGCATCGCTTCGGGTGCGAATTCCTCGGTCTCGAATACGGGTTCGCCCGTCTCGTCATCAAAGCCCGTCTGAACGGTGCGGCTGAACATCTCGTCCTTCGCCAGCGCTTCTTTCACCCGGCCATTGTAGCCGTCGATGTTGCGCACGCCCATCTTGGACATCTTGCGATAGCGTTCCTCCATCTCGCCCACGACCCATTTCAGGGCCACAACCGCCTTTTTCGGATCGGTCACAACAGGGGACAGAAGGTGCGGAATGCCGTCATAAACGCTCAGTTCCAGCATCTTCGGGTCGATCATGATCAACCGGCATTCCTCGGGCGTCAGCTTATACAGCAGCGACAGGATCATCGTGTTGATCGCCACCGACTTACCCGAACCCGTCGTACCAGCAATCAAAAGGTGAGGCATCTTGGCCAGGTTCGCCACGACCGGATCACCACCAATATCCTTGCCCAACGCAAGCGGCAGCTTCTGGTTGCCATCGCCAAAGTCGCGGCTGGCAAGGATTTCGCGCAGCACAACCTTTTCGCGGTTCTCGTTCGGCAGTTCGATGCCAATCACCGACCGACCTGGCACAGTCGACACACGGGCCGACAGGGCGGCCATGGACCGGGCAATATCATCGGCCAGACCAATCACACGGCTGGCTTTCAAACCGGGCGCAGGCTCCAACTCGTACATGGTGACAACGGGACCGGGACGAACCGAAACGATCTCGCCCTTTACGCCGTAATCATCCAGCACGTTCTCAAGCATCCGCGCGTTTTCTTCCAACGCCTCGTCACTCAGGTGATGGCGCTGTACCACGCTGGGGCTTTCCAGCAGGTTCAGGGGCGGCAGTTCAAAACCGGGATGGGTGTCCTCAAAGCTCAGCTTGGGCTGTGCCTCCAACTGCGCGCGTGTGCTGGGTTGCACCGGCTTGCGGGCCGGCTGATGAACCACTGTGCGCGGCGCGGCCACAGGAATGACCGGGGCAGCTTCAACTGGTTCCGGAATGGGTGCGTCCAGTTGTTCCGGCTCCGGCGCGTACTCCTGCATGGGATCAGATGCATAGTCTTGGACCGGCTCAGGCACATACGCACCGGGTGTAGCCGTCAGTGGTGGTTCCGCACGACCAAGCGACGCGGCAGCGGTCAATGGCGGTTCCGGCGGCAAGATCGGTTGTGACGCGGTGTTCAACACCAGCGGATCCGGTCCGCGCCCACGGCCCTTTGTCAACGGTGCGACGCTTTCGGCCTGCACGGCCGGGTTCGACCGCACACGCGCCTTGATCACGTCGGCAATCTTGGTCTTGATCCGTTCGTCGCCGGGGCCTTCGCCCACATCCACGTCGCTGTAGGTCTCGATCAGTTCCTGCTCGGGCATCTCATCCGGCATCTGATCGGGGCGTTTGATCAGCGCAGGCATCCGCGACAACAGGCTGGGTCTGGCTGGCTCTTCGACAAGAGGCTCATCATAGGCAGGCATCGGCGGAACCGCAGCAGCATAGGCTTCGGCCTCTGCCGCCTCGGCCTCACGCGCCGCACGACGTTCTGCCTGACGCTCCTGCATGGTACGTGCCGCCTGCACCGCGCCGCTGGCACCACGACCCAAAACGGTCATTAACATGGCATAGACCACGACCAACCCGACCAGCAGGAAGCGGGCCAGACGCGCAATCTCGACCCGGGTAAAGCCTAGGACAAAAGCGCCAAAGACCACGATACCAATGCCCATCAGCAACGACATCAACTTGACAGTAAAGCTCGATCCAACAGGCAAAACCGTCAGGATAAAGGCCATGACAGTATCCCCGAACAGACCGCCCAGACCGAAGCCGTGGGTCGCCTGCCACACGTCACCCGGTTGCAGGGTAGCGGCATAGATCGACCCGAAAGCAATCGCGATGGGGGCAAAGATCAGACGACCCAGCGCCCGTTCGGTCCCCAGATGCAGCCCAAACCGCACACCCCACGCCATCAGAACGATGGCAATGCCAAACACGCCCCAGCCGCCGATCATGAACAGCGGCGCAGCGATAGAGGCGCCCGTGCGACCCAGCCAGTTCTGCACCGGCGCATCGGTCGAAGCCATCCAGTTCGGATCATCCGGCGTGTAGCTCAGCATCATGGCCGCAGCCATCAGGCCCGCGATCAGCAGGCCAATACCCACCAACTCGCGCCCGCGTTTTTCCAACGCCGCCTGCATTCCGTGGTCAAAAAGCGGATCCCGCCGTGTCTGATATGCCATGCTTCGCCTCGTCTTTTCTTATGTGGCATAAAGAACGTCGCGAATGGCCGTCAGGCCCCGCTCCGTCTCTGCCCTTGGGGCCACAAGTGCAGCCCTGATAAACTCATGTCCGGGATTGAACCCGTCGATCTCACGCGCCAGATACGCGCCCGGCAGTACACGCACGCCGGTTTCTGTCCACAGCTTCAACGCCGCCGCCTCACCGTCACCAACAGGCAGCCACAGAAAAAACCCGGCTTCGGGCGACATATATCCCGGCACATTGCCTAGGATACGATCGGCCATGTCGTACTTCTCATGATACTGCGCCCGGTTCTCGATGACATGCTCTTCATCCGCCCAAACCGCCGCCGCCGCGTGTTGAAGGGGCGAAGGCAACGGTGCGCCTGCATAGGTGCGCAACTGCTTGGCCTCGCGAATGGTCGCAGGCCCACCAACGATGAACCCGGACCGCAACCCAGGCAGGTTCGACCGCTTGGACAGCGAATGAAAGGCCACGACCCGCTCGGGGTCCGCATCACCAATGCACTCCAAAACACCCACGGGCGGCACATCACGATAAATCTCGGAATAGCACTCGTCGGCAAAGACCTGAAAATCGTACTTCTCGGCCAGCGCGATCAAGTCCCGCCAGTAATCCTTGCCCGCCACAGCGCCCTGCGGGTTCGCAGGCGAACACATGTAACACGCAACGGTGCGGTTCAGAATCTCCGGATCAACCGCCGCATAGTCCGGCAAATGCCCCGTCTCTGCCGTGGCAGGCACCAACATCGGTTCCGCCCCCGCCGAAATCGCGGCGAGCATATAGACCTGATAAAACGGGTTCGGCATCAGCACGATAGGCTGTTGCCCATTCTTCACCTCGGGGCAAAGCGCCATCCCCGCATTGTAAAGACCCTCGCGCGTCCCATTCAGCGGCATCACATTCGCATCGGCATCCATCGACACGCCGTAGCGGCGGCCCAGCCAATCACAAAACGACTGCCGCAGCTCGGGCAAACCTTCGTTCGGGGGGTAGTTGTTGAACCCTGCCGCATGCTCGGCAATCACATCCGTGACCCAAGCAGGAAAGGCATGTTTTGGCTCCCCAATGGTCATATGCACGACATCGCCGCCCGGATCGTGATGATCCAAAAGGGCGCGCAAACGCGGGAACGCATAAGCCGGAAGGTTCGAAAACCGCTCGGGAAACTTCATCAAACTGCCTCAGGTTCGGGATCATTTTCGCCCCGTTTGCCTGAATGTACCCCAAGGGTGACTCCCTCGTCCAGAAAAACCACGCCAAATCGTCACCTTGTGGCAAATCCGCCAATCAGCCCCTTCTTCTGACCGAAAATACCATGGGGGAGGCAGAAGGCCGGGGGTGAAACCCCCAACAAAATATGGTGTCGCCGCAAGGCGGCCTTTGGATCAGCCCAAAGCCGCCTCTGCCGCAACCCCCAACCGCAACAACGCCTCTTCGCCGTCCTGCACACCCATCATCATCAGGCCACAGCTCGGCACACCCGTCGGCAAGGTCAGGGCACAAATGCCCATCAAGTTGCCCACCCGCGTGTTGCGCAGGGCCAGCAGGTTCTCGGTCTTGTAGTAGTCACTGTCGCTGTTCAGCCGTTCCAGATTCGGCGGCAGGATCGGCGCCGTTGGGGCCAACACGGCGTCATAAGACGCCACGGCCACATCCCAAGCCTGCCGAACCGCATCCAGTTTGGCCCAAGCCGCGTTGTAATCCGGCGCGCTGAATTCCTTGCCCAAACGGAACCGCTCCAGAATCTCGGAATACATCGCCTCCGGCTGTGCCTCGATCACATCGCGCCATAACCCGTACACCTCGCCGGGCATCAAAGGCCCAGCCTGCGCCATGGCCTCTTCCAACTCCGGCACTTCCAGCGGCTCAACCTCTGCCCCAGCCGCACGCAACTTCTCGACAGCACCCTCAAACGCAGCCTTGGGTGCATCCCGAATGTCATCCAAAACAATGGTTTTCAGCATCGCAAACCGGCGCCCCTGCAACGATGCACCGCGCAAATCCACCGAACCAAAACCCTCCAGTGCCGCCATCAACAGCGCTGCATCCTCAACCGTCCGGGTCAATGGTCCCACCGTGTCAAACTTCAGCGAAAGGGGCACACAGCCTTCCAAGGACAACCGCCCATGTGTCGTCTTCAGCCCCACCAGATCATTCCAAGCAGCAGGAATACGCACCGACCCACCCGTGTCAGATCCAATAGCCGCAGGCGCCAGACCAAATGCAACCGACGCCGCAGCGCCCGAGGACGAGCCACCCGGCACAGCATCGGCATCGTTCACACATGGGGGCGTCGCGGTGGAGGGATTGTAACCAAGACCGGAAAAGGCCAACTCGCTCAGATGCGTCTTGCCCAGACACACCAACCCCATCGCCGTCGCATTCTGCAAAACAACGGCATCTCGGTCCGGCACACGGCCCGCCAACAGCTTCGACCCGGCCTCGGTCCCGTCACCTGCGGTGTCAAACAAGTCTTTCCAACTGATCGGCACACCGTCCAGTAAGGACAAACGCGCACCAGCCTTGGCGCGGACAGACGCGGCCTGCGCCTCGGCCATCGCACGGTCTTCGGGCAGTCGGGCGAAAATGCGGTCTGACAACGCATGTGCCTTGATCCGCTCAAGAAAGGCTTGGGTCAAATTGACGGGATCCACCTCGCCCGCACCGATGGCGCGGCCCAGATCCGCTGCACTCTTGTCCAACCACGCCTGCATGTCCTACCCTCCGTCCGGTTTGCGGGGACGGTAGCGACGTGACAACGCATGGACAATCCCAAGCACCCGTCCATATTGCGCGACATGACGCATGACAGCGATATCCTGATCGTCGGCGGCGGCCTGTCCGGCCCTATTCTCGCCCTCGCCCTCGCACACACCGGACAGCGCGTGATCGTGATTGACGCGCTGGCGGAAAAGGTCCGCAAGAATGCGGCCTTTGATGGACGCAGCTACGCGGTGGCACTGACCTCGCAGCGGCTACTCGATGGTGTCGGCATCTGGGATGATATCGCCGACAACAGCCAGCCTATTCTTGAAATCAAGGTCACGGATGGCCGCGCAGGTGAAGGGCCATCGCCCTTTTTTATGCATTTCGATCACACCGAGATCGAGGAAGGCCCAATGGGCTACATGGTGCAGGATAGGCACATTCGACGCGCCCTTCTTGATGCCATGGCGGCGACGGACGGCATCACGCATATGTCTGGCGAAACGGTCACGGCGCAACATGTCGACCCAGGCGAGGCAGCTGTGACGCTGGCATCGGGTCGGGTACTGACAGGTCAGATTTTGATCGGCGCCGATGGGCGCAGCAGCGGCACTGCCGAACGGGCGGGGATCAAGCAGACAGGCTGGGGCTACGGCCAAACGGCGCTGGTGTGTGCCATCGCCCACGAAAAACCGCATCAAGGCATTGCGCACCAATTTTTCATGCCGCCGGGTCCGCTCGCTATTCTGCCCCTGACCGGCAATGTCAGCTCCATCGTCTGGAGTGAAACAGCCGAGAATGCGGCGACGTTCAACGCTCTTCCGGATGCAGATTACCTAACCATGCTGCGCCCGCGCTTTGGCGATTTTCTGGGTGACATCAGCCTTGTGGGCCAGCGCTATACCTACCCATTGTCCCTGTCGCTGGCACATAGACTGGCAGGCAACCGTCTGGCCTTGATCGGTGACGCAGCGCACGGCGTGCACCCGATTGCCGGGCAAGGGCTCAATGCGGGCATGCGCGATATTGCAGCCCTCGCCGAGGTGATCACCGACGCCACCCGCCGGGGCGAAGACCCCGGCAGCATCGCTGTTCTGCGCCGGTATGAAGAATGGCGGCGCTTTGACAACACGGCGTTGGCCATCGCAACAGATGGATTCAACCGTTTGTTTTCAAACGACAATACACTCGTACGGAGTATGCGCGACCTAGGAATGGGTGTGGTCAACGCACTGCCCGGCCTCCGCCGCAGCTTCATCCGGGAAGCTGCCGGACTGACCGGCGATCTGCCGCGCCTGATGCAAGGTCGACCGCTCTGACGGCAAGTTGGAGGTGCCCTCCGCCAAGCGCACGGCGCATCAATCCAGCTTGCGCGCCTCGTCTTCGAGCATGACTGGAATGCCGTTGCGGATCGGATAGGCCAACTGCGCTGCTTCCGAGATCAGTTCCTGTTTTTCGGCATCGTAGCGCAGCGTCATATGGGTCAACGGGCATATCAGCGCTTCCAGCACGCGGCGATCAATCTCGGTACTCATTGCATCATCTCCCCTTCACCACCACGCAGCGCAAACTCGATCAACGTGATCAAAGTTTCGCGACGGGTACTGAGCGATGGAGCCTCAAGCAAGGCCTGTTTGTCCTCGGGGTCAAAATCCAGCATCATCGACAGCGAATTGATCAGCAATTCGTCGTCAGCATCCTTCAGGGTTTCCCAGTCCGCAGACAGAGACTGCGCCGCAAAGTACCGCCCCAAAAGGTCGAGAAACACGGGCCGGTCAAAACTGGGATCTTCTTCGGTGCGGCCCTGATCACGGTCGAACCCGGACCAGGATACTTCGCATCGACGATACGGGGTAAAGCCATCCACCTCAGCCTGAACGCGAAAGCGCGAGATGCCACTGAGCGTGATCAGGTAGCGGTTGTCCTCGGTCTCGGAAAACTGGGTGACGCGGCCAGCGCAGCCAATGGTTTGCAGCCCGTTGCCCTTGCGCCCTTCGACCTCGTTTGGTTGCACCATACCGATCAAACGGTGTGGTGTTTTCAGAGCATCATCAAGCATTTGCAAATAGCGCGGCTCAAAGATGTGCAGCGGCAAACGAGAGCGCGGCAAGAGCAGCGCGCCCGGCAATGGAAAGACCGGGATCACACCGGGGAGGTCAGCCACTTTGATCATGAAATGTCAGCTAGCCCGAGAATCGGATCAGGCAAATATCATCGAACTCAGACGCCGCCGTCCATTCAAAACAATCGGGTCATTGGGCTTGAGTGCATCGAAGATGGTAAAGAGCTGGTCCTTGGCCGCACCATCGTTCCACTCGCGGTCCCTTCGGAAAATCTCGAGTAGTTCGTTGACCGCCGCCTCTGCGTCACCACTGGCGTGCAAGGCCTGCGCCAGGTCGAACCGGGCCTGTAAGTTACCCTCATCCGCCTCAACCGCTGCGCGCAGTTCTGCAACGGGGCCTGCATCTTCGGCCTGACGGGCCAGTTGCAATTGGGCATGGGCCGCCTCCACTTCGGCACTGTCAGAGATCTCGGCAGGTGCCCCGTTCAGGATCGCCTCGGCCTGATCCAAATCCTCCATGGCGATATGCGCCCGGACCAGACCGCCATATGCACCTGCATGGTTGGGGTCTTCGCCCAGGATCGCGGCAAAGGTCTGTGCCGCATCCACGGCGGCCCCTTCGGTCAGCATTTCTTCGGCCGCGTCCACGGCGTCGTTCAGGCTGTCCGATGGCGCTTCACCGCCTCCCGCCTTGATCACACGATCGACAAATTCAGTGATTTCGGAACCTGGTACGGCGCCCTGAAACCCATCCACTGGCTGGCCCTGCCAGAATGCGTAGACGGTCGGGATTGACTGGATGCGCAGTTGGCCCGCGATCATCTGCGCCTCGTCGACGTTGATCTTGACCATCTTGACGGCACCTTTGGCCGCCTTGACCGCATCCTCCAGCAAGGGCCCAAGCGTCTTGCACGGTCCGCACCAGGGCGCCCAGAAGTCCACGATCACCGGCACGGTCTGGCTGGCTTCGACCACGTCCTGCATAAAGCTTGCTTCCGAGCCGTCCTTGATCAGGTCGGCATCATCGGAGCCTGCGGACAATCCCAAATCCATCATCGTGTCATTCCTTCTTGGCGCGGCGGGTCGCGCTTTATATGGACCCGCAGACGTCCGGTGCCAAGCCACTAAGGTCAATCTGCATCAGCGGCAGGGTTCGACCGGCGATGGCCTCAGACGGAACGCCGCCAATGACGCGCGCGCCCATACGTTCGTAGAACGGCACAGCATCCGGGTCCGCTTCGATCTGCATCTGTGTGACACCTTGTGCGCGTGCCTGGTCAATGGCCCAAGATACAAGAGCACGCCCGACACCCTGTCCCATCGCTTCCGGAGCAACAAACAGCTTATCGAGGTCCGCGCGGTTCTCACGGACCACCAGCTCGCACAGACCCTGCGGACCGTTGTTGTCAAACACACGCAGTTCGCCGCTCTCAATATCTCGCGGAGTCAAATCCAGAACGGCGCGGGCGGCCTTCATGAAGTCCTCGTCATAGCCCCAATGGGCCTTGGAGCGGTGCATCAAGGCCGTGAGCGCATCCAGTTCATCAAGACGTGCGGGCCTGATCAAAGGTCGAAGCTCGCAAAGACCGGGGCGTGGTCGCTGGGCTTTTCCCAACCGCGGGCATCGCGCATGATGCGGCTGGAATGCGCGGCGTTCGAGATGTCGGGGGTGGCCCAGACGTGATCCAAACGGCGCCCCTTGTCGGCGGCGTCCCAATCCTTGGCCCGATAGGACCACCAGGAATAAAGCTGGCCCTCGGGGATATCGGCCCGTGTGACGTCAACCCAGCCGCCCGCATCCTGGGTTTCGGCCAGGTGTTCGACCTCGATGGGTGTGTGGCTGACAACCTTCAGAAGTTGCTTGTGGGACCACACATCATCCTCGCGCGGGGCGATGTTGAGATCGCCGACGAGGATGGATTTCTGCGGTTTGTCGCCGTGGAACCAGTCGCGCATATCGGTGAGATAGTCGAGTTTCTGACCGAATTTTTCGTTCTTCTCGCGGTCCGGCACGTCGCCCCCTGCAGGGACATAGAAGTTGTGGACGGTCACGCCATTTTCGAGCTGTCCCGCAATGTGGCGGGCGTGGCCGAGGCCTGCGAAATCCTGCGCGCTGGATTCGACCATAGGAATTTTCGACAGGATGGCGACACCGTTGTAGCCCTTGTCCCCACGCGCAACCATGTGGGTGTAGCCCAGCGCCTCGAACCCTTCGCGGGGGATCTTGTCGACCGGACTTTTGCACTCTTGCAGGCAAAGCACATCGGGGCCTTCTTCCTTGAGCAGCTTGAGCACGATGGGTTCGCGCAGACGGACGGAATTGATGTTCCAGGTGGCGAGGGTGAAGGGCATGGGCGGCTCCAGAAATCCGGGTTTGGAGGCCAGACTAGACGCCCAAAACCGCAGTCTCCACCCGGAAAATGCGTTTTGTCCCCGCGGGGACAAGCCCTTCGGTCTGGTGACCGAACATCAATGCTTTTGCGATTGTCAGGACATGACAGTAGGTTAGGCGTGCGGACGGTGGATTACGGGGATTTTAACCGGTGCGGAGACAGACTGACCCTCGAAGGAGGGCGGTTTGGCGGTTGATGCAGGAAAACATCTTTAACAAGAACACTGTCTGAGGCCTGAAATGCGCAGAAAGCGGACTTTGCAAAGTTTGGTTAACGGTCCCCTACCCACCGTTCGATGATCAAGCGCGTTTCCGCACTGCGACTCATCAAAACCACCATTCGATGTAACAGAAAACGGGAGGGTCTTCGTAGGTCAGGAGCGCGACATCCTACTGCTGTTCGAGTATTTGGGCCTAAGGTGCGTCTGAGGTAAGTGGGAAGTTCAATTGGCCTATGCCCACCGCCAAACATTCGAGAACCGGACAAATACTCATGGTACGGAATTAGCCGCATCTACTTCGCATCCAGCTTTCATCTGACTGAGCATCTCAGCTTGAAGCGCAAGGATACTTGGTCCGACCGTTCCATTGCCGACACGTTTCGCGTCAATCCGGGTGACCGGCACCAAAATATTCATGGACGAGGTAATAAAAGCCTCCTCCGCGTCATTGATCTCTTCGACAGTAAAGGGGCGCTCTTCCGCGTCCATACCCAGGGCTGTCGCCACAGAAACCAGTGATGCGCGCGCAGTGCCGGCCAAAATGTTGTCACCTGTGGGATGGGTAACAACCTTCCCGTCCAATACGATGCCTGCATTGTTGGTCGTGCCTTCCGTAACAACACCGTCTTGTACGAACCACGCATCATCGAAGCCCGCATTTGATGCCCGTTGTTTGGCGAGTACCGGCCATAACAGTTGGGTCGACTTGATGTCGCAGCGCGCCCAGCGGTGATCGGGCACAAGCTGCACATGCAAGCCTGGATGGGCGTCTCCCATGTCCAGGAAACCCGGTTTGGATTGCGTAAACAGAATGACTGTCAATGCGGTTTCCTTGCGGAAATAGTAGTCCCGGTCTCCGTTGCTTCCGCGCGAGACTTGCAAATAGACAAGCCCATCTCGCAGTTGCTTGCGACGGATGAGCTGGGCATGGATGTGTTCCAAATCGGCGAAACTTGGCAATCCTTCAGGATCGATGGCCGTGCCAGACCGTTCAAGCCGACGCATATGTGGACTGAAGTTCAGCATTCTGCCATCAGCAACAGCGGTCACCTCGTAGATTGCGTCGCCAAACTGCATGGCGCCATCAAAGATCAAGATTTGCGCCTTCGCTTCCGGCATATAGCGTCCGTTCAGGTACACGATACGGCTTATGTGGGAAGTGCCTGCTCCCGCTTGCGCAATTGCAACAGAACGACCGGAGCAACCAGAGCCAAGCCCATTGCCATGGTGATCAGTCCCGGCGCGATGAACATCAGAGAGATCAAGCCGACATACCATCGTTCCAACTTGCGCATATGTGTCAGCATGTAGCCGGAGAAGGCGGCGCCCAACAGGCCGATCCCGATCATGGCCCCCGCAAATGTGACGACGAATGCGGCCCATGTGAAGCCGTCCGCGACCAGCAAGAGTGAGGGGGAGTAGACAAAGACAAACGGGACCAGCGCCTTGGCGATCCCCAGTCGGAATGCGGTGTTGCCGGTCTTGAACGGGTTCGATCCAGCGATACCGGCCGCCGCATAGGCTGCGAGGGCGACAGGCGGTGTGATATCCGCCAAGACGCCGTAGTAGAACACAAAGAAGTGCGAGACCAACGGCTGTACCTGAAGCTGGGCGAGTGCAGGTGCCGCAACGGCTACAAGGATAATGTAGGTTGCCGTTGTGGGGATTCCTGCCCCCATCAGGATGCAGGCAATTGCGATCAAGATCAGCGAAAAGAACAGCGCCCATTGAGCGACTTCAAAATAGCTGAAGGGCCACAATCCCCCAACGAACGAACCGATGTCATTGGCGGTCTGCACCACGACAAAGCCCAAGCGGAAGCCGACACCTGTCAGGGTGACGACGCCAACCACAATGCCGACAGTCGCGGCAGCGGCCCCGACAGCCAGAGTGCTCTTGGAGCCGTCGGACATCGCATTCCAAAGGTCACGCACGCCCATGCGACAATCCCTGTTTGGATTGAGCACCCCGACCACCACGCAGGCGGTGATACCCCAAACGGCGGCGTAATCGGGTGTCCGACCGGACAAGATCAAATAGACGAGGATAATGAGCGGGATCAGAGACGCCCAGTGGGAGCGCAAGACTTGTATGACTTGCGGAAGTTCGGCGGCGGCCAAGCCACGCAGGCCAAGCTTCTTGGCCTCCAGATGCACCATGATCAGCACACCAAAATAGTGCAACAGGGCGGGAACCAGCGCTGCGGCGAGCACGTCGCGCAGGGGTATTTCCAGGTATTCAACCATGATGAAGGCCGCGGCCCCCAGAATGGGTGGCGTGATCTGACCGCCAGTCGAGGCGGTGGCCTCAACCGCGCCAGCGAAGTGCGGCGGGTAGCCGATCCGCTTCATCGCAGGGATGGTCAGAGAACCCGTCGTCACCGTATTGGCAATGGACGAGCCCGAGATTGTGCCCATGAAAGCACTAGAGAAGATTGCGACCTTTGCAGGCCCCCCCGCATAGCGCCCCGCCATTGCCATTGCCAGGTCAATGAAAAGCTGCCCCAACCCGATCCGCATGGCCAGCACGCCAAAGAGTACGAACAAGAAGACATATTTTGCCATGACTCCCAAGGCGACGCCGTAAATGCCCTGGTTGGTCATATAAAGATGATTGATCAGCGCAGTCCAACTTGCACCACCATGCTTCAACGCCCCTGGCATCCACGGCCCGAACAGGGCGAACACGATGAACAGGCAAGCGATAAAAGGCAAAGTCCACCCAACCGAGCGGCGCGTGGCCTCAAGCACCAACAGAAGCAGTGCCGTGCCCATGAAGATGTCTGACGGGGCCGGATTTCCGACGCGCTGTGACACTTCAACCGGTGGCAACAGCGGAAGATACATCGCCGCCGCGACACCGAGGAGGGCGAGGGCGATATCCACAATGGACACGCCGTCAAAGCGATACCATGCTTTGGGCGCCACATCGGTCGTCACGGCGCGGCGCCACGAAAACAGCAGAAACAACAGCCCGAGCATGAAGGCCAGAAAGATGCCGCGATGCAAAAGTTCGCGGATCAGACCGAAACCGGATGCGTAATATTGGTAGAGGGCCAGAGCAACCAGTGGGATGGATATGACCATGCCCATGAATCGGCCGGGTATGCGAAATGCCAGCTCCGGGTCGTATTTACGCTCGATCGCCGCGAGTTCGTCTTCGCTCAACTCTGCTTTATCTGACATGATGCCCCCTTTAAAAAACTGGGCCGCGCGTTTCGCGGCCCAGAGTGGTCTGTTCTTTTGCGGTTGAGGGCTACTTAAACAGACCCGCTTCTTTGTAGAACCGCTCGGCACCCGGATGCAGCGGCACACCGACACCGGCCAAAGCGGACTCCGCTGTGATGGTCGACCCTTTGGCATGGCCCACATCAAGCAGACGACGGGACTCGTCGTTCCAGAGCGCCTTGGTGATGTTGTAGATCAGTTCTTCATCCTCACGCGCATGCGTGAACCACTGGGCGCCCACAGCAACTGTTGCGGCTTCACCGACACCCTCATAGGCCTCGGACGGGATCGCGGATGTAGAGAAGAAGCCAAACTCGGATGTGAGTTTGTCCACGCCTTCACCATCGATGGGGACCAGTTTCATATCCGCGGCTGATGCAAGCTCAACCAAAGCACCTGTCGGGTAGCCTGCCACGATAAACAGCGCATCGACCTTTCCGTTGCGCAAGGCTTCCGCCGCAGCGGACCCCTTCAGATTCTCCTCCTGAATGTCGGCAAACGTCATGCCAAACGCGCCAAGGATCAGGCCTGCATCCACATATGTGCCAGAGCCTGGCTCATCGACAGAGACACGTTTGCCCTTCAGATCGGCAACCGAGTTGATGCCCGAGCCTTCAAGGGCCACAAGGTGAATGTGCTCTTCGAACAGCGCTGCAATTGTGCGCAGATCCTTTGCAGGTTCGCTGCCCTCCATGGTGCCAGTGCCTGTATAGGCCCAATACGCCACATCAGATTGTGCAAAGCCGGAATTTCTGAGGCCGGACATGATCGCATTGATATTGTCTACCGACCCGCGAGAAGACACAGCAGATGCAATCAATCCTTCAACACCACAGCTGCCGCCTTCGCCACACTCCCGCGATCCCGGCGGTTTGGAAATCGCGTTCGCGATTACACCACCGACGGGGTAATAGGTGAAAGATGTTCCACCTGTCCCGATCGTAAAGAAGTTCAGCTCCTGCGCGGCCGAGCCAGAGGCGAACCCCGTCGCCGCGACGGCTGCCAGCATAAATGCCTTGATCGTTTTAAACATTAGTTTCTCCCTAAGGGTTTAGGCGGACCGTTCTCAGTCGACCTTTGTTTTGACCTTACCGGTCTTTTCAGATTGCAACGCTCTGAGGGTGTCAGGCATCTCATCCATGGCTTTTGTAATGTGCTTGTTCAGAACATCCCGTCCAAGCGCCACGTTTCCACTAAGTGCGGCATCTTTCAACGCACCATGTTCACGTGAACTGCCGGCAATCCATGCTTTGCGGTTGGACACATCGGACCGGTGCGCATGTGCAGCCAATCGATATCGCTTGCTGTGGTCGTAAAGTGTGCCGATGATCTCCAGCAGCTTGGCAGACCCACAGTTTGCGATCAGCGAAAAGTGGAAAGCTCGATTCCGGTCGTCCCATTCCAGCGCATGAGCAACGGGATCTTCGATCATTTTGGTTTCAATCTGGGTCAGTGCATAATGACAGGCCACAACAGACGCACGCCAATCTGTCGTTGTATTCTGGACTGACCATTCAAATGCCATGGCCTCCAGTTCAGCACGCACGCGGGTGCTGTCGCGTTGCTCATCAAGCGAGGTTTCAGCAACGGTAAATCCTCTGTTGGCGTCCGATATGACATATCCCTCACCAACCAAAAGCGACAGCGCTTCCCGAACGGACGGGTGCGAGATGTCGTGTTCCCGCTTGAGCGCCTCGATGTTCAATCTGGTGCCGGGACGAAGCAACCCCAGGCAAATGTCACGCCGCAGATGATCAGAGAACGCAGCGACTACAGGGGTATTCTTTGCGTTTGTAGCCCTTCGAATCATATTATGATCATCTGCATCACATCATGATAGTCAACTTGAACTATCAGTTATCGGATAAACCTAGGTGGATGCAGCACAAACATCGATCGTCGTTGACGCTTCCGGTGCGATTGGAGAGGCTGTCATGCAAAACACGACGAGACGCGGCGGCACCGTGTTTTCCTTGGATCGACGCAAACCTGGCTTCCAATTGGGTCGCTTCGTTCATGTTGATGTCGGCGACGGCAATCTGTCCGAAACGCATTTGAACACATCAAAGATTTTATAACGGGCACGATTCGTACCATGATCTATTGTGCGGGAACGATCCTTCCTGAATCTGTCGGAAGAAGACTTCAAACACCATCTTGATATTAACCTACTCCACGCCTTTCGAGTTCGGCAGGCGACCGCAAAGGTCGTGATGCAGTCCGGTTGTGCGATGGTGCTCATGACTTCCATTCACGGCCGGGTTCGGGCGTTCGGTCCAGCGCATGAATTGCTGTTTTTGCAGATTACGTGAGCGTGACATGACGTTGCTTGAGTGCCGATCGGATGGGCTCATGTGCGGACTTCGCATCTTGTCCTTCAAGGTCCACAAGCGCAGGCTTCGCATCTCGGCCAAATCCGGCCAAATTCGAAAAGCGTCGGCACAAAAAATCGCGCTCCCAAACCGGCGCACATCTTTTTTCACATATATTAAGCTGAAAATTGCTCCTCTGCTTATGGAGGATCAATTTCGCATGCAGGCGTTTCTTAAACTCAGGGACGTGGCATAGATCTACGCGCGATTTTGTGCCGCCGGTTTCCCCCGACGGTTTTCGGCTGGTTCCGGCTTTCGGCAATGAGTTCAGCGAAAACGGCCGCGACCCCTACGCCATGTACAAGCGCATTTTTTGCTGCGCGCGACATGTCCGTTTCGGCTGGCGGGGCCCTACGCCTAAAACAAAGATCAAGAGGCGAAAGCTTGCTTTTGTTTCAGCACAACACAATCAACTTCCACCGTTCTGATCCACGCCGGGGCCGTCTGCCGCCGGAGAGCGCCTTTGGCGGCTTTGCCACTCCCGGGGGCCGTCTTCACATTGCCCCTGCGGGCATGTCATTCAGCCGTGATCAGCCGCAGCCTTTGACTTTCGGCCATGCGGCTTACCAAGTGATCAACACCCCGCGTATGTCAGACAGCCAACGCCGCTGTGTTGTCTTCCAGATGTGCGATTATCGTCGTGCCGGGTATGGCAAGGACGCCCGGTTCTGAACCGCTACAATCAGAACGGCTTTCTCTCGAGGTGATGATCTCTGCTATCGTCTCATCTGTCTTGAGATGTTCAGTCGAAGTCGCAGTTGCTTTTCCATCTCGATGATCGCAAAAAACGCGACACCCACGCCAATAAGGATGGCGCCATCTGTGAGCGTGATAGCCCGCGTTTCGAACACCTCCTGCATGAAAGGTGTGTAGGTGAACAGAAGTTGGCCAACCACGACAATCAGAAGGCAAGCCCAAACCGCTGGCGTTCCGCGCACCGCCTCCCAGGTCAATGATGTCGTATGGATGTTCCGGATGTAGAAGAGGTGGAATATCTCGAGAATAATCAGCATGTTCACAGTCAGCGTTCGCGCCAGCTCAAGGCTGTAACCACGATCCATGGCGTAGTTGAAGATCCCGTATATCGCGGCAAGGAACAACACTGTGACGAGGGCGACATGCCAAATTAGAACACGATCCAGAATAGGCGCATCCACAGGCAAGGGAGGCTGATGCATGATGACCTCTTCCGATCGCTCAAACGCAAGGGCCACACCTAGCGATCCGGCCGTTATCAGATTGATCCAAAGGATCTGCAGCGCTGACAGGGGGATGACCAAACCCAGAAGCAGCGCCAGGATGATAATCCCAGCCTCGCCAGCGTTGGTTGGCAGGGTCCAGCTGATCACCTTACGGATGTTGTCGTAGACCGTACGTCCTTCACGTACCGCGGCGGCGATCGAGGCGAAGTTGTCGTCGGTGAGAACCAAATCGGCCACCTCCTTGGCCGCGTCGGAACCGGTGATACCCATGGCAACCCCGGCATCGGCGCGTTTGAGTGCGGGCGTATCGTTCACCCCATCGCCGGTCATCGAAACGATATGGCCCCTGGCCTGCAGTGCCGTGACAAGGCGCAGCTTGTGTTCGGGCGTGGTGCGCGCGAACACATTTGTCATCTCTGCTTCCTGCACCAACATCACCTCATCAAACCCATCGAGATCCCGCCCAGTGAGGACACGGTCCGGGTTGGATAGCCCGATTGCGGCCGCGATGGCCCCCGCGGTCGCAGCATGGTCACCCGTGATCATCTTTACGACGATGCCAGCACCCTGGCAGTCAGCTACTGCGGCAATGGCCTCTGTGCGCGGCGGATCAATCAGCCCAACCAGCCCCAACATCACCACGCCGTCGGTAAGATCGGGATGGTCAAAGGTCGTCATGTTTTCGGAAACACGTTTTGTCGCAACTGCAATGACGCGCTGCCCAAGTGCCGCTATGCGGTCTGTTTCGGCCTCCCAATAGGCTTGGTCGAGCGGCACCTCCCCGCCGCCCTCCGCCACGCTGGTA
Source organism: uncultured Tateyamaria sp. (assembly GCF_947504105.1). Classification (GTDB taxonomy): domain Bacteria; phylum Pseudomonadota; class Alphaproteobacteria; order Rhodobacterales; family Rhodobacteraceae; genus Tateyamaria. Next base: position 67,199 of record NZ_CANNGP010000025.1, read on the forward strand.
CACATTGCGAATATCGCCTCGGGCGCGCCTTTCAGATGAATGTAGGCGCCGTCTTTTCCCAGATCCAAGGTCCCCATGAAGCGATGCGCGGCATCAAATGGCAACACGTCCTGCCGCGTCCATTCGGTTCGCAACACGTCATGATGTTCGCCAGCTTTGTCGGCCAGCACAAGCAGCGCCGCTTCCATTGGATCGCCGCTGGCGGCGGGCGCCCCGTCCGCTCCGACGACAATATCCGCATCGTTGCAGAGTACGCCGGTGGCGATCAGTGCCGCAATATCACCGACTTCCCCGCCGTCGTCGGCCACGATCCGACCGTCCGCCAGATAGCCTTCTCCCTCGACCGATAAGCGCCGACCAAGGGCCGAGATCGACGCCACCATCATCTCGTTGCGGGTCAGGGTGCCGGTTTTGTCAGTGCAGATCACGGTGAGTGCACCCAGTGTCTCGATTGCAGGCAAACGCCGCACGATCGCATGGCGTGCCGACATCTTGCGCACGCCGATAGCCAGGGTGATTGTCAGGACGGCCGGTAGGCCTTCTGGGATCGCCGCCACCGACAGGCTGACGACGATCATGAAGAGTTCCTCGAAGGGCAGGCGTTGAACGAAAAACCCGTAGACCAGTAACAGCGCCGCACCGCTCAGGATCAGCGCGGTAATCCAGCGGGCGAAAACGCCCATCTTTTTCAGCAGCGGGGTGGTCAGTTCCTCGACACCAGCGAGAAGTTCACCGATCCGGCCAATTTCGGCCGCAGTTCCGGTGGCGGTGACAACGGCACGACCCTGCCCGGACACGACCAATGTCCCGCTGTAGACCATGGACGCACGATCACCCAGGGCAGCATCAGCTGCAACTGGTGTGACCACCTTGTCGACCGGTACGGATTCGCCCGACAGAACCGCTTCCTGCACTTTCAATGCGGCTGCGTCGATCAAACGAGCATCTGCCGGGACCCTGTCACCGGCTTCGATCATGATGATGTCACCCGGGACCAGATTAGTCGCATCGATCTTGCGGCGCCGATTGCCGCGCAGCACCGACGCCATGGGCGCAAGCATTTGGTGGAGTGCCGCGATCGCCGCTTCGGCGCGACCTTCCTGAATGAAGCCGATGGCGGCATTTACGATAACCACAGCCAAGATGACGAGTGTATCTTTGGTGTGACCCAAAGCACCGGTCGTCACTGCAGCGCCAATCAGGACGTAGATCAACAGGTTATGAAACTGTGCGAGAAGCCGCTTCAGCGGTCCGGCACGCTGGCGGCTGGGCAGTTCATTGGAGCCAAAACGGGCCAGTCGCGCTGCAGCTTCCGCATCGGTCAGCCCGCCTTCATGTGCATCGACCCCTGCCATCGCGGCATTGACCTCCTGAGAATGCCAACCTGCGCGCGCAGCATTATCCCTTTGGCGTATGGAGGGTGCCATTGCGTTTTCCTTTGGCTGCAAACCTGTAGCAGATTAGGCGGGCCTCTCCGCAAATCATTGCGATATATCAAACCCAGGCAATGAAACCGGGGAACTCGTGCAGTTGGATAATCGCAAAGACTAAACAGTCGGAAATCTCCTCGGGATGTCAGCATGTTGGATACATAAGGTCGACCAGTTTCGCTGGTGATCTCGCACGGTTCGCGAAACGCCAAAACCAGCCAATGGGAACCAGGCCGCGACGGCACCTTCAGCCGCAGTCAGCGAGTCCGTAAACCGGAGTATCCTGGGGGTGCATCGAATATCCGAATTGAAGGGTCACAACGCTGTATTTCAGTAGTCCGACGGCATTCCACACCGTCTATCGCGACCGGAAACATCGCGGAACATCGCGTTGGACACTTCATATCCGGGGCGGAGCCGCTGCGTTTTTGGGTGCTGGGTACCAAAAGCGAGGTATCCAGAATGGGAACAACACAAGCCTTCAAGCGGACAAATGTACCACGTCGAAGTATCCGTCCAGGTAATGGGACTTGATTTCGCCGAAAGCCGATGGGGTGGATGGCTCCCGCTCCCCCGGCGTCGCAATGCGCCATAGTGCAGGTGTCATTATCTGCGATAGAG
>NZ_CANNGP010000026.1 GCF_947504105.1 uncultured Tateyamaria sp.
GGCCATCAAGGAAACCGACCGCCCCTATCTTCTCAGAGAATAAAACAGAGGCAATGGAATACGCATAACCTCGGGGGTGAGGCGCTTTGCGCCGAGGGGGCTGGCCCCCATACGCGTCAATTGGTTCCGCGAGTGTGAAAGATGAAGCCCAGCAGTTTCATCAATACCTGTGCGGCCAGAATGGTCGTGGACCCTGTGGGGTCATAATCCGGCGCAACTTCAACCAGATCAATGCCCACGATATCGTGCCGCTTGGCCGCTGCTTGCAGCATCTCAAGCACATCATAGTACAGAAAACCGCCATGGCTGGGTGTGCCGGTGCCCGGCGCGATCGAGGGACAGAAGGCATCGATGTCGATGGTGATATAGAGCCGCGCGCCTTCGGGGATGCGGTCAATCACTCCCTTGGCCCCAAGCGCGCGCGCCTGACGGACCGAGAGGATGTCCGACCCCGCCGCGCGCGCATCATCGTAGCCCTCCTTGGCGGTCGAGCTGACATTGCGGATACCGACCTGCGTCAGCCCGGTCACATAGTCACACTCTGCCGCGCGTCGCATGGGGTTGCCGTGACCATGCCGTACGCCGTGGCGTTCGTCGACAAAATCCAGATGCGCATCGATCTGGAGGATATGGATGTCACCCTGACCGTCAAAGGCCCGGATGCAGGGGATGTTGACCGAGTGATCACCACCAATGGTGACGGGCAGGGCACCTGCGGCCAAGGCGGCCCGCACGCCTGCTTCTATGTTGGCGTGGCTGCCTTCCGTATCCGTGTGGATGATGTCCGCGTCGCCCATATCGACGATGAGCACGGTTTCGGGCAGATAGGTCGCGTCGTCCTCATGATCATAGGCGCCGGCATGGCCAAAGCTGAACAGAGTGGACGCCTCGCGCACCGCCCGCGGGCCGAACCGGGCACCGGACCGCCATTGCGTTCCAGCATCAAAGGGCGCCCCCAGAATGGCGACATCGGCGCTTAACTTGCTCCAATCTTCGACATAGGGGCGTTTGCCGAAGGTTGAGATGCCGACAAAGGGCAGGTTCAGGCGGCCGGTATCGTATGTGTTCGTCATGCGCGCACTCTGCTGAGGCTTATGTCCCGAGGCAAGCGCCCGATTTGCCCCCTTTCCATTTTTGCAGGTCCATGAAATAGGGAGGCGTCAAACGAACCTTCCCAAGGAGACCCCCATGGAGATTCGCGAGGCGCTCACCTTCGATGATGTTCTTCTGGTTCCGGCAGCGTCCAACGTGCTGCCCAACACCGCAGATACCCGTACACGGGTCACCCGTAGCATCGACCTGAATATTCCGCTGCTCAGCTCGGCCATGGACACCGTGACCGAGGGGCGCATGGCCATCGCGATGGCTCAGGCCGGGGGCATGGGCGTTGTGCACCGCAACTTGGACATCGCAGCGCAGGCGCAAGAAGTCCGGCGGGTGAAACGGTTCGAAAGTGGGATCGTCTACAATCCGATCACCCTCAGCGCCAATCAGACCCTTGCCGATGCGCGCGCGCTCATAGAACGCTACGGCTTCTCCGGCTTTCCTGTGGTTGACGAAAATCGGCGCGTCGTCGGGATCGTAACCAATCGCGACATGCGCTTTGCCGAAAATGACGCTACGCCCGTGTCGGTCATGATGACCACGAAAGACCTTGCTATCCTGCACGAACCCGCTGACCGCGATGAGGCCATCAGCCTGATGAAGGCACGTCGGATCGAAAAGCTGCTGGTGACGGATGCTGACGGCAAGCTCACGGGTTTGCTGACGCTCAAGGATACCGAAAAGGCAGTTTTGAACCCGACAGCGTGCAAGGATCACCTGGGACGCTTGCGCGTGGCGGCCGCCTCGACCGTTGGCGACGCGGGCTTTGAACGTTCGCAGGCCTTGGTGGATGCGGGCGTCGACATGATCGTGATCGACACGGCCCACGGCCATTCCGAAGGCGTGGCCGAGGCGGTGCGCCGGGCCAAGAATCTATCCAACGAAGTACAGATCGTTGCGGGCAATGTGGCCACGAGCGAAGCTACACGTGCGCTGATCGATGCAGGTGCAGATGCCGTGAAGGTTGGTATCGGGCCGGGGTCAATCTGCACGACGCGGATGGTGGCTGGCGTAGGTGTTCCGCAGCTGACAGCGATCATGGATTGTGCCGCAGCGGCAGGCGATGTGCCCGTTATCGCGGATGGCGGCATCAAGTTCTCGGGCGATTTTGCCAAGGCCATCGCGGCGGGTGCATCCTGCGCCATGGTTGGCAGTATGATTGCGGGCACTGACGAATCCCCAGGCGAGGTCATCCTTTATCAAGGACGTAGTTTCAAATCCTATCGCGGCATGGGCAGCCTCGGCGCCATGGCGCGCGGGTCCGCTGACCGTTACTTCCAAAAGGACGCTGCCAGCGACAAGTTGGTGCCCGAAGGTATCGAAGGACAGGTGCCTTACAAGGGGTCAGCTGGTACAGTGATCCACCAGCTTGTCGGTGGTTTGCGGGCTGCGATGGGCTACACCGGCTGTGCAACCGTTGATGAGATGCGTAAGAACTGCAACTTCGTCAAAATCACTGGCGCGGGCCTCAAGGAAAGTCACGTGCACGATGTACAGATTACGCGCGAGTCTCCTAACTATAGAGTTATGTGATAAAACAATGCGTTCTGGTGCGAAATTTATGTTGATATAGTTCCATGACACCCGGCGCACGCGTGGCTGCGGCCATCGAGATACTTGATGCAATTGAAGGCGGGCAGCCTGCCGAGCGTGCACTCACCCGCTGGGCTCGTGCCAGCCGATTTGCCGGATCCAAGGACCGTGCAGCGGTTCGCGATCATGTTTTTGATGTCCTGCGACACTGGCGCAGCGATGCTGCGCGCGGCGGGGCCGAAACCGCGCGCGCGCGTCTGATCGGTCGATTGCGCGACCAAGGCATCGACCCGGACACGCTGTTTGATGGGCAAGGACACGCGCCTGCGCCGCTGTCTGATCTCGAACGCGCAAGCAGCGGGCCGCTCGAACCCAAGGGCGTAGCTTGGGATCTTCCGGACTGGTTGGTACCGGTCTTCGAGCGCAGTCTGGAAGTGGATGCCAAACAGACCGCGCTGGCTTTGACAGAACGTGCGCCGGTGACCTTGCGCGTGAACCTGTCGAAGTCGACTGTTTCAGACGTGCAGGCGGCCTTGATCGGGGACGGCATCACGACCGCAGCCAATCCACGTGCTGCGACAGCCTTGACCGTGACCGATGGCGCCCGACGTATTCGAAGCTCCAAAGCCTATGCCGACGGTCGGGTCGAAATGCAGGATGCTTCAAGCCAAGCAGCGGTTGCTGACCTTGGAACACCCGGGCGTGCGTTGGACATGTGCGCCGGAGGCGGCGGCAAAGCACTGGCCATGGCTGCGCTCGGTTGGTCTGTCACTGCAAGCGATATTGATATGGCTCGGATGGGTGATCTTCCCAACCGGGCAACGCGAGGGGGACACAAGATCATGATCTGTCCGCCAGAGCGCCTGATGCCAAGCGACAAGTTCGATCTGGTGTTCATAGACGCCCCTTGCTCTGGATCAGGCACTTGGCGACGCGCGCCCGATGCAAAGTGGGCCCTGACGCAGGACCGGCTGGATGCCCTGACGCAAACGCAGAGTGAAATTCTGACCCAAGCGGCGAAACATGTCGCACCAGGTGGCACGCTTGTTTATGCGACATGCTCTGTTTTGCAGAGCGAAAACGAAAAGCGGGTGCAAAACTTCACAGCGACTACTTCACAGTTTCGACTGCTTAGGACAAACCGTTGGCCGGTTGATGCATCGGGCGATGGGTTCTTTGCTGCACGCTTGACACGCGAGGGTTGAATAGGCCTTACTCAACCTCAGGTTTATCGTGCTGAGATACTTCGCCTTAAGCGTCGTGTCTCTCATACGCAGAAACGGACACTGTTTAAGAGCCAGTTAACCGTTTTGGTCGCAGAAAGGCACAACGAATCGACAAGGATGAGGTGCCTGGTGTCCGAAAGCGCGCGATCGTCATTCAGTTTGACACACCCTGAAAAGGAGGGCTCGCATCGTGCTGTCAGCCTTTTGGGTGCGTCGGTTCTGTTGGGGGTTATGGGCGTGCTTGCGCCCGAACGCTTGATCCAGATGGGGTTGCTCGCAGCTTCGCTTGCTGTGATGGGCCTTGGCTTTGCCGCCACGTTTCTGGCGCGCAAATCCAGATCGCGCCATGAAAACACAATATCCACTATCGCAGCCTTTATTGAAAAGGATGCGTCCCCCAGCTTTGTCTGTACCACCGACGGCGAAGTGTTGCAGGCCAATGCAGCCGCGCGTCAGGCCTATGCTACCCGTCGGGGGGAGACGTTGGCAGGAACCTTGCGGAATACATTCGCAAATCCGGGCGGAATCCTGTTTCGGCTCAAAAATCAGGCCGGAATCGACGGAGCTGCACGCGAGGATATCGTGACCCGTAAGGGACACATGCGTCTCGCTGTACATGAAATGAAAGACGATACGCTGCTCTGGCGGCTTGAAGCTGCGCCGGACACGGGCCAAGGCCGTGGTACCGACGGTCCGGGCCTTCCCATGTTGATGGTGGGGCGAACGGGTGCAGTACTTTATATGAACGAGAGCGCGCGTAAACTTGTTGGCGGGCGCGTCAAAACGCTTGAAGCCGTTTTTGAACAGATCCCGGTGCGGTTGGGATCTGTAAACTCTTTGACGAACAATGATGGAGCGGTGGACGTTCTTGTCACGCAAGTCGATGCGGGCGCAGGTCGGCATGCATATTACCTTTTACCACCCCCGACCGATGATGAGGGCAAGGCGGGCAGTTGGACATCTCTTGAGGATTTACCCGTACCACTGGTTCGGTTTTCTCCGGATGGAGAGGTGCGTGGATTCAATCGCTGTGCGTCAGACCTGATCGGAACAAGCCTTGCCGAAGGAAAACACATCTCGGCTTTGATGGCTGGACTTGGTCGACCGATCAGCGATTGGCTTGAGGAAACGGCATCGGGGCGAGCAGTCCAACAGTCGGAATTTCTTAGGCTCACCCGCTCAGACAAGGAAATGTTTGTGCAGGTCGCACTCAACCGCATGAACGATGATGGCGAAGTTTCGGTGATCGCAGTTTTGGCGGATGCGACCGAACTCAAGACGCTTGAAGCACAGTTTGTACAAAGCCAGAAAATGCAGGCGATCGGACAGCTTGCGGGCGGTGTAGCCCATGACTTCAACAATCTGCTGACGGCCATTTCGGGCCATTGCGACTTGCTGTTGTTACGCCACGATCAAGGCGATCCGGACTATAGTGACTTGGTGCAGATCAATCAGAATGCCAACCGTGCTGCCGCTTTGGTCGGTCAATTGCTGGCGTTCTCCCGCAAGCAAACGTTACGCCCGGAAGAGCTTGACCTGCGCGACACGATGTCCGACCTCACGCATCTTCTAAATCGCCTCGTCGGGGAAAAAGTCACCCTGAACCTGTCACACGACCCGGTTCTGAAGCCTATCCGCGCCGATAAACGGCAGTTGGAGCAGGTGTTGATGAACCTTGTCGTAAACGCGCGTGACGCGATGCCTGACGGCGGCGAGATACAGATTGATACCGAGTGCATGACCTTGTCCGAACCACTGGAACGCGATCAGGTGAGTGTACCTGCGGGCGACTATGTTTGCCTGCGCGTCATAGATCAGGGCGTCGGCATTTCAGCCGACAAGCTGCAAAAAGTATTCGAGCCGTTTTATACAACGAAAAAGACCGGAGAAGGTACCGGGCTGGGGCTTTCTACTGCCTACGGGATTGTGAAACAGACGGGCGGTTTCATCTTTGTCGACAGCACGCTGGGGCAGGGCACCTGTTTTTCGATTATGTTCCCTGTCCTCGAAGTAACGACATCAAAGGCACCTGTCGCAAAGGCGCCCATCCAGGTTGCAGAGCCGAAACATGGCGATGGTGTGATTCTGCTGGTCGAAGATGAGGCGCCTGTGCGCGCCTTTGCCAGTCGGGCACTGCGTTTGCGAGGCTATACAGTGCTTGAAGCCGATTCAGCCGAAGCAGCGCTCAAAACGCTCGAAGATGTGTCATTGAATGTCGATCTGTTTGTGACCGATGTTGTCATGCCGGGAAAAGATGGCCCATCTTGGGTGCGTGAAGCGCTGCAAGAACGTCCTGATGTACGTGTTGTCTTTGTCTCGGGCTACGCCGAAGATCGGCTTACTGATCAACAGAGAGAGATTCCGAACTCGGTCTTCCTGCCAAAACCGTTCTCCCTCAACGATCTTGCAGAGACGGTCCACCAACAATTGCACTGAAGAGGTCAGGTGGCAGGAATGCTTTCATAGAGAGCGAACTCTTCCGCGAACTTCCGGCGAAAACGCTTTTCAACGTCCGATGACAATTCCAGTTCGCGCGTGGGTGAGACGTTTTCCTGGCCCAATTCAAAGGTCACGCCAAGTCGTTCACTCAGAAAAGATTGCAGTCGCTCCTGATCTTCGTACCGGAAGAGGTGTGTCACACCCGTTCCATTCGGCTGACGTTCAAGAAACTTGTACTGGCTTCCGACATCCGCGAATTCGGGTTTCCTGCCCTTCATGTAAGCAAGCACGAAGTTATCGAAACTAATGTCATGGGTGGCGTTTGGATTGCCTTCCATGAATGGGCGTTGCCGATATCGCCACCAACTGCCGAGCCAACTGATGGGTTCCCTCATAACAGCCATTACATCCAGTTCGACTTCGCAAACATTCAGGAACATGGGGCGGATGAAGCGGTTGTAGCGATACACCGGTGCATGTTTCAGCGCGGGTGGTTCCGAAATCACCAGATCCGCGTGAGGTGCCAGCGCGGTTTCATAAGCAGAGGTGCCTGTCTTGGGCGTGGCCAGAAACGCCAGCCTTGCCTTGTAAAACACCAGCATGTCCCGCCTCGTTTCGTTTTTTGTCCACTTTGCTTTGGATCGTAAACTACTCCTTAACCCGTGCCGACAAAAGGTAGGTGTATAGAAATTTATTGAAATGTTCTCGATTTGATCTCATAAGGAACACAAGGGGAACATTAAAGCAGTTGCGGCAGTGATTGCCGCCCCCCGGCGGGTATGACACAAAGGACCAAAGCAATGGCAACGGCAGACCTTTTGACCATGACAAACAAGAAATCGGCAGACAAACAAAAGGCGCTCGACAGTGCCCTGGCTCAGATCGAACGGCAGTTCGGCAAGGGGTCGATCATGAAACTTGGCGATGAAAACGCCATCCAGGATATCAAGGCCAGCTCGACCGGATCGCTTGGCCTCGACATTGCGCTTGGCATTGGCGGCTTGCCCATGGGCCGGATTGTCGAAATCTACGGGCCCGAATCTTCGGGTAAAACCACGCTAACCCTGCACTGTGTGGCCGAACAACAGAAGGCTGGCGGCGTCTGTGCCTTTGTTGATGCAGAACATGCGCTTGACCCGCAATACGCCAAGAAGCTGGGTGTGAACATTGATGAGCTGCTGATTTCGCAGCCGGACACCGGCGAACAAGCGCTTGAGATCACCGACACGTTGGTGCGCTCTGGTGCGGTGAACATGGTCATCGTTGATTCTGTGGCGGCTCTGACACCCAAGTCGGAACTTGAAGGCGATATGGGCGATTCAAGTGTCGGCGTGCAGGCTCGCCTGATGAGCCAGGCCATGCGCAAGCTGACAGGTTCAATCAGCCGCTCGAACTGCATGGTGATCTTCATTAACCAAATCCGGATGAAGATCGGCGTCATGTTTGGTTCGCCCGAAACCACCACGGGTGGCAACGCGCTGAAATTCTATTCCTCCGTACGTCTCGACATTCGGCGGATCGGTTCTCTCAAGGATCGGGACGAAGTTGTTGGCAACGCCACTCGGGTAAAAGTCGTCAAGAACAAAGTGGCCCCGCCTTTCAAGCAGGTAGAGTTCGACATCATGTATGGTGAAGGTATCTCGAAAATGGGCGAACTCCTGGACCTTGGCGTCAAGGCAGGTGTGGTTGAAAAGTCGGGATCTTGGTTCAGCTACGGGGACGAACGGATCGGGCAGGGGCGGGAGAATGCCAAGACCTTCCTGAAGGAGAACAATCGCATCTCCTACGAGATCGAGGACAAGATCCGCGCGGCACACGGGCTCGACTTCGATATGCCGGAAAATGAACAGGTCGGGGACGACGATATTCTTGAGGCGTGATGCATAAAGGGCTGGCGCGCCTGCAAGGGTAATCCGTCGGTTCAGGTATATTCAGAACGGGGCGTTGCACCTGCAGCGCCCCGTTTCGTTTGTGGACACTGTCCGCCCTCGGGGCTATGTCAAGACAACTGATCTGACGCCCCGGGACCATGCCCATGCCATCGCTCAATGACATCCGCTCGACTTTTCTGAATTACTTTGAAAAACAAGGGCATGCGGTCGTGCCGTCCAGCCCACTGGTCCCGCGCAACGATCCCACGCTGATGTTCGTGAACTCGGGCATGGTTCAGTTTAAGAACATGTTTACCGGGCTTGAGCGACGCGACTATACCCGCGCCACGTCAGCTCAGAAATGCGTGCGCGCTGGGGGCAAGCACAATGACCTCGATAACGTAGGATATACTGCGCGCCACCACACATTTTTTGAGATGCTGGGCAATTTCAGCTTCGGCGACTACTTCAAGCACGAAGCGATCCCCTTCGCGTGGAACCTGATCACGGGCGAATTCGGGATTCCCAAGGAACGGCTTTATGTCACCGTGTATCACACGGATGATGAGGCGTTCGAGATATGGAAGAAGGTTGGCGTGCCCGAAGACCGGATTATCCGTATCGCGACGTCTGACAATTTCTGGCAAATGGGCCCGACCGGTCCCTGCGGTCCGTGCACCGAGATTTTCTATGATCACGGCGATCATATCTGGGGCGGCCCGCCCGGCAGCCCGGAGGAGGATGGCGACCGTTTTATCGAGATCTGGAACATTGTTTTCATGCAGAACGAGCAGTTCGAAGATGGGTCTATGATCGATCTGGAGATGCAGTCCATCGATACCGGTATGGGGCTGGAGCGCATTGGGGCCCTGCTTCAAGGCAGCCACGACAACTACGATACGGACCTGTTCAAGTCGCTGATCGAAGCCTCTGCAGATGCGACGGGCGTTGATCCCTATGGCGATCAGAACGTGCATCACCGGGTGATTGCAGATCACCTGCGCTCGACCTCATTCTTGATTGCGGATGGCGTGATGCCGTCGAATGACGGGCGCGGATACGTGCTGCGCCGGATCATGCGCCGCGCGATGCGGCATGCGCACCTTTTGGGGGCCAAGGACCCGGTCATGTACCGGCTGGTGCCTGCGTTGGTGCAGCAGATGGGCGCGGCCTACCCGGAATTGGGGCAGGCGCAGGCGTTGATCACTGAAACACTGCAGGCCGAGGAAACCCGGTTCAAACAGACCCTCGACCGGGGCCTGAAGCTGCTGGATGACGAGTTGGCCGGGCTGGCCGACGGCGCGGACCTGTCGGGTGAAGCGGCCTTCAAGCTTTATGACACCTATGGCTTCCCGCTTGACCTGACGCAGGATGCCTTGCGTGAGAAGGGGCGTGGGGTGGACACGGACGGTTTTGACGCCGCCATGGCCGAACAGAAAGCCAAGGCGCGTGCCGCGTGGTCCGGCTCGGGCGAAGCGGCAGATGCAACTGTCTGGTTCGACGTGGCCGAGGCCAGCGGCGCAACCGAGTTCCTTGGCTATGACAGCGAAACCACCGAAGGGCAGATCGTTGCCCTCGTGATGGACGCTGCGCAGGTCGACAAGGCGGATACGGGCGCAAAGGTGCATATCGCCTTCAACCAAACGCCATTCTACGCAGAAAGCGGTGGTCAGGTCGGTGATACCGGCATCATCCGCACGGAAAATGGTGAGGCGCGTGTGATCGACACACGCAAGACGGCCGATGTCTTTGTTCATATCGCTGAGGTGGTAAAAGGAAGCATTTCCAAGGGTGAAGCAGCTGTTCTTGAAGTGGACCACGCGAGACGCACGACAATCCGGGCCAACCACTCGGCGACACACCTGCTGCACGAAGCGCTGCGCAAGGCGCTTGGGGATCACGTGGCGCAGCGCGGGTCGCTCAATGCGCCGGACCGCCTTCGTTTCGACTTCAGCCATGGCAAGGCGATGAGCCTTGCAGAATTGAACACGGTCGAGGCTGAGGTAAACGCCTATATCCGCCAGAACGCACCGGTTGAGACGCGAATCATGACGCCCGATGATGCGCGTGACCTGGGGGCGCAAGCGCTGTTCGGCGAAAAATACGGTGATGAGGTGCGTGTGGTGTCCATGGGTACCGAAGCTGGATCGGGCAAAGGCATCAGCGGCGATACCTATTCGCTTGAATTGTGCGGCGGCACGCATGTGCGTCAGACGGGCGACATTGGCGCCTTTGTCACCCTGGGTGACAGCGCATCCAGCGCCGGCGTGCGTCGGATCGAGGCGCTGACGGGGCAGGCGGCCATGGACTATCTGCGCGGTCAGGATCAGCTGTTGACGGAAACGGCCACCGAACTGAAAGCGCAGGCCCAGGATGTGCCATCCCGGGTCAAGGCGCTGATGGATGAACGCAAGGCGCTGGCCGCCGAAGTGGCGCAGCTGCGCCGTGATCTGGCCATGGCGGGAGGCGGACAAGCCGCACCCGAGGCCGAGGACGTGAACGGAACGCCGTTCCTCGCACAGGTGCTGAGCGGTGTGACAGGCCGGGATTTACCTGCTTTGATTGATGAACACAAAAGCCGCATGGGCACCGGTGCGATCCTTCTGATCGCGGATGCCGATGGCAAAGTGGCCGTGGCCGCCGGTGTCACGCAGGACAAGACCGACAGTGTGAACGCGGTTGATCTGGTCAAGGCCGCCGTGGTGGAACTGGGCGGCAAGGGTGGCGGTGGTCGCCCGGACATGGCCCAGGGCGGGGCCAAGGATGCAGCAAACGCGGACGCCGCCATCGCAGCGGCCAAAGCGGTCATGGGAGGATAAGATGCCAGCACTCTGGATTGCACATGTCACCGTCACTGACGAAGAGGCGTACAAGAAATACGCCGCAGGCGCGACGGTTGCGATCGCCGATCATGGGGGAACGTTCATCGCGCGCGGCGGCTGCTATGTGCAGCTAGAGGGCAAGGATCGCCCGCGCAACGTTGTCGCTAAATTCCCCGACGTGGAAACTGCCGAACGCTGCTATCATTCCGATGCGTATCAGGCCGCACTTGAACACGCCCGCGGTGCATCCGAGCGCGAACTTCTGATTGTAGAGACCACGGAATAGGTCTTCTTCTGGCCAAAAATACCTCGGGGGTCTGGGGGCTGGCCCCCAGTCCGCCCTTATGACGCCCGCGCCATCCGCTTCCGTTCATGCGGATCCAGATACCGCTTGCGCAGCCGCACGGCGTTCGGTGTCACCTCGACCAACTCGTCGTCATCTATATAGGCAATCGCCTCTTCCAGCGACATGGTGATAGGTGTGGTCAGGCGCACGGCTTCGTCAGTCCCCGAGGCGCGGACGTTGGTCAGCTTTTTGCCTTTCAACGGATTCACTTCCAGGTCGTTGTCCCGGCTGTGCTCGCCGATGATCATGCCGGTGTAAACGTCGGCTTGCGCGCCGATGAACATGCGCCCGCGCTCTTCGAGGTTCCACAAGGCAAAGGCAACGGATTGGCCATTCTCCATCGAGATCAGAACGCCTGCGCGGCGTCCCGGGATCGGCCCCTTGTGCGGTGCCCATTCATGGAACACGCGGTTCAGCACACCGGTGCCGCGCGTGTCGGTCAGGAATTCGCCATGATAGCCGATCAAGCCGCGCGACGGCACATGGGCCACGATGCGCGTTTTGCCCGCGCCTGCGGGTTTCATCTCGACCAGGTTGCCTTTACGTACGCCGGTCAGCTTTTCGATAACGGCGCCTGAATACTCGTCATCCACGTCAATCGTGGCTTCTTCGATCGGTTCGTGGCGGACGCCATCGATCTCTTGAAACAGCACTTGCGGGCGCGAAATGCTCAGCTCAAACCCTTCGCGGCGCATGTTTTCGATCAGAACACCCATTTGCAATTCGCCGCGGCCTGCCACTTCGAAGGCGTCGCCGCCCGCAGTGTCCGTGATCTTGATGGCAACATTCGATTCCGCCTCTTTCATCAGGCGGTCGCGGATCACGCGGGATTGGACCTTCTTGCCGTCACGTCCCGCCAGGGGCGAGTCGTTGATGCCAAAGGTGACGGTGATGGTTGGTGGATCGATGGGTTGTGCGGGCAAGGCGTCGGATACAGATGTCGCAACGATACTGTCGGCTACGGTCGCCTTTGACATGCCTGCAAGCGTGACGATATCGCCCGCCTCGGCCAGATCGATAGGCTGCTGGCCCAGCCCGCGGAAGGCGAGGATTTTGGTGCAGCGGAAGTTTTCGATCAACGTGCCATCGCGGCTGAGCGCCTTGACGGTTTCGCCTGCTTTCAGAGTTCCGGATTCGACACGGCCCGTCAGGATACGGCCAATGAACGGGTCCGATCCCAAAGTGGTTGCCAGCATGCGGAAGGGTTCGTCCTTGGCTGCGACTTGTGCCGGGGCAGGGACGTGATCCACGATCAGATCAAACAGCGCCGAAAGGTCCTTGCGCGGGCCATCTAGCTCCATGTCTGCCCAACCTGAGCGGCCCGAAGCGTACATCGCCGGGAAATCAAGCTGGTCATCATCCGCACCAAGGTTGGCAAAGAGGTCAAAGCATTCGTCAAGCGCGCGGTCCGGCTCTCCATCGGGTTTGTCGACCTTGTTCAGAACGACAATGGGGCGCAGGCCCAGCGCCAAGGCCTTGGAGGTTACGAACTTGGTCTGCGGCATCGGTCCTTCGGCGGCATCCACCAGCAGGACAACACCGTCGACCATGGACAGGATACGCTCGACCTCGCCGCCGAAATCGGCATGGCCGGGTGTGTCCACGATGTTGATGCGCGTGCCTTTCCATTCGACCGATGTCGCCTTGGCCAGGATGGTGATCCCGCGCTCGCGCTCAAGGTCATTGCTGTCCATGGCCCGTTCGGTTGTGGCCTGGTTGTCGCGGTACGTGCCGGACTGTTTCAGCAATTCGTCCACAAGCGTGGTCTTGCCGTGGTCGACGTGAGCGATGATAGCGATGTTGCGCAGATCCATGGACGGGCCTCATGAGTTGTTGCCCGGCCCATATAGCGCCGCAATGCAGAATGAAAGGGTTAGTGTGTTGCCGTCTTCGAGAAGAGCTGGATCACCACGATACCTGCGATGATCAACCCAAGCCCAACGATGGCAGGCAGGTCCAGGCGCTGCCCAAACACCGCAAAACCAATCAAGGCAATCAGAAGAATCCCCAACCCCGACCAAAGGGCATAGGCGATGCCGACGGGGATGTACTTCAAAGCGATCCCAAGAAAGAAAAACGCTACACCATATGCCAATACCACCAGCAGCGTCGGTCCTACGCGCGTAAACTGGTTGCTGGCCTGCAGCGCGGTGGTGCCGATAGTCTCGGCAGCAACGGCCAGGACAAGATAGATGTAGTGAAGGGGCATTGGATTGGCTTTCAGATGGGCAGCGCGGTGCCGTCCTTTATCTCTTCCATGACGAAACTCGCAGATACATCCGCAATTGGCACGTGATGGATCAACTGTTGATAAAGGGCATCATAGCCCGCCATATCCCGTACACGCGCGCGGATCAGGTAGTCCAGATCACCTGTCATCCTGTAGGCGCTCAGGATTCCCGGGACTGTCCGGACGGCCCGGTTGAATTTCTGCTGCCAGTCCGGATCATGGCTGTGCGTGCGGATCTGCATGAATACCATCAGGCTCATCCCGACGGCAGCAGGATCAAGCAACGCGACCCGGGCTGTGATGGCACCGCTCTCTTCCAGCGCGCGCACGCGGCGCCAGCATGCATTCCGGCTCAGCCCAACCCGGTCCCCAAGGGTTTCAAGCGAAACGCCTGCGTCCCGTTGCAACTCGCGCATGATTCGCATGTCGATGTCATCAAATGTCTTCATAACTCTAATGTTGGTGGGAGTATGTCACAGCACAAGGGGGCTCACCCCGCCAAATTGGGAAAACATGACCCTGTCGTCCGCATACTCTGCACAAACAAAATAGGAGTATCAAATGCTGGCTCGAGTGTTTCTGTCCCATCCCCGCAGCGTGGATGAAAGCTATGCCCAACATGCCGTCTTTGCGGGCGGATTTGCTGTTCGTTTGTTTCTGGCGGGCGGCGCGGCACTGATCCATGCACTTGTTACGTGCCTGTTTGAAAAGACGGCCAGTCGGATGATTGGGACAATGTACGCCCGCACACATAATCGCGGTCAGTAGGGATCGCGCCCATACCGGGCACGATCCTGCGGCGGCTGTTTACCCGGTCAGCGCCTTGTTCAGGTTTTCGTCGATCTTTTCAAGAAAGCCCATGGTGGTCAGCCATCCCTGATCAGGACCGACAAGCAGCGCCAGATCCTTGGTCATGTGGCCGCCTTCTACGGTCTGCACGATGACCTTTTCCAGTGTCGCTGCAAAGGTTTGCAGCGCGGTGTTCCCGTCCAGCTTGGCCCGGTGCTTCAAACCACCGGTCCACGCATAGATCGACGCGATGGAGTTGGTCGAGGTCTGCTCGCCCGCCTGATGCTGTCGGTAGTGGCGGGTGACGGTGCCGTGTGCGGCCTCGGCCTCGACGATCTTGCCATCGGGTGTCATCAACTGGCTGGTCATCATGCCAAGCGAGCCAAAGCCTTGGGCCACAACATCTGACTGCACATCGCCATCATAGTTTTTGCAGGCCCAGACAAACCCACCATTCCACTTGATGGCGCAGGCCACCATGTCGTCGATCAGGCGGTGTTCGTACCAGATCTTCTTGGCTTCGAACTGGTCCTTGAATTCGGCGTCATAGACCTCTTGGAAGATTTCAAGGAACCGCCCGTCATATTGTTTGAGGATCGTGTTCTTGGTCGATAGGTAAACCGGCCAGCCGAGGTTCAGGCCGTAGTTTAAGGACGCACGTGCAAAGTCGTAGATCGACTTGTCGATATTATACATCGACATGAACACGCCCGCGCTGTCGGCCTTGTACACTTCGTGCTCGATCTCGGTGCCGTCTTCGCCAACGAACTTCATGGTCAGCGTGCCCGCGCCGGGGAACTTCATGTCGGTGGCTTTGTACTGGTCACCAAAGGCGTGACGGCCCACCACGATGGGACGGGTCCAGCCCGGGACCAGGCGGGGCACGTTGCGGCAGATGATCGGCTGGCGAAAGATCACGCCGCCCAGGATGTTGCGGATGGTGCCGTTCGGGCTGCGCCACATCTTCTTGAGACCGAATTCCTCGACCCGTGCCTCATCCGGGGTGATGGTCGCGCATTTGACGGCGACGCCCACTTCCTTGGTCTTTTCGGCGGCGTCGATGGTGATCTGATCTTCGGTCCGGTCGCGTTCTTCGATCCCCAGATCGTAATAGAGCAGGTCGATATCCAGGTAGGGTTCGATCAGCTTCTTCTTGATGAAGTCCCACATGATGCGGGTCATCTCGTCCCCGTCCATTTCGACAATGGGGTTCTCTACCTTGATCTTGGTCATGGATGGGTCCTTTGCAGCACTGTCAGTCTTGTTTAGCGCTTAGCGGGTCAGAACGGGTTTGGAAAGTCTGTATGCAATGGTATACAGAAATTCCGTATCAAGAAAGCGATGCAAAGAACGCGCTGATGCGTTTGCTGGCATAGTCCCAAAGTGCTGGCGCGCCACGCTCGATCTTTGTGCCAACGCGGGTGGTAATGGTTTCCTCGGTGACATTGTAGTCGGTCCAACTGCCACCACCCGAGGCAAGGTTCAGCATCGGTGGTTGAAACCGGTCCAGCGCCTTTGCAAAAAGCGAGGTCGGGGTTTCAGCGGCTTCGAACTCTTCCCAGATCGGGCGCAAGGCGCTGGCAATATCAGCGGGCAGAAGGCCGAACAGGCGATCGGCCGCTGCCGCTTCCTGTGCCGCGACGGCAGCGGCGTCCACGTCTTCAAAGATGGGATTGTCGCCTGCGTCAATCTCGACCAGATCGTGCAGGATCAGCATCTTGATAACGCGATTGATGTCGACATCCGGACCTGCCTGATCCGCCAGCACAAGTGCATAGAGGGTCAGGTGCCATGAGTGTTCCGCGCTGTTTTCGACACGGCTGCCATCGGCCAGAGTGGTCGCGCGGTTGATGGACTTGAGCTTGTCTGCCTCGTTGAGAAAGGCGATCTGCTGATCAAGCCGCGTCACTCAGACGCCTGTTCCGCGCGATGCGCCTTGATCTTCTGAGCAAGAAAGCGACGGCCGGCGTCATTTGCCATCCGCGTGCGGATCGCGGTCAAAAACGCCTCTTCCAGCGTTTGGGATGATGCGCCCAGTACATCGCCCACTTCCATAAACAGGCGGTCATTGCCCACCTCGTTCTGCACGGCAAGGCATTCCTCGGCTAGCTTGTTAGCCATTTCGACGACGACGGGATCGGCCATCAGCGCGTCGTTTCTGTCAGGCGCCGTTTCACGTAGTCGGTCGTGTTGCCGATCAGCGTGTCCAGATGCGGCTCTTCAAAGAAATGGCCCGCCCCCTCGACCTGCGTGTGCGTAATGGTGATACCCTTTTGATCATGCAACTTCGACACAAGTGATTCTGTGTCGGCCGGCGGTGCCACACGGTCAGCCGTTCCGTTGATGATCAGACCCGAGGACGGGCAGGGGGCCAGAAACGAAAAGTCGTACATGTTGGCCGGAGGCGACACCGAAATAAACCCGGTGATCTCGGGCCGCCGCATCAACAGTTGCATGCCGATCCACGCGCCGAACGAAAAGCCCGCAACCCAGCAGTGCTTGGAATTGTTGTTCATCGACTGCAGGTAATCGAGGGCCGAGGCGGCATCGCTCAGCTCGCCAATGCCCTGATCATATTCACCCTGGCTGCGCCCGACACCGCGGAAATTGAAACGCAGAACAGTGAACCCCATGTTGAAAAAGGCATAGTGCAACGCATGCACGACCTTATGGTTCATGGTGCCGCCGAACTGCGGATGTGGATGCAAAACGATGGCGATCGGCGCATCACGTTCTTTTTGAGGGTGGTAGCGGCCTTCGAGGCGGCCTTCGGGTCCGGGAAAAATGACCTCGGGCATATGGTGTTCTGTCCTCGCGCGTCTTTTTTAGGTTCCGATTTCTTGACGAAATTGATCGGATACCTTAGAACGGTTCTAACTTTTCCGACAGGTCATACATCCTGCAGTGGCAACGATGTATGACCTTGTGTCGGTGACGTCAATTGGGGGTTTTGCCATGAAACTGTCGACCAAGGGGCGCTATGCGATGGTGGCACTGGCCGACATCGCAATGCAGCCCGGTGATCAGCTCGTCAGCCTGGGGGATATTTCGTCCCGACAGGACATCTCGTTGCCGTATCTCGAACAGCTCTTCGTCAAGTTGCGGCGCGCCGATCTGGTGTCCTCTGTCCGCGGCCCTGGCGGGGGATACAGGCTGTCGCGGTCAGCATCAGACATTCGCGTGGCTGATATTCTGGCAGCGGTCGACGAAAAGGTGGACGCGATGCATAAGGGGGCCGGGGCTTCGGGCGCGGCGTCCGGGTCCAAGGCACAGTCGCTGACCAACCGTTTGTGGGAAGGGTTGAGCGCGCATGTCTACGTCTTCCTCCACCAGACCCGTCTGTCGGATGTGATCGGGAATGAACTTGCCCCGTGTCCGGCGGTGCCCAACCTGTTCGCGGTGGTTGATGATGGGTAGCGTTGACTGGGGGCCAGCCCCCAGACCCCCGGAGTTTATATGGCAAGATGAAGGATGGATCGGGTGAGCCGCATCTATCTGGATCATAACGCGACAACACCGCTGCGGCCTGAGGCGCGCGAGGCGATGCTGCGCGCCATGGATGCGGTCGGCAATCCGTCGTCGGTTCATGCCGAGGGTCGGACATCCAAGGCCATTATCGAGAAAGCCCGCGCGCAAATTTCCGACGCACTCGGGGCCTCAGGGGCCGATATCGTCTTCACCGCCAGCGCGACCGAGGCTGCAGCCCTTGCCTGTGCGGGGCGCTCCCTGCATGGATCTCTTATTGAGCATGACGCGGTGGGCGCGTGGATAGATCCTGTTCTGGCTGCAGACACCGACGGACGTATCCACGTCGAAACACCCGTCGCGTCCTGCTTGCAGATGGCCAATTCCGAAACAGGCGTTGTGCAGGACGTCCCGAAAGGCCTTGCTCTTAGTGATATGACACAAGCCTTTGGCAAGCTGCCGTTCGGGTTCGACTGGGTGGGCGTGGAAATGGGCCTGATCTCTGGCCACAAGCTGGGTGGACCAAAGGGTGTGGGTGCGTTGATCCTGCGGCAAGGCTTGGATGTACCGGCGCAAGTCCGGGGCGGGGGGCAGGAAATGGGTCGGCGCTCCGGCACTGAGAACGTCGTTGGCATCGCCGGGTTCGGCGCAGCAGCCGAGGCAGCACAGCGCGATGTTGCGAGCGGAAAATGGGACCGGGTCGAGAAACTTAGAAATATTCTAGAAAACGCTCTTGCTGCCGCCTCAAAGACAACTATTTTTGTCGGGAAAGACTCGAAGCGCCTGCCGAACACCTCCTGTTTCATTACGCCCGGCTGGAAAGGCGAGACGCAGGTGATGCAGATGGATCTGTCCGGTTTCGCCATCTCGGCGGGGTCGGCCTGTTCCAGCGGCAAGGTCAAGGCGAGCCGGGTGTTGAAGGCAATGGGCTACTCAGAGCTTGAAGCGGCATCAGCGGTGCGGGTGTCACTGGGGCTCGAGACGACGGATGAAGATGTTTTGCGTTTTGCCGATGTGTGGGCGCAAAAACTGAGGAAACACGAGGCGCGGGCGGCTTGAACCGCTCAGATGCGAGAGGATGTCTGACATGGAAAATGTTATCGTCAAAGAAGGTGTCGATCAGGAAACTGTGGATGCCGTTGCCGAAGTGGGCGGCGCGTACAAGTACGGCTGGGAAACCGACATCGAGATGGAATACGCCCCGAAGGGCCTGACGCCAGACATCGTCAAGCTGATCTCGGAAAAGAATGAAGAGCCCGAGTGGATGACTGAATGGCGTCTGCAAGCCTATGATCGCTGGCTGCAGATGAAGGAACCCGATTGGGCCATGGTCGACTACCCCGAGATCGATTTTCAGGATCAGTACTACTACGCCCGGCCCAAATCGATGGAGGTCAAGCCGAAGTCATTGGACGAGGTCGACCCCAAACTGCTGGCAACGTACGAAAAGCTGGGCATTCCGCTGAAGGAACAGATGATCCTCGCCGGTGTCGAAGGGGCCGAGGATGCCCCCGCCGAAGGCCGCAAGGTCGCTGTGGATGCGGTCTTTGACTCCGTGTCCGTTGGCACGACGTTTCAGGCGGAACTGAAAAAGGCCGGCGTGATCTTCTGTTCGATTTCCGAAGCGATCAAGGAACATCCCGAGCTGGTCAAAAAGTACCTCGGATCGGTCGTGCCGGTGCAGGACAACTTCTATGCCACGCTGAACAGCGCTGTCTTCTCGGACGGGTCGTTTGTCTATGTACCTCCGGGTGTCCGCTGCCCGATGGAGCTGTCCACCTATTTTCGCATCAACGCAGAGAATACTGGCCAGTTCGAACGCACGCTGATCATTGCGGACAAAGGCAGCTATGTGTCCTACCTCGAAGGCTGCACAGCGCCCCAACGCGACACCTCGCAACTGCACGCAGCTGTTGTTGAAATCGTCCTTCTGGAAGATGCCGAGGTCAAATACTCCACCGTCCAGAACTGGTATCCGGGCGACGAGAACGGCAAGGGCGGTATCTACAACTTCGTGACCAAGCGCGCCGATTGCCGGGGCGATCGGGCCAAGGTGATGTGGACACAGGTCGAAACGGGTTCAGCCGTGACGTGGAAGTACCCGTCCTGCATCCTGCGCGGCGATGACAGCCAGGGCGAGTTCTATTCCATCGCCATCGCAAACAACATGCAGCAGGCCGACACCGGCACCAAGATGGTGCATCTGGGCAAGAACACCAAGTCGCGCATCGTGTCCAAGGGCATCAGCGCGGGCAAGGCCCAGAACACCTATCGGGGCCTTGTGTCCATGCACCCCAAAGCCAAGGACAGCCGCAACTATACGCAGTGTGACAGCTTGTTGATCGGTGACAAATGCGGTGCCCACACGGTGCCGTATATCGAGGTGAAGAACAACTCTTCCCGTGTCGAACACGAGGCGACGACTTCCAAGGTGGACGACGACCAATTGTTCTATTGCCGCAGCCGCGGCATGGACGAGGAAGAGGCGGTGGCCCTTGTGATCAACGGCTTCTGCAAGGACGTGCTGCAGGCGCTGCCCATGGAGTTCGCCATGGAAGCGCAGCAGCTGGTTGCCATTTCGTTGGAAGGGTCGGTGGGCTGATCCATGTCTGACCAGAAGGAATCCCGGTCCGCCTTTGCGATCATGGCCTTGTCCGTCCTTGGGGGCGCGGCAATCGGCGGTGGCGTGGGTGTGCTGTTGTTGCCTGACTTCGCGTCGGCGCTCGCCATCGGCGGGGCCATGACAGGTGGCGCAATCGGGGCGGCGTTCTTTCTTTTTGCCGGGGCGGATCGATGACAGATCTGTCCAACACACAGCGGACCGACGCCAGGATCAAACGTCACGTGGTCTCTAACCTGGACGGCACGCAGCAGGGCGGGCTGGCCTTTGTCATCACCGTGATCGGTGGAATGATTGTGGCTGCGTCACTTGGCTGCGTCACTTGCGCCGGGGGCGCTGACGTCCTTCTGGGTGTGGCTTGCGCTTCTGATGTTGTCTGTTGCGGTGGCCATGGGAACCCAACGGTTGTTCGCCCGCGCTACGTCGGAGGATGTGGAATGAACTGCAAAACAACAGCGCCCTGCGTCGACGTCACCGATGGACAGGTCCGTGGTCGGCAGCAGACTGCGCTTGTGCAGGGAGGGTAATTCGATGGCACCTGATACACCACGCAAGCCAAGCGGCCTGCAGGTTCGGTTCGGACACCCCGGTCGGCTCTTGCCGGAAACGCGCGAACTCACCTTGGTGATCCTCGTCCACCTGATCGTGTTCATGCTGTCTATCGCGCATGACGAAATTGTTGCCGAGATGGTCGAAGACGGTTGGTTCATTGCAAAATACGCAGAACGGTTCGATATCTTGATGGGGCTTGTCCTTTTCATCTGCTGGGGCGCGCTGACACTTCGGTTCGTCACAATTCTGCGGTGTGCCCGTGCCGGTGACGGCCTGTGCCGAGACTGCAGTCAGCCGCATGGAAATGACTGAAGGGCGCAAGATGATCTTGACTACCACCAATACGGTCGAAGGCCACAAGGTCACCGACTACCGCGGCATCGTCGTGGGCGAGGCGATCATGGGCGCCAACGTTGTCCGTGATTTCTTTGCCGGGGTTACGGATATCATCGGTGGCCGCTCGGGGGCGTACGAGTCCAAGCTGCAGGACGCCCGCGACACGGCGATGGCCGAACTGGAACAGCGCGCGGCAGCCCTTGGGGCCAATGCCGTGATCGGGATCGACCTCGATTACGAGGTGGTCGGAGATTCAATGTTGATGGTCAGTGTTTCGGGCACTGCCGTCATTCTGCAATAGCGCGCGACAGGCGCGAGACGAGGAAAAGAAAAATGCTGAACATCAAAGACTTGCACGTGCAACTTGAAGAAGAAGACAAGCAAATCCTGAAGGGTGTCGATCTGACGGTCGAAGCGGGCAAAGTGCACGCGATCATGGGTCCTAACGGGTCGGGCAAGTCAACTCTGTCCTATGTCCTCTCGGGTCGCGACGGATACGAGGTTACGAGCGGTCAAGCCACTCTTGATGGCGAAGACCTGCTCGAGATGGAACCGGAAGAACGCGCCGCTGCGGGCCTGTTCCTTGCGTTCCAATACCCGGTGGAAATCCCGGGTGTCGGCAACATGACCTTCCTGCGCACCGCAGTGAACGCGCAACGCAAGGCACGGGGCGAGGATGAAATGAGCGCCGCCGACTTCCTGAAAGTTATTCGCGAACGCGCCAAAGCATTGAAAATCGACGCCGACATGCTCAAGCGTCCCGTCAATGTTGGCTTCTCGGGTGGTGAGAAAAAACGCAATGAAATCCTGCAGATGGCGATGCTTGAGCCCAAGATGTGCATTCTTGACGAGACAGATTCCGGCCTCGATGTCGACGCGATGAAACTGGTCGCCCAAGGTGTGAACGCGCTGCGCAATGAAGGGCGTGGGTTCCTGGTGATCACGCACTACCAGCGTCTTCTGGACCACATTAAACCCGATGTCGTGCACATCATGGCAGACGGCAAGATCGTGAAAACGGGTGGCCCCGAGCTGGCGCTTGAAGTCGAAAACAACGGTTATGCCGACATCCTGGCCGAGGTGGCATAATGGCTGAACCCGCACCCAAGTCGAACCCGACCGAGGATCGGTTGGACACCCTGGCCATGCCGCAGAACGGCTGGGCGGATGCGACGCGCAAGGCGGCGTTGGCTCGCCTGCGCGAAATGGGTCTGCCCGGACGTCGCGACGAGTATTGGAAGTTCACACGGCCGGACAGCCTTGTGCAGTCCACAGCCCCCGTCGCCGCGCTGTTCCACAACGAAGAGGGGCCGTTGTTTGGCGACCTTGACCGGCTCAAGATCGTGTTTGTCGATGGTGTATTCGACGCCGATCAGTCTGATGATCTGACCTTGTCTGGTGTACGCATCGACCGGCTGGCCGAAAGCGCAGATATTCACTGGGCGTCCGACCTTTACGGTGCGCTTGAGGGGAACGGTCACTACGTGCCAAGGCCGTTGGCAGCGTTGAACACCGCCTATGCCACCGATGGCGTGTTGATTCATGTCACGGACAGGGCTGAAAAGCCTATCAATTTCATCTACTTGCATGAAAACGAAACGTCGGACGCGATCTTGCACCACGTGATCAAGCTTGATCCGGGTGCCGAGGTGACCTTGCTCGAAACCGGCCCGGCCGCTGCACGTTTCAATAAGGTAATGGAAGTGGATGTGGCCGATGGCGCGACCTTCCATCATGTACGTGCGCAGGGGCGGGACCACGAACGCCGCGCAGCCACGCATATCTTTACGCGGTTGGGTGCCGAATCCGTGTTCAAGTCGTTCACACTGACCGTGAATGGTCGCCTGACCCGCAACGAATGCGTGATCGATATCACCGGCGACGATGCGGTCGCGCATGTGGCCGGGGCCTGCGTGGGCGATGGCGATTTCCACCACGACGACACGGTGTTTGTCACCCATGACGCGCTGCGCTGCGAAAGCCGCCAGGTGTTCAAGAAGGTGCTGCGCAACGGTGCTGTTGGTGTGTTCCAGGGCAAGATCCTGGTCAAGGAAGGTGCCCAGAAAACAGACGGTTATCAGATCAGCCAGTCGCTTTTGCTGGATGATGACAGCCAGTTCCTCGCCAAGCCCGAGCTTGAAATCTATGCCGACGATGTGGCCTGTTCCCACGGGTCCACGTCCGGTGCCATTGATGAAGATGCGTTGTTCTACCTGCGCTCGCGCGGTGTCCCGGCTGAGATCGCAACAGATCTGTTGACGTTGGCCTTCCTCGCCGAGGCTGTGGAAGAGATCGAGGACGAAGTTTTGCGCGACGCATTGGTTGAACGCCTGCAAGGCTGGCTGGAGCGTCACCGGGGCTAAGATGGCCATCACGCGGAACATTTCGGCCACATATCGTGGTCCAGGGCGCGTCATACGGCGCCTGCTTGAGCTTGGCCAACGCGAAGATCGTGCGCTGGCCTATCTCATGGCGTCATGTGCCCTGGTCTTCATCGCGCAACTGCCGCGACTGGCCCGAGAGGCGCATTTAACCGGTCAGGATCTGAACATGCTGATGGGTGCATCGCTTCTGGCGTGGATTTTTGTGGCCCCGCTGTTGTTCTACGTGATCGCATTTGCTGCGCATGGTATTGGGCGGCTTCTGCGCGGGCAGGGCACATCTTATGGCGCGCGGCTGGCACTGTTTTGGGCGCTGCTTGCGTCATCGCCATTGATCCTGCTGCATGGTCTGATAGCGGGTTTCATCGGCCCGGGGATCGGGCTGCAAACCGTTGGCCTGGTCTGGTTCGTGGTGTTCATGTGGTTTTGGATCGGTGGATCCATCGCGCAGGAGCGGGCAGCGTGAACGCCGTCGCGGACCTGGCGGTCGACACGCTGCGCAATCCCAAGGAGGTAGCACAGCGGATCATCGGGTGGCATCTGGACCGGCAGACCCTGTATTTTGCGCTATTTGCGGTGGCTGCGGTCAATACCATTCTGGCCTCAGCGCCCGCGGTGCTTGCCCCCGGTTCGATTGATCCTGCCGCACGGGCGGCGATACCGCTTCTGGCCCTGCTTGAACGGCCCTTTGCGCTGTTTGCGATGATCGCGGGCGGGCTTCTGGTCATGGTGCACGGGCTTGTCTGGGCCGGACGGGCCCTTGGCGGACATGGTGAACTCACCGACATGCTGGCGCTGCTGACCTGGTTGCAGGCCCTGCGTGCGGCTGCACAGGCGCTTGTGCTTGTGCTGAGCTTGATCGTGCCGGGCATCGCGGGCCTTGTGGCGCTGGTTGTTGCCATCGTCGCCTTTTGGCTTTTATTGCATTTTGTCAGCGCGGCCTTGCGCTTTGACTCGCTGTTTCGTGCCTTTGGCCTGCTTATCATCGTGCTGGCAGGCCTGTTTGTTGGAATGATGATGCTTGTGACGCTAACGGGCGTGACGGCAGGAGGACTTGCGAATGTATGATGTGAACGCCATCCGGGCGGATTTCCCCATTCTCGGCCGTGAGGTGAATGGAAAGCCGCTGGTTTATCTGGACAGTGGCGCATCGGCTCAGAAGCCGCAGGTCGTGATTGACGCCATTTCCAAGGCTTACTCCGAAGAATATGCAAATGTTCACAGAGGCTTGCATTTCCTTTCTAATC
Organism: uncultured Tateyamaria sp.; assembly: GCF_947504105.1. Lineage (GTDB taxonomy): Bacteria > Pseudomonadota > Alphaproteobacteria > Rhodobacterales > Rhodobacteraceae > Tateyamaria. Next base: position 24,962 of record NZ_CANNGP010000026.1, read on the forward strand.
TAGCGACCGAAAATTACGAGGGCGTCCGAGGCAAGTTGGCGCGTTTCCTGAATGCAGGCTCCGAGAATGAGATCGTGATGAACTCGGGCACAACCGAAGGCATCAACATGGTGGCCTATGGGTGGGCCATGCCACGGATGGAGGCCGGCGACGAGATTGTGCTGTCCGTGATGGAACACCACGCCAATATCGTGCCCTGGCACTACCTGCGTGAACGGCAGGGTGTCGTTTTGAAGTGGGTCGATGTGGACACGACAGGCGCGCTTGATCCGCAGAAGGTCATTGATGCGATTGGACCCAAGACCAAGCTGGTGGCCGTAACGCATATGTCCAATGTGCTGGGCACCAAGGTGGACGTGAAAGCGATCTGCGAGGGCGCCCACGCCAAGGGCGTGCCGGTGCTTGTCGACGGGTCTCAGGCTGCGGTCCACATGCCGGTTGATGTGCAGGATTTAGGCGCCGATTTCTATGCGATCACAGGTCACAAGCTGTATGGTCCTTCGGGGTCTGGGGCCATCTATTGCAAAGCCGAACGGATGGCCGAGATGCGCCCGTTTATCGGCGGGGGCGACATGATCAAGGAGGTCAGCAAGGCTGGAGTGATCTACAACGATCCGCCCCACAAATTTGAAGCGGGTACTCCGGGTATCGTTCAGATGATCGGCCTTGGTGTGGCGCTGGACTACATGATGGGCCATGGGATGGAGGCCATTGCTGCGCACGAGGATTCCTTGCGGGACTATACTGTCGAAAAGCTGGGCGGGCTGAACTGGTTGCAAGTGCAGGGCACGACCTCGGACAAGGGCGCGATTTTCTCGTTCACATTGGACGGGGCAGGGCACGCGCATGACATATCGACCATCCTTGACAAGAAGGGTGTCGCGGTGCGTGCGGGGCAGCATTGTGTGGGTCCACTGATGGAGCATATGGGCCTGAACGCAACCTGCCGCGCGTCCTTCGGCATGTACAACACCAAGGAAGAAGTTGACGTGCTTGTGGACGCATTGGAACTGGCGCACGACCTGTTTGCCTGATCTGTCCCCGCGGGGACAGGGCGCGCGACCGGTTCGCGATATATTGACGGGGTTCTGAAACGGTTTTGAAACCAATAGCTTGCGGACCGTACGCAGCATTTCACCATAATTAACCAGCCTTATGAGATGCTGCTGCCCGAAGGCGGGCGGCTTGGTGTATCGGGTGTTCCCAGGTGTTTACCCTGTGACATAATTCGTTTTCAGAAAGACAGGACCCAACCTGCTGCCGGTTGGCTGGACAGCGCACAGCGCGCATTTAGAACGAGATGAAGCTTAACCCAGTCAAGGCGATTTTTACATGTGCGGCTGGCAAAGCACCTCTTCGACACCAGTGTTCTATGATTGCCACTTTGCGATCGGGCGCGTCCCGATTTCTGGGACAATGGAACTCGGGCACATTCTGTAGGGGCGACGTCACGGGATCCCCCTTATTTCCAGATGTATCGAAGATTTACTGTTGCCTGGTAAGCCGCAGTCTAGAGCGCCTCAGCCTTCACAAGCGAATGCACATCGTCAAAGCGTGCCTCTGCCAGATCATCTTCGGTGATGTTGTAGCATTCGCCCATCAGATCCTCGATCCCGCGCACGAGTGCCAGCGCATCAAGCCCGTAGTAGCGCATGAGGTACGGTCGAGACCCGCCATGTGCGTAGGTGTCTTTCAGCCCCAGTCGGATAAGTCGCTTACCGATACCAGCGTCCGCCATCGTTTCTGCGACCAAGCTGCCGATGCCGCCCTCTGTGACGTGATTTTCCAACGTCACAACGCCGTGTTTCACGGACCCGATATGATCGAGCAGCGCTTTGGCATCGAATGGTTTGATCGTATGGAGATGCAAGTGGCGGATGCTGAGACCTGCGGCGGCAAGAGCTGCCCGGGCACGCATGGCTTCCTCGGTGCAAATGCCGGATGTGACGACAAGAATGTCATCCCCCTGGGATAGCTCTCGCATCTCGCCGACCTTGATTGGCGTATCAAAAAGGCGCGGTACGGAACCGCGCAGCACGCGGCACCAGACAGGTCCGTCGATGGAATCTGCCGCTTCGCAAATGCTTTCCACTTCGGTGGCGTCACCGGTTTCGAGGATCGTCATGTTGGGGATGGAGCGCATGACGGAAATGTCTTCGATGGATTGGTGCGTCATGCCGCCAGGCGTCGTGACACCGGGTAAGAACCCCATGAGGCGTACCTTGCGGCGAGGATAAGCGATGGATGCCATCAGCTGATCGTAAGGACGCCGGTACATGAAAACGCCAAATGTGTGGATGAACGGTCGGAACCCGGCAAGGCCCAGACCGCCCGCGAAGCTCATCATGTTTTGCTCGGCCATACCCAGAGAAACGAATTGATCGGGATGGCGGTCTCGAAAGCCATCAATCTCACAAGATGACGTCAAATCAGCGCTGAGGCACAGGATGTCTGGATTGCCTGCCGCGAATTTCTCAAACGCAGACGCATAAGGACGGGAGACCATTTCAACCATAGTGCAGATCCTTAATGGGCGTAGTCAATCGGATCGACGCCCAGATCGGCGGCGATCGAAGTGTTGAAGCGGGTCCGTTCATCCTCGGACTTGAAGCGCACATAATGAAGTCTCGGGAAACGCTCTTCGAGGATCGACATCGTATGGAACGGGTTGGTTCGCGCCAAAATAATCAGGGGTTTTCCCACATGCGATGTCCGGGCTGCATCGCGGATGGCTGACAGGTCATGACCATCAATTTCTATGCAAGCGGCTCCGAAATTTTCGAACTTGGTCTTGATGTCGCCGACCTCCATGACCGATGACATGGCGCCATCACACTGCTGATCGTTCACGTCCATGATCGCCATCACTGTGTCGATGCCGTGATGTGCACAGGCCTGCACGGCTTCCCAGGTTTGGCCTTCCTGCACTTCGCCGTCCGACATAAACACCCATGTCCGACCTTTATCACCACACCTTCGCCGTCCGTAGGCAAGGCCTGCTGCCGTGGACAGGCCGATGCCAAGCGTCCCGTTATGCACCTCCATCCCGGGCGAGTGTTCCGCCCCGATCATCTCAACGCTGGATCCGTCCTGATTGAACATCTCCAGACCTTCTGGAGCCATGCGCCCGACCTCGATCAGGGTTGCGTAAGCGACAAGTGCGTAGTGGGCGGGCGCGATGAACAATCTGTCAAACTGCGGTTCAACAGGGCCGTTGTAACCCGCACCTGTGTGATAGTCTGGATTTGACGGGGATGGCACACCCTCAAACGGTTTGGGGATCATTGGCAGGGTCGGGTCGCCCAGTTTCAGCTCTTCGTTATAAAGCCAGGCCAGTTGTTCGGCAGCAGAGCAGGCTTGGGACAGGTAGCCACCATTGTTGCGCATGGCGTGTTCAAAGACACGACGTCTGATGCCAAGGGCGACATCTTCGGTCGTCTTTTGGTTCTGCATCCTATCCCTCCAAATCTTTACAAACGTCATTAAAGTAGTCAAATGTATAACTCAACATCAAATGACGATAGGCGGAGCCCATGGCGAGTAAAACGATGAAAGCGGTACGCTGCCATGGCTTTGGGGGGCAGCATAAACTGGAAGCCATGCCCGTGCCGGAGCCGGGACCCGGTGAGGTATTGGTGCGAGTGGACGCCTCCGGCATTTGCGCGGCAGACCGTGCGATGTGGGATGCGACAGGCCCCTGGCAGCTCAGCTTTCCGTTCACGCCGGGACACGAGTTTACCGGCACAGTCGTTGAACTGGGGGATGGCGCAGACGAGCTGCACGGGCTGCGTATTGGCGACCGCGCCATCGCCGAGTTGAACATTACATATGGCAGTGATTTTTATCGGCAGCGTGGCAGCTATCATTTGACCGACAACATGCAGGTGCTTGGAGCCACATTGGACGGTGGTTGGGCTGAGTACATGATCTATCCCAAAGAGGCTGTGATCCACAAAGTGCCAGAGGGTCTAAGCGACCATGCTGCCTGCTATACCGAGCCTTTGGCCAATGCGATTCATGGTGTCCAGCGCGCCGACATCCAGTTCGATGATGTTGTGGTCGTGTCCGGCGCAGGCCCGATTGGCATGGGCATGGTCCAAGCGGCGGCGCTCAAAACCCCGCGGACAGTCATCTTGATCAATCCCGGACAGTCAAAACGCAACGCCGCCTTGAAACTGGGGGCGGATTTGGCTTTTGCCCCAGATGATCCGCAACTTGCTGCCGCGATTGGTGACCTGACAGACGGGCGCGGGGCGGACGTATTCCTGGAGGCATCCGGTCAGACCGCCGCCTTTGAGCAAGGTTTGCAGATAGTGCGCAAAGGCGCGCGGATCGTGGTGTTCGGGGTCTACAAGCAGCCCGCACAGGTGGATCTGAACATCTTTGGTGAATTCAAAGAACTGGACATTCGCGGCGGCCATCTGGCGCCATTCACTTATTCCACAGCTCTGGACCTGATGGTGCGGGGCAAGATCAATGGGGATGCATGTGTGACGCACGTATCGGCGCTGGACGCGTTCGAAGCCGCATTGACGCGCCGCCCCGAACCGGGTGAACTCCAGATCAAAGTGATCCTCGACCCAAGGATGTAACGCTATGAAATATACTGCGGCTCATTGGGGCACCTACACGTTCAATCCTGGTGACGCGGACCTCACGCCGCTCGCCGATGATCCGCTGCCATCGCGCATCGGGCGAGGTTGGGTCTCTGCGTCTCGCAACAGCGATGCGCGGATATTGGCACCAGTGGCCCGCAAAGGGTGGCTGGATGGCGACCGGGGCGCAAACCGTTGCGATGACAGCTTTGTGGAGATTTCTTGGGAGCGCGCCCTTGATCTGGCGGCAGAAGAGATCACGCGCGTGTCCAAGGCGTATGGCAATCAGGCGATCTTTGGTGGTTCTTACGGTTGGTCCAGCGCGGGCCGCTTCCATCACGCACAAAGCCAGATGCGCCGACTGCTTGCGTTGGCCGGTGGCTTCACCTCATCCCGAGAAACCTATTCGCATGCAGCGGCAGAGGTTTTGTTTCCCCATATACTGGGCTTATCCATCCGCGCCTTTCAGGATCAGATGACGACCATGCCACTGGTCACCGAGCATTGCGAGCTTATGCTGGCTTTTGGCGGTATCTCTGCTCGCACAGCGCAGATCACCTCATCAGGCACGTCAACGCACGAAGTTGGCCCTTGGTTGGCGGACCTGTCCGCAAAGGGCGTGCGCGTGGTCTCGATTGCGCCTGAACGAGGAGAAACGGGCGAATGGTTGTCGATCAGGCCGGGGACAGATACCGCACTGATCCTCGCTTTGATTCATGAGATCGTTGCGGCGGGCCTTGAGGACGAGGAATTCCTGCAAACCTGCACCAGCGGGTGGGAAACGTTGAAGTCATACGTCATGGGCACGTCAGACGGCGTAACCAAATCCGCCGAATGGGCCGCTCCCATCTGTGATATCCAGGCGAGTGTTATACGGGCGTTGGCTGATGAGTTGCCGCGCAAGCGTGTCATGATCAGCATGGCTTGGGGCATGCAGCGATCAGATCATGGAGAACAACCAATCTGGGCAGGGCTGGCACTGGCCTGTGTCCTGGGGCAAATCGGGCAACGTGGCACAGGGTACAGTTTTGGTTACGGGTCGACCACGCCCGTTGGTCGTGCGGCCCGATTGATCCCATGGCCCTCTCTGCCCAAAGCACCGAACCCGATTGCTGACTTTATCCCCGTCGCACGGATCGCGGACGCGCTGCTGTATCCAAATGAGGCATACAGCTACAACGGTCAGACGCGGAAATATCCCGACCTCAAACTAATCTGGTGGAGTGGCGGAAACCCTTTCCATCACCATCAGGACCTGTTCCGGTTGGAACGCGCCTGGACTCGGCCTGAGACGGTCATCGTCAGCGAACATAGTTGGACAGCGACCGCGCGGCGTGCCGACCTTGTGCTACCGTCCACCACCCCGTTGGAACGTGACGACCTGATGATGAACCGTCGTGATCGTGCGTTGTTCTACATGTCACGCTTTCATGAGCCTTTGGGACAGGCGCGTGACGACTACGATATTTGCCAAGGCATCGCCACGCGCCTTGGCATTGGCGATGCCTTTTCCGAAGGACGCACCAGCGCGGACTGGTTGCGCCACATGTGGGAACGGGCGCAGACCATCGGGACTGACGCTGGCTTCGCTATGCCATCCTTTGACGCGTTCAAAGTTGCAGGGCGGTTTGATGTACCCGCAGCGGGCGAAGTGTGTGTCGCCTTCGATCAATTCGTCAAAGACCCGGATCGAAATCCGCTTGATACCCATAGTGGACGCCTGACCTTGACCAACGCGAACATTGCGACCATGGGGCACAGCGATTGCCCATCGCACCCGATGTGGCTGCCGCCAGCAGAAGGCGGACCCCTGACCGATGGCCAGTTCCATCTGATATCCGGTCAGCCTGCAACCCGATTGCATGGGCAAAACGATCAAGGGAGCGAGGCCGCAACCTCAAAGCACAGGGGGCGAGAGGTCTGCACGCTTCACCCCGATGCCGCAGCGCGCATAGGTGTCGACGAGGGGGATATCCTGAAGCTGTCGAACGCGCGCGGTGCTTGCCTGTGCGCCGCGCGTATCGCCGATCACATTCGCGCCGATTGTCTGTCACTGCCAACAGGGGCTTGGTTTAATGCACAGATTATCAACGGAGAGCGAATTGAGGTTCACGGCAATCCAAATGCTTTGACGTTGGACAAGGGATGCTCGGCGCTCAGTCAAGGCAATATCGCCCATACCTGTGTGGTACGCGCCGAAAAGTGGCGCGGGGATTTGCCTGCGTTGACAGTGACCAAACCACCTCGGATTGATCCCGCTTAGCTGCTGCGCGCACGGCGTTGCGCCACGGCCAGGGCCAAGGCCGACACCAGAATGATCCCTTGCAGTGCGTCTTTGGTATTGAAGTTCAGGCCCATCAGGTTCAGCCCGTTGGCGATCATGCCAAGAAACAGAACACCGGCAACGGTACCGAGAACATTGGGACGCCCACGCGGGTGCAAGGCTGCACCGATGAACACGGCGGCAATCGCATCCAGAAGGTAAGAAAAGCCCGATAGCGGGGTAAACATGCGAATGTTGGCCGCCGCGATCAAACCACCAACGGCACAGGTCATGGCCGCGCACACGAAACAAAGGATCAAAATCCTGTTCACCCGGATGCCCGCAACAATCGCTGCCGATCGTTGCATCCCGATAGCATGGATTTGCCGTCCCCAAATCGACCGCTCCAGCACCAGAAAATAGATCAGGGCCAAAACGGTCGCGATCACAGCTTCGGTTGGTACACCCAAGACGTCGCCAAGGGCGAGGTTGCGGAATTCTTCCGGCATGCGGCGGTATGAGATCGGGCCACCGCCATTGGTGAATATCCGTTGCACGGACGAGCCGATAAAGAACGTGCTGAGCGTTGCCAGAAACGGGCTGATCCGCAACCCAACCACCAATAGCGCGTTGAACAGCCCCACCAGAGAACCGCCAATGATCCCGGCGCAGGCGGCACTGAACCAGTCCAAACCATAGCTGCTCATGGCGACAACAGCGAAGGCTGCGCCGAAATCCAAGGCAATGCCAATGCTCAGATCGATTCCGCCGGTGGCCACGATCAGTGTTAGGCCAAGCGCCATGATCAGCAGAATGGCTGACCCTTCGACAATATTGAGAAGGTTTCCACCTTGCAGGAACACCGGGTTCCATACAGCAAACAAGACGAAGAACACGGCAAAAACGATCAGGAAGCCGAAGCGCAGAAAGATTTGCACAAGGTGGTTTTGGCGCGTAGCACTGCTGGACATGGACTAACGCACTCTTTGCGAAATTGCGGAAAAAGCGACGACGACAACGATGAGCGAGCCTTTGATCAGCCCCGTCCAGAACACGTTCACGCCCATCGACTTGAACCCGATCGAGATCGCGGCAACCAGCACAGCGCCCAAGACAGCCCCCCACATCGTGACCACCCGCCGGGGCGAAAATGCGGCCCCCAGAAAGGTTGCCAGCACCATCTCAAGCATCAGGTTGTCCTGCACGCCTGGCGAGCTTCCCGAACCTCGCGCCAGTAGGAAAAAACCGCAGACATAGCCGGTCAGCGCGGCCACGACAAAGCTGTGAGAGATCAGGAGGTTCACACCGATCCCGGAGATTTCGGCGGCGTCCTTGCTGCCGCCCGCTGCTTGTAAATTCAGGCCCCATCGGGTGTGGTGCATGGCGAAGTAACCGATGATGACAATCGCCGCCACGAGGATGATGCCCAGAGGAATGCTTCCAATTTCGGTCCCGCGCAGCGCTATGATCCACGGATGATCGACGTTGATCCGGCGACTGGAGGTAATCACATTGTTGACACCGACGACTGCGACAAACATCGCCAATGTTGTCAAAAGTGGCGTCATTCCAACGCGTGTCACAAGCAGAGCATTGATCACGCCAACAACAAGACAGGCAAGCAAGGCAGCCAATGCACAGCTGAGCAGGGAATAATCAAGCGACAGCATTTGCGCCGTGATGCCCGCAGAAAGAACTGCAGTCGCCGGGATTGATAGGTCTATGCCACCGGAAACCACATCGTCTCCACCAGCCATAACGACGGCCGCCAGACCCACGCAGACCAAAACCACGGGTAAGCTTTGCATCAGCACCAGCTCAAGATTGCGAACAGTAACGAAGTTCGGCGCGTTCAAGCTGATATAGACCAGTACACCCACAAAGATGACCAAAGGCAGAAAGCCAACAATTTCAGACAAGCGCGGGCCACCGCGGACATCAGCCTGCATTGGCTAAATCCTCTACCTTGGCGGCGCCCGTCGTGGCGGCGACCAATGTGTCAATGCTCAAGCCTGTTGCAGGCAAAGTGCCCACATTGCGGCCTCGCATCATGACGATGATCCGGTCGCACACACCCTGCAACTCTACCGGGTCAGAGGAAGATACGATCACTGCGGCACCCTTGGCCGCGAGATCTTCGATCAACTGGTAGATCTCGGCCTTGGCTCCAACATCCACGCCTACTGTGGGTTCATCAAAGATAAACAGGCGCGCGTTTGTGGATAGCCATCGCGCTAGAACGACCTTTTGTTGGTTTCCGCCGCTCAGCAAACGTGTCACGTTGTCCGCATTTGGGGGGCGGATATCCAGCGCCTTGATTTGGTCCTCAGTCGCAGATTTGGCTGCCTTGCGGTCAATCAGTCCCACGCGCGCTGTGTCTTGCAGTGTGGCAAGCGTTGCATTTTCCGTGACCGTCATCGGTAGCACCAAGCCATCGTGTCGGCGATCACGCGGCACCAATGCCACGCCTTGCCTGACGGCTTGCGCCGCTGTTGCAATGCGAAGCGATGTTCCGTCGAAGAACACGCTGCCAGACTTGGTGCGCCGCAGGCCATAGAGCGTATCGACAAGCTCTTCGCGGCCCGATCCAATCAGCCCGGCAATACCCAGGATTTCGCCGCCGCCGACATTGAGGGACACGTCGGTGAATTTGTCAGCATCGCTAAGCCCGGTAACCGCCAGCCCTAGGCTGGTCTTGCGGTGCCTTTTTGCGGGAAACATGTCTGAAATCTCACGCCCGACCATGGCAAAGATCAGATCCGCAGCAGAAGCGTCCGTAATGGCATCAAACACGCCCACCGTTTCACCTTGGCGGAAAACGGTGACACGGTCGCAGATATCGGTGATTTCGGAGAGATAATGCGAGACGTAAAGGATCGCGATGCCTTGCTCTTTCAACCGGGCAATCGCCCGCATGACGGTGTCGACTTCTTCGCTGGCCAAAGGGGCAGTAGGTTCGTCGAAAACGACAACCTTTGCGGCGCCGTCAATCAGCGCCCGTGCAATCTGAACCAATTTGCGTTCGGCAGTCCCAAGATCACGGATCAGTCGATTGCCTGAAATGTCGAGGCCCAGGTTCTCGCGCAAAAACGTTTCTGCCCGCTGGCGCATTTGGCGCTTTGCGAGGCCAAGGCGACCGCCGACTTCCTGCCCCATAAACACGGATTCCGTGACCGTGAAGTGGGGCACAAGGTGCAATTCCTGATGGATAAACCGCACACCCGCCGCGTGCACGGTTTTGGGGGTGGCCGGCTCGAGGCGGGTGCCGCCGACAATGATTTCACCGGCCTCGGGTTGGTAAACACCAGCCAGCACTTTGATCACAGTCGATTTGCCTGCGCCGTTTTCGCCAACAAGACCATGTACTTCGCCGGGGCGCACATTGAGCGATGCGTGATCCAATGCGCGGACGCCTGGAAACTCTTTGACGACGCCCGACAATGAAAAAGCGCTTGGTTCCACGCTTGTCACCTCCCCAAAGTCAGGGGCGGCCACCCGATAGGTCGCCGCCCCAAAAGGTTTTTCGCACTCAGTCGAGTGATCCGTAGCCGAGCGTCTCGTAAGCGGCTTTCGCTTCAGCCTGACCATTGACTGGAACGACGTCAACATAGGTCTGCGGCAAAAGGGTCTCACCAGCAAAGTGGCGTGCCACGTTCATCGCAGAGGTTGACCCGATCAGGTTTGGTTGCTGTGCGACATTGGCCACGAAGGGGGAATTGTCTTCGGCCATGATTTCCAAAGTGTCCGGACCGCCGTCCAACGCCGTCACCAGAACATCGGTGCGGCCCGCTTCCTCAAGCGCTTGCACAACACCAATTGCAGGCTGATCCCAGCATCCGACATGGATCGCGTCAATTGAGCCTTCTGGATACTGGCTGAGCAGATCAAGCGTCTTCTTGCGCGCATCTTCGGGAGCATTGGCGAACTCTTCGGCGAGTTCAGGCTGGATGATTTCGATGCCTGGATAGTCCTCTAGCACGTATTTCCAAAGACCAGCGCGAATATCGCAAATCCGCAGCGCTTCCTGGAATGCGTTGAAGACCGCAACCTTACCTTCACCGCCAATCGCATCCGCCATATAGCGACCAATCGTCGTGCCCATGTAGTAGTTGTCGGAGGTCGTATTGTTCACCGCATGTGGGCTGGGGTGATCAACTGTGAAGACAGGGATGCCCGCCTCTTTCAGGGCTTCAAACTTTGGCTCGACTGCACCATCGCCAAGAATTGAAATAACCGCGTCGACGCCATTGTTTAAGAGAATATCGTGGTTGTCAGCGTGTACTTGGTTGTCACGGCCCCCATCCACAGGAACCACTGTGCCGCCAAGTTCTTCCACTGTGCTGGTCGCACCATTAAACGCTTCGCGGTCCCAGAAATGCTGGGTGCCTACAACGGCGACGCCGATTGTCTTGCCGTCAAGTGACAAATCGTCATCAGCCAGCGCTGGCGAAGCAAATGCTACACATGATGCGGCCAGAATGGCCTTCATTGATAGACGCATAGTTTCCTCCCTAGAGTTCTGCGACCCGAATTTGTTTTATGGGTTGAGAAAAACAAACGAGTTTACAAATGTCAATTTTTAAATCAGATGTTTAGATCGACGGGAGGAGCCGGTGTCGCAGATTTGGATTTCGTTGGATGTGGGTACGACGGCCATCAAGGCGGCAGCCTACGCGCAAAATGGTGTCATTCTTGCCAGTGCGTCCGCGTCGACAGATGTGTTGCGCGGACCGGATGGAAGCGCGGAACAGGATCCCCATGACGTCTGGACTGCGGCGGCAAGCTGCCTGAAGACTGTGAGTAAGGATATTGAGATCAACAGGGTCTCCTCCTTGGGCGTCTGCGCGCAAGGCGACGGATTTTGGCCTTTGGATCATGATGGCGCGCCTGTCGGGAACGCGATCCTGTGGTCTGACACGCGGACAGACATCGCATCAGATTTGGCCGGACTTAGGTCGAAAGGCGCTTTGAAAGCGGTGTCGCTTGGCTGCAATACGGACCTTTGGCCAGGCACATCGGTGATGGGGTGGCGATGGTTACGCAAAGCTGACCCGGACCGGGCGGCGCGGGTTGCACATATCGTGACGTGTGGTGATTGGATTGCACGGCAACTGACGGGTCAGATCGCGACGGATGTATCAAACGCGACGATTCCGTTCCTTGACGTGCAGACCAGGCACTACGGCGCCGCCGCAAAGGCGCTTGATTGTTTGGACGCGCTCGAGAAATTGCCCCAGCCGCGATCTGCACAATCCGTTCTAGGGTACGTGACCGAAGAGGCCGCCACGCAAACGGGATTGCCCGTTGGACTTCCAGTGTCTGTTGCAACTCTTGATCTTGCGGCGATGATTGTCGGGCTGGGCATGGCGCGCGCCGGTGAAACAATGATGATCTTAGGCACGACGGCGGTCGTAAACATCCTCACCGATCAGATTGCTCCGACAAGCGATCCGATGGGCGCGACTGTTCTGCATCCGACCAGCAGTGTGGCAATCCGAGTTTTGGCGCCGTCCACCGGGGCGGCAGCCTTTGATTGGTTCGCCAGTCTTCACCCGATGAGTCTTGGAAGCGAGAGCACTGACGAAGTTGCAACCAAGCTGAACACGTTGGTGCAGGATATTCCGGTCGGCGCGAACGGGGTGATCTTTCTGCCATATCTGAACGGCGAACGCGCGCCCTTCGTTGATCCCGCCATTCGGGCAGGTTTTCTTGGCATGTCAGGGGCGACAACAAAAGGTGAATTGGGGCGTGCGGTTATGGAAGGCACGGCATTCAGCCTGCGCCACTGTTTCGTGTCTGAAAACGGACTGCCGACACAGCCTGTGCAATTGACCGGTGGGGGATCGCGCAATCCCGTGTGGTGCCAGATTGTTGCGGACGTTATTGGGCAGGACGTTTTGGTGAACCCCGCGTCTGATCTGGGGCTCTGGGGCGCAGCCGTTCTTGGTGCAGCTGCGGTCAATGGTGAAGACGCCATTACGATGGCCAACCGCACCAGCAACGAACTCACGACATATTCTGCCAACCCGGAACGCCACGCGGCCTACGGCCCGCTCTATCAAAAGTATGTCGCGCTGTCCGAGGCGCTGCGATCTGTTTCCATACCTGTACAAGGGTTATGACATGACGAACATGATGAAGGCTGCGGTCCAATATGCGATCGACGATATCCGACTGGAGGATGTTCCAGTGCCCGAGGTTGGGCCCGGTGAAATGCTATTGAAAACCCGCGCCTGCGGCCTTTGTGGTGGCGAAACGATGGCCTGGTACAAGACAGAACCCAAGGTGCTCGGGCATGAACCGGTAGGTGAGGTGTTTGAGGTCGGCGCTGGCGTAACCGATTATAACGTCGGCGACCGCGTTTTCGTGAACCACCATGTTGGCCGCATCGACAGCCATCTGTCCCGGCGAGGTCATTTTACACGCGACCCGTTCTACAAGACCATGCGGCTCGATCCCGGTGGGGTCTGTGATTACTACAAAGTCACGACGCAACACCTCGCAATGGATACCCATAAGCTGCCGGGCAATATCAGCGATGAAGAGGCCGTGACGATTGAGCCATGGTCCTGTGTTCTGTCCGGCCTCAAGGTTTGCAACATCCAACCCGGAGACACCGTGGCCGTGGTCGGCGCCGGCTTCATGGGACAGGGTTTCGTGCACATGGCGCCACTGTTCGGTGCGGGCAGGGTTGTGGCACTTGATTTCTCGGATTGGCGGCTTGAGAAAGCCCGCCACTTCGGCGCAACCCACACGATCAACCCAAAGTCAGAGGATGCGGTAGAAGCCATGCGCGCCCTCAACAATGGTCGCTTGGCCGATACCGTGATTGTCATCGCGCCCTTTCCATCTGCCTGGGATCAGGCGCTTAAATTGGTTGAAGTGGGTGGATGTCTTCACCTCGGCGCACCGTTGCCACCGGACGCTGACTGGGTGCAGAACGGCCACAAGGCTTACTTTGACCAGATTACCATTACCTCGCGCTACTCGTCAGATCATACCGACACATACAGCTACATCCGCCTCCTTGAGGCGGGTCGCATCAATGCAGGCGATGCAATCTCGCACCGCTTCGACATCGCTGACAGTGCGGAGGCGTTCAGAATGCTGGTTGAGGCGGAAAGGTCTCTCAAAATCGTGGTCTATCCCCACGGTGTGTCCAATGCTTGAAGCGCTGAAACAGGAAGTCTGTGCGCAGAACCACGAGCTGCCGAATAACGGCCTGGTTGTAGGCTCCGGCGGCAATGTTTCAGGAAGGGACCCCGAGACTGGTCTGATCGTTATCAAGCCCTCCGGTGTGAAATTTGCCAAACTGACACCGGAAACGATGGTCGTGGTGGATCTCGACGGCAACGTGGTCGAGGGTGAAATGAAACCTTCAGTCGATACCGGCATCCATCTTTATATCTACCGACATCGCGCTGATGTCTTTGGCATCACTCACACCCATTCGCCCTACGCATCCAGCTTTGCCGCACGTGGCGAGAGGATCCCTGCGGTGATGACCCCGATCACACACATGCTTGGACGTGACGTGCCGTGTTCGCGTTATGCCACACCGGGCGAGGTCGATACCGGCCAAGCCATCATCGATGCAGCGGACGGCGGTTGGGCTGTGCTGGTCAAGGCCCACGGTGTTTTCACCATGGGCACATCTGCGACCATGGCTACGAGTTTTGCTATGTATCTGGAGGAGGCGGCGATGACGACGCATTTGGCCATGTGCCGTGGCCCCGTTGAAGAGCTGCCACAAGAAGAAATCGAACGCTGCTACAAATGGTTTCATGTGAATTATGGACAAAGCGGCAAGAAAGACGTCAAAAGCTAAGGATGAACAAGACCGGTGGCACATTTTCGAAAGACCACGATCGCACGGCGCGGTTGTCCAACGTCGCGCTGCTATACTACGGCGAGGGACTGACCCAAAGCGAGATTGCCAAGCGTTTGCAAGTCTCGCGGGTGACGGTGGTCAACCTGCTGCGCGAGGCGCGCGATCAAGGCATTGTCGAAATCCATGTGAACGGCGAACAGCTGAAAGAGAGCACGCTGGCGCGCGAGTTGGCCTCGAAGTTCGACCTTGAGGATGTCTATGTCTCGGACGTTTTTGACACACAGGCCGTGGACCGGGCTGCAGTGTTGCGCCAGTTGGGGCGGGTGGCCAGCATGGCTTTTCTCGACATAGTCGAACCGGGCGACCGGATCGGGATCGCGTGGGGCGAGACAATCATGGCGATGTCCGACGCCTTGCCGCGTGTGCGGGTCGAAGGGGCAGAGGTCAGTCAGCTAATCGGTTCCATGATTTCCAAAAGGGTCCCGGCATCGGAAAACTGCACCATCCGTATCGCCAGCCAGATCGGTGCCGTATGCTATACCCTGCATGCACCGGCCTTGGCATCGACCCCTGAGCTTGCACAGCTTTTCCGCGATGAACCCACAATTGCAACCCAACTGGAGCGGCTGCAAAATCTCGACATGGTGGCCTATTCGATCGGCAACCTGTCGGATGAGACACATATGGCGGCGGCAGGCATGACAACAGTCAAAGAACTGCACGCAGCCCAGGCGAAAGGCGCGCGGGGCATCATTTGCTGCAGGTTTATCGACGCTGACGGGCGCGGGATCTCTTTGCCACCAACCGACCGCATAATCGCCTCCGAGCTTGCCGACCTGCGTGCCGCAAAGAAACGTATGTTGGTCGTCTGTGGTGAAGATCGTCTTGATGCCATTCAGGCTGCCATAATGGGAGGTTTGGCCACCCATCTGTGCATCGACGCTGCGTTGGGCAAAGCGTTGCTGAGTGCCTGAATTCGCCAAACCGGGAAGCAGTTCCATACCAGTATTGCGAAGATTTTTGGGTACTGTTTCTCTGTTTTCCAGGGACGTCAAAATGAACGCTGTGCGCGGATGGTTTGCTGCACGATGACGTTGTGCTTTAGCATTGGTGAAAATGGCGGACCATAGAGGATTCGAACCTCTGGCCTCTGCCTTCGGAGGGCAGCGCTCTATCCAGCTGAGCTAATGGTCCACTGGGGCGCGGTATAGCGGTGCCATCCGCGCCCTGCAATTGCAAAATCGTAAGGCGCAGGTGCCCTGCGCCCCGCACGTCAAAGCGAGATACGGAACTGCGCAAAACCTTCCGGGCCGTCGCCTGCAGGCTCGATTGTTACCCCTTTGACATCGTCGATATAGTCCTGCGCCTTGGGACCCGTTTCGAACAGGACTGACGTTCCGTCGAGCGGAGCAAAGGACCAGTTGGCGTCGGCGCGGGGGCTGATCGTGCCCTGTTCGACGATGTAGCGCACGATTACATCGCGGTTTGTGTCGGGGGCTTCAAAGACAATCGTGTCGCCCTTGGCACCGGGGAAGTTGCCACCGCCACCCGCACGATAGTTGTTGGTTGCGATGATAAACTGTTGTTCAGGGTCAATAGGTTCTCCGTTGAACTTCAGGTCAACGATGCGGTTGGCGTCCGCATTGATCAATTCGCCCTTGGTGTCGAATTTCGAAGGTTGGCTCAGGTCGATTTGGTAGGTCACGCCGTCCATCACGTCGAAATTGTAAGACGGGAATTCGGGGTTCAGGAGCGGCGCATCGGTGCTGCCCGCCTCGACCTGGTTGAACATGCCGGCAGAGCGTTCCAGCCAATCCTTGACCTCGGCCCCTGTGACCAGCACGGCGCGGGCGGTGTTGGGATAGAGGTAAAGGTCCGACACGTTCTTGATTGCGACATCGCCCTTTGGCACGTCGGTGAAGTATTCGGGGCCACCACGGCCGCCCGCCTTGAAGGGCGCGGCGGCGGAGAGGATCGGCAGCTCCTCGTATTCGGTGCCCTGCATCATCTGGGCGATGTACCAGCTTTGGGCGATCGACACGATCTGGACCGAGGGGTCGTCGGCCACGAGTGCAAAGTAGCTGTGCAGCGGTGCGTCGGTCTTGCCCACGGCGCGGCGGACATAGGCCAGTGTGGCGTCGTGGTCGGCTTGCACGCTGTCGAGGACCGGTTGGTGGTCTTCCACGAGGGCTGTGACAGAACGGTCTTCGTTGCGTTTGGAGATGGGGCGAGCTTCAGACCCGTGGCCGGTGATGCGCCAGCTTGAGCCATCGCGTTCCAGCATCAGGTCGATCACGCCGAGATGCGAACCCCAGAAGCCGCCCATGGCGGCGGGTTTGCCGTGGATTGTGCCGTTGGCCACGTCGACCGCAGGCATGTCGGCGTAGGTGGGCGAGGGGAAGACCTGATGGTGGTGGCCCGTCAGGATCGCATCGATGCCGTCCACGGCGGCGAGGGGGACGGAAGCGTTTTCCATACCGTCCGAGTGGTCTGCGGCCCCGATGCCTGAGTGGCTGAGCGCGATGATGATGTCGGTGCCTTGTTCTTTCATCAGTGGAACAAGCGTTTTGGCCGTTTCGACGATGTCACGGGCCTGCACGTTGCCTTCGAGGTGGCGGCGGTCCCAGTTCATGATCTGGGGTGGGACGAAGCCGATGAGGCCGACCTTGATCGGGTGCGTTTCACCGGAGCCATCCGTGACCGTCCGATCAAGGATAGCGAAGGGCGGCACCAGCGTGGTGTCGGCGGCTGCATCTGCGCCTTGTTCCTTGGACACGTTGGCGCAAACCACCGGGAAGTCGGCGCCTGCAAGCGACTTCATCAGGAAATCGAGGCCGTAGTTGAATTCGTGGTTGCCCAAGGTGGCCGCGTCAAAGCCGACGGTGTTCATGGCGGTGATGATCGGGTGGCTGTCGCCTTCCTTCATGCCCCGTTCGTAGGCGATGTAGTCGCCCATCGGGTTGCCCTGCAGGAAGTCGCCGTTGTCGATGAGCATTGAGTTCGTGGCCTCGGCCCGGATGCTTTCGATGATCGAGGCCGTGCGTGACAGGCCCACCGTGTTGCGGGGTTTGTCGGCGTAGTAGTCGTAGGGGAAGACATGCACGTGCAGGTCGGTGGTTTCCATGATGCGTAGGTGCGCCTGATTGGTGCTGGCGCGCAGGGAGAATGGGTGCATGGCCGCAAAGGTGGCCGTGGTGGCCAGAAATGTGCGACGTGAAATGAGATGTGTCATGAGGATCCCCCGGGAGTTGTTCTGTCGTTGACGTTAGGCGCGTATCGCTGCTGTGTCACAGTTTCATGTCCGGTCTGGCAGAAGACCGCGCATTTTTGCAGAGCGTACGTATAGGTATTGACCAAATATCCGTCGACGCCGCCAAGCAGGTCTCATTCATTAAGAAATAGCGGCCCCTTTAAACAAAAAAAGGCGCCACTGGCGCCTTAACTCGAATTATGGGCGTGCAGGTTTAGCCGCCCCACGAGCGCACGACACCGCAATCCATGTGCACGAAGTTCGAGCCGGAGTACTTGCCGACGCCGCCACCTCGACACGCTTGGGCCGCTCGTGCCATCTGGCTCACTGATCGGGTGGACAGGCGCAGATCTGCTGCCTGACCCTTCATGTGGAGGGAGTTCTTGGCCACGCCGCGGCTGCGCGAACGCAGCATGGCGTTGGTTTTCGGGCTACGGTAGCCCGACAGAAGCATGTAGGGCTCATCAACATCGAGCAGGTTATGTGCCGCTGCCATGATGTCAACATTGCGCAAATCCATGGATTTCACGTCATCCGTCCGCCAGTCACGCATGAAGTGGTTCACTTCTTTGACCGCGTCCTTGATGTAGTGACCTTCGATCCAATAGATCATGTCGATCCGTTCGCCGGTGCGACCGGAATACATCCGAAGCCTGCGAATATCGCCTGCACCTCGAAGGAAACCTGCTGCGTTTGAGAAAGTTGGTGCCGCTGTAAGCGTTGTTGCCGCGAATGCGCCAAGTACTGCCCGGCGGGTCATGCCCGTAGAGGTATTTTTTGTCATGTCACTGCGCGTCCCGTACGTCTGCCTGTCCGTGATGTTACACGGAGTTTGCCATCTCATCCCCAGATGCAACATTTCTATGACATAGCTTGATTCGTTTACCAAGTGCTGAATCGGGTCAAACGAGGGTCGCAAGTCATTTGGGCAGATTTTTGCGCAAACTCTGGCCATTGTGGCGCAAACGCCCCAAGGCGATGCATGCAGGCATCATGCAAGTGCTTCTTGCTGCCATGCCATCAATGTGAATAGACAGGGTTCACGCCGCTTTGGGATAGTTCTCGGCAGTTGGCGTGCAGTAATAATAGGTGCGATATGACGGTGATTTTTTCTCGGATTTGGATGGTGGCTTTGGCCATGACCGTTGCGGCTTTTTTCGTCGCAGCGCCGCAATCAGCTTCGGCGCAGGTGACGGCCTTCAAACAGGCAGTGGCCGAAGCGGCAGCACGTGACGCGGATATCTCGGCTTTTTACAAGGCGAACGCTTACGAAAGTCTGTGGACAGGCCGAACGGGTCGTGAACGCCAGCGTCGTGCGGCCCTGTTCAAGGCATTGTCCAATGCAGGCAATCACGGTTTACCCGTCGCGCGCTATGACGCTGCGAGGTTGCAGGCCAAGATGAAGGCTGCCAAGACCCAGCGGGATCGTGGTCTGGTCGAGGTCGAGATGAGCCGCACCTTCCTGCAATACGCCCGCGATCTACAGACCGGCGTTCTGGTCCCGTCGCGTGTGGACCGAGCCATTGTGCGTCAGGTGCCGTACCGCGACCGCACATCATATCTTGTGAACTTCTCGAAATCATCCCCGTCCGGCTTCTTCAAAGCGCTGGCGCCGAAGACTATGGAGTACAATGCCCTGATGAAGGAAAAGCTGCGGATGGAGCGCCTTCTCAACAAGGGAGGGTGGGGGCAGAAGGTGCCTGTGAACGCGCTGAAACCTGGCCAATCGGGTGACGCAGTTGCCATCATGCGTAACCGCCTGATCACCATGGGGTTCCTCAAACGCACCAACACGCAGACCTATGATGCGAGCATTCAATCTGCGGTGCAGCAGTTCCAACTGGCACATGGTCTGGACGCCGATGGCGTGGCCGGGCAGGGGACGATCACCGAGCTGAACAAATCCGTGCAGCAACGTCTGCAATCCATCATCGTTGCGATGGAGCGTGAGCGGTGGGTCAACCAGGAACGCGGCAAGCGTCACATTCTGGTCAACATCCCGGACTTCACAGCCAAGATTATTGATGGGGGCAAGGTGACCTTCCAGACCCGTTCGGTTGTGGGCGCCAACAAGGATGACCGCCCGACGCCCGAGTTCTCGGACGTGATGGAATTCATGGTCATCAATCCCAGCTGGTATGTGCCGCGTTCGATCGTAACCAAGGAATATCTGCCGGCGCTCAAGCGGAACCGCAACGCCGTGCGCCATATCGAGATCACCGACAGGCGTGGCCGCAAGGTCAATCGTGGTGCCGTGAATTTCTCGCAGTACACGGAAAAGACATTCCCGTTTGCCATGCGTCAGCCACCCTCGAAGGGCAACGCGTTAGGGTTGGTCAAGTTCATGTTCCCCAATGTGCACAACATCTATTTGCACGACACACCGGCCAAAAACCTTTTTGGACGCGAAGTACGCGCTTATAGCCATGGGTGTGTGCGCCTGGCCGACCCGTTCGACTTTGCCTATGCTTTGCTGGCCAAACAGGAAGCGCAGCCTGAAAAGTACTTCCAGTCGGTTCTGGCTACGGGGCGGGAAACCCGCGTGGATCTGAAAGCACCCGTGCCTGTTCACTTGATCTACCGTACGGCTTTTACCACTGCGAAGGGGCATACCCAGTACCGTCGCGACATCTACGGTCGTGACGCCAAGATCTGGAGCGCACTTGCGAATGCAGGGGTGGCCCTGCGTGCCGTTCAGGGGTAAATCCAGCCCCTGAGGCTGCAGCCAAAGGGGACCGTCATGCGATACACCATTGCCGAGATTGCCAATGCACTTGAGGCGGAGGCGGTTGGCGACACAAGCATGGTGGTGACGGGCTTGTCAGAGCCTGGTCAGGCGGGGCCAGAGGATCTGGCCCTTGCTAGCAATGTCAAATACGCGGACACGCTAGCGGGAGGTAAGGCGAAAGCTGCGCTGCTTTGGGACGGTGCCGATTGGGAGGCGTTGGGCCTGCGTGCTGCCGTCCTGCCACAACGCCCCCGCTTTGCGATGTCGCGGCTGACGGCCCTTGCGGATGCAGGGCAGGGGTTTGGGACAGGCATCCATCCCAGCGCCATTGTTGATCCCAGTGCGCGTATCGGTGCGGATGTCACGGTTGGCGCGGGCGCGGTGATCGGACCCGAGGCACAGATCGGCGACGGAGCCATCATTGGTCCTTTGTCTTTTGTTGGCTGGCGTGTGTCGCTTGGTCCCAAGGCATATCTGCGTGAACATGTGAGCATTGGCGCAGGCGTCAGGATCGGCGCCAATTTCATCGCCAATCCGGGCGCACGTATTGGTGGCGACGGGTTTTCCTTTGTTACACCCGAAAAGAGCGGCGTCGAGGCGGTCCGAGAATCCTTGGGCGATCAGGGCGAGGCGACCGGCCAACCCTGGGCGCGCATTGCCAGCCTTGGCGCTATTGTCATTGGGGACGACGTCGAAGTGGGCAGCAACTCTGTCATCGACAATGGCACGATTCGTCCCACGACCGTTGGTGACCGGACCAAGATCGATAACCTCGTCCATATTGGCCACAACTGCGTTGTCGGCAACGACAACCTGCTGTGTGGCTGTGTTGGCCTGGCCGGATCGGTGACGGTTGGCAATTTCGTTGTGATGGCAGGTCAGGTCGGCGTGTCCGACAACCTGACAATCGGCAACAACGTGGTATTGGGCGCGGCCAGCAAGGTGTTGAGTTCTGTGCGCGATGGGAAGGTCATGCTTGGATATCCCGCCACTGAAATGAAAACCAACCTGGACATGTTCAAGAACACACGGCGGCTGTCCCGCGTTCTGCGCGACGTCGCGGAGTTGAAGAAAGCGGTTTTCAAGTCCGGTGCCAATGACTAAATCAACGCCAAGTCAGGCAAGGGGGCGGGCGTCATGAGCATCAAGGACAAGGTCATTGAGATTGTTGCGGAGCAAGCGATGCTTGAGCGCGGCGACGTGGCTCTGGAGAACACGCTAGAGGATCTTGGGATCGACAGTCTGGGCCTCGTGGAAAGCATTTTTGCCATCGAGGAAGAGTTCGACATCCAGATCCCGTTCAACGCTAATGAACCCAAGGCAAGCGATTTCGATATTTCGAACGTACAGTCGATTATCACCGGCATCGAAAAGCTGGTGTCAGAACAGAAGATCTGATGCATCGCGTCGTCATTACAGGGGCGGGCACGGTGAATGCCCTGGGCCACAATGTGTCGGAAACGCTGACTGCCATGCGCGAGGGGCGATGTGGTATTGGCGCCTTGGAGTTTCAGGATGTTGACCGTCTGGCCATCAAGATCGGTGGACAGGTCCGTGGTTTCGAGGCTGAGGGCCGGTACAACCGCCAGCAGATGAGCCTGTATGACAGGTTCACGCAGTTCACCCTTGCCGCCGCAAAGGAGGCGATTGAGCAATCCGGCCTGATCTTTTCGGGCGATGAGGCTGCCAAGTCCGGTGTCATCCTGGGCACGGCTGCGGGAGGTGTCAGCACGTGGGACCAGAATTATCGTCTGGTCTATGAAGAGGGAAAGAACCGCGTTCATCCCTTTGTCGTGCCGAAGCTGATGAACAATGCAGCGGCCAGCCATGTTTCCATGGAGTGGAACCTTAAGGGGCCGTCCTTTACCGTTGCCACGGCCTGTGCGTCGTCCAATCACGCCATGGCGCAGGCCTTTCAGATGGTGCGCACCGGCATGGCCCCCGTGATGATTACGGGCGGTTCCGAAAGCATGCTGTGCTTCGGCGGGATCAAGGCGTGGGAAGGGCTACGCGTGATGTCGAAGGATGCATGCCGCCCATTTTCAGCGAACCGCAACGGTATGGTGCAGGGCGAGGGCGCTGGTATCTTCGTGTTCGAGGAATACGAGCATGCTCGTGCACGCGGCGCAGAGATCCTGTGCGAAGTTGCAGGTTTTGGCATGTCGTCGGATGCTGCTGATATCGTCATGCCATCGAAGAATGGCGCAGCGCGGGCCATGTCCGGCGCGTTGGCTGATGCGGGCGTTGACGCGGATGATGTCGGATACATCAATGCACACGGAACGGGCACTGCGGCCAACGACAAGACGGAATGTGCTTCTGTTGCGGACGTCTTTGGGCCGCATGCCGACAAGTTGATGATCTCATCCACGAAGTCGATGCATGGGCATCTGATTGGTGGTACCGGCGCTGTGGAATTGTTGGCGTGTATTATGGCCCTCCGCGAAGGGGTGATTGCGCCTACCATTGGGTATGAAGAACCTGATCCGGAATGTGCGCTTGATGTTGTTCCGAACGAGGCGCGGGAGGCAAATGTCGACGTGGTTCTGTCCAACGCCTTTGCCTTTGGTGGAATGAACGCTGTACTGGCTCTACGCAAAATATAAAGGCCGCCCCGAAAGACGGCCTTTTAAGTCCGGTTTTGGACCGAACTTAAAACTGTGCAATCGATGTCTTGTCGAAAGAGGCGGTGAACCCTTTCAGCGACATATTCAGCTCGACCTTCTGGTCGGGGGCGAGCGCCGGCACGATTGTCAGCTTGGCATTTGAGCCGCGACGGAATTGCGCCAGTTCCTCGGCCACCAGACCGACGCGTGAATAGCACCCGATCTGATTGCAGAATGCGAACGGATAGCGACGTGCTTGGCCGCCGTCGACTTCCATCGTCAGCTGCTGGGGCAGCGATGTTTCAAGCGGTACGATGATGGTTGCACCAGCAACCGCACGACCACCTTCCGGCAGGCGGAAGATCGAGATTTCAGCAACCGGTGTACCTTCGTCATCAGACATCAGCTGGTACATCTGGCAAGGTTCTTCGCCTTCTTCCGCCTTTATGCAGCGCAAATCCCATGCATCGTTGGTTTCAGCGGTGTAAGTCTGGCCAATCTGCGGTAGCGAAGCGTCCTCACCCAAGCTCAACTGATCTTCGATTGCATCGCCAACGGACGGGGCATCGGTTGTGCCTTCGGTTGTTGTGCCTTCCGTCGTCGTATCTTCGGTTGTTGTTTCTTCGGTTGTTGTGTCCGTAGACTGGGCCATAACACCAAGTGGCATCAAAAGAGCCACGGAGAGGGCAATCAGTGAAGTGCGCATATCAGGTCCGCTCTTGTTGCATTTGCCTGACTGCTAGCACGGACAAAGGGCAGTGTCAGGGCCAAAGGGCAAAGTTTTCGTGACAGGCAACAAACAGCAAAAAAGGGGACCCCAAAGCCCCCTCTTTCAGTGTCTTTTCTCTCCCCGTCGGACTGGCCGACTTATGTGCAGGAAGTTACGAGAGCGCTTGACGAGGGTCAACAGTGAATATTGGAAAATAAATCCACTGTGAAATCAACAATTAAACCGATCGGTCCAGTTTGAAAAAAGGCCGCGCACGAAGCGCGGCCAAGTCTGACAGGGAGGAAGTGTTCCACGCCAGGAGGACATCTCGACGGGAACAAAAACACTATGGCACCCAATTGTTAACTTTGTATGGTCAGCGCGGCAGGCCCAATGGACAAAAGGTTAACGGCAATGAATGACAGTCTTTTTATCGGCGGTGGCGGTGTTGAGTACGCTGACAAGCAGGGCTTGACGCTAAAATACGCCAATCGCCATGGGCTGATCGCCGGGGCAACGGGAACGGGCAAGACCGTCACACTTCAAATCCTTGCCGAGGGTTTCTCGAATGCCGGGGTGCCGGTGTTTCTATCGGACGTCAAAGGCGACCTGTCCGGGCTGGCCAAATCGGGTACCTCGGATCACAAGCTGCACGAGCCATTCACGGAGCGTGCGGCGAAGATCGGGTTTACCGACTATGGCTACCACGCCTGTCCGGTCACCTTCTGGGACATGTTCGGTCAGCAAGGGCACCCGGTGCGCACGACAGTATCAGAGATGGGGCCGCTTTTACTGGCTCAGCTGCTTGAGTTGACCGAGGCGCAAGAGGGTATTCTGAACATCGCCTTCCGCCTTGCGGACGAAGAGGGCATGCCGCTGCTGGATCTGAAGGATCTTCAGGCGCTTTTGGTCTGGGTGGGTGAGAATGCCAAGGATCTTAGTTTGCGGTATGGCAACGTGTCGTCACAATCGATCGGCGCGATTCAACGGCGGCTGCTTGTGTTGGAAAATCAGGGCGCGAGCCAATTGTTCGGCGAGCCGGCGCTTGAGCTGTCAGACCTGATGCGAACGGACGCAGGAGGCAAAGGGATGGTGAACATCCTTGCTGCCGATCAGCTGATGGGTGCGCCCAAGCTCTATGCCACGTTCCTGCTATGGCTGTTGTCCGAGTTGTTCGAGGAACTGCCCGAGGTAGGTGACCCGGACAAGCCCAAGCTGGTCTTCTTTTTCGACGAAGCGCACTTGCTGTTCGAAGATGCCCCGAAGGCGTTGGTGGACAAAGTGGAACAAGTGGCGCGGCTGATCCGGTCCAAGGGGGTTGGCGTCTACTTTATCACTCAAAACCCTGCGGACGTTCCGGAGGATATCCTCGGCCAGTTGGGCAACCGGTTCCAACACGCGTTGCGCGCCTTTACCGCCAAGGATCGCAAGGAATTGCGCATGGCTGCCGAAACCTACCGTGAGAACCCGCGCTTTGAAACGGAAGAAGCCATTCGCGAAGTGGGGGTGGGTGAAGCCGTTACCTCTATGTTGCAAAAGAAAGGTGTGCCGGGGATTGTCGAGCGCACTTTGATCCGCCCACCTTCGTCGCAATTGGGGCCGATCACGAGCGCCGAGCGCAAAGCTCATCTGACGGCCAGTGATATGGCTGGAAAGTACGATAAGACGTTGGACAGGAAGTCTGCCTTCGAAATCCTAAGCGCGCGTGCTGACACCGCCGCAAAGGATGCGGCAGAAGCAGAGGAAAAGGCCGAGGAGATGGAACCTGTCTTGCGCGAGTTCAATGCAGGTCGCCGCTATTCGGGCAAGCGGGTGACCCGTTCGACCTCTCGTTCCACGCGCCGTGGCGCAAGCTTTGGCGAGGCAATGACAAAGATGGTGGTCAAAGAACTGACCGGAACCACGGGTCGCCGGATGGTGCGCGGCATTTTGGGCGGCCTCTTCAAAGGTCGTTGACAGTGTACCATATCAATCAGGAAGGCATTTCGCCTTTGTCCATGTGAGGCCCGGACAGCCATGCCTGATGCGCATCGATTGAGACATGTTGTATTCTTCAGGGCAAAGGATCGCGCGGATGTGGACCGTGTGTTTGATGGCTTGTCCATTCTGGAGGCAAACCCGCATGCTGATGTGACCTCGGTCCGGAAGAACACGCATAATGATGAACTGTCGGATGAAATCGATGTGGTCGTTTATGCCGAGTTCAAGGACAACCATGCGCTGGCCGCCTATAAGGTACATCCGCTCTACCAGCAGTCCATCGACATCGTGCGACCCTTGCGCGACCTGCGGGTTGCGGCGGATATCACGTTCTGACCAGAACCGGCGTGCGCCGTAGCCACCATTCCAGCACCAACAGATATGGCAGGTAGAAGGCAAACATATTGATTTGGTCGAACAGGCCGGAAAAGTCCGGCTCCGCCGCTCGCCCGCAGACGTTTTCACCGAGTGTGCAGGTTATGCCGTACCACAAGCCATAATGCAGCCGATAAAGCCATGAACCCAAACCCAGAACAATGAGCCGCAAACCCCAGCGGCGATGGTGCGTATAATCGCGGGAAATGGCAAGGCGCGGGGTTTGAATCGCGGCCACGATCATCAGGATGCCGTAGAGGCCAAATGCAACCGACATCAGTGGCCCGCCAACAGTGCTGCTGAGTGCGATATAAGTCAGACCGCCCATTCCGGTGAGCAAGGCTGTTACGGCAAGCACGCGGCCAGAGATGCGGTGAACACGCGGCCAGCGGTGGCGGATTGGCTCCGCGAGTTGTACGACGGATGGCAGTGTGACGAGGGCGCCTGATATCATATGAGCAAAGAGTGCCATGAGGCTGGTGCCTGGGCCGGTCAGCCGCTCGATGGCTAAGGGATCGCCAGCAAGACCACGTGTGCCTCGTGCGGCGGAGTACCAAACAAAGCCCTGGATCAACACGAACAGCAGCAAGAGCCCCGCAATCGTCCATTTGGTGCGGGTCGCGCTGCGCTGCATGCTATCTCTCCGGTATCAACCCTCGCGGACTGAACCGTAGCACCAGAAGCAGGACAACCCCCATGGTTAAAAGTCGCATATGGGCGGCGCTATCGAGCAAATGTTCGCGTAGCCAGAAACCTTCGGCCATGCCCGAGGTGGTTATTTGCATGACCCATAGGCCGATCGGTTCGACCATGACCCAGAGCCACCAGATCAGGAAGCCGCCAAGAACTGCGCCAAGGTTGTTGCCCGACCCGCCCACGATCACCATGACCCAGATCAGGAATGTGAAACGAAGCGGTTGGTAGGTACCCGGTGTGAGTTGTCCGTCCAGTGTGGTCATCATTGCGCCTGCGATGCCGCAGATGGCGGAACCCAACACGAAGATTTGCAGGTGGCGGGCCGTGACATCCTTGCCCATGGCTTCGGCGGCCACTTCGTTGTCGCGGATTGCGCGCATCATGCGGCCCCATGGCGAATGCAGAGCGCGTTGGGCCAATAGGAACAGGATCAGAAGGACTGCGGTGAAAAGGCCCGCGTAGATCGTCTTGACCCAGAGGGTAGAGGCTGTGACCGGATCAAGGCCGAGGTTGATGACCCGCTCCACGAAGGTTTCGCTTTTTTGCAAGTTGATCTCGTACGGTGCTGGGCGTGGCAGTCCGACTACATTTTTCACACCGCGCGCCAGCCAATCCTCGTTCTTGAGCACTGCAATAATGATCTCGGCGATGCCCAGCGTAGCAATGGCCAGATAGTCCGATCGCAGGCCAAGAGCTGTCTTGCCGATAATCCAGGCCGCCCCGGCGGCAAGCACGCCACCCACGGGCCACGCCATCAACACGGGCAGACCAAGCCCCCCCAAATAGCCTGCATTGGCCGGGTTCACCGCCTCAACGGCCTGCACGCCACCGTCAAAGACGCCACGATAGATAAAAAAACCGGCGATCAGGATCACGATCATCCCAAGCGCCCGAACGTACCCCTTGGGCAACGCGTTGTAGGCGAGGATGGCGCCCACAATCGTAGCAGCGCCAAGGATCAACGCAAGGATCACGCGCAACCCACCGGCGGCCCAGGCCTCACCCACCGGCGGCATCGAGATCAGCACAGTGGCGAGTCCTCCAAGGGCGACGAAACCCATGATGCCCACGTTGAACAGACCCGCGAACCCCCATTGCAAGTTCACCCCCAGCGCCATGATGGCCGAGATCAGCCCGAAATTGACAATGGTGATGGCGAGGTTCCACGATGTCATCATCCCGGTGCCAATGATGAGAGCGGCGATGAAGCCGAAATAGACGAAGTTTCGTGTCGTGTCGGTCATACGGATTTCCCCGCAAACAGGCCCGTGGGCCGGAACAGAAGCACGATCAGCAGGATCACGAAGCTGACGGCGAATTTGTAGTCGGTGGATAGAAGCTGGGCGAGGCCATCGGGGGCCAGTGCGTCGGGTAGCGCGTAGCCTGCCACCTTTTTCCAAGCGTAGGTGATTATCACTTCGGAAAAGGCGATGGTAAAGCCGCCGGCTATGGCGCCCAGCGGGTTGCCGAGCCCACCCACAATGGCGGAGGCGAAGATGGGCAGCAGAAGCTGGAAATAGACAAAGGGCTTGAACGACTTGTCGAGGCCGTAGAGAACTCCCGCAACCGTCGCCAATGCCGCCACGATCAGCCATGTGACCATCACCACCCGCTCGGGGTTGATGCCGGACAGGAGTGCCAGGTCCTCGTTGTCTGAGTAAGCCCGCATGGACTTCCCCGTGCGCGTGCGGTTCAGGAAGTAGAACAGCAGCGCCACGACGATGATGGCCGTGATAACGGTAAGCCCCTGGGTGGTCTTGATTGCCAAACCTTCCTTGAGTCCGGTCAGCGCCTTGAACTCACGCACCGAGATAATGAAGCGTTCGCCGTCGGCAAAGCGTTGGTCGTTGGGGCCGATGATAAAGCGCACAAGGCCGTTCATGATGAACATGACGCCAAGGGAAACCATGACGAAGATGATCGGTTTCGCCTTTTGTTCGCGGTAGAAGCGGTAGACGCCGCGGTCGGTTGCCAGCACGAAAAGCGCACAGACTGCGATGCCAAAGGGCAGGGCGAGTAGGGCGGTTGGCAGCGGGCCGGCGCTGATCCCTGCCGCCTGGAAGGCCCAGGTGATGAGGATCGTTGCCATGGTGCCAAAGGCCATTGTGTCGCCATGGGCGAAATTCGAAAAGCGCAGGATGCCGTAGATCAATGTGACCCCAAGCGCGCCGAGGGCCAGTTGGCTGCCGTAGGCGATGGCGGGGATCAGGACGAAGTTCGAGAGGGTGATGAAGGCGTTGAGGAGGTCCATTATTCGATCACCTCGCAACGACCAGAATAGGTGATGACCATGGGTATTTCGGGCAATGTGACCACGAAGCGTGCATCGCCTGTTTCAGTCACCAAGAGCCGCTCCTCGTTTTCTTCGAATATGTCGCCAGCGATATATTGTGCCATCTCGTTCCGCACAGCCATTAAGCCACGGGTTTCGCCCGCCAAATCTGATTTGAGAGCACGGGAAATCATACCTTTTGGGCCAAGCGGCTTCAGCAAGTAGGTAAGCGTCATCTCATAGTCAGTCGCAGTGCAACCGTCTGTGTCCACGCACTCTGTCGTGAACAGGCACGCCATCTTTTGGTTCGTTTGAGCAACGGCGGGCATTGCACAAGCCAAAATCGCCGGCAACGACAGAACGGTAAAGGTCTTCATGTCTTACCCCCCCAAAAAACTCTTGCGCACTTCTGGATCGGCCAACAATTCCTTGCCGGTCCCCGTATACGCGTTCCGGCCTTGCACCAACACATAACCTTTGTCTGCAATCTCAAGCGCTTGGCGGGCGTTCTGTTCGACCATCAGGATCGGGATGCCGGTGCGAGCCACCTCGATGATGCGGTCAAAGAGTTCATCCATGACGATGGGGCTGACGCCCGCAGTGGGTTCGTCCAGCATCAGCACCTTGGGCTGGGTCATCAGCGCACGCCCAACGGCGACCTGCTGGCGCTGGCCGCCTGACAGCTCTCCGGCGGCCTGATACCGCTTTTCCTTGAGGATTGGGAACAACTCGTACACTTGTGCCATCGTCTCGCGAAAGTCGTCGCGCCGGATGAACGCACCCATTTCCAAGTTTTCCTCGACGGTCATGGACCTGAAAATGTTGGAGGTCTGAGGGACAAAACCCATGCCCTTGGCCACCCGGTCCTGTGGCGACAGGTCTGTAATATCCTCGCCGTCGAGCCGGACAGAGCCTTGACGGACAGTGAGCATGCCAAACACCGCCTTCATCGCGGTCGACTTGCCTGCACCGTTGGGGCCCACGATCACCGCAATCTCACCCGGGTTCACCGCGATGGTGCAATCGTGTAGGATATCCGGTCCGGCGCCGTAACCGCTGGTCATCGTGTCACCGATCAAAAAGGCAGTGTCTGTGTTCATGGTCTTTCCGGTTCCGGGAACATGCTGCAACGTGCCAGCCCCTTTGGGATTGGCAATCGAGACGTCTTTGTTACCGCGCGCGTCCTGATGGGATTGTTCGAGGAGGTGGTCACTCGGCGCTCCTGAACTGGGCCAGAGACCCGATATGAAGGTCGCGCAAGGGCTGTTCCACCACCTCGACGCGTTCAGACTTACTGCGCTTTTCCTGGACGGTGTAGACCAACAGTACGTTGTTTTGCAGTGGCAGTGCATCGACCATGATGGCGGCCATTACATCACCATCTTTGTGACGGCCCAGCATTTCGGTTCGCATCGTATCAGCCCCAACAATCTTGCCTGGTCCACTCACAAAATCAGACAGCTCATGGAAGCGTGCCGTGCCTTTGCCCATGATCTGAAATGTCACCATATCAAAGACATCGTCCCAAGAGGCGATGTCCCGGTCGATGGGCATGACAGCGATATGGGACGATACAAGCGGGTCGTCCTGGAGTACGAAGGTTGTCACCAGATCAGGCATCGCCGCGCGCGTGGCAAAGGCGTTTCTCTCGCGCAAGTCCGAGCAATAGGTGATGTCCGCAACAATGGGTTTGCAATCAGCTATCGCGGCAACGGGCAACAGAGCCGCAAGGGCTAGACAGGCAATGACCTTCATGCGCCCACTTTGTCCTTATTCTTTAGACCGGTGCCCAGATACGCCTCGATCACATGCTCGTTCGCCTTGATCTCGTCCAGCGTACCTTCGGCAAGTACTTTGCCCTCGGCCATACAAATCACTGGGTCGCAGATGCGCCCGATAAAATCCATGTCGTGTTCAATAACAACAAAGGTGTAGTTACGTTCTTTGTTCAGACGCAGGATCGCGTCACCGATGGTGTTGAGTAGGGTGCGGTTTACGCCTGCACCAACCTCGTCCAAAAAAACAATCTTGGCGTCGACCATCATGGTGCGGCCAAGTTCCAGAAGCTTCTTTTGCCCGCCAGAGACCTGACCGGCCTTGTGGTCGGCGAGGTGTTCGATGGTCAGAAACTCAAGCACTTCGTCAGCCTTGGCCGCGAGTGCGCGTTCCTCGTCCGCGATCCGCTTGCGTCCAAACCACGTGTTCCAAAGGGTTTCGCCCGATTGCGTGCCAGGTACCATCATAAGGTTCTCGCGGCAGGACATTGAACTGAATTCATGCGCGATCTGGAAAGTACGCAGGAGACCCTTGTGGAACAGCGTGTGGGGCGGCAGGCCAGTGATGTCATCGCCATCCATGGTCACGCGTCCCGACGTTGGTGGAAGAACGCCAGCGATAACATTGAAAAGAGTGGTTTTTCCGGCGCCGTTCGGACCAATTAGACCAGTAATTGACCCGGGTTGAATCGATAGCGACGCACCATCGACCGCGTGAAACCCGCCGAAGTGTTTGTGAATATCGTCTACGACGATCATGTCTTTCCCCGCGTCACTTTAAGAGTGATCTTCAAGATATTGAAACAGCCCGAGAGAACCCGGGCTGTCCATTGGTTCTGAAGCCCGTTTAGCGGTACTTGGCCGTGGTGATTTCGCCACTCTCGATGACGATCTGGCGGTAGTTGCCCGCGCTTTCGCCCGCACCGATCAATTCGACCGCTGTCGCACCAACATAGTCGATGTCGCCACCGTCCTTGATGATCTGTAGCGCCTTGGCCAGCTCACCGGGGAAGATCTGTTCGCCGGGCGCGTTGGCAACGTCCATGACATGGTCTTTGTAGTCGTTGCTGTCTTTCGAGTTGGCCGCTTGCATCGCCAGCATGATCAGGGCCGCAGCATCATAGCTTTCTGGTGTGAAGGGCGAGGTGGCGTCGAACGCATCCCCAACCATTTCCGTGAATTTCGCCGCGCCCGGGCTATCGGTGCCGGGGTGTTGACCGGTCGAACCTTCGATCTCGTCACCAAAGTTTTCCTGCAGCTTCGCGCCGATCATGCCGTCAGGAAAGTGGAACGTGTCGAAGGCACCGGAATCCAGAGCTGCACGCACGATACCGGAGCCGCCCTGATCCACGTAGCCCGCGACCACCAGACGCTCACCGCCAGCCGCCGCCAACGCGCCGACTTCAGCCGAGTAGTCGGCTTTGCCGTCTTCGTGGGCTGCGTTGATCGTCACGCTGCCGCCTGCGGCTTCGAACGCGGCCTGGAAGGAATCCGCCAGCCCCTTGCCGTAGTCGTTATTAGTGTACGTGACGGCGACTTCCTTAATGCCTTCTTCCATTAGCACCTCGGTCATCACGACGCCCTGACGAGCGTCCGACGGCGCGGTACGGAAGAAAAGACCGTTATCTTCGTTATCATTATGCGACAAGCCGGGCGAGGTGGCCGAGGGCGACACCATGACGACGCCGTTGGCAACCGCAACGTTATTCAGGATTGCACCGGTCACGCCTGAGCAGTCCGCGCCCATGATCCCATCGACTTTGTCCGAGGTCACCAGACGTTCAGCGGCGGCCGTGGCCGCGCCAGCATCAACGCAGGTGCTGTCCGCACGGACCGATGTCACTGTGGCACTGTCGAGCAGCAGGCCGGAGTCAGTGACTTCCTTCATTGCCAGTTCGGCGCCGTCAGCCATAGACGGTGTCAGCGATTCAATGGGACCGGTGAACCCCAGAATAATGCCGATTTTGACTTCTTTCGCGTGGCCACCGGCGAATGCAGTGCCAGCCATCAGCGCTGTTGCGGCCGACGCCATAAGCAGTTTTTTCATTTTGTTTTCTCCCTGTGGATCATTGTCCTGGCGCGGAGCGTAAGCGGGCGATGAGAAAAAGAAAAGTCGAATAGTCCGAGCTACCGCACAGGAATGTGGGTGGATCAAGCCGCGTGGATGACTAGCTATGATGCAAACCGATTATGGAGGATGCCCAGATGCCCCGTTTTGCCGTTTTAGTCATGACCTTACTGCCCGTACCAGCCCTTGCGCTGGAGACGGATCGAGGTGCTGTAACGGTGACCCCGGTGGTCACGGGATTGGATGAGCCTTGGGGGGTGGCAGAGTTGCCGGACGGCAGTCTTCTGGTGACCGAACGCGACGGGCGGCTGGTGCATGTGTCCAGTGGTCAGGCCAGAGCAGTGGATGGGGTGCCGCGCGTGGCAGCCCAAGGGCAGGGGGGACTGTTAGACATTACCCTGGCACGTGATTTCGCCACGTCGCGTACTGTGTTTCTCACCTATTCTAAACCACAGGGGCGCGGGTCAGGCACAGCGCTCGCAGCGGCTGAATTTACTCGCGATGGAGCGGGGCTTGAGAACCTGCGCGACCTTTTTGAAAGCGCTCGGGGCGGTAGTACGGGCCGCCATTTCGGCAGCCGCGTGGTCGAAGCCCCGGATGGTACGCTTTATACAACCATTGGTGATCGGGGTGATCGCCCATCCGCCCAGGACCGTTCAAACCATAATGGCGCTATTGTTCGGGTGAATCGTGACGGCACTGTACCCGCCGACAACCCCTTTGTCGGTCAGGATGGCATCCAGCCACATATCTGGTCTTATGGACACCGCAATCCGCAGGGTGCGGGGCTTGATGCCCGCGGCACGCTTTGGACAGCAGAGCATGGCGCGCGCGGCGGGGATGAGGTGAACCGCGTGCGAAAAGGCGCCAATTTTGGATGGCCGGTTATTTCCTATGGCGTTCACTATTCCGGCGCGACCATCGGAGAGGGCACCTCGCAAGACGGGATGGAGCAACCCGCCTTCTATTGGGATCCGTCTATGGCCCCATCAGGATTGATGGTTTACCAAGGCGATATGTTTCCCGAATGGAGAGGGAGCATGTTCGTCGGTTCACTCAAGTTCAGCTATATTTCGCGACTTGACGTGGAGGGCAGCGCTGTCCGGGAGGTCGAGCAGATCGAAGGAGATGAAACCCTCCGTGTCCGGGATATTGTCGAAGCCCCGGATGGCAGTATTCTGTTTATCTCGGTTGGCAATGGTA
This sequence comes from uncultured Tateyamaria sp., assembly GCF_947504105.1. Classification (GTDB taxonomy): domain Bacteria; phylum Pseudomonadota; class Alphaproteobacteria; order Rhodobacterales; family Rhodobacteraceae; genus Tateyamaria. The sequence goes on from NZ_CANNGP010000026.1 coordinate 59,313, forward strand.
CGGTGTACCGGATGACGCGGTGATATGCGTGCGTTAGGGTGGGGACGGAAGAGGGAGGAGTACCGGTATGCCTATCGAACGTCTTGATCATGTGAATCTTTGTACGACGCGCCTTGCAGAAATGATCCAGTGGTACGAAGAAATTCTGGGCCTATCCGCAGGTGCCCGCCCGGCGCTCAGCATGGACGGCGCGTGGCTCTATGCGGGCGGCGTGGCGGCGGTGCATTTGGTCGCCGTAGATGACGAGGATGCCGTAGGTTCCGAAACCAAACTGAAACTCGAACATTTTGCGTTTCGCGCTTCCGGTAATGCTGAGGCTTTTCAGGATCGCTTGCAGCAAAGGGGCGTTGCCTATCAACGGTCCGGCATAGAGGAAATGAACCTGTCTGCCTTCAATGTGTGGGACCCGGACGGAAATCATGTTCACGTCGATTTCATCGACAACTGAGTGCTCGGTTTGCGAGGTAGGGTTTGCCTTATGGGAAATGCCGAAAATCAATTGTTTGCATGGCGAGACGCCACTGCCTTTGCCAGCTAAGGCACGACCTTGAGCGGCGCGGCCCAAAACGCTGACTTTTCAAGGATCAGTATGGCTGTGAAGGCGGTTGTTCAGGCGACGTCTATGCCAAACGGCAGGAATGTACAGAATACCCAAAGGTCGGCGGACGTTCCATCTGGTCCGGACCTTCTTTTTCGAGGCCCAGCGCGACTGCCGTGATGCTGTCCGCAATCAAATTCATCAAAAGGATTTGCGTCTCAAGAAAGATCAACGGCTCGCCGATAATGAGGTTCATCATGATCGTATGCGGCGACAACATCGAGCGTAAGGCGTCAAGTGCAGTCTCGGCATGCCATTCCTGCACGAACCCCAACACAGCGTTCAGAATGAGGACCAAGCCATTTGCCAATGCATCCACACGTTCGCCAATGGACAAGGCGATAGCGGTGGCAAAAATAAGAATGAGGACGAGCATACCCTTGAACTGACGCGCAAAAACGACAATGGGGCCGGGTGGCTTCTGGCGTGGCAGGCATTGAGAAAGATCAATTGGTACGCGCACCCCTCACGTTAGGCTTTGATCATCAGTCATTGTTGGGAGAGAGAGATGCCACCGAAAGCACCTGCAGGCGCGGCAGAGGCCGCTTCATCCGAAGAAAACCCGGCGACAAAAATAGCTGGCGATGTCTCTGCCTTGCAGGATCAAAGCCTCAAGATGATGTCTCAAATGGGATTGGCCTGGGTGGAAGGTATGAGCGATCTGGGCAGCGAAGTTCTGTCTTTTGTCGCAGACAGGATCAAGGAAGACGTCAAGACACAGCACAAGATGCTGCACTGCAAAAACGTCAATGAGCTTCAAAACATTCAGTCCGAGTTTCTGCAGACAGCGATTGATCAATACACGGCAGAGACCGGAAAGCTGGTGCAAATGGGCCAAGACATCTATTCATCCGGGGCCTCTGACGGCACCCCAAAAGGCTGATTGCTCGCACTGGGCTTATCCAAATACATAGCTTCCTGGCGCTGGCCTGATGACCCTGCGCTTTTTTGTATTTGCGGAGCGCTGCTTCCCGCTTTGATTTATCAGCCAATCTGTCCAGGCGGGCCACCATGATCCTTCGGCAATCTCGGCCTGCTTTATCCAGGCGCTGGCGGATGTATGTTGGTCACCCTCTTTTTTTTGCGGAGGCGGTAGTGGCGCTTGCGATGACCGGGTTCCGACAAAACTCCACTGTTGTGCCCACCTGCCGTCAGGCAAAATGTGACATCGGTGTCGGTCAGCAGTTGCAGTTTGAACACCGACCGCCAAGGGGAAACGTGGTCAGTCTCGGTCGCGAGGCAGAAAATTGGCATGCGCAAGTCGGTCAGGGCGACTGGTTTGCCACCGACATTGAACAATCCCTTGGCCAGGCGGTTTTCCAGAAACATCTGCCGCAGGTACTGAGAATGCATCTGCGCAGGCATGCGTGTGGCATCCGCGTTCCAAGCCATCAGATCGTTCATGGCGGTGCGCTCGCCCAATAGATAGTGGCGCACGATCCTGCTCCAGATCAGGTCGGTCGAGCGTAGCATGCGGAAGGCACCTGCCATTTGATCGGCGCGCAGGTAGCCTTGGGTCGCCATGATGTCTTCCAGGAAGGCGACCTGATTTTCATTGATGAACAGAGACAGTTCGCCCGGTTCGGAAAAATCGACCTGTGCGGCCAGCATCGAAAGACTGCTCAACCGTGCGTCGCCCTCACGTGCCATGGCGGCAGCGCCGGCCGCGAGCAACGTCCCCCCAAGACAGTAGCCCACCGCGTGCACCTCACAGTCCGGTTCGGGCGCGATGTGATCGATTGCAGCAAAAAGGCCGAGAGACAAGTAATCATCGAGCGACAGGTCCGCATCATCTTTGTCCGGGTTTTTCCATGAAATGATGTAAACCTCGAATCCTTGGTCGCGCAGATATGCGACCAGCGAATTGTGCGGCGATAGATCGAGGATATAGTATTTCATGATCCAGGCTGGCACGATCAGGATCGGCTCTGCATGCACCTTTTTGGTTGTCGGATGGTAACGCATCAGTTCGATCAACCGATTCTCATAGATAACGTCGCCTTCGGTAACGGCGATGGTCTTTCCAACAAGATAATCCGGGTGGACCTTGGACTTTTGACTGATGAGCTGGTTGAAGTCCTCAAGCCAGTGCTGCCAGCCTTGCACAAAGTTTTGACCATGCCGTTCAACCGTCTTATCGACCACGTCCGGGTTTGTGAGCATAAAATTGGAGGGCGACATGGTGTCGATGATCTGGCGCGCGGCAAAGGCGACGATGCGCTGATGTGCCGGATCGACCCCGACGATGGGGGCAGTCGCCTCCTGCCACCAAGCCTCCTGTAATGCGAACCAGTGGCGCAACTGTTTGTAAGGTGGGCGCGCCCATGCCGGGCTGGCAAACCGTTTGTCGGGGGTGTTGTGGGCAATGCCTGTGACCAACGTGGCCCATGCATCCAATGCCTTGTTCCAAGCACTGAAGGAAAGCTGCATCTGCCGTTCGGGTGAGCCCACGACATGCAGCGCCCAATCCAGCCATGCTGTGCTGAGGGCTGTGGGTGACAGCCCTCCCGTCATACGGCCAATGGCACTGTGCAGGATGCGGTCAAGACTTCGATCTTTTTGGTCTTCGTGCACAGGAAACTCCTTCAGAATGTGGTGCGTTCTTCGAACAGGGCGCCGTCTGTCAGATCGGCGTGCGGGTGTTCGACAATGCGGTCACCGGGCTCCAAACCACTTTGTACCACGGCGTAACGGCCATTCCGGGCACCAAGATCGACTGGTATGCGGGCGACGCGATCCCCCTCAGTGCGAAAAACGGCCCAACCGTCTTCGATACGGAACGCGGCACTGAGGGGAACAAGTAATGCGTCCGTTTCTTCCTGTGTAACAACGCGCAGGTAGACCGCAAACTCATGACCTAGATCCGGACGCATCTCAGTTGGCGTCACGATGTCAAAAACCACATCCACACGCTGCTCCTCGATCCCGAGAGCTGACACTTTCATGCGCGCGGCGGGTTCGACATAGGCCAGGCGCGCCTCCAATGGTTGTCCGCCCCATCGCTCGACATAGGCACGTGCATTTGGTGGTAGGCTGACGGCGTCTGAGGTTAAAAGATCCGCCACCAGCTCGATCTGGCCCGGGTCACCGATCGTCAAAAGACGTGCGCCCGACGGAACGGGTCGTGCGCTCACCTCGTCAATGTCCAGAACAACTCCGTCGGACGGCGCAAATAGCGACATACAACACATGACGTCCTTGCCGTTGCCAGACGTCTCGACCAGGGCTGCTTCGGCGCGCCTGAGCCCGCCTTGCGCTTGGGCAATTCGTGCATTTGCCGCATCCAGTGCCGCATCCGCGACGGCAAAGCGCTGCTGCGCCTCCTCCAAGCGCGTGATCGTTGCGACACCACGTTCAACAAGTTCCGTTGTTCGTTCAAAATGCGATTTGGAATACACGTGATCTTCGCGTGCGCTGGCCAGTTCTGTTTCAGCAACATGCAAGGCTGCTTCTGCTTCGCTGACGGCGGCTTCGGCTTGCAGGCGCGATCGGGCATCCAGCAAACCGGGCGAGATCGGTTCGACAAGTGCCACAACGGTTTCACCCGCCACGACGGGGTCACCCACGCGCACCGGCGACCTTTGGACCACGCCTGCAATCGGGGCCGAGACTTCGAACACCTCTACGACGCGGGTGGTGCCATCAACGTCTACGGTGACCTCAAAATGGTCCCTTTTGACAGTATGCAGGTCAACGGGGATCGGTTCGGGGCGGAAGGTCACGAACAATAACCCTCCGGCAATACCAGCTCCGATCAGGCCAAGGACGATGTTACGACTGGTTTGGACCATGGTGTCACTCTCTGGTTTTCATCACGGAAACAAGATCGATGCGGTCGAGCTTGCGTCGCACAACCAAGACAGAGGCCAGTGCAGCTGTCAGCACGATGAGACTGGCCGAGGAATACGTGGACGGTTTGATCACGAGCGGAATAGCGTAGAGATCGCTGGTGTAGCTTTCGGTCAACATCTTTGCGACACCCCAGCCGATCCCCCATCCAAGCGGTTGTGCCAACAGCGCCAACAACATGATTTCACCGACCAATACGAACCCAACCTCACCCCGGGTGAAGCCGAGGATGCGAAGGCTTGCCAATTCTCGCGCCCGTTCCGACAGTTGAATGCGCGCCCCGTTATAGGCGACACCCACGGTAATCAACGTCCCCAGGATGGCGTAGATTGTGGTCGTGATCAGAATGTTGCGGCTGATCGTTTCCTCGAACCCCGCGCGGTTTTCAGAAAGCATTGCCCGCCCGCCCAGGCGGGGAAGTTCCTTAAGGCTTTGCTGAAAGGCCTCGTCATGGGCCGGATCAAGCGTGACGTTGACGATGGCCACCCGCGCGTCTTGCTGGAACAAACGGTTTGCAGTGGTTTGATCCATATATGCGCCAAGACCGAAATACTGCGTCACAAGCTGGGTGACAGGCAGTTGGTGGGTACCTTTATGGACACCGAGAAATTTCGCCTCGATCACATCGCCCACAGAAGCGCCCAGCTGTTTCGCCAAGCGTTCTGACAACATGATGCCACCAGGTGGGGCATCCACGACCTCGCCTGTGGTTGATACGATGCGGCTTAGGTTCATACCCGGTTGCCGTGCCTCGATTGTCGTGCGTTTGCCGCGATGTTCGTAACGCAGAACAGCCGTCATGACCTGCTGCCCCTCGGCTTGGAGCACGCCGGGCAAACGGTTTGCTTCGATCACCGACCTATCTTCTATCTCATCGTTAAAGAACAAGACCGCGTGCTGTCGGTTCGATTGATAGAACGCGGTGTCAATGATCAGGTCGAGCGCGTCAGGAAAGAAGTTCGATGATACGAGAATGCCAACGGCAAGGGCCATGCCAAGTATGCTAAGCCCCGCGCGAACGGGCCAGCGGATTATGCTGCGAACGATCATCATCGCGGGCTGGCTGATGTGGACGGCGTGTAGAATACGGTCCATCCAACTGGTGCGGAAGCGCGGTGGTGCCGGTGGTGACATGGCCGTAGCCGGTGCCAGTCTTGCAGCCACCCATGCCGCACGCGCTGCCCCGCTGCCCGCAGCAATCAGGCCCAGCAAACCGGCAATCAGGTAGATGTTCCACGATACGGAATAGATCAGGTATGGGAACTTCAGAAAGTCGGCGTAGAGTTTCGCCAGCTCAAAGCTTAGCCAACTGCCAGCAGCATATCCCAACGCTACACCAACGACACCAACCAACCCGGCAAGCAGCAGGTAATGCATCAGGATGGTCGCATCCGAATATCCGAGGGCTTTGAGCAAGCCAATCTCGGCCCGTTCCAGCGCAACGATCCGACCTATCACCATGTTCACCAGAAAAATCGTAATGCCGAGGAAGATGGGTGGTAGCTTGTAGGCCAGTGTTTGCAGTTGTGTGACTTCCGCGTCGATAAAGGCATTCGATACCTGTTCCGTCCGATCGATGGCACCAAGCGTGCCATAAGGATCGAGCAATATGTCTAACTCGTCGATGACCGGTTCGATCCGGTAGCCAGGGCGGAGTTTGACAGACAGGTTGTTGAACGCACCCGTTCGGTCGAGCGCGGCGGCGAGCGCTTGTTCCGGCATCCAGACAACCCCAAAGTCCTCGTCACTCGGGGTCAAGCTGCCGGGACCGATGGTGTAAATGAACTCGGGTGACAACGCCCATCCCGTGACAGTCAATGTGCGTTTGGTGCCGTTCAGGGTTGCAGTGAAAGCGTCCCCTGGCCAAAGGTCGTTCGCCTCGCCAAAAGGTGCGTTCAGCACAACCTCGTCGGTTGCAGTTGGCTGTGGCCAATTGCCAATACGCAGGATCGGTTGATTAAGGATGGTGCCATTTTCAGGCAGCGACGCCACATAGGCCACGGTCGCGTCGACCTTGTCGGGGATATCCAGCGTTGCATAAGTCGTCACCCGGGGCTCGACCGATGCGACCCCGTCAATGTCGCGGATGATATCGAGCAACATGTTCGGCGCGCGCTTCACGTCGACAAAGATATCCGCAAAGCGGTTGCGCTCGTAGTACGTGGTGCGCGTGTCCTCCAACGCGCCGGACATGCCGAAGGACATGAGCAGAACCGCGACACCTGCCGCGAGGACAAGAGAGATCGCCAGAAACTGTGACCAAAGCCTGCGGAAATCGCGTAGGAGTTTGCGGTCGAGTGCTTCCATTCCGCTCACCACTCGATCTCGGCCGGTTCCAGCCGGGTCTCGTTCACTTCGATGTTTGCTATTTTCCCGTCCTGGAACCAGATCACCCGATGCGCCATCTTCCGGATTTCGGCGGCATGGGTGATGACGACGGTCGAGGTGCCAAGATCTTCATTCACATGCTTAAGCACATCGAGCACCTGAATACCGGTCTTGCTGTCGAGCGCGCCGGTGGGTTCATCACACAATAGGATTTCTGGCCGTTTCGCAACGGCGCGGGCAATGGCCACGCGCTGTTGTTCGCCCCCCGAAAGCTGGGCGGGAAAGTGATCCATCCTATGCGCAAGGCCCACACGCTCCAAGGCTTCCTCGGGGCGCATGGGGTTGGGGGCTACGTCCGTAACAAGTTGTACATTCTCACGGGCCGACAGGCTCGGGACAAGGTTGTAGAACTGAAAAACGAACCCAACGTGGTCACGTCGATATCGGGTCAGGCTGCGATCGCGCAAGTTGGTGAGTTCCAGATCGCGGAACCATACCCTGCCTTCGGTCGCGTGATCCAATCCGCCAAGTATGTTCAGAAGCGTGGACTTGCCACTGCCTGATGGGCCGAGCAGGACAGTCAGCTCGCCAGAGAACAACTCCAGGTCTACACCGGCAAGGGCGTATACCTTCACCTCCCCGGTGTCGTAGACCTTGGTCAAGCCGCGCGTGTGGAACACCCTGTCCAGGGTGCGGGCTGTCATGCAGCACCCTTCGAGGCGGACGTCCTCATAACATTCGCGAATCTGCTCAGTCGCTTATCCATCTCATCTGTGTTTTCGATCTCGTTTGGGATATTGGCATGCCCCGTCAGCGGATGCCCCAGCACCGCATCGCATGTCTGCATGCACTTGAGTTGGTCCGAAGAGCTTCCGCATGTGGTCAGCAAACCCACGGCAGTCGGCGACAAGGACAAGGTCGCCAAGACGCTGCGCGCTGGTGGCGCAGGCTGGTCTGCCCAGACAGGTGTAGCGACGACGATCCACGGCCGCGCTGCCGGAACGACATTTCCAGTACGAAGTGGTGGAATACGTGACCGCCAGACATCCCAAATGGCGCGAACAATCCAAAGAAGCGGTATCCGGTAACGATCCACTTCTATTGGCACGATCTCAGCGCCGGTCTTCTGCGCAAATACTTCGGCGGCGCGCCGGGTATGACCTGATTTCGAGTAGCAATAGATTGCGGGAGGTGGGTCTGAAGACATGGTGCCGGGTCCTTTCGGTCCCGGTTTATCGTCGCTGCCGGATTGCACATTGAGCAATGTCAATGAGCGCATCCGCAGCGCGTGGCAGTCAGGTACCAAACCTTGCCAACAGGAGGCGCGCGATGCCCACCACATTACCCAAGACCATGAAAGCCGCTGTTGTGACCAAGCTTGGCCAACCCTTCGATATCCGAGAGGTGCCGGTGCCGCAGATTGGTCCACGGGATGTCTTGGTGCGCGTGCGTGCTTCGGGCGTCTGTCACACCGACCTGCACGCCGCGATGGGCGATTGGCCAATTAAGCCGAAGGCTCCCTTCATTCCGGGGCACGAGGGGGTAGGAGAAGTCGCTGCCCTTGGTGCCGATGTCACTCACCTGAACGAAGGTGATCGGGTGGGTGTGCCATGGTTGCATACGGCATGCGGGCGTTGCGAACATTGCTCAGGCGGGTGGGAAACCCTCTGCGAGAGCCAGCAGAATACCGGTTATTCAGTCGATGGCGGTTATGCAGAGTTTGTGCGTGCCGATGCCAATTTCGTCGGTCTGCTGCCGAATGCACTCGAATTCGGACCTGCTTCGCCCGTGCTTTGCGCAGGGGTGACGGTGTACAAGGGGCTCAAGGAAACCGAGGTACGTCCGGGTCAGTGGGTCGCAATCAGCGGGATTGGTGGGCTGGGTCACATGGCGGTGCAGTACGCGAAAGCGATGGGCATGCATGTCGTTGCTGTCGATGTCGCGGACGATAAGCTGCGTCTTGCCAAATCGTTGGGCGCCGACGTGACGATCAATGCCACCTCTACCGATCCAATCAAGGAAGTGACCGACCACCTGGGCGGCGTGCATGGTGCGCTTGTGACTGCGGTCAGCACAACAGCTTTTGCGCAGGCTACAGGGATGTTGAGGCGACACGGAACGATGAGTCTTGTTGGCTTGCCACCCGGATCCTTCCCATTGCCGATCTTTGACGTGGTGTTGAAGCGCCTGACCATCTGCGGCTCAATAGTTGGTACACGACTGGATCTTGTGGAATCGCTTGGTCTTGCGGCTGAGGGACAGATCAAAACCCATTTCGAATGGGACAAGCTGGAAAACATAAACGCGATCTTTGGCAGGATGAAGGCGGGGGAGATCACCGGGCGGATCGTGCTCGAGATTTAGGTTAACTCGTCCGCTTGTCGGAGCGAAGGCGCCGCTGGTCTTGAGATATGTCAAGGGCGGCGCGAGTCCGGATCGCTAGGTTTGTAACGACACAACAGAGGCGAGCGTGCAATGGTATCCCCTTTCAAAGTCATCCCGGTCCTGGTTGCTGGGACCATCCTCGCAGCTTGCGCACCCGAAAACCGGGAGCCTGATGTGAGCGTTGTGCATGGCAAAGCGCTGTACATGCAGAAGTGCACCGCATGTCATGGTGATGACGGAAGAGGCGCTGGTGCGGAATCGCTTGGCCTTGGCACGCCACCACCTGACCTGACGACGCTCACCGCACAAAATCGGGGCGTCTTTCCCCAGAATTTCGTCATGAGTGTCATTGATGGGTTTAACCGGCGTGATCACCCTTCATCCGTTATGCCGGAGTTCGGAAACGAAGACCTCGGGCCTGCGGTACAGGTTGAAGATGGCGGTGTATCGTAAGCGTTGCGCTGACCCCACCTTCCTGATGCTTGCCTGATCTGCGAGTCCGTTGCCGAGAGTAGTTTGGCAATGG
>NZ_CANNGP010000027.1 GCF_947504105.1 uncultured Tateyamaria sp.
TGACCGCAACCATAACAACAGAAAGAAACAGGAACGGATTCTACACCTGAACGGCCCGGATTAGGGGGCTGGGTCACTCGTCGTCGATGACGCGACGCCCGAGGGCCTCGGTTTTTAAGCCGTGGCTCATCGTAGTCTTTCTCATCGTCCACTCCCTTATGATGATGAGCCAAGAACACCTTCTAAGAAACTCACCTGAATTGGGCAAGAAGCGCTGACGTCAAACACTACAGGGTACTGCTGATTTGTACGTAGATCTTAGAAAATTTTCCGGTGGGCAATAAGAACTGCAAACGATGAGAGGTCTTGATGATGAGTGACTTTGAGAGCAGACCCCCGACAGAACACCTTCACCGGACGGAAATACTGTGCCCGCAGAATACCTATCTACAAAACAGGAAAAAATTGGGACGGAACTGAATCAAGAAGGTCTGACAATCTTAAGCTGATTAATGGATCTGGAACCTAAAAGAGAAATTCATCATATGTTTCGCTACCTACAGTGTCCAGCCATTCTGCAATGGCCTGAAAATCACTTGTCGTCGCACCCTCCTCCCCCTCATTTGATACAAGGCGATAATTTCCCTCACCATTATGAAGATCGGACTGTTTCCACGCATCGATATTGGTTTGACGATCGTCCAAAAATAGATATTCGCGATTATTTCCATAGTCGTTATAAATTTCATTAAATTCGTCGAGCTTATCCCCTGTGTTATAGTAGATGGATGTAAAGGAGTCTTCGATGCCAGCATCCTCCAATCCGTCGGTGATGTTACTCAGGTCAGAATTAGCGCTCACAATGATAAAAGTTGCATCGCCCGAAAAATCTTCAAAAAACTCCCTTGCTGCGTCGTTGACCGTATCCGAACCTGGGCCTTCGTCCAGCGTTCTATCCCAGTCAAATATAACGACAGGGGCGCCGTCAGACGTGCTACATCGTTCGTTGTTACCCAGTTTTCCATTTATTACTGCCATTGTTTTAGGCTCCCTTAACAATATCAGTAAAAATGGCTTAACACGCTCTTAGATTGATTTCCAGCGGACATCGATCTAATATAAATTTCAGCGGAAGTATACCGAGCAATTAAAAATATATAATTAAATCAGGTGGTTAATTGCGCCAGACGCCTGATGCTCATCGCCAGAATAGTGTGACAGTCTCGTAGTGGGAAACACAAAAGAGCCCCATCAGAGGGTTCCTGCACAGAATTTCGCTAAGAGAAAACTTTTAGCGAAAACTTGCGGGAGTTGAGTGCGGCTCAATGCAAAAAGACCGTGAGCGATAGGGTGGACGCCCATTCAACAGTTTCTAGGCTCAGGATGCATTGATTTTTGGCTCACGTTATGACTCGCGATTGCCCAAAACGGAACTGTAGCATGTCTGATCGACGAACAAATGTTGAAGCTCAAGCCATTCTTTCCCAAGTTGCCGCGGCAAACCTCGCATTGATGATAAGCGTGTTCTGAGTGGGATTATTTTCATCAATCGCAATGGCTTACGGTGCCGGGATGTGCCGGCTGAATATGGCCAGCCCAAGGCTCTTTACAGCCGCTGGAAGCGGTGGAGCGAAAAAGGTATCTTCGCCCGAATGTTGCTGGAACTGGCAGATCAGAGCGGTGAGACAGAGACGCTGATGATCGACGCAACCCAACTCAAAACCCACCGCACAGCCTCCAACCTGGGGCAGGAAAAGGGGGGGCGTGGCCGCCTGATTGGTCGAACCAAGGGTGGCATGAACTCGAAACTGCATGCCGTCACGGATGCGATTGGCCGACCCATGCGCCTGTTTTTGACGGCTGGACAGCGCAGCGATTACATCGGAGCGCGGGCGCTGCTGAGCAGCTTGCCATCCGCCAAACACATGCTGGCAGATCGCGGTTATGATGCGGATTGGTATCGCCAAGCCCTTGAAGGCAAGGGCATCAAACCCTGTATCCCGTCTCAGAAGGGTCGCAAGGTTCCGATCCCGCACGATACGAAAAACGCCACAAAATCGAGAACAGCTTTGCCCACATCAAGGACTGGCGGCGGGTGGCAACGCGATACGACAGATGCCCAAAGGTCTTCCTCTCAGCAATCGCACTCGTCGCAATCGTTATTTACTGGTTATGAGTCCTGAGCCTAGCGCCGACTACCGCCGCACGTCTGGGGGGTCACAGGTAAGATTTTAATTTTATCATCCATATGAGACAGCGAATTTCGATGATCGCCGGGCTCTTGGAAACTGGTCTATTGTATCTCAAGAGGAGCCCCTTACCGATAGTTCTGGTGATGGTTTGGATGTAGATCAATGAACCTTGCCCCAGTGTCAGAAATTGGAATTTGTCTTAGCCCCATAAAACTGTGCCAAAGTTGACTTAGCTTTGGAGGCTGGATTTATGGCGCGGATACGACGATTGGCTGCGCCTTTCAATCGGCCCGAATTTCCCATCTTCATTCCTTTTCAAGAGGGGTTTCTGCCCGAACGATTCGACGGCTCGTTCTTTTCCGAACTTCGTGAGGCTGATCCAGTCTGTGGTACCGCGCTTTGTTGTCTTTGCGTAACGCGACGCGAAGAATACATCGCCCCCGTATCTGCCTTCCTCATCGCGATCAAGACGCCCACGAGACACTGCTCGGCCCCCCGTGCGTTTGGTTCACAAATTCGACCGCCTGATCGAGGATCATCTGCTCAGTCTCTGGAGTGATGTCGAGATCCGTTGGGAACTGCAGAAAGGCATGACGTGCGACCGTGGATGCACCCTTGTCAAAGGGAGACCCGCTATCCGTTTTGGGTCCCTCCTGCGGATTCCCAAAACAGCGGGTGAGAGGAGCATCCCCTCAACCCCAGCACTCCGGCTTCCGGCCTGCGCGGATCTTCGATCCTTGCGAGCCGTCCTGGTGGACGGCACAAAACCCTCTCCTCCCCTGCCTTGTGGCGGGCAATGTTGGTGCGGATTTTGCGGGGAGTCCGGACAGCTTGGAGACCTCAAATGTCGGGGGGCGGCTCAAGGCGCGGCGGTGCTGATCAAGTTCTTCCCCAATGGCAAGGGCGCGGGGCCGGTTGGCTATCTCGTGGCCGAGCACGTGCTGGCCGACAGCAACCGCGACCTGATCCGCGACGCGGACGGCAAGCCCATGACCGTCACCCGCGACCCGCTGCACGAAGTGCTGTGCGGCAATCCCGAGCGTACCGAGGCGCTGACCGACGCCAGTGGACCTACCGCGCTGGCGTGATCAGCTTCGCCGCCACCGACGCCCCGACCGAGAAACAGTAGGCCGAGGTCATAGACCGGTTCGAGCTTCACTTCGGCGCACTGCGCCTGGAGTTGACCTCGGGCCGGAGCCTGAATATCGCGCCGCCCGGATACTAGAACGCTTTCGACTCCTTGCGTGACGTGATGAATCAGCGCCACGGCTGGTCTGATGGAGCGTACTCAAGAGGTCCGCGATATCATCGAGAGCCCAACACGCGCATAAGGCCGCGACGGGTTGCAAGCTTGTATTCTGGATCAGGTTATCCTGCGAAGGATACATGTAAAATGCCATTTTGAGGACATCTGCACGGATGTCAGATCGGTCGTCATGGCCGGTGCACGGGTGTCAAAACCGCCACTGAAAACCGGTCGCTTGCATCCGTGTGACGTGCTGCCACGTCCCAACCCGCACTGAGCGCGAGGTTGCGCAGACTGTCTGGCGTGTACTTGCGTGCGGCGCTGACATGGATAGCTTCCTGCGCCTCAAATGTGATTGCCTGTCCGGCAAGCGTAACCACCTGCTCGTGGCTCGAAACAAGCTGCATGTCGATCCGCGCAAGCGCCGGATTCCAACTCGCCCTGTATTTGAATGCATCGATATTGAAGTTTGCCTGTGCTTCTCTGTTAAGCCGCACCAGAATATTTCTGATGAACTGCGCGGTGACCCCTTGGGCATCGTCATATGCTGCCACAAGCGCGCTTGTGTCCTTCACCATATCCATCCCCACGATGAATGCGCCAATCCCACCCCATGCACGTACGCCTTCCAACAGCGCCTGTGCCCGGTCGGGCGCAAGGTTGCCAATCGTTGATCCAGGGAAAAAGCCAACCTTGGGGGTTGTAGCAAGTTCTCTGGGAAGTGCGACCGGAGCGGAAAAATCCGCAACCACGGGAACGATGCTCAGCCTTGGGTAACGGGTTCGAAGATCGCCCGCCGTCTCCAGCAGAAAATCACGTGAGATATCGATGGGCACGTAGGCACCGAAGTGCCTTCCAGCATTCAGTAGTGTTCGTGTTTTGACAGACGCGCCTGACCCCAGCTCGACAAGCGCACCATTGGCGGGGACAAGTCCAGACAGTGCTGCGGCGTTGTCGTGCAGAATGCCTGCTTCCGTTCTCGTGGGGTAATACTCGGGCAATTGAGTGATCTGTTCGAACAGTGCGCTGCCATGATGGTCGTATAGCCATTTAGGGCTGAGCGACTTGCTGGACGCGGTGAGGCCGTTAAGTGCGTCCGCAATCAAAGCGTCGGTTTCTGTCAAATTCACTGCCGGAATCCGGAGTACGCCGTCCATCATGATACGTCCCGTGCCAGGCGCAGGCCCAGCATTTGCCAACGTTGATGCGGATAGAAGAATGTGCGGTAAGTCGGCCGCATCTGTTCGCGCGGTGTCGCGCAGGATCCACCGCGCAACACGCGCTGGTTCACCATGAACTTGCCGTTGTATTCGCCAAGTGCCCCTTCGGGTGGCTGAAATCCCGGGTACGGGCCAAAGTCCGACGCCGTCCATTCCCACACATCGCCCCATATGCCGGGGCCGGGCAATGGACGTAGCGCGCCGGTCGCGCGTGCGTTCCCCATCAAGTTGCCTTCGATCAGTGTGTCGCAAAAGGCAAGCTCGTGCTCGGCCTCGGTTGGTAAGCGTCCACCCGCCCATCGCGCAAATGCTTCGGCTTCGTAGTAGCTGACATGCACAACTGCTGCATCAAGGGCGACGGGTTGCGGACCCCGCAGGGTGAAGGTCCACCATTCATCGTCCTGTCGCCACCAATATAGTGGGTGTGACCACTTTTCTCGCTGAGCGACAGCGTGCCCTTCCATCAACCAATGCCGGGTGTCGTCATAGCCGCCGTCCGTCATGAACGCGATCCAGTCCCGGTTTGTGACGGGACGATCGGCGATGTCGAAAGGGGCAAGATAGGTCTTGTGCCGTGGCCCCTCGCAATCATAGGCAAAACCGGCACCGTCATGCCCGATTTCGACAAGACCGCCATTGTGTCTGGTAAAGGTCAGCGGAACTTCGGATGAGACGGGAAGTGGTTCGGGGTCTTTGTAGACAGGCAGAAGTGGATTGAAGCTGAGCCCGTGCAGCACATCCGTCACCAGCAGCTCCTGATGTTGCATCTCGTGGTGGCAACCCAGTTCGACCAGAGCGGCAATGTCATCGGCATCATCACGAGAACTTGCGAGCAGATCTGCCACGCTGTCCTCGACATGTGCGCGGTATGATTCCACGTCTTGCACGCCGGGACGCGACACCAATCCACGCCTGTCGCGGGCATGACGCGGACCAGCTTGGGTGTAGTATGAGTTGAACAGGAACGCGAAACGATCATCCGGCGATGTGTAGCCTGGCATCCTTGGTTTCAGAATGAACTCTTCGAAGAACCATGTGGTATGAGCCAGATGCCATTTTGCCGGTGACGCGTCTTCCATGCTTTGCAGCATCATGTCTTCGGCGGTGAGCGGAGCGGCCAGCGCATCGGTGCGCGCGCGCGTGCGGGAAAACAGGTCCACTACCTTGTTTGGAGCCAGAGATGAGGAGAGGGGGGTCATGATGGCGAAGTTCCTTGAGTGGCTAAGGGTGCGTTCATCTGATCTGTTTGTCTGAGCCCATGTTGTCAGGAATTGGCGATAGAACCACAGGCTACACAGGAAAGTGTAGTGCGTTGATTTTCTGTGCGATGCAGCGAATAGTTCAGCATGGCGGATCGGCAACGATCCGCTTGGATGGAGGTCGCAATGAATTGGGATCACATGCGCATCTTGCTGGCACTTCATCGGGCGGGCAGCTTGCGCGGCGCGGCGAGCGCGTTGAAAGTCAACCATGCCACTGTCGCAAGGGCATTGGAGGGCGCGGAGCACAGTCTTGGCACCCGATTGTTTGATCGATCAGCACGCGGTTTAACCTTGACCCAACCCGGTGAGTTGTTGCTGCCACATGCCCAGGAAATGGAGCGGCGGATGCTGGAAGTGCAGCGCCGCCTGACTGGATTGGACAGTGTTCCCAGTGGCACCGTGCGCGTCAGTTTGCCGCCGTCTTTCGTGCACATGTTCTTTGTGTCGGTCTTGGCAGAGTTTACGGTGCTTTATCCCGACATCCGTATCGAGGCAGTTGCGACCAACAAAATCTCCGACCTGTCGCGGCAGGAGGCCGATGTGTCCATCCGTGTTGCAAAAAAGATCGATGATGATCTGGTGGGGCGCAGGATGGTTGATTACGTCAATGCGGCCTTTGCCACGCCTGATTACATTGCTGCCCATCCTGATCTGGCATCCTCGAACGGCGAAGGGGCGCATTGGATCGGATGGGGCGCGAATGACACGTGGATTGCTCAGACCCCGATGCCCAAGGCCAAACCACGCCATAGGTTGCCGGAAGTCTTCATGCAGACCGAGGCATCGGCTGCAGGACTGGGGATGGCGTGGGTCCCGGCCTTTCTAGGGGATGTGCACCCTGATCTGGTGCGCGTGCCGGGCGTACCAGTTGGTCCGGGGCGAAGCATCTGGGTCTTGATGCATGGCGATCTTCGCCGCACCGCGCGTGTGCGTGCATTTGTAGATTTCGTTACAGATTGGATCGCCGCGCGCCGGTCAATGTTTACCGCGTAGGGACTGCGCGCGCGCGTTCCCCCGAGAGCGATGCAGCGCTACTCTTGCCATTGGCCGGACGCAGGAGCGATGCCCGCTGGCCTTGCGCCTCGGGCACCAATACAGCGCGACGTGCAACGAAACGGCCAGTGTAGGGGCCAAAATAGACCGCGCGATTTTCGGCAAAACCACCCAGTTGCAGCCGCTGATCAAAGCTGTGGCCTAGGCCTGCCAGACGGAAGCCAGGTGCCCCAGCAACCTGTTCAAGATACCCCTCAACCGACAATTGCCGCAGGATGTTGCCGCCTTCGCGGAAGCGTCCGAACCGCAGCGACGTTGCTTGCAGTGTGCCGTGCGTGAACTGCCCCTTTGCAACAACGAACTGCCCGGCGATCAGGCTTTGTCCCCTGGGTGGGGCGACCGGTGTTTGACCAATACTCCAACCCGCTGCCGCCGATCCCTCGAGAACGCCTGAAATACTATCCGCCTTGCCGGGCGCACGTTGCATCAGGCTTGTTTGTACCGACCCGTCTGCCTGCCAAATCCCGCTCACCGTTACACGCTCGCCGACAAGCACGGCGACACCTGCAGTTTCAACAACCGGGGTACTGTTTACGGAATAGCCTGATCCTTGCCGCAACAGCACGCCTGTAAGTGGATCATCGATATCGATGCGCTGTGCTTCGAACCGGCCCAGCCTTGCGCGGGCCAGCATTGTGAGTGTGCGGCCGGGTACCAGCAACGTATCGTTGGTGCGTTTGTTTGCAGAAAAAATGCGGGTAGAGGATGTCACTTCGACCCGTAGACCGTTCACAAGCACGCTGCCCGAGCCAGTCATCAGGCCAACAATGCCAGTACCACCAATCCCGCCCTCGAATGGGTCATCGCTCAACTGGGATGTTGAGATGGCCGGGGAACACGCTGCTGCTGCAGTGCCGCCCAAGAGGCCAAGCGTGTGCCGTCTGGTCAAGCGTGTCACTGGTCTTGGACCTTTTCTTCTGCATCTGCCGCGTCTTCCCGGTAGAAGTAAATGCCCAGTCGGTAGCGTTGTCGAGGGCCATCGTTCCCCTTGCTGGCACGGTGGAGGTCGCTCGACTGCTTGTTCAGATCTTCAAGCAGGGTCTGGGCTTGCGCACGTGCTGCCGTTTCGACGGCGTCCACGGCATCGGGGGGCAGTTGATTATAGAACACCGCGCGTTCAAAGAACGGTGGGGTGTCAGCAAGCAGGTTTTCTGTTGCCGCTGCCAGATGGTCGCCCACATTTGCGGCAAAGAATGCTTCTTTATCCGGAGTGTTGCCAGTGCCAACGATTGCCTCAGCCTCCAGGCGCAACAAGCCATCCCTGCTTTCGGTTATTAGACCCGCGTTCTGCAATTCATCCAGCACCGTGCGCGGCCGCACATCCCGACTGACGGATCGGACCAGTGCCTCGAAGCTCAGCGCGTTGTCCGCTTGCCGAGGCAATAGAACTGGTGTGCCGTTGCTGTCCGAGAATTCCGGCGCAGACATCCATTGTCCGATTACCGTCGCCAGCAGGGCGCTGTTGCGGCGTGTCTGCCCGGTCGCATCGCTGCCCTCTGCCTTTATGGTGCGAATGTCCTTGCGGTGCACGCCTGTCAAAAGGGCAATTCTGCTGTCGGTCAAAGGTTTGTCATCAAGGCGGAATGACTCTTCAGCAACCTCGACATAGACCCGTTTCAGCAAGCCGTAGATTGCTGGGGCCGTCAAACCGCGCACAATCATTGTGCGCACCAGTGGTCGCAGTAACCCCCTGAGAACACGCATAAATGCGTCGGATGCGTTGGTTTGCTTGCCTCTTGCCATCCTCCAACAATACCGCGCGTGGAAATTTTTTCCACGCAAAACCTTGAAATCGCATTGGCCTGCGTCATTTCGTCTTGCGTGGGAAATATTCCCACTAAATATTCGGCCCCGCGCCAAACCTTTGAGGAGACACACTTATGAAACGCCGTTCCTTTATGAAAATGACCGCCGTCGGCGCGACACTTGCCACTCTTGGCGCCTGCGCCGAGATGAACACCCAGCCCGACATTGTCGATACTGCCGTCGCTGCCGGTTCCTTCAATACGCTTGTTGCCGCTGTGCAGGCGGCTGATCTGGTCGACACTCTGAAAAGCCCGGGTCCGTTTACCGTTTTCGCGCCGACGGACGAAGCCTTTGCCGCGCTGCCGGCCGGCACGGTGGAAAACCTGTTGAAGCCTGAGAACAAGGACCAACTGGTCAGCATTCTGACCTACCACGTTCTGCCAGGTCAGACCCTTTCCTCTGACCTCGGGGGCCAGCGTCTGAGCGTTGCAACCGTGAACGGCGCCAACGTCCACATTGATGGACGCAACGGTGTCAAAGTCGAGAAGTCGAATGTCATTCAGGCTGATATCCTGGCATCCAATGGGGTGATCCACGTGATCGACCGCGTGCTCATTCCCTGATTGCCCCCAGGTTTCAGGGATGATGTCCCGCTTAAAGCCGCAAACGGGCGGGCATCATGAACGGCGGTTCTGACAATATGTCAGGATCGCCGTTTTGGTTTCGTATCATGCACACCCACAAAGAATGCGGTTAGAAATAACCAGCAGCATGAAAAGGGTACCGCCATGACATTTACCACGCGTCCAGAACTGAGCGGCACGTTTGGCATGGTTGCATCGACCCATTGGCTAGCCTCGGCGGTTGGGATGAAGCTGCTTGAGGCGGGTGGTTCAGCCTTCGATGCCGCGGCTGCCGTTGGGTTTACGCTAAACGTGGTGGAGCCGCATCTGAATGGTCCCTTGGGAGACATGCCAGCGTTGATCCGGGTTGCGGGAGAGAGGCCCACAGTGTTGTGCGGGCAGGGTGTAGCTCCGGGCGGTGCGTCTCTTGAGCACTATCGCGACGAGGGGCTGGACATGATCCCTGGTTCTGGTCTGTTGGCGACGGTCGTGCCGGGTGCGTTTGATGCATGGATGCTGATGTTGCGCGATCACGGCCGTCTTCCGTTGCGCGATGTGCTGGAACCCGCCATCCACTATGCGCGTCATGGCCATCCGCTGCTGCCGCGTGTTTCTGCAACGATAGCTGATCAAGCCGAGTTCTTTGCTGCTGAGTGGCCAACCTCCGCTGCTGTTTGGATGCCGGGCGGAGAACCTCCGCAAGCTGGCGCGCTATTCAAGAACCCGGACCTTGCTGATTTCTGGACCCGCCTGCTGGTCGAAGCCGAGGGCGAGATCGGCCGTGTCGCGCAGATCGAGGCCGCCCGCCGGGCTTTTGCGAGCGGGTTTGTCGCCGACGCGATTGACACGTTCATAACCGATACGTGCGTTATGGACGGTACAGGTGCGCGCCGAAAAGGCGTATTGTCAGGGCAGGACATGGCCACATGGCAGGCCACCTACGAAACACCCGTATCAGTTTCGTATCACGGTTGGGATGTCTTCAAGTGCGGAGCATGGAGCCAGGGACCGGTTCTGTTGCAATGCCTGCAAATGCTGCGCAATGATCCTGTTGCAGACATGGATCCGTTGGGTCCGGATCTTGTGCACCTTACAACGGAAGCGCTGAAACGCGCCTTTGCAGACCGGGACACTTACTATGGTGATCCGGTGCATTCTGATGTGCCGATTGGTGTCTTGTTGTCAGAATCCCACGCCGATGCGCACCGCAAAGACATCGCACATAAGGCCACAACCGATAACCGCCCCGGCGTCATTTCGGGCTTTGAGGCACAGATCAAATCCTACCACGCACGCATCGCACGCGGTGCGACATTGACTGCTGGTGTGGGCGGCGGCGAGCCGACCATGGCGCATCTGGCGAACCGCAAGGGCGATACGGTGCATATCGATGTGGTCGATCGCTGGGGAAACATGGTCTCTGCGACACCCTCGGGCGGATGGCTTCAGTCCAACCCGGTTGTGCCCGTCCTTGGGGCACCCCTAAATACCCGGGCGCAAATGTTCTGGCTGGACGATGATTTGCCGACCACGCTTGCGCCTGGCCGCCGCCCACGTACCACATTGTCACCGTCGCTTGCGTTGCACGAGGATGGGCGGGCCTTGGCCTTTGGCACCCCTGGGGGTGATCAGCAGGACCAGTGGCAACTGGCGTTCTTCCTTCGCTACGCGCATCACGGAATGAACCTGCAAGAGGCCATCGATGCGCCGCTGTTCCATACCGGTCACTTGCAGGGGAGCTTTTATCCGCGTGACCTGCGCCCTAGGCATTTGATGGTTGAACCGCACTTTCCCAGTGCCACGCTCGATGATCTGCGTGCACGGGGTCACAACGTCGAGGTGGCCGAGCCATGGACCGTGGGACGGCTGAGCGCGGCCCTGCATCAACGCAATGGCATCATGAAAGCCGCAGCCACGCCGCGCCTTATGCAAGCCTATGCCATAGGGCGTTGAGGGCCACATTGTCACTCGTAAGGCGCACCTGTTGGTGTGCCTCGTACGTCATGCCACCTGGTGCCCCTGGCTAAATACTTCGCGCGCAACAGCTGCCTCGTCCATCTGGGCGAAGCGTACAAGGTCGGCGCGCTTGCCAGGGGCAATCTGCCCTCTGTCATTCAACCCGACCGATGCGGCGGGGGTACGGGTGACCGTTGCAATGCCACGTGCCATGTCACCCCACATGTCGCCCAACTGCACCGCGGACATGAGCAATGCAGCCGGTACGTAATCCGATGACAGAATGTCGAGCAAGTCATGTTCGGCCAACTCTTTGGCTGCAATATTCCCCGAATGGGACCCGCCGCGCACGAGGTTCGGTGCACCCATGATTATGGCGATGCTTTTGTCCCGGCACGCCCTGGCCGCTTCCACCGTTGTCGGAAACTCGGCCACTGCAACTCCATGCTGTGCCGAAACGCCAACCTGATCGGCTGTTGTATCGTCGTGACTTGCCAATACGGCGCCCAAACGTCCGGCTTCAGCCACGGCTGCCGCCTCGTGTTTGACCCCCAGCCGGTCCTGCAGCGCTTGCAGTTTCTCCACATGCGCTGCGAACTCGTCTTCGGTCAGGTTGTTCTTGCCCATGACATAGGCCTTCATCTTGTTGATGTCGCGGAACTGTCGCTGACCGGGCGTGTGGTCCATCAGGCTGACGATTCCCACCCGATCTTCTGGGGTGAACTCCGACAGTTCGTCCATCAGGGTTTCCGAGCAGATTTCGGCACGCAAGTGCAGAAAGTGGCTGATCTTGAGTACACCCTGCGCGCGCAGGGCCAGCATCTCGGACGACAATTCGCGTGCATATTTCAGATATCGCCCCTTGCCTGAAGGGATCGACCCGACACGCATCGCGTCAAAGACGGTTGTGATCCCGGTGCCCGCCAGTTCGCGATCATGGGCGAGAATCGCAGGACCATGCGGCCATGGCACCCTGGGGCGGGGCGAGATGTGGCGCTCAAGGTTGTCGGTGTGTAATTCGATCAGTCCCGGCGCTAGGAAATCGCCCTCACAGTCCAAAGCCCCTGCAGGCACTGACGTGCCCGTACCAATTTCGGAAATCAGGCCATCGCGGAGGACGACATGCCCCGTGACCACTTCTGTAGGCAGCACAAGCTTGGCGTTGGCGAGGATCGTATCTTGTGTCATGTGCCTGTCATCTCGAACTGGAATGGGGTGGGATATGTTCAAGCGCTATGCCATCTACTACACGCCCGAACCGGGTACGCCCTTGGCTGATTTCGGTGCGAGATGGCTGGGATGGGACAGCGCTGGCGGAGTGGGGTGCGCGCACCCTAACATCGGCGATTTCGATGTGGCCGCGGTGACTGAAACCCCACGCAAGTATGGGTTCCACGGGACGATCAAGCCGCCCTTTAGGTTGGCGGAGGGACAAACCGCAGAAGCGCTCAAGGCAGCACTGACCGTGCTGTGTGCGGATGCGGCGGCCGTGTCGCTCGATAGCCTTGAACTGACGCGTCTCGGGCGTTTCCTCGCCCTGGTTCCAATTGGTAACGCCAGTAGCCTTGGTGTTTTGGCTGCTCGCGCCGTGCAAGAGCTTGACGTTTTCCGCGCGCCGCCAACCGACACAGAATTGGCCAAGCGTCGTGGCGCCAATCTGACGGCTGCACAAGATTCGTACCTTGTGCGCTGGGGCTACCCGTATGTGCTGGACCAGTTCCGGTTTCATCTGACACTCAGTGGCAAGCTGGACAAACCTACGATAGCGCGCGTTGAGACTGCCTTGGCCCCGGCCTTGGCAGAGTTCGACCTGTCGCCCTATCGGATCGATGGCCTGACCCTGCTGGGTGAGGATGAGAACGGGTTGTTTCATCAGATACATCGCTACGCCCTGACCGGGTAGAGCGCGTTCAGCGCCTTTTGAACGGTCGTCTCCAGTGTGCTTGAATTGTCGATGATGGTTGCCTTGATGCCGTCCGGAATACTTGCGCCCACCCGCGCAAGGCGCGCGACAATGTCGGCATGGTCCTCGCGCCCGCGTGCCGACAGACGGTGCGCCAGAACGTCAGGGTCTGCTGTGAGAGCCAGAACGATCAAACCGGGAAACCGAGATTGCGCCTGAGACAACACTCCACGCGACAAGTTGGCCAGCATGTCCTGACCTGACGCGAGGCATGCATCACCCGATGTCGGAATCCCATAGGATAATCCATGCGCTGTCCAAGACAGGGCAAATGCCCCATCGTGCTTCATTGTCCGAAAGGTCGCTTCTGAAACACCGTCAAACACCTCTCCCCCTGACGTTGCGGGGCGGGTGATTACTCTGCGCACCAGGCCAAGCCTGGGGGCTGCCTTGGACATGGCGTCCATCACGGTGTCCTTTCCAACCCCGGATGGTCCAACAACGGCAATCAAACGCCCGGTCATGCTGCGCGCTCCGGCGTAAAGAGGTTGACATCGACCTCGCGATCACAGACCTGCGCGCGCGCGGCTTCATCATGGAAAATGCCAATGATGGTCGCTCCGCGTGCCTTGGCGCGCTCAATCAGCTCAAGCACGACGGCGCGGTTCGTTGCATCAAGGCTCGCTGTGGGTTCATCAAGCAGCATGGCCGGATAGTCATATGCAAACCCACGCGCGATGTTCACCCGCTGCTGTTCACCGCCGGAGAAGGTTGTCGGACTAAGCGACCAAAGCCGTTCTGGTATGTTCAGCATCATAAGCAGATCGCGTGCCCGTGCGTCAGCCTGTTCAGCGTCAACACCAACGGCGCGCAACGGCTCGCTGACGACGTCGATGGTGGGCACACGCGGGACCACGCGCAAAAACTGACTGACATAGCCCAGCGTCTCGCGCCGCAGCGCCAGAACATCGCGCGGCGGGGCCGAGGCGAGATCGACATCTCCGACCATGATTTGCCCGGCTTGTGTGGTGTAGTTGCCGTAGATCATGCGCATCAACGTCGATTTTCCGGCGCCCGATGCGCCAACCAAGGCCACGCATTCGCCAGCGCTCACCGTCAGGGATGCGCTGTGCATGACCGGTATGACTGCGCTGCCTTGATTGTGCAGAACAAAGGATTTGGCGACGTCTTCAACTTTGATCATGTTCATCTTCTTCTTGCCAAAAGCTTCGGGTTTGTCCTGTTCGTCACACCTGCAACACACTCGACACCAGCAATTGCGAATAGGCGTGTTGCGGATCATCCAGCACCTGATCGGTCAGCCCCGTTTCGACCACATGTCCGTCCTTCATCACCATCAGACGGTCAGCGAGCAGACGCACGACGGCCAGATCATGGGTCACAATGATCGCGCTCAAACCCATCTCACGCACCAGCCCGCGCAGCAGATCCAACAACCGCGCCTGCACCGAGACGTCCAAACCGCCCGTCGGTTCATCCATGAAGACCAGTCGCGGGCCCGTCACCAGATTGCGCGCGATCTGCAATCGCTGCTGCATGCCGCCCGAGAACTGTCGGGGGCGGTCGTCGATGCGGTCAGCAGCAATCTCGACCCGCCCCAGCCAGTCGATGGCCTGATCGCGGATGTCGCCGTAATGGCGCGCACCCACGGCCATCAGGCGTTCACCAACATTCCCGCCAGCACTGACGTTCATCCGCAGCCCGTCGCGGGCGTGCTGATGGACAAAGGCCCAATCCGTACGACCGAGCATGCGCCGTTCCGGCTCACTCATCGTGACCGTGTCGCGCATTCCGTCTGTGCGAGTATTGAACAGCACCTGGCCAGTGTCGGGCGGCAGGTGACCGGCCATGCAGTTCAGCAGAGTCGACTTGCCCGACCCACTTTCGCCAACGATGCCCATCACCTCACCAGGATACAGATCAAAGCTTACATCCGCGCAGCCCACACGTTGCCCATAGAACTTGGACAGCCCTTCGACCTGCAACAATGGCGTCATTGGTCTTCTCCAATCGCTCCGCTGAACGCGGTTGGCGTCAAAACAATGTCTTCGATCCCCAGCACGAATGTGCCGTGCTGTGCAGCAGTTTCTTTCTTGATCTGCGCCCAGCCTTCATCGGCCATGAAGGCGGCCCGTCGACCTTTCATCTCGGCCTCGTCCTGCCACGCCAGTAAGTAGACAAAGCGCAACCGGTCCTCGGCTTGCTCTGTCCACATTGCTTGGATACGAAACCCATATGTCTTCATCAGCCGCGCCGCACGGTCGCGAAAACGGTCGAGGAACGGCTCCGCATTCTCTGGTGGAACGTCATAGATACGCAATTGATTGATCATACTGCATCCTCCTGAAGGGGTGTTCCTTCAGCGCCCACATGACCCTTGGCCCGGCGCGCGCCGCAGTAGTCCGTGTCGGAACACATAAACATGCGCCCACCCGCATCGTCGACGATCAGCTCGTCCAAATAACTGTCCGTCGATCCACACAACCCGCATGGATGGTCAGCTTTGGTCGCCTCGAATGGATAGTCCTCAAAGTCGAGGCTGACCACCTGTGTGTAGGGCGGCAGGGCATAGATACGCTGTTCTCGCCCGGCACCAAAGAGTTGGATCGCGGGCATGCTCAGCTTGGGATTGTCGAACTTGGGAATGGGGGACGGGTCCATCACATAACGCCCTTCGACTTCAACCGGGTAGGCATAAGCCGTCGCAATTGCACCATGCGCGCTGATGTCTTCGTACAGCTTCACATGCATCAGGCCGTAGTCCTCAAGGGCATGCATCTTGCGGGTCTCAACCTCGGATGGTTCAAGGAAGCGCAGCGGTTCAGGGATCGGCACCTGATACACGAGAATCTGATCTGCGTTCAGCGGTTCTTCGGGAATGCGGTGGCGGGTTTGAATCACCGTGGCCTCCGCTGTTGCTTCGGTTGTTTCCACATCCGCGGTACGTTCAAAGAAGCGCCGGATAGACACCGCATTGGTCGTGTCATCCGCGCCCTGATCAATGACCTTGAACACATCGGATTGCGTCATGACCGCCGCCGAAACCTGTACTCCACCCGTACCCCAGCCATAGGGCATCGGCATTTCGCGGCTGGCAAAGGGCACCTGGTAGCCGGGAATGGCGAGCCCCTTCAGGATCGCGCGTCTAATCATGCGCTTGGTTTGTTCATCCAGATATGCGAAATTGTAATCAGACATGATGTACGACCGAAGCAATAGGTTGATGTGATGCAGCGGGGCCAAGAGAAACTGGTCCGAAAACATGCGGCGGCGTCCGTTCTGTCTGATTTTCCAAAACGAAACAGGAAGTTGTTTTATGCTGAGCTACAGCTCGGAAACCGGATGGGTCTACAACCCTTTCGAAATTGCAATTGTGTGCGCCTGCGTCGCGTTCAGCGTCTGGCGCAACCGCGTCCGGCGACGCAGTTTGCGACAGCGCGAAGACGGCATGTACGTCTGGGTCGAATGGCATGGAGGCGAGCGATGTTCCTTGGATGACCCGGCGGCCCCCGGCGGGGCGTGGGACAGCGAAGGAGACGGCGGCGGAGGCGATTGAACGGCCTCTTTTTTTTGTCTTTATCGATGCGTTGACCGGGGCCAGTTGGCCTATTTTTTGTGCCTTAGGGTGAGTGCTCATTCGGCCGCCTCCTGATGCACGTTCCGGCCCATTGACTCTCGACGTAGCTTGCGGATCAGTTCCAATTCTGACTGAAAATCCACGTAGTGGGGTAGTTTGATGTGCTCCAGAAACCCCGTCGCTTGGATATTGTCAGCATGGTACAGGACAAATTCCTCGTCCTGCGCAGGTGCCCCCACATTGTCTTCGCCCAGCTCTTCCCACCGCAGCGCCCGGTCTACCAGCGCCATTGAGATCGCCTTGCGCTCGGACATGCCGAACACCAGCCCATAGCCACGCGTGAACTGAGGTGGCTCCGTCTTGGACCCTTGGAACTGGTTCACAGTCTCGCATTCTGTCAGTTCAATTTCGCCAATCTCGATCGCAAAACCCAATTCGGGGATATCCATCTCGACCGCGCAGGTGCCAATGCGCAGTTCGGCTACGAATGCGTGATTTCGGGCGTATCCACGCTGGGTCGAATAAGCCATGCCGAGGATGAACCCTTCGTCGCCGCGCGTCAGGGATTGCAGTCGCAACGCCCGATCCGCCGGCAGTTCCAAGGGCTCCCTTGTCAGATCTGGCGGGCTGTCCGCGCCCTCCGGTTCCGGCTGGATCAACCCCTCGCGATCCAAGTAGGACATGATGTGTGGTTTGGGACCGCCATCGCTTTGGCGTTCGGGTGCGCTGGGCACATCCCCATCGGCCGCCAGTTTGAAATCCAGCAGCCGGTGTGTGTAGTCAAAAGTGGGCCCCAGAACCTGCCCCCCCGGTGCGTCCTTGAACGTGGCCGACACGCGGCGGTCGCAGGACATGCTTTCGGTGTCCACCGGCGCCGATCCACCAATTCTGGGCAGCGTGGTGCGATAGGCGCGGATCAGAAAGATCGCTTCGATCATGTCGCCGCGCGCTTGCTTGATGGCGAGCGCAGCAAGGTCCGGATCATAGAGCGAGCCTTCGGCCATGACGCGGTTCACAGCCAGTTTCAACTGTCCCTTGATCTGTGACACGGACAACTCTGCCACATCCGCAGGTCCGCGGCGTTCCTCGGCCAGCCAGGCATGGGCTGCGTCGATGGCTTTTTCGCCTCCTTTGACGGCAACATACATGTCAGGACACCTTTGTACTGCGGGGCAGGGCGGCGATGCGCGCCCCGCACGTGAACATGAAGTCCAGCCCAAGAGGGAACAGCGTCGCGTTGCGCCGGAACGTCTCCAGGTCAGGCAGGTTGAGCCGCGCGACGTCCCTAATACCCGGTCCTTTCAGTGTTGCGCCTTCGGCGTTCAATACGGGCAGGTCGACAATGACAGTCGCCGACCGGTCGGGATACTCTGCGGTGCCAACTGCAAGATTGGACAGGTCGATGTCTTCCCAAGTTCCCAGAACGAATTGTGCATCAGTGGCATCAACCAAAGGCGCGCCTGTCTGAAACGTTATCCAATCGCGTGCGGCTTGCGCGTTGTAGCGCCCCGCCAAATGTATGCCAGTGTCGTGGTCGGCGAGGGTTATCAGTACGGTCCCTGCCGCGACGGACAGTGGGCTGGGCGGCACGGCCCCCGCGACATCGCAAATCGTTCCAGGACAGGCCATGGCGCGCATGATCCCGCGAAACGCCTGTGCGCTTTCTTGAGGCGGGTCGATGAAGCCGCCTGCCAGACTTGAATGCTCCATCAGTCCTCTCCTCGCACCATTGTGAAGAAGTCGACCTTGGTCGCCGCCGCCTTCGCAGCCCGTGTCGCGCAACGTCGTTCAGCGGCTTTGCGCAAAGGAGCGATGATTGAGGCGTCTACGTCTTTTGCATCAGCAGTCTGCATGAGAGCGTCGGCCAAAGCGGCTTGCGTCGCGTGGTTCTTGTCGCGACCTTGAATATAGCCATGACCGACTTCTCCAGAAGCGAGGCGGACGGAACAGCGTGTGACGGTCATTTCGCCCAGATTGAACGGTGCGCCAGCCGCGCCGGCGCGGCCACGGACCATCACGGCGCCAATCTCGGACGCACGCAGCACCTCGTGCGCCGGATCGTAGCCAGCTTTGGTCCAGAGGTTTGCAAGGTCGGTCGCCGGTGCCTTGGACAACACCGATAACCATGCCTTTCGCGCTGCATTTGGGTTGCTTGATCCGTCCATCTATACACCTTGCGAAGTTGTCGAGATTCCTATACAACTAGACAAATAATAGGCGAGCCGCTTCGCCACGTCCACCGACTTGATGTGAAAGTTCCGTGACACATGGCGCGCACGCCCATCTGGAAATCCATTGCGGATACCCTCTCCGGCGAAATTGCCGATGGCCTGTACAGTCCCGGCGACAAACTTCCGACCGAGGCGCAGCTATCGGCCCGGTTTGGTGTGAACAGGCATACGGTGCGCCATGCGCTGTCTGCCCTGGTCAAAGCTGGAACCGTGCATACACGGCGTGGGGCGGGCGCATTTGTTGCGCAAACGCCGACCGATTATCCGATTGGTCGACGGGTGCGTTTCCACCAAAACCTCAGGGCCGCCGGCCGAACCCCGGCCAAACAGGTTCTGTCGGTCATTACCCGTCTTGCCAGCTCCAAAGAGCAGGAGGCGTTGCAGCTTGGAGAAGCCGCGCAGGTACATGTTTATGACGGCCTCAGCTTTGCAGATGATCAACCCATCGCGCTGTTCTGTTCGATCTTCCCCGCTGCGCGATTTCCTGACCTTCCGAGGGCGTTGGAAGGGTTGGGCTCGGTCACCGCGGCGCTGAAGTCTGGCAAAGTCTCCGACTACACACGCGCATGGACGCGATTGACGGCCACAGCCGCGACCGCAACGCAGGCCCTTCACCTCCGACTTGCCGAAGGGGCACCATTGTTGCGCAGTGTCGGCGTGAATGCCGACCTGACCGGACAGCCGATTGAACTGGGGCGCACATGGTTCGCCGGGGATCGGGTTACACTGACTCTTTCCGACGAAATGTGAAAGTTCTGTGATGTCACGGCGCTGACATATCCACAGGCTATTCAATTCAGACGAGTATCTGCGCAAGTGACCGAGCACATTGATGCACCATTCTACACCTTCCATACGCTTTGTCGGCGCACGTGTTCTGCGCGACAGTGCATTGGTGGACGCGCCTGTTAGTGTCGCAGATGGAAAGCTGGTTGATGCGGTCAATTGCGACTTGGACCTGCGTGGATATTTTATCATGCCGGGCATCATCGACCTGCATGGAGATGCTTTCGAATACCACATGGCTCCACGGCGTTCGGCGCCATTTCCGTTACACACGGGTCTTGCTGGTACGGATCGGGATGCGGCCGCCAACGGGATAACAACAGCGTGGATGGCTCAAAGCTGGAGTTGGGAAGGTGGTCACCGCGGACCCGACTACGCAGAGGCGTTTCTGGCGGCGCACGCGGCGTACCGTCCACAGATGCAAACTGACCTTCGCGTTCAAATTCGGTGCGAAACGCACACGATGGATTATCAGGACCGTCTTCTGGCCGCGATCCGGAAACACAGGATCGACTATGTCATCTTTAACAATCATCTTGATGAGGCCGTTGAATTGGCTGTCGCCAAGCCGGAGGAGATCGCTATCTGGGCGGCGAAATCCGGGCGTACGGCGGACGAGCATATGACCTTGGTCAAGGCAGCCAAGGAGCGGGACAAGGACGTGCCGCGCTATTTGTGCAATCTGGCTTCGGCCTTTGATCGGCTCGGTGTGACCTATGGCAGCCATGACGATCAGGATGCCGCCACGCGCGAGCGGTATTCAATGATTGGGGCCAAGATTTGTGAGTTCCCCACCTCCATGAAAGCGGCGGTCGTTGCCCGCACATGGGGAGATCCGATTTTGATGGGCGCGCCAAATGTGGTGCGCGGGGGCAGCCAGTCTAGTAACATTGCAGCCGCGACATTGATCAGCGAGAGGGCATGTGACGCACTTGTGTCCGACTACTACTATCCCGCCTTGGCGCAAGCCGCATTTACCTTGGCCGACATGGGAATGCGCAGCCTTCCCAAAGCATGGGGAATGATTTCATCCCGCCCCGCGCAGATCATGGGGCTTGAGGATCGCGGCACGCTCGACATTGGCAAGCGGGCAGATCTTACCATCATCAACGCCGACACACGCCAAGTCGAGGCAACAATGGCAGGCGGACGCTGGACGCATTTGTGTGGTGATGTTGCCAACCGCATCAGCGGAATGTACGCCGCGCTTTCTGTCGCGGCAGAGTAGCTAAAAGACTTCGTATTTTTCCAGAAAGGCTTCGGCGCTCAGGCTGCGGAAATCTGCAAGCCGCGCGCGCAGTGTTGCGTGATCCCAGTCCCACCAAGCCAGATCCAGCATACGATCGGCAGTCTTTGGAGTACATCGATCGCGAATCTTGGTCGCGGTTACCCCACCCACAATGGTGTAGGGTGCGACATCCCTGGTCACAATGGCACCGGATGCGACCACCGCACCATGGCCCACTGTCACCTTGGGTTTGATTTGGGCATTGTGCCCGATCCAGGTGTCATGTCCAACGAAGGCGCGTCTGGACGCGCGATGGGCGAACCATGCTCCGTCGTCCTTCGTCTCGTCCCAATAGCTGGCTGACCGATACGTGAAATGGTGCAGCGACGCCCTGTCCAGCGGATGATCCGTGGCTCCGATGCGCACGAAGCTCGCGATGTTCGAAAACTTGCCCACGGTGACGTTCGCAAGATCACAGAACCGGTCGCAATAGCTGTAGTCGCCCAGATCGACCTGCGCGAGCCGCGTGCCTTTGCCAATCTCGACATAGCGGCCAAAGATCGCGTTCATGGCATCGACGTCATCGTGAAGCGTCGGAACGATGGACAGCCTCTGCATCAGTGACCGGCCTCGTTTCCTTTGATCAGCTTGCGACGCAGCAGGCCCGATAGCCAGTCCATGAACACCACCATCACGATGATCAGCATGATGTAATAGCTGACCTCTTCCCAGTCCTTCTGGGTGATGATCGCTTGTGTCAGCAACAGGCCAATGCCGCCGCCAGTGATGGCTCCGATGACCGTGGCTGAGCGGGTGTTCGATTCCAGGAAATACAGAATCTGACTGATCAGCACTGGTGTGATCTGCGGAAGCACACCGAACCTATAGCGCTGGATCGGCTTGGCCCCGGTCGACTGCACACCCTCTATCTGCTTCCTGTCGACGTTTTCCAACGCTTCCGAGAACAGCTTGCCAAAGGTGCCCGTGTCCGTGATCAGGATCGCCAACGCACCAGTCAAAGGCCCAAGACCAAAGGCGCGGCTCAGGATTATGGTCCAGATCAGCGCATCGACGCCGCGGATAAAGTCGAACAGTCGACGCGTCGCCATGCGCACCACGACCAGCGGGGCAAAGTTGCGTGCTGCCAGAAAGGCCAGCGGCAGCGCTACGATAGCCGCGCCCATAGTGCCCAGAAAGGCCATCAGGATCGTTTCGAAAATGGCCCAGGCCACATCGCCGTGCCGCCACATCTTGTTGTCCCAGAAATCACTTGTGATCGCCCCGGCCTCACCGCTTAAGGCGCGGTTGATCAGTTCGCCCAAACCCATGCCGTGATACGGACTGTCGAGGGTGAAAAAGAAAAGCTCCCACCCCAGGAAATAGCGGAACACTTCCGTTCGATTGCGGGTGACCGACAAACGACCTGCGTCGGTGGTGACCGCCACGCGGTTCTTCGAGGCATTGATCCACTCCGGCAGCACGTCGGTGGGATAGCTCTGGATCACGCCTTGCGATCGCGACACCCCAAAGGTCATCAGGCCATAGCCCGGCACGTCATAGGTGACGCCGTTGTTGTCGGGCAGATAGGTGATGATGTGGCCGTCGCCCAGATCAATGACCGTCTCAGCGCCCAAGGCAACCCAATCGGGGGCCTCACCGTCGGGATAGGCGCCCTTGTTCTCGCCCTCGATGGCGACGCGGACCGCGCCGTTGCGGTTGTCACGGGTCACATGCACCTTGTGGCTGTAAGTGTCGGACATCAGCGCTTGGGCATTGGTCCCGCTTGCCTTCTGCATCAACTCGGGCACACCAAAAGCAAAGAACACGTATGTCAGGTACGCCAGCACCAAAGCGGGGAGCCCAAAGCTGACAAGGCGCTTGCGCATCATCACCCGGTCGGCGGACCCTTTCAGGTCAGCTGTATCAAGCATGGCCATCAGCGGCGCTCCGATTTGGAACCATGCGTCAAGCAGTCACGGTAGTGGCTTGAGGTCTGGTCGATGATAACAATTGTGATGAACAGCAGCAGAAAGATCGCGGCCGCTTCGTCATAGCGGCCCTGTCCCCAGCTGATTGCGTTCTTGAGCTCGTACCCCAGCCCCCCCGCACCCACGAAGCCGAGAATGGCCGAGGCGCGTACATTTATCTCGAACCGCAAAAGCGCGTAGCTCAACCAGTTCGGCGCAACTTGCGGGATAATACCAAGGGTCATCTTTTGACCCCAAGTGGCCCCGACCGAAGCGAGACCATCCAGTGGCTTCAAATCGGCATTCTCGTTCACTTCCGAGAACAGCTTTCCCAACGCCCCAGCAGTATGGATGGCTATGGCGATCATTGCAGGCACGGGGCCACCGCCTAGGATAAAGATCAGCACCAGAGCCACCACGATCTCGGGGATCGCGCGGCTGATGTCCATGATGCGGCGAAAGACCGGAATCAGCGTGGGAAAGCGCGCCATGCCGCGTGTCGACAGCAGCGATAGGAAGATGGCCGCAAGCGCCCCAAGCAGCGTTGCAGCGCCGGCGATATTTACAGTCTCCACCAAAGCCGGAAAGAAGGTTACGAAATGGCTTGGCAGCTCGCTCAGCTTGCCACTCGCCTCGATCACCAACTCTGCGGGGTAGTCAAAGAAATTGTCCAACCCACCCCAGAACGATCCGGCATTGCGCCCGCCCGCGACCGAAAACCCGGCGACCATAAGTGCGATGAAAATGACCAGAAGAATAAAGGAATAAAGACGCTTCTGCCGCGTGAGTGCCATGTAGTCGTCGTGGATGTTACCCAGATCGCGGACGCCTGCCGTCGTCTCTGCCATGCCCATACCCCCAATGGATTGCCGCGCCCCCACGATAGGGGACCCGGCAGACGCACACTCAAATCAGTTGGATTTGGCTTTACGTGCTTCAATCACGGACACATACGCATCGTGGGTGATCGGGTCGAAGCCCAGCGATTCACCAGCCGAGATGGAGTATGTGCAGTCCTTGTCTGTTTCGAACATGTTGTCGACCAACGCGATCATCTTGGCTTTGACGTCTTCAGGCAGGTCCTTGCGCAGAACGATGGGGCCTTCCGGGATCGGCTTGGATTTCCAGATTTGAACCAGGTCGTTCATGTCGACGAGGCCCGCGTCCACGGCCTTGCGCAGAGCACCGGAGTTGTAGCCGTCTTCCCAATTACCTTGGCCGTCGGCCCATGTGACGCCACCGTCGATGTCACCATTGTTCACAGCAACGATGGTCTGTTCGTGACCACCGGTGAATTTGACTTCGCCAAAGTACTCGCCCGACTCCATGGTCACGCCGTCTTTGTACTGCGGAATTTCGATTGATGGGATCAGGTAGCCTGATGTCGAATTCGGGTCACCAAAACCAAATACTTTGCCTTCCATATCGTCGATTGAAGTGATGCCGGCCTCTTTGCGGGCAAAACCGATCGAGTGATAGCCGTAAGAGCCATCGAGGTTGATCTTCACCAGAACGGGCTCTACCGCGTCAGGGTTCTGCAGATAGGTCGCGGCATAAGACGACGCGCCCAGCCATGCCATGTCCAACGTGCCGCCAACGAGGCCCTGGATCACACCGGCATAGTCGGCGGGGGCGAACAGCTTGGTTTCAACACCCAACGCGTCTTCGGTATAAGAGCGAAGGCACTCGTTCGAATTTAGGCGATCCTGTGCGTTTTCCCCGCCCAGGAGGCCGATGCGAAACTCGGTGATGTCGTCGGCCGACGCCACACCGGCGATGGCTGTGGTTGCCAATGCGGCAGCGATGATCTTTTTCATGTGTCTCTCCGTTGGAACGAAAAACCCCCAGCGCGGAATGGCAAGGGGGGTGAAGGTTAGACGTAGGCCTCGGCCTCCATCTTGGCTTTTCCCGAAGCGTCGAGTGTCTCGATCTCGGTCGAGGTGGCGCTTTCGGAAAACTCGGCGCCCGCGCCATAAATCTCGCGGGCCATGTCCGTTGTCAGCTTGTCGGGTGTTGCATCGAATACGATCTTGCCCGCCCGCATTCCGATCACCCGGTCGCAATAGCGCCGCGCGGTGTCGAGTGTGTGCAGGTTGGCGATGACCATGCGGCCATCCTCCTCGTGGATGCGGCGCAGAGCCTGCATCACCACTTGCGCGTTCATCGGGTCAAGCGAGGCAATGGGCTCGTCCGCCAGGATGATCCTGGGGTCCTGCATCAACGCGCGGGCAATCGCAACGCGCTGTTGCTGACCGCCCGACAGGGCCTCGGCCCGCTTGGGCGCGTGTTCGGCGATGCCCAGCCGGTCCAGAATGTCGATGGCGCGATGAATGTCTTCGGTCGGATACAAGTTGAACAGGGTCGCCACTGTCGACCGGCGGTTCAAAGTGCCATGAAGCACGTTCGACACCACATCCATCCGCGGGACCAGGTTGAACTGTTGAAAGATCATCGCGCATTGGCTTTGCCACGCGCGCTTTGCCGAACCTTTCAGAGCGGTGATGTCCTGCCCTTCGAAATGGATGGTGCCAGACGTGTGGTCGGTGAGACGGTTCAACATCCGCAGCAAGGTCGACTTGCCCGCGCCAGAGCGTCCAATGATACCGATCATCTGGGGGCGGTTGATTTCAACCGATGCAGTATCAACTGCTATGTTCTGCCCAAATGCTTTGGTCAGCCGTTCGATCTTAAGCATACCATTCCCCAGTTTTATGCCGGGGTGTATCGGCGGTGTTGGATTCGAAAATGTATCAGATAAGCGAAATTTTTGTGACACGGCTGCGTGTCGCTACAGCGATGGACCATCCCAAAAGCCTGATTGAACACCTGCGTTCCGACTAACGTCGTCGCTGACAAAGCCCTTGTAAAATGGGCGTCGTTGCCCAGCATCAGAAGGACTGAATGCTGCGCCATGGCGGGATTGAACCGCTGCACTCACAGTGGCAGCACAGCAGACGCGCGCAAGTCAGGGCCTGACAGTGCTGCCGCATTCTGCGTGATTTGCGAGAGAGAGGGATGGTGGAGCATAGCGGGATCGAACCGCTGACCTCCTGCATGCCATGCAGGCGCTCTCCCAGCTGAGCTAATGCCCCATCCTTGGTGGCCCTGCCGGGCCGTGCGCCGCTGATTAGGCGCTTTGCCAAACGGGATCAAGCGAAAAAGACCCCGTTTGGCGCTTGCGTTTACGACTCGTCTTCTTCGACTGCCACGTCTGCCAGCTCGTCGAGCGAGACGTTGTCTTCATCGTCGTCATCATCATCCAGCAGATCATCATCCAGCTCGACCTCGACATCGTCGTCGTCCAGCACCTGATCTTCGGAGTCGGCCGATGTTTTCTCCTTGGCTTTGGCCGAAGCCGCATCCTCGGCATCTGCAGCGATCATGCGGGTCTTTGAGCTGTCGACCTCGACCGCATCACCGGTGTAGGGGCTGATGATGGGCGTCCGGTTCATGTCGTAGAACCGTTTGCCGGTTGTCGGACAGAGTCGCTTCGTGCCCCATTCTTCCTTTGGCATGTGTCATCCTTTTGTCTGCGTGTGGCCCGGTCCGGCGCTGTGAAAGCGGGCGACAGGGCGTGCCTTGTGTTGCGGCGATTCTGGGCAAGTGCCATAAGGCTGGGACGGAGTCAAAGGCTTATGGGTGAGCGTTGGCCCGGGATGGGGAGATGGGATGGCCGAGCGGGTTCTTCAAGGGCGCCCTGAGATTGTGCTGATGCTGCGCCGGTCGGCGCGTGCGCGCCGTATCACACTGCGCATCTCATCCTTGGACGGGCGCGTGACGCTAACTCTGCCGACGCATGTGGCCGAGCGCGAAGCGTTGGATTTTGCACGCCAGAAAGAGCCATGGATTCGCAAGCATCTGGCGGCGAGAGTTGAGGATGTGATGGTACAGTCTGGCACCCATTTGCCAGTCGAGGGGCAGCCGCGCAGGATAGCGCAAGGGACAGGAAGACGCGTCGTGATGACGGATGACGCCTTGTTTTTTCCCGGTTTGCCCGGTGCCGCCCCCGCCCGTGTCCTGGGGTTTCTCAAAGCCCGCGCGCGTGACGTATTGGCCGGAGCTTGTGATGATTATGCGCAAAGGCTTGACCGCCCCTACAGTGGTCTGACGATACGCGACACGCGATCTCGCTGGGGGTCGTGTTCGTCGTCAGGGCGATTGATGTTCTCATGGCGTCTTATCCTCGCCCCACCCTCAGTGCTACAATATGTGGCTGCACATGAGGTCGCCCACCTTGAGCAGATGAACCACTCGCGTGCATTCTGGGACACGGTTGATCGCATCCATGGGCCCTATGACGCGCAGCGTCGGTGGCTGCGGACCGAAGGCAACACGCTGCACCGCTACCGCTTTGTCGATTGACCCGCGCTGTCCAGTGTGATCACAAAAGATGATGCAGCAGGTTCCGCGCACCAGAGACACCGCTTCCGCAGCCCATGATCGCGTTTATCGTCGCTTGCGGACGCGTATAATGCATGGCGATATTGCCCCGGGGCAGGCGTTGACCCTGCGCGGGATCGGCAAACAATATGATGTATCCATGACGCCCGCGCGCGAAGCGGTGCGCCGTCTGGTGGCGGAAGGGGCGTTGACCCTGTCGCAGTCCGGA
The DNA here is from genome assembly GCF_947504105.1 of uncultured Tateyamaria sp. GTDB lineage: Bacteria > Pseudomonadota > Alphaproteobacteria > Rhodobacterales > Rhodobacteraceae > Tateyamaria. The sequence continues at coordinate 27,561 of NZ_CANNGP010000027.1, forward strand.
CGCGTGTCCACACCGGAACTGTCCAATGAACGGATTGAAGAGCTCGCGGCCCTGCGCGCCTTGATCGAGGTGGAGTTGGCCACCCGGGCTCTGCCCCGTGCGCACCTTGCCCTGATCGAACGATTGCAGAGTATCAACGGCGCGGTCGCTGAGGCCGTCGCGCATCGCGATGCTGTCAGCTATATCCGTACGAACCTCGAGTTCCACCGTACCCTTTACCTGCGGGCACAAGCCCCTGCGATGCTGGCGATGGCGGAAACCGTGTGGCTGCAGATGGGCCCAACAATGCGAGCGCTGTACGGTCGCCTGCGCCGGACCGAGCCGCCGCGCTACCACCGTTTGATCATTGCTGCCTTGCGCGCGGGTGACGAACCCAGTCTCCGCCTTGCGGTACGGTCTGACGTAACGCAGGGCCTGCGGATGCTGGCCAGCTGATCAGGCGGCAAGCCCGGTGCTGCCAAGGCTCAGGAATTTTTGCCTGCGGTCGCTGACGAGCGTCGCGCGATCCTTGCCGTCAAGTTCATCCAGCATCGCGGACAGGGCGTTGCCAACAGACGCAATGGTTGCGTCACGGTGTCGATGTGCGCCGCCCACGGCTTCGGGGATGATGCGGTCGGTCACGCCCAGTTGCTTGAGATCCTGCGCTGTCAGGCGCAACGCCTCAGCCGCTTCGCGCATCTTTTCCGCATCTTTCCAAAGGATCGATGCGCAGCCCTCGGGGCTGATCACCGAATAGACCGAGTGTTCGAGCATCGCGACCCGGTTCGCGGTGGCAAAGGCCACGGCCCCGCCCGATCCACCTTCACCAATCACCACGGACACCAGCGGCACACCGATCTGAAGGCACTTTTCGGTTGAGCGCGCAATGGCCTCGGATTGACCGCGTTCTTCCGCCCCTTTGCCCGGATATGCGCCGGGCGTGTCGACAAGCGTGATGACTGGCAGGTTGAACCGGTCTGCCATGTCCATCAAACGGATCGCTTTGCGGTAGCCTTCGGGACGGGCCATGCCGAAATTGCGTTCTATGCGGGATTTGGTGTCGTTGCCCTTTTCGTGGCCAATCACAACGACAGGCCGATCGTTCAGGCGGGCCAACCCGCCCATAACGGCGTGATCGTCTGCAAAGTTCCGGTCGCCCGCAAGCGGGGTGTATTCAGTGAACAGCGTTTCGATGTAGTCGCGGCAATGCGGCCGGTCCGGGTGGCGCGCCACTTGGCATTTGCGCCAAGGCGTCAGGTCACCATACAGATCCTCAAGCATCTGCACCGCTTTGGCATCAAGCCCGGCGGCCTCGTCGGTGACGTCCATATCTTCGTTCTGGCGTGCGAGGGCCCGCAACTCTTCCGCCTTGCCCTCGATTTCAGCCAAGGGTTTTTCGAATTCAAGATACTGCGTCACGCCTGCGTCCCCGATGCGATTTTTGGCTATATGGCCGCAGGATGCAGCATTTGCAACGTTAGGGAAAGATCACGGGGTACAGCGACGCGACGAGAAGCGCAGCCATGGTCCAGTTGAATGCTGTCAGACGGGCCGGATTTGTAAGTACCCGCGCCATCTGTTGGCCCAGCAATGTCCACGAATTGACGGACGGAAAGTTGATTGCGCCAAAGACGATTGCCACAAGGGCAATTGCCCAAAGGGTTGTGTCGGGCGTGTAGACGGTCACGGCTGTCAGTGCCATGGTCCACGCCTTTGGATTGACCCACTGAAAGGCAGCCGCTTGCAGGAACGTCATGGGCGTCCCCTTTTCAGCGCCATCTTTTATGGGCGCTGCGGTCGCAATCTTCCATGCGAGGTACAGAAGATAGGTCACCGACGCCACTTTCAGGACCGTGTGGCTGGCGGGATATGCGTCAAACACCTGAACAAGCCCGGCACCGACCAGCAGCACCATGAACACAAAGCCCAATCCAACGCCCAGCATATGTGGGATCGTCCGGCGGAAGCCGAAATTTGCGCCGGATGCCATAAGCATCAGGTTGTTGGGTCCAGGTGTGATGGAACTGACAAAGGCAAACATGGCCAATGCCGTGAGGAGATCATACGTCATTCACAACAAATGCGGTAAGTTTAGCCGAGATAGATTGTGAATTGAATGAATCTCGGCCTATCTTTGCAACTAATGATGAAAATTGATCAGATAAATGACCAGATATTGCAAGAACTGAGCCATGATGGCCGGATCAGCAATATCGAATTGGCGGATCGCGTGGGCCTGTCGCCGTCCGCTTGCTTGCGGCGTGTTCAAGAGTTGGAGCGGGCAGGGGTCATTGCCGGATACCGTGCAGTGCTGGACAGAACCAAGATGGGCATTGGCTTTGTCGCTTATATCGCTGTTGGGTTGAACGACCATTCAAAGGCCAGTCAGGAAGCGTTTGAACGTGCGATTTCTCGCGCGCCCGAGGTGCTCGAATGCCACAACATCACGGGCACAATCGAATACCTGCTGCGCGTCGAATGTGCAGACCTGCCCAGTTACAAGACATTTCACACCGACATGCTGGGCGCACTGCCGCAGGTGAATGCCATAACGTCTTACGTGGTTATGGGTTCACCGAAGGATGAGCGCGCCTAGCGTCACGCTTTACTGCGTGGCTTGGTCCGAGATCGCTGCAAAGATCGCGTCCAGGTCCTGCGCAAGAGTTGCGAGTTCCGGGCCAGCTTCCTCTGTGTAGGGCGCAAATACGCTCGATGGCGTCTTGTAGCTGAGGGTCGCTGTCCCATCCGCATTTTCGGTCACGTAGACGCGCACGGGCGCTTCGATCATCGCGGCTGTCGACAGGTTCAGGATGTTTACCGCGTAGACGTTGTTGAACAGCCCGATCACCCGGTTGCCTGGAATTGTAATCCCGCGGGATTTTGCGGCCCCGGTGGGACCGGCTTGTGTGACGACGCCCATTTTGTTGGCTTTGGCCGCCGTTTTGACATCCGCGATCAACTGATCGTAGCTCTTGGTTGTTGGCGTGACGGACCAACCTTCGCGCGGTGCCATCTCGGCTTGAGCGGCGAGTGGTGGCAGGATCAGTGCGAGGATGGCGAGTGTCAGGCGCATGGACGTCTCCGATGGTACAATGATCCAAGCAGGGAAGCATGTGAGCGAGGACTTGCCCAATCACGTCTGTGTGCGTGGTGCATAAGCCCGACTGCTATTAGTCATCCCTCATGACACGATTTATCCTGATGTGCATTGTGGCCTTGGTCGCCGCTTGCTCGAGCCCCGAACCAGAAGCGCCGCCGGTTTCCTCTGTGCCGCTTTATCCAAACGAAACGCCCGAACTGCGACAACAGATCGAGGCTGCTGCAACGGCAAATGACGTGCCCGTCGCCTTGGTGCAGCGCGTCGTCATTCGTGAAAGCACACACAGGCCGGGGGCACGGAACGGGCCTTACTACGGCTTGATGCAAATCCTTCCCGCCACGGCGCGCAGTATGGGGTTTCGGGGGCAACCGAACGACCTGCTCGACGCGGAAACGAACCTGAAATACGCGACACGCTACCTGCGTGGGGCGTGGTTGGTGTCCGGTCAGGATATGGATGCGGCGGTGATGTGGTACGCGCGTGGATACTACTTCGAAGCCAAGCGACTGGGTCTGATTGAAGAGACGGGCGTTGATGGCCGAAAGGTCTGGCCGGATTGAGGACGCCGGGTGGACGCTGTTTGCCGTTGGCAAAGACGCACCACCCACCGTCCCGCTTGGTGCTTAGCTGCCAGTGATCATCTCTGATTGCCGCACGATGACTTCCGCCTGTTTGATCGAGGCGATGTCGACAAGGCGGCCCTTGTAGACGGTTGCACCTTCGCCCTTGGCCTTGGCCTCTTCCATGGCGGCAAGGATTTCGCGCGCTTCGGCCACGGCCTCTTCCGACGGGGTGAACACCTCATTGGCCAAAGTCACTTGTTTGGGGTGGATCGCCCATTTGCCAACCATGCCAAGCGTTGCGGACCGCAGGGCCTGTGCGCGGAAGCCTTCGTCGTCCGAAAAGTCGCCAAAGGGTCCGTCCACGGGCAGTACACCGTAGGTTCGGCACGCTGCGACGATCGCGGCCTGTGCCCAATGCCAAGGATCGGACCAGTGTTTCTGCCCTTCATGCATCATGTAGTAATTGGCTTGCGTCCCACCGATCCCGGTGGTCGCCATGCCCATCGATGCCGCAAAATCGGCCGCGCCCAATGACATGGCGGCCAGCCGGGGCGAGGCGGCGGCGATGTCCTCAACATGTGCGATGCCGGCTGCGGATTCGATGATGACCTCAAACGTGATTGGCTTGCTGCGCCCTTTGGCGGCCTCGATGGATGTCACAAGCGCATCGACGGCATAGATGTCTGCGGCATTGCCCACCTTCGGGATCATGATCTGGTCCAGTCGGTCACCCGCCTGTTCCATCAGATCCACCACATCGCGATACCAGTAAGGGGTATCAAGGCCGTTGATGCGCACCGATAGGGTCTTGGTGCCCCAGTCGATATCACTGATGGCTTTTATGACGTTCTCGCGGGCGCTGTCCTTGTCGCTCGGCGCGACGCTGTCTTCGAGGTCAAGGTTGATAACGTCCGCCGCCGACGCTGCCATTTTTTCAAAGATTGCGGGGCGCGATCCTGGGCCAAAGAGTTGGCAACGGTTTGGACGGGCCGGAGGCGTGGGTTGAAGACGAAAAGACATGGCGCACCTTTGGTAAGATAATTTCGTATGAGGTTACTTGGCTGGTATTAAATTGCGCACCGGTTCGCAAGGCGCATTTTGCAGGTGCAGCATGGCGCGGCGATTCTGCTGCGTTTGTAGGCGGATTCGAAAGAAACACTCTTCTATGATCATATCACGCAAGATTATTCGACATATTATAAGATATAAGAGAGTTTCGCGATGTGATTGCGCGCGGCATCGATAGAATGCCGCGCAACGACGAAGGGGATGTCAGATGATTCAAACACCATATCTATTGTTCCTCGGCGATGCGCCGGATCAGTTGGCTGCCAAAGTGGCGCAAGGGATCAAGGACTGGCGTCCTGAGAATGCCGTTGGGCAGATCCGGCTGGAGGGCTGCGGCGCCGATATGGGGCTGACGGACATGACCCTCGAGGAAGGCCTGGCCGCAGGCGCCAAGACCCTCGTGATTGGCGTCGCAAATCGCGGCGGTGTGATCTCTGATGCCTGGAAGGTCGTGCTCGTGAAGGCGTTGCAGATGGGGTATGATCTGGCCGCTGGCCTGCATAACCTGTTGCGAGACGAGGATGAATTGCAGGCGGCCGCACGGGTCAATGGCTGCACGCTGCACGATGTGCGCATCCCCACGATTGCCTACCCCATTGCCAACGGGAAAAAGCGCAGCGGCAAACGCGTATTGGCCATCGGCACGGACTGTTCCTGTGGCAAGATGTACACTGCCATGTCGATGGATGCAGAAATGCGCAAGCGCGGCATGAATTCGGATTTCCGGGCAACGGGTCAGACGGGTATTCTGGTCACGGGCAAAGGTGTGCCACTGGACGCCGTGATTGCGGATTTCATGGCGGGTGCGGTCGAGTATCTGACACCTGACAACGATGATGATCACTGGGATCACATCGAAGGGCAGGGCAGCCTGTTTCACGTGTCGTATTCCGGTGTGACAATGGCCTTGATCCATGGCGGTCAGCCAGACGCGCTGATCCTGTGCCATGAACCAACACGCACTCACATGCGCGGACTGCCCCACTACGGGCTGCCTTCGCTGGAGCAATTGCGCGATACGGCACTGCCGATTGCCCGTGTTGCAAACCCGGATTGCTTTGTGGCTGGTGTGTCGGTGAACACAAAGGCACTCGACGACGACGCCGCACGCGCATGTCTGGCAGAGATCGAAGACCGTATGGGCCTGCCCGCTGCCGATCCGTTCCGCTTTGGGGCTGGCAAGCTGGTTGACGCGCTGGCATCCTGAGGCAACGAAATTGCTTCTTTCGACCTCCATCGGAGGCCGTTTTGTGAATAGAAAATGGTGGACTGATGCGCATTGATACAACCCGTGATGTCTTTCGATTGGCGCAGGCGTTCACCATTTCACGTGGATCCCGGACAGAGGCCCACGTGATCACCGTCAAGGTCACCGATGGAGCGCATGCTGGTTACGGTGAATCCGTTCCCTATGCCCGGTATGACGAAACGCTGGACAGTGTCACGGCAGAGATCGAAGCCCTGCCAGAAACGGTGACCAGAGCAGCGCTCTATGACCTTTTGCCTGCTGGTGCGGCCCGCAATGCGGTCGACTGCGCATTGTGGGATTTGGAGTGCAAACGTGCAGGAAAGCGCGCTTGGGACCTCGCGGGTCTTCCGACACCGGGACCCGAGATTACGGCGTACACCCTGTCGCTTGACACGCCCAAGGCGATGCAGGCGCAAGCGGCTCAGAACGCGCACCGCCCGCTTCTCAAGATCAAACTGGGCACACCGGACGACATGCCGCGGCTCGAGGCCGTTCGGTCGGGCGCACCCAATGCACAGATCATCGTGGACGCGAATGAGGGGTGGTCGGCAGAGGTCTATGCCGATCTGGCCCCGCATCTGGTTCGTCTGGGCGTACAAATGGTCGAACAGCCATTGCCGGCAGGCGAAGATGATGCATTGGCCGGGATTGAGCGCCCCGTACCGGTTTGCGCCGACGAAAGCTGCCACGATCGGGCCAGCCTGCCGGGGCTGAAAGGCAAATACGATCTGATCAACATCAAGGTGGACAAAACGGGCGGGCTGACCGAAGCGCTTGCCCTGCGCGACGCAGCGCGCGCGGAAGGCTACGGTATCATGGTCGGGTGCATGGTTGGATCGTCCCTTGCGATGGCACCGGCGACATTGGTTGCTCAGGGTGCCGCCGTGGTGGATCTTGATGGGCCTCTCCTGCTGGCCGAAGACCGTACCGCGCCACTTGTCTATGATACGGCTGGCGTTCATCCCCCGACCACAGAGCTTTGGGGATGAGCCGCACCGCAATCATTTATGATTGCGAATTCGCGACTGCGCCGGGTGCGCCGCAACGGTTCTGGTGTGGACCGAATGATCCTGACCCGGTGGTGTTCCAGATCGGTGCAGTCCGTATTTCGCTTGAGGCGCCGTACAATGATCTTGAGCGTTTCGAGGTGCTGATCCGGCCAGTGGATCGCTCAGGTGCGCCGCTTGCTCTCGATCCGTTGAATGCAACGCTAACAGGCGTCACCGATGAACGTTTAGCGCAAGAAGGTGTATCGCTTGCCAATGCTCTGGACCAGTTCAGCCGGTTCGCGGGCGACGACCGGATGTGGGCCTGGGGCAAGGACGAATTCAACATGGTCGCCATCAGCTGCTACGTGGCCGGCATTGCACCACCCCTCCCGGCAACCCGGTTCGGCAACGCGCCCGAGTTGTTTCTAGCGGCGGGTGTACCGTTGGACGTGATCCACGGATTGCGCAGCAACACTATGCTTCAGCATTTCGGGTTGAGCCTGCCTGATGCCCGTGGACACGACGCGCTGGGTGACGCCCGGATGGTCGCCGAAGTTCTGCGCCACCTCATGCAGACCAATCAGCTTGATCCCATGCGGCTGTCCGCCCCATTGCACGCCAAAGACATCTGAAATAACGCCAGCGCCAATGCGCCCTGCCAGAAGGAACCCCGCCATGACCAGAACCGTATATGTGAACGGAGATTACCTGCCTGAGACCGAGGCAAAAGTGTCGATCTTTGATCGCGGGTTCCTGATGGCTGACGGTGTTTATGAGGTCACCAGCGTACTGGACGGCAAACTGATCGATTTCGATGGTCATGCCGTGCGCTTGCAGCGGTCGCTGGATGAGTTGGAAATGCAGGCACCAATCACAAAGGATGACCTGCTTGAAGTGCATCGCGAACTCGTCCGCCTGAACGGGATCGAAGAGGGTATGATCTATCTACAGATCACCCGTGGCGCGCCGGATGACCGCGACTTCGTGTTTCCCGACCCCGCGACCACCCCTGCGACCATTGTGCTGTTCACTCAGAACAAGCCGGGACTCGCCGACAATCCGGCGGCCAAGAAGGGTATGAAGGTCATCAGCATTGACGACATCCGCTGGGGGCGCCGCGACATCAAGACGGTGCAGCTGCTCTACCCGTCCATGGGCAAGATGATGGCCAAGAAGGCGGGGGCCGACGATGCCTGGATGATCCAGGATGGGTTCGTGACCGAAGGCACATCGAACAACGCCTACATCGTGAAGGGTAACAAGATCATCACGCGCGCCAAGTCGAATGACATCCTGCACGGCATTACCCGGGCGGCTGTGCTGCGTTTTGCTCAGGAGGCACAGATGGAAGTCGAAGAGCGCAATTTCACCATTGATGAAGCACGCGATGCGGATGAGGCCTTTATCACTTCGGCGTCCACCTTCGTGATGCCGGTGGTCGAGATAGACGGCGTGACCTTGGGTGAGGGTGTGCCCGGACGGGTCGCTCCGCGCCTGCGCGAGATTTATCTTGATGAAAGCCGCAAAGCGGCCATCTAGCCAAGTCTGCCTTGGCTCGCTCTTTTGTAAACTGGTGCGCTTTGACAACCGTGCAGCAAGCTCGGGTCATGTAAGCAGAGCGAAGTCCCAGAGATCGAAGTTGGCAGGGTGCAGGACGCTTCCGTCTTACGCGCCGTTTCCAGAATGGCTGATTGCCGTTTCACCATTGTGAACAAGGCGCGTGGTCCATGGGATCGGATTGCGCAGCGCGAAATGGGCCATACAGGCGCCTTCGGCTTCTTCCAAAAGGGTCGTGATCCTGTCGCGTGGCTCGGGGCTTTCGATCAATACATGGGTTTCGACCAATTCGGTCTTGCCGTCGGTCGTATGCCCGAAATCGCGCATATGCCCCAGGTTGGTGGCAAAGCGCACTCGCTGTTCCAGCCTGAGAGACGTGATTTCGATTTTGCGCGCGGTGTAGATGTCCGTGAGGTGCGTCATCAGGCAAAAGCCGATGCCTGCGCAGAAATAGGCAAGTGGCGGCGGGGCCTGGTCCTCGCCTACGGGTGGCTGTTCATCGCAATACAGCGTCAGCGGTGAGAAACCCGGAATGTTTACCGAAACGCTACCGGTCTTGTGCTGCTTCGTACCCGCTTCGGCGACCAGGTTGACCTCGAATTGCAATGGGTCGGGTGCCCTGGCCCGTTGGAACGGACAAGGTGTAAACGCGGTTGGTTCGGGTGCAGCGCTGGCCCGATCGCCGACGCGGTAACTCTGATCATCAGACATGCGCCCAACCCTAGCCTTTCTCGACGTTTTCAGCGAATGCCGTTTGGAAAGCATCCTGCTGCGCGGGCGTCGCATCTGTCTGGTAGTTGGCTTTCCACTCGGCCATGGTCATACCGTAGAAGGTCTCGCGTGCTTCGTCTTTCGACATCTCGATACCCTTTTCCGCCCCGGCCTCCTGATACCAGCGAGACAGGCAGTTGCGGCAGAACCCGGCGAGGTTCATCATATCGATGTTCTGCACGTCCGTGCGGTCCTCCATCAAGTGCTGCCTAAGGCGGCGAAAGGCAGCTGCTTCAAGTTCAATGCGAGTTTGTTCGTCCATGCGAGATGTCCTTGTTTAAGTGCAGGGCAGGGATACTTTCCCACACCTTGCTGTTTTTTTGGGCGAAACGGGTTTGTGCTAAAGATTGGCTTCATTCCTGGCCGCTTCAAGATGGGTTGCCAGCAACGTCGCCCAGTGCCGTTGTCCAACTGGATCCGCAATCAGATCCTGACGGACTTCCAAAATAACGTTGGGACGTCCCGGGATGTGTGCATGCTGGCTCATTGCGTCGCCGGGAAAGAATCCCGCGTAGGGGGCGTTGTCCCCAACGGGGCTGCTTAGGGTACTCTGCAGGCCCGCAATCAACGGGTTCGTGATGCGTCGGTCTTGAGCCGATAGAACTCCTATTTCCCATGGGCGCCGCGGGCGATTCACCAATTGGGGTGTGAAGCTGTGGACTGCCAGAAACGCAATGTCCCGCTCTGCTGCCGTGCGGGCAATCGCATCATGGTACGGCGCGTACAGGGTATCAATGCGCCGCTGGCGTTCCGTCTCGGGCAGGATCCGGTTGCCGGGAATGACCGTCCCGTCATAGAGTTGTGGTATTAAGGTCGGGTCATCATCACCGCGGTTCGGATCGATGACGAGGCGCGAAAAGTTTGCGCTTACGACCGGCGCATTGAGCAACTCGCCCAATGCCCGTGCCAGCGCCAGGGCGCCAATGTCGATCGCGATGTGTCGGGACATCTCCGCTTCGGGCAGGCCAAGCGTGCCCCCGTTTACATGGTTCGGGACAGTGTTTGTCGCGTGATCACAGGTGATCACCCACCCGCCGTTCCGTTCTGTGCCATCTATGAAAAAGGGGGTATGTGTCATCTGCCTGTCACCTATTGTGTCGCAGGTCTAGGCCAGTTGCCTCGGGATGTGAATTGGGCAATAAGGGCGCTGTTAGCGGTATCAGAAGAGGGCAACACCATGCGACGCCTGCGCAACGTGAAAATCGTGGCTACCTTGGGTCCGGCCTCGGACACGTATGAAACCATCCGGGCGTTGCACGAGGCAGGGGCTGATGTGTTTCGCCTGAACATGTCGCATGGCAGTCACGAAGAGATTGCCAGCAAGCATGCGATTATCCGGAAAGTGGAAGAGGACACAGGCTCTGCCATCGCCATCCTGGCTGACCTGCAGGGGCCAAAGCTTCGTGTTGGTGTCTTTGCCGGTGACAGCGAAATGCTGGATGGGGGTGCAAAGTTTCGTCTGGACCTGAATGAGAAAGACGGTGACAGCAGCCGCGTCTGCCTGCCCCATCCCGAGATTTTCGAAGCCTTGGAAGTGGGTAAGACGCTGTTGGTCAACGACGGCAAGATCTGCTTGAAGGTTGAAGACTGTGGCCCTGACTTTGCGGATTGTGTCGTTGTCGCGGGCGGTGTGATTTCCAACCGCAAGGGCGTGAATGTTCCCGATGTAGAGCTGCCGTTGGCGGCGCTGTCAGAGAAGGACAAGGCGGATCTTATGTTCGTGGCTGATCTGGGTGTGGACTGGATCGCCCTCAGCTTTGTGCAACGTGCCGCGGACGTGGAAGAAGCCAAGGCAATGATCAAGGGGCGGGCTGCTGTTCTCTCCAAGATCGAGAAACCCAATGCTGTCGACCGGTTTGATCACATCCTGCAGGTCAGCGACGGCATCATGGTGGCGCGCGGCGATTTGGGTGTGGAATTGCCAGTTCAGAATGTCCCCCCGATTCAGAAGCGGTTGGTGCGCAAGTGTCGCCACGTTGGCAAGCCGGTAATCGTCGCCACGCAGATGCTGGAAAGTATGATTGAAAGCCCCATGCCCACACGGGCCGAGGTCAGTGACGTCGCCACCGCCATTTACGAAGGTGCGGATGCTGTCATGCTGAGCGCAGAGAGCGCCGCAGGCAGCTACCCGATTGAGGCTGTGACGACCATGGACCGTGTCGCGGCCGAGGTTGAACAGGATCCAACCTACACCCAGATCATCGAGGCCAGCCGTAGCGCCAGCCGTGCATCCGTGGCGGACGGCATCGTGGCTGCGGCGCGCGAGATTGCAGAGACAACCGATATCAAGGCGATCTGTTGCTTTACCCAAAGCGGCACGACAGCCTTGTTGGTGGCCCGCGAACGGCCACGCGTCCCGATCCTTGCGCTGACCCCGTTGGCGCGCACAGCGCGTCGCATGGCACTGAGCTGGGGGTGCAATTGCTATATCACGCCAACGATGGATCGGTTCAAACAAGCCGTTGTTGGGGCCGCTCGTGCTGCACGCGACGGCGGGTTTGCCGGACCGGAAGATCAGATTGTTGTGACCGCTGGCGTCCCCTTCAACGTTCCGGGCACCACCAATATCCTGCGTGTTGCGCCTTGTGATGAACGTTTGATTTACTCGACCGATCCGGAGTAATGTGACTTTACTTAAGGTAAGGTCATATTCATGAGCCCCGATTTTTATCTGGTTCTTGGCATTCTGCTCGCAGGGTTTTCAATTCCATCCGTGCTTTCTGCGATATCTGATCGGCGGGCGCCACGCGCATCGGCCATCACGATCCTGATTTCCGGGGGGCTGATACTTCTGGCCATTCAGACTCAGCCCGGCGGCTACACGATAGAAGAAATCCCCGATGTCTTTGTTCGTGTGATCGCACGTCTTATCTAGGGTCGCGAACCGCAGAGCATCAAGCGTTCAAAGCCTCTTGCCATGGGGCGCATCTGCCCCTATACGCCCAATTCGTTCCGCGCGTCCGGCCCAAGTGGCATGCCGAGTCGCGCATCTACCGAACTCAAACGATGGAGACGGAAATGCCCAAGATGAAGACGAAATCAAGCGCCAAGAAGCGCTTCAAGGTGACCGCCACCGGTAAGGTGATGGGTGGTCAGGCCGGCAAGCGCCACGGCATGATCAAGCGCACCCGCAAATTCATTCGTGACGCCCGTGGCACCACGACCCTGTCTGCCCCCGACGCGAAAATCGTCAAGGGCTTCATGCCCTACGACCGCTAAGAAGAAGGAGCAGATATATGTCCCGCACCAAAGGTGGAACCGTCACCCACGCCCGTCACAAGAAGGTCATCAAGGCCGCCAAAGGTTACTATGGCCGCCGCAAGAGCACCTTCAAGGTCGCACGCCAGGCGGTCGACAAGGCCAACCAGTACGCAACGCGTGACCGTCACAATCGCAAGCGCAACTTCCGCGCCCTGTGGATTCAGCGCATCAACGCCGCCGTTCGCGCCCATGACGAAGCACTTACATACAGCCGCTTCATCAACGGTCTGAACCTGGCCGGCATCGAAGTGGACCGCAAGGTTCTGGCCGACCTGGCCGTGAACGAACCCGATGCATTTGCTGCCATCGTGGACCAGGCCAAAGCCCAGCTGAACGCCTAAGCACACGTCAGAATTGATTAAGGCCGTCCTCACTTCGAGGGCGGTCTTTTTTTGTGCGATATGATGCGTTTGTGGGTTGGTTTTGCTTGATCCTGTGGTCCATAGAACGCACCATACTAAATGTGCCGTTTGTCTGGGGGGACGACCAATGAATTTGACGCGCCTTGTTTACTACTCGCAACGCAATCCGTCCGAGAGCATGGATGCGCAAGATCTGATCGCGACCTGTGAACGTAACAACATGCGCCTGAACCTGACCGGTATGCTGCATTACAACGGCGATCACTTCCTGCAAGTGATCGAGGGTGGACGGGTCGAAGTGTCGGCGCTCTATCACCGGATCGCCCGTGACCCACGGCACAGCAATATCATTCTGCTCTCGTGCACAGACGTGCGTGAACGCATGTTCCCGAACTGGTCGATGGGCATGCATCAGGGCATGGATGAACGCGCACGCACCATCTACCTGCGCTATTTTTCGACGGATGACGTCAATCCCGAGACGGTGAACGTGGAAAGCCTTCTGGACGTGCTTCAGGACTTGTCCGTCGAAATGGCGCCGCGCCTGCGGGTCAGCAACGCTTAACGCCGCATCCGCCGCCGTTCCCTCGTCAGGGCATTCTCAGCCGCCTTGGCGCGATCCTCGGCATTGTTTGCCCGACGACGCCACTTCGCAGTTTCACCCGCCAGCAAGGCCGTCCGTGTCGCGTTCTCACTGCGATACCTTTGGCGCGCCATCACGAACCCAATGGCGGCCGCCACGCCCATGAATGCAATGGCGAGGATGAATTGAATGACAAGGCTTGCGCTGATCATGGCCTTAGCTCGGCCCGCATGATGCGTATTTCAACCCGTCGGTTCAAAGGTGACGCGGCATCGCTGCCTTGTTCCAGTGGCACCCGCGACCCAAACCCGACGGCCTCCATTTGGCTGATGTCGGTCCCAGAGGCCGCCATCGCGTTCACCGTGTTTTCGGCACGGGCCCAACTGAGCTGCAGGTTTGAAAGGTCGTCTCCGGAACTGTCCGAATGCCCGGCCACCTGGATCTGTGCCTCCGGACACGCATTGATGCGCTCACCCAGTTCACTCAGGCGCGGTTGCGCCGCCGGATCTATGTCCGCGCTGCCCGGGGCAAACTGCAAAACCACGCCCGAGACATCGGATGTAAGCGCCGCCACGCAGTCGGCTGTCTTTACAGGATTTGTCGCTACCTTGGGGGGCGCTGCTGCCTCATTGGTGGCTTCTCGAAGGGCAACAACCCATGGCAATTCGCTCGGCTCATCCGGCAGAGAGGGAGCGACGGAGGCGGTCGATGCAACGGTCTCGGCCTTCAAAGTCTCGACGGCTGGTACATCTGCGGCAGGTTGCACGTCTGGCGCAACCGTTTGGGTTGTTGGGGATGCCAGTGCCAGATCGGTCGCCCCGGTCGTTGGCAAATTCATCGTGTAGACGCCGACGCCAGCCATCAGCGCAATCGCCGCGATACCGACACCGGCCAAGGCCCAAGTCGACCCGCCTTTCTGCGCTGCCAATCGGTCCGCGCTTGCCAGTGTGAGCCCTGCGGCTCTGAGCGTGCGAAGATCTTGGCCCTTTTTGCGTGCTTTCATCAATTGTCCCCCCAGACAAACTCACTGATAAAACGTAACGGACACACTGTTTTCGTTTGTTTCGAAATGAACCTGGATGCCAAGAAGCGATGCGGTCTCCCGGATCATGGCCTCGTTTTCGCTCAGGCTGACCTCGGATCGGCCATCATCCAGAACAACCGTCAACCCAAGGTCGCGCACACTGTGCTGCAGAACCGACTTCAGCCGGTGCGAATACATAATGGGTGCCATCAAGCTTCCTGAACGCGTGTCTTTGCAATCTGATCCTGCCTACACCACATACAGTGTTGTGAAAAGAAGTTTGGGCTAAATATCGTATTATTGTGCACGTTATTGAACGGCTTACATGCATCTTGTCGGTGTTTGCCATCCCGCTGCGTTGTGGTAGCAGGGCACCGAATAAAGGAGCACGTCATGGACGACCTCAAAGCCAAGTATTTGACACAGATCGCGGACGCGGCAGACGAGACGTCTTTGGAAGACATTCGCATCGCGGCTGTTGGCAAGAAAGGCGAGGTTGCCCTCAAGATGCGCGAACTGGGCAAGATGACGCCCGAGGAACGGCAAGTGGCGGGCCCCGCGTTGAATGCCCTCAAGGACGAAATCAACAGCGCGCTGGCTGCGAAAAAAGCGGCCCTCGCAGACGCCGCCTTGGACGAACGCCTGCGGTCAGAATGGCTGGATGTGACATTGCCCACCCGCACGCAGCGTCGCGGCACCATCCACCCGATCAGCCAAGTGACCGAAGAGGTCACGGCCATCTTTGCCGAAATGGGCTTCTCCGTTGCCGAAGGGCCGCGGATCGACACCGACTGGTACAACTTCGACGCGCTCAACATCCCCGGCCACCACCCCGCGCGGGCCGAGATGGACACGTTCTACATGCACCGGGCCGAAGGCGATAATCGCCCGCCCCACGTGCTGCGCACCCACACCTCGCCGGTTCAGATCCGGTCGATGGAAGCAACAGGCGCGCCCACCCGCATCATCTGTCCCGGTGGTGTTTACCGCGCCGACTACGACCAGACCCACACGCCCATGTTCCACCAGGTTGAGGGCCTCGCCATCGACAAGGACATCTCGATGGCGAACCTGAAATGGGTGCTGGAAGAGTTCGTGAAATCCTATTTCGAGGTGGACGGCGTTGACTTGCGCTTCCGCGCCTCGCACTTCCCCTTCACCGAACCGTCGGCCGAGGTTGATATTCGCTGTTCGTGGGAAGGCGGCACGCTCAAGGTTGGCGAAGGCGACGACTGGCTTGAAATCCTCGGCTCCGGCATGGTGCACCCCAAGGTGCTTGAGGCAGGCGGGATCGATCCCAACGAATGGCAGGGCTTTGCCTTCGGTATGGGGATCGACCGGATTGCGATGCTGAAATACGGCGTGCCTGACCTGCGCGCCTTCTTTGACAGCGACCTGCGCTGGCTGCGGCACTACGGCTTTGCGGCACTGGATGTCCCCACATTGCACGGCGGGCTGAGCCGCTAAAAGTCGGTCCATTCCTTCCCTGTTTCAAAAAAATCCCCCCCGGAGGGCCGATTGGCCACCGGGGGGCGCATTGGCCCATGTTGTCTCTTTGCATGGTGCCGCTACCTTGACCCCATGCGTCGCGCCATCGTCATCCTCCTCGTCACCCTGATCGTGATCGCTCACATCTTCCTGTGGCGCTCTGACATGCCCACGCATCTCAAGCTGACCTTCACGATCATCAACGCCGCGGGATGGACCATCGTTCTGGCACCCATCCTGCTGATCGATCGTTGGCTCGACGCCGTTCAGAGGCGCAACCGCGATGACCACGACAATGTGACGTGACACGGGCCCGTATCTGCGTAGCGTGCGGCGAATGACACGTCTTATCTTCTTCCTCGCTCTTGTTTGGGCTCTGCCCGCCGCTGCCATGGGACCCTGGCAACGGGACACCTGCCATCTGGAGGTGCCGTGCGCATTGGGTGGCCGTTCCTACCATGTAAAAGAACCAGACGGATGGGACGGGGAAACGCCCATGCCGGTTCTGATCCATTTCCATGGGTGGCAACGCACCGGTGCGCTGCCCGTACAGCACCAGCGTATTTCGGGTGCCACCCGGCGCCGCGGGGTGCTGCTGATTGCGCCCAATGGCAATCGCAAGACCTGGAACATGTGGTCGCCGGAAACCGAGGATGTGCAATTCGCAGCCGACGTGCTCGATGACGTGATCAAGCGCTATCCGGTCGACACCGATAACATCTATCTGTCGGGCTATTCCTACGGCTCCATCATGGCGTGGCGTGTGGCCTGTGATCGTGGCACGGATATGAACGTGCGGGCGCTTCTGGGGATCTCGGGCACCATTGACCTGTCCGAAGACTGCGCGCAGGCCCCGCGCGAGGCGCGCCATGTGCATGGGCTCAACGACAACGTGCTTGATTTTCCATATGGCCCGGATGGGGACACCACGTATCCCGTATCGCTCTGGCGTGACCATTTGGGATGTACAAATGCGCAGACGGATGGTGGCGACTGGGCTGTTGTCGAATTTCTCTCGCTCTCGCGGACCGAATGGCAGGAATGTGAAGCGGGCATCAAGGTGACGCTGGATGTCCATCCGGGCGGGCATTTCATTCCCCACGGCTGGATCGCACGGCAGCTGGATGAGCTTCTGGGCCGAGAGCCTGTGTATCCCTGACACGCAAGGCGGGGCGTTCACTGCCCCGCGCTTGCACCTTGGGCCGATCTTTGCCATTGCAGGCCCGTACTGGAATGCAGGGGACGCTCCCATGAAATTCACGCTCAGCTGGCTCAAGCAGCACCTCGATACCACCGTAACGGTGGACGAGATCACCTATGCGCTGACCGACCTTGGACTGGAAGTCGAAGGGGTCGAGGATCGCGGGGCAAAGCTGGCCGACTTTACCATCGGCAAGGTGCTGAGCGCGGAAAAACACCCCGACGCCGACCGCCTGCGCGTGTGCCAGGTCGCCACGGATGAGGGCGAGAAACAGATCATCTGCGGCGCCCCCAATGCGCGCGAGGGGATCACGGTCGTGGTCGCCAAGCCGGGCGTTTATGTCCCCGGCATCGACACAACCATCGGCGTGGGCAAGATCCGGGGTATTGAAAGCTTCGGCATGATGGCTTCCGAGCGTGAGATGGAGCTGTCCGAGGAACATGACGGCATCATCGAACTCCCGTCGGGAGAGGTCGGCGACCGCTTTGTCGACTGGCTGGCCGAAAACGACCCGGCCAAGGTCGACCCGGTGATCGAGATTGCAATCACCCCCAACCGCCCCGACGCGCTGGGCGTGCGCGGCATCGCGCGCGATCTGGCTGCGCGTGGCCTGGGCACCATGCGTCCGAACCCGGTTCCGGAAGTCGAGGGCGCCTTTGTCTCTGACATTACGATCAGCATTGACGACGATACGTTGGACGGCTGCCCGGCGTTCTTCGGGCGGCTGATCCGGGGTGTTCAGAACCGACCAAGCCCGGCGTGGTTGCAGGACCGCCTGCGCGCCATCGGCCTGCGCCCAATCTCGTTCCTCGTCGATGTGACCAACTACTTCACCTACGATCTGAACCGCCCTTTGCACGTCTTTGATGCGGACAAGGTCGCCGGGAATTTGCGCGTGCACCGCGCCAAGGGCGGCGAAGAAATCGCCGCCCTTGATGAAAAAAGCTACACGTTCCAGCCCGGCCAGATGATCATCTCGGATGACAATGGACCCGAAAGCATTGCGGGCATCATGGGCGGCGCCGAAACCGGCTGCACCGAAGAGACGGTGAACGTCTTTGTCGAAAGCGCTTATTGGGACCCGGTGCAGATCGCCTATGCGGGCCGCGCGCTCAAGATCAACTCCGATGCGCGCTACCGCTTTGAGCGCGGTGTCGATCCGGCCTTCACCCCCGTCGGGCTGGACCATGCCTGCGCTATGATTATGGAACACGCAGGCGGAACCGCCTCCAGCATGATCAGCGCGGGTGCCGTGCCGGACACACGCCGCGCCTACAAACTCGATGCCGCGCGGGTGCAAAGCCTTGTCGGCATGGACATCCACGAAAGCGAACAGCGCCAGACGCTGACCGCTCTCGGTTTCAAGCTCGAAGGGGACATGGCCCACGTGCCAAGCTGGCGCCCCGATGTGATGGGCGAGGCCGATCTGGTCGAGGAAGTGGCCCGGGTCGCGTCGCTGACCAAGCTGCAGGGCAAGCCGCTGCCACGGCTGACGCCCGGCGTGCCAAAACCGGTGATGACACCCATCCAGCGGCGCGAACAGATTGCGCGCCGGACAGCGGCTGCGCTGGGTTACAATGAATGCGTGACCTACAGCTTCATCGATCAGGCCTCTGCCAAGCTCTTCGGCGGCGGTGACGATGCGACGATGCTGGAAAATCCAATCTCCAGCGACATGAGCCATATGCGCCCCGCACTTCTGCCCGGTCTGCTGCAAGCCGCAGCGCGCAATCAGGCACGCGGCTTTGCCGATCTTGCTCTGTTCGAAGTCGGCCCGGCCTTCAACGGCGGTGAGCCGGGGGAACAGCACCTGCTGGTCTCGGGCCTGCTTGTCGGACGGACAGGGCCCAAGGACGTGCACGGCGCATCGCGACCCGTCGACGTGTTCGACGTCAAGGCGGATGCCGAAGCGATCCTGTCGGCCATCGGCGCACCGGCCAAGGTGCAGATTCAGCGCGGCGCGCAAGGCTGGTGGCACCCGGGCCGTCACGGCAAGATCTGCCTTGGTCCCAAGAAGGTGCTGGGCATCTTCGGCGAACTGCACCCCCGTGTCCTTGAGGCGATGGATGTGAAAGGTCCTGCCATGGCCTTCACCCTCTGGCCTGCCGAAGTGCCTATGCCGCGCAAGGCAGGGGCCAACAAGGGCGCGCTGGACATCAGCGACCTGCAGGCGGTCGAGCGTGACTTTGCCTTTGTCGTTGACGCAGAGGTCGAAGCACTGACGCTGGTCAACGCGGCCATGGGCGCAGACAAGGCGCTGATCGAGGATGTCCGCATCTTTGACGAGTTCATCGGCGGCTCCTTGGGTGAGGGCAAGAAATCCCTGGCCCTGACCGTGCGCTTGCAGCCCAAGGACGCGACCCTCAAGGATGCCGACATCGAAGCGGTGGCGCAGAAGGTGGTCGAGAAGGTCACCAAGGCGACAGGCGGCAGCTTGCGCGGATAGGTCCGGCACTGGGGGGCCAGCCCCCCAGACCCCCAGAAGTTTATTTGGCAAGATGAAGGGGCGGATCAGGTTTCGCTCAGCATCTCTGCGAGCAGGTCGAACACAAGGCGAATGCGTTTGCTTGTGTGCAGTTCGCGGTGGGTGACCAGCCACACCGGGAAACTGAGGTCGGTGACACCGTCCAGCAAGCGGACCGCATCATCGAACTGATCACCAATGTGGTCCGACATTGGGAAAATACCGAAACCTTTGCGCAACAGCTCCCATGTTGTGATTCCGCTGGTGGAACCGGAGCGCAAGTTTGCGCGGCTTACGGGGATGCCATATTCTTCCATGGCCGCGACAAAGGCGTCATCGTCGGCCATGCTGATGAAGTCGTGTTCCCTCAGATCCTCAACCGTTTTGGGCATACCGCGAGCCGCCACATAAGACTTGGAGGCGTAAAGATGCGCTGACGAGTCGCCAATCTTGCGCGCGATTAGGTCAGGTTCGGTCGGGCGGACATGGCGGATGGCAATGTCCGCCTCGCGCTTGAGGATATCGCGGATATCGTTGGCGGCAATCACATCAACGCGCAGGCGCGGGGCAAGGTCCCGCAGTTTCAGCAGGGTATCGGGCAGGACATAGGCGCTCATCATGTCAGAGGCTGTCACGCGGATCGTGCCCTCCAACCCTTGGGTCCTTCCCTGGGCAATGACGGCGATGCGCGTCGCGGCTTCCCCCATCTTGCGTGCTTCAACCAGCAGGTCACGGCCTGCATCCGTCAGTGTCATCGTCCGCGATGTGCGCTCGAACAGGGTCAGGCGCAACGCGTCCTCCAGTGCACTGACCTGCCGCCCGATCGTGGGCTGGGCCAGGCCAAGTTGCCGGGCGGCTGCGGACAGTGATCCGGTTTCGGCCGTTGCCAGAAATGCGCGCAGATGCGTCCAGTCAAACCTTCGTTCCATGCAAATTTGTATATATACGTTGCGAAATTCGTCAATTTATTGCGCCCGAGGTTACCTGTATATGCAGTGGTGAAGGAGATGGATGATGAAACCGAACGCACAATTCTGGGACAAGTTGGCGGTCAAATACGCGGCACAACCGATCAGCGACCCGGATGCATATGAACAGACACTTGAGCGGGTTGTGTCTTACCTCAAGCCGACGGACCGGGTGCTGGAGCTGGGCTGTGGCACCGGCAGCACGGCGCTCAAGCTTGCACCACATGCGGGATCGATCCTTGCCACCGACTTTTCCGAAGGCATGATCGCACAGGCAGAAGCGAAGGTAGGTGTGGACAACGTGCGCTTCATGCAGGCCGACACGTTCAGTCCCGCATTGGCGGATGGATCGTTTGATGTCGTCATGGCCTTCAACCTGTTTCACCTTGTGGACCGCGTTGATGACGCAATGGCGCGTGTGCACGACCTCCTGGTGCCGGGCGGTGTCTTCATCTCGAAAACGCCCTGTATTGGTGAACGGTCGCTTGGGTTGAAGTTCGGGCTGTTGAAACGGCTCATTCCGCTGATGCAGTTTTTCGGCAAGGCTCCGTTTGTCCGCTTCGAAACCATCAAGAGCCTTGAGGCGCGGATTGTCCGCGCCGGGTTCGAGGTGATCGAGACAGGAAACTACCCGCTGCGCCCGCCCAGTCATTTTGTTGTGGCCCGGCGTCCTTGACCCTTGTTTTTCGTGCTGTCAGACGCAGGTTAGGTCCAGCTGGGAAAAAAGGAGCGCTGTGATGCTGAACGTTTACCTTTCCGGGGAAATTCATACCGATTGGCGAGAGCAGATAGTAGATGGCGCACAGGGCCTTGATGTGACCTTTTCCGGGCCGGTGACCGATCACGCTTCGAGCGATGATTGCGGTGTCGTGATCCTTGGATCCGAGGACAAGAAGTACTGGCATGATCACAAGGGCGCGATGGTGAACGCCATCCGCACCCGCAAGGGAATTGCGGATGCGGATGTGGTCGTGGTGCGCTTTGGCGACCAGTACAAGCAATGGAATGCCGCCTTTGATGCCGGGTATGCTGCGGCACTGGGCAAGTCGTTGATCATCCTGCATGGCCCCGATCATGCCCATGCCTTGAAAGAGGTGGATGCGGCGGCCCTGGCCGTGGCTGAAGAACCCGGGCAGGTGGTGGATGTCTTGCGCTATGTGCTGACCGGCTCTTTGCCCGGATAGGTCGCCTGGTGGCACTGTTCCGGGCCAGAGGCCCGGAATGCGCCCACCCGCCGACCCTGGGTCACACTTGTAACGCTCCGGGTGCGCTCTTAGCCTTTTTGAAAGGGAGACGCGCAGATGAAATTCGACTACGTGATCGTTGGCGGCGGGTCCGCAGGGTGCGTGATGGCATCGCGTCTGAGCGAGGATGCGGCTGTGTCAGTGTGCCTGATAGAGGCCGGGGGCTCAGGGCGCGACATCTTTGTCCGCGCGCCTGCGCTGGTGGCGGGCATGATCTCTGGCCGACCCAAGATCAACAACTGGGCCTTTCACACGGAACCGCAGCCCGAATTGAATGGGCGGCGGGGGTTCCAGCCGCGTGGCCGTGCATTGGGGGGATCAAGCGCCACCAACGCGATGCTCTATGTCCGAGGGCATCAGCGCGACTATGACGAATGGGCGGATCTTGGGGCTGATGGTTGGGATTGGGACAGCGTGCTGCCCTATTTCAAACGGTCAGAGGGCAATGTGCGCGGTGCGGATGACCTGCATGGCGATAGTGGGCCGTTGCAAGTGGCCGAGCAATCCGATCCGCGCCGGATCACGCATGCCTTTATCGAAGCAGGCGCCCAGCAGCAGTTGCGGGTTACTGATGATTTCAATGATGCCGAACAGGCCGGCGTAGGTCTGTATCAGGTGACGCAGCACCATTCCGGCGAAGCCAAAGGAGAGCGATGCTCGGCTGCAGCGGCGTATTTGCCAGATGCGGTGCAAGCGAGAGCGAACCTGACCGTTCTGACCCGTGCCATCGCCCAAAAGGTCGAGATGGACGGAACGCGCGCGATTGGAGTGCGGATCAAACATCAAGGCAAGGTCAAGCTGGTCGAAGCGGGACGAGAGGTCATTCTGTCGAGCGGTGCCTTTGGATCACCCCAATTGCTGCTCCTGTCCGGGATTGGTCCGCGCGATGAACTGGCGTCGCACGGCATCGAACCGGTCCATGAACTGCCCGGGGTCGGGCAGAACCTGCAAGACCATCTGGACTATATCATCAGCTATCATTCCAAGCGTGATGACGTTGTGGGGCTGGGTCCCAAGGGCTTGATGGCGTTGGCCAAGGCGGGGTTGCAATGGCGCAAGGACGGGTCGGGCATGTTCGCATCACCCTTCGCCGAAGGGGGTGCCTTCCTGCGCTCTGATCCGTCTGTTGACCGCCCTGATCTGCAACTGCATTTCGTTGTGGGCATCGTGGACCAGCATATGCGCAAGATACATGTGAAGTTTGGCTATTCCTGCCATGTCTGTGTGCTGCGCCCGCACAGCCGCGGCCATGTCGGCCTGCACTCTGCTGATCCGTCAAAACCGCCGTTGATTGATCCCGGTTACCTGACCGACCGGCGTGATCTGGATGTGATGATGAAAGGTGCGCGACAGATGGAGAGCATACTGACCGCACCCCCACTCGACCCTTGGCGCGGCACGCAACTCTATCCCCATGACGGTAGCGATGTGGGGTTGGAGGCTGATATTCGGGCGCGCGCAGATACGATCTATCATCCGGTTGGCACGTGCCGGATGGGGCGGGATGAGATGGCCGTGACGGACGCTGCGGGCTCCGTGCATGGTGTCGAGGGGCTGCGGGTTGTCGATGCCTCTCTGATGCCGCGCCTGGTTGGTGGGAACACGAATGCTCCCACCATCATGATGGCAGAAAAGATCAGCGCCCAGATGCGCGCAGCGTGATCCAGCGAGCGCTGCGCGACACCATTCCGCATTGGGGGCCAGCCCCCAAACCCCCGAGGTATTTTCAGCCAGAAGAAGGGATCAGGGGCGTGGCGGAATGTTCTTGGCCTTGTCCACGGCGGGGCGGGCCATGAAGCGGTCAAGATAGGCCACGAGGTTCTTGTGGTCGTCCCAACCGACCATCTCCCTGGCGCCGTAGAAGTTCAGGGCGTTGAGCCAGGGTGCGATCGCGATATCCGCGATGGAATATTGCCCGGTGACCCAGTCCTTGTCGCCGAGTTCCTTGTCCAGGACGGACAGCAGGCGCTTGGATTCGTTGACGTACCGCTCTTGCGGACGTTTATCCTCCCACTCGGAGCCGGCAAATTTCACGAAGAAACCCATTTGACCAAGCATCGGACCGACGCCGCCCATCTGGAACATCAGCCATTGGATCGTCCGGGCCTTGTCGCTGGCCGTTTCGCCAATCAGCTTGCCCGACTTTTCCGCAAGATAGATCAGGATTGCACCGGATTCGAACAGGCCGACCGGCGTGCCATCCGGGCCGTTTGGATCAATGATCGCCGGGATCTTGTTGTTGGGGTTCAGGGACAGGAATTCGGGGCTTTTCACATCCGTATCCGACAGCGTGACCAAATGCGCCTCGTAGGGGATCTCCATCTCTTCCAGTGCGATGGACGCCTTCACGCCGTTTGGCGTTGGAAACGAAAACAGTTGCAGAACGGATGGATCCTTGGGGGTCCATTTCTGCGTGATGGGAAAGGCGCTGAGGTCAGCCATGGGTCGTCTCCTTGAAATGATGGGTCCGACATAGGCGAAATTCCCCCCCAAAATAGGCTTTGTCATGTGGGAAGATGTGTTAACCAGTGTTTGCACGCGCACATCAAAACAAAATAGAGCGTGTGGAAGCCAACGAGGGACTAGATATGCTAAACGAATTCAAGGATTTCATCGCCAAGGGCAATGTCATGGACATGGCCGTGGGGATCATCATCGGTGCGGCCTTTACCGCCATCGTGACATCGCTGGTGGGTGATCTCATCAACCCGATCATCGGTTTGTTCACCGGCGGTCTGGATTTCACCAATAACTATGCGGTTCTGGCGGGTGATGTGGCCGAGGGCGCATCGCTGGAAGCGGCCCGCGAAGCCGGGGCCGCCGTATTTGCGTATGGTGCCTTCCTGATGGCCGTCATCAACTTCGTGATCATCGCGTTCGTGGTGTTCATGTTGGTGCGCTACGTGAACAAGGTCAAAGCGGCTGCAGAGAAGCCGGAAGAGCCCGCTGAAGAAGCGCCAGCAGGTCCGTCCGAACTGGATGTGTTGCTCGAGATCCGCGACGCTCTGGCCAAGTAAGGCTCAACACCGCAACAAGACCAAGTGGGGCCGCCCGGTGCAATCCGAGCGGCCTTTTTCTTATTGTTTGAGGGCAAGGTTGGGGGCAACCACGTCGATGCCCAGCGCTTTGCCAACGGCGTAGTAGGTCAGTGTCCCGGCATGCACATTCAGTCCGGCCAGCAGGTGCGGGTCATCCTCGCAGGCCTGACGCCAACCCTTGTCCGCCAGTGCCAGCATGAACGGCATCGTTGCGTTGCCAAGGGCGATGGTTGATGTGCGGGCAACGGCACCGGGCATGTTGGCCACGCAATAGTGCATGATCCCGTCGACATCGTAGATCGGATCGTCATGCGTGGTCGCGCGGGACGTTTCAAAACAGCCGCCCTGGTCAATCGCGACATCGACAATGGCAGCTCCGGGTTTCATGGTCGACAGCTGATCACGCGTCACCAGCTTGGGGGCTGCGGCGCCCGGGATCAGGACCGCACCAACCACCATGTCGGCCTCCGCCACCAGTTCGGCCGTATTGCCCGCACTGGCGTAGCTTGTCTTGAACAGGCCGGAAAACACGTCATCCAGGTAACGCATCCGGGGCAGGGATCGGTCCAGGACCGTCACGTCAGCGCCCATACCGGCGGCAACGCGGGCCGCGTGTGTGCCGACAACACCGCCACCGATGACGACCACCTTGGCAGGTCCGACACCGGGCACACCGCCCATCAACACACCGCGCCCGCCATTTGCCTTCTGCAAGGTCCATGCGCCAACTTGCGGGGCCAGACGACCCGCCACTTCCGACATGGGGGCAAGCAAGGGCAGGCCGCCTGCCGGGTCGGTCACCGTCTCATACGCGATGGCCGTACAACCCGAGGCGAGCAGGTCATGGGTTTGCTCGGGATCTGGTGCCAGGTGCAGGTAGGTGAACAACAGTTGCCCCTCGCGCAGCATCTTGCGCTCGACCGCTTGGGGCTCTTTCACCTTCACGATCATGTCTGCGACGGCAAAAATTTCTTCTGCCGTGTCCAAGACCTGCGCACCAGCCGCGGTGTAGTCCGTGTCTTCGAACCCGGCCCCTTTGCCTGCACCGGCCTGAACGCTGATGGTATGGCCGTGGGCGACGGCCTCGCGCGCCGCATTTGGCGTCAGGCCGACACGGTATTCTTGTGCCTTGATCTCAGTTGGGCATCCGATGTGCATAGCAGTTTACTCCTCCAGTTGCGCCCAGAGTCGCGCAATTGGCTTGCAATTGGGCACTAGAAATGGATCGTGTTGGTGCGCAAACATCGAAGAAATGTGCGCAACTGTGCTCTTATGACGAAGGATCCTGCATGCATGGCACTTGATTCAACAGATCGCCGTATCCTGTCTGCTTTGCAAAAACAGGGGCGCATGTCGAATGCCGACCTGAGTGAGGCGGTGCATTTGTCGCCATCGGCGTGCCATCGGCGCGTGCAACGGCTCGAACAAGCGGGGTACATCCGTGACTACGTGGCCTTGCTCGATGCCCGAAAGATGGGTGTGCCGACTACCGTCTTTGTCGAGATCACACTGCAGGGTCAGGCGGACGAAGTACTTGAAGCCTTTGAAAAAGCGGTCGCGCGCATCCCGGATGTGCTAGAGTGTCATCTGATGGCGGGCACCGCGGACTACATCCTCAAGGTAGTTGCAGAAGGGACTGAGGACTTCGCGCGCATCCACCGTCAACATCTCGCGCGCTTACCCGGGGTGGCACAAATGCAGTCAAGCTTTGCACTTAGAACTGTTTTTAAAACAACGGCTTTGCCAGTCTGACCTGCACCGCGACATAGGGCCATTATTTTGGCCGTCGTCATATAGCGGTGATGTTCATCAGGCACGCACACGGAGGGCGCGAATCGCCGCAATCCAACTACATATTTGGGAGTTCACGATGAAAGACGCAGATACTCAGGACTTGTCCTTTGACGATTGGGACGAGCTGAAATTTCCACGTAAAACAACGCAGGGCTTTGATGAGGTCGTAGAGCGTGCCATTTCGCGCCGGGGGTTCTTGGGGGGCGTCGTGGCCTTCGGGTCGGGTGCGGCCGTGATGGGAACCGGTATGCTGAAGGGGACAACGGCAATGGCCGGTCAATCCTCGCGTTTTGCCTTTGAACAACTGGCACCACAGACCGACGGCACCGTGCATGTGCCCGAAGGGTATACGTGGGATGTGCTGGTCCGCTGGGGTGATCCGCTGTTCTCGGACGTGCCCGCATTCGATCCGGCGAATGGCGTGCCCGTCGCGGGCTCAGACCGTGTGTTTGCCGAAAACACTGACGGCATGCATCTCTTTACCGTGGGCAACAAACAGATCCTCGCGGTCAACAACGAGTATGCCAACCGCGAGACCAACCTGCCCAACAGCGAAGAAGGCGTGCCTGCCTCGGCAGACGACGTGACGATCTTCCAGAACCTGCAGGGCGTCACCATCATGGAAGTGGCCGAAGGTGACGATGGCTGGGGTGTTGTGATCGACAGCCCCTACAACCGCCGTATCACGCACAACACTCCGATGACATTGGATGGCCCCGCAGCCGGCCACGATCTGCTCAAGACCGAAGCGGATGCCACGGGTACGGCATCGCTGGGTACAATGAACAATTGTGGATCGGGTCCGACCCCCTGGGGCACCTACCTGACGTGCGAGGAAAACTTCAACGGCTACTTCGGCGCGACGGGCGACATGCCCACCGACGAAACGACGGTCGCAGGCTTTGAACGCTACGGCGTCGGTTCGGACGGTTGGGGTTATGACTACCACAAGTGGGACGCCCGCTTTGACGTCAGCCAGAACCCGAATGAACCGCATCGCGTGGGCTACGTTGTTGAAATCGATCCGACCAACCCCGATGCCACGCCCGTCAAGCACACTGCACTTGGCCGCTTCAAGCATGAGAACGCGGCTTGCGCTCTGGCGCCCGATGGCCGCGTTGCCGTCTACATGGGCGACGATGAGCGGGGCGAGTTCATGTACAAGTGGCTGTCACGCGACGTGTACGTACCGGGTGGCGATACCTCGAGCTTGCTGAGCGACGGGCAGCTTTATGCGGCCAAGTTCAACGACAACATGACGGGCGAATGGGTGGCGCTGACACCCGACGCAACCGGTATGGACGAGGCGCATATCGCGATCTTCACCCGCATAGCTGCCTCAGCCGTGGGTGCCACGACAATGGACCGGCCCGAATGGGTGGCGGTAAACCCCACGGCGGTCGAAGCCTATTGCTGCCTGACCAACAACAAGAACCGTGGCGTGAAGCCAAATGCAGGGGGAGACGACACGTCGGTCAACGGCCCCAACCCGCGGGATGCCAACAATTTCGGTCAGATCGTGCGGTGGCGTCCCCATGGGGACAATCATGCCGCCAACACCTTTGACTGGGATCTTTACGTGATGGCGGGCAACCCCAAGGCGCAGGAAGGACCCTACAAAGGATCGGCCAACGTCAACGAAGGCAACCTGTTCAACTCGCCCGATGGCATGGCGATCGACTCGAC
Organism: uncultured Tateyamaria sp.; assembly: GCF_947504105.1. Lineage (GTDB taxonomy): Bacteria > Pseudomonadota > Alphaproteobacteria > Rhodobacterales > Rhodobacteraceae > Tateyamaria. The sequence goes on from NZ_CANNGP010000027.1 coordinate 55,950, forward strand.
TGGTTTGATGTGGATCCAGACCGACGGGGACGACAGCAACGAAGGTGAATTCGAAGGTATGGGCAACAACCAGATGCTGGCGGGCGACCCGGTCACGGGTGAAATCCGCCGGTTCCTGACCGGTCCAAACGGGTCCGAGGTGACAGGTCTGACCTGGTCGGCAGACCGCCGCACGATGTTCGTGGGCATCCAGCATCCGGGTGCACCGTTCCCGGACGGCGAAGGGTCGCTGCCCCGCTCTTCCATCGTTGTGGTCAAGCGCGACGACAACGCTTTGGTGGGCTAGGCCGCTTTGCAGCACGGTTCGGGCGTTTTGCAATAGACGCCCGAGCCACTTCACGCCTTTGCCGCGCCGGCTCTCGAGGAGTGCGGTACCAGGCGCTGAGTTCCATTTTTGATGACCGTTCCGTGGGACGAAGCCGACCTCCATCGTTCCTGATACAATGACTGCTTTACGAGCAGGAGCTAGTCTCCAATCAGGTTTGATTGGTTATCACTGTTGACTGCGCGAATATCGACGCCAGCCGAAGAAGATCGTGCCGAGTAGAACAAAAACGCCGCCAATGCGCATAAAACTACTACCCATGAACCGAAGTTGATTCAGCATAATTTTACTACGTATAATACCTGACGCCTGATCATAATAAGCTGCCACGATGTCTCCCGCTTCATGCGGTTTAGGCGCGACCCAAGTGTTTCCAATATACCGAATGCTGTTCCCATTGGACGCTTCTGCTTCAAAGGTCGGCCTATAGACCGTCCCGTTGTCTCCGCGACGTTCTTCCACGGTTGTGACTAAAGCTTCTACTGCGACTGAATTTCTCGAGAAGTTGGCAGAAGAATAACTCATCCATATGCCAATGCAGAAAAATAACGGCCCAATTGTCACGGCTAGGTACGGAAGCGTCTTGATGCTTCGAACGAAGAAATCAAAAAAGCTTATCGGCATTGAAAACATCGACATTTTCTGAGGCCACCTTAAACAATAGTCTTCAATGCATCGGTGAGCGACACTGCCCATTAACTGCCTTCCGTGTATGTCAGCATCCAGAGGTGATTGGAAGTTTCAAGGGGCTCCTGCAAAACCGGAAATTCATTGCTTCTGCAGCATATGGAAATTTGGGCTGATTGTGTTGAAAAACTCCGGTTTTTGCTAGAATGAGTGAAAAACTGGCGCATAGAACGCCTCTTCGAAAATTCATCGAGGGGGTCGGCCCAGGACCGGTGCCGGCGACGTCGGATGCGCTCAGAGGCTCCAGCGGGCACTAGGTATCAAGTCTATGGCTGCAACGGATTCTGGCAGAAAACTGCAGCTGTCAGATTTTCGAGTTTTTCAACACAATCGGCTCAAAGCCGACCCTTGCCAAATGTGAGGACTAGCGCTCATCGCAGGGCTAACCTGCGCGGTCACTGTTGCGTTACAGTGTCGACCACCACAAAAGAAAAACCCCGCAGCCGGGCGGCTACGGGGTTCTTGAATTCATCAGCTTACGCTATCGGCTCAAAGGAGCCCTTCGCGTTGCGCTTTTTTACGAGCCAACTTACGGGCCCGGCGGATCGCTTCAGCTTTCTCGCGCGCTTTTTTCTCGGACGGTTTCTCGAAATGTTGCTTCAGCTTCATTTCACGGAAGACGCCTTCGCGCTGCAGCTTCTTCTTCAGGGCACGAAGCGCCTGATCGACATTGTTGTCGCGAACACTAACCTGCATGTGGTTGTCACCACCTTTCTAGATTTGAGTTGCAAGGATTTGCAGGAAGTGGCCAGTTAGCAAACCGATCCGGGTTTGTCCAGTGTTGGGTTCGTATCAAGGCAAGCTGATCAGAAGATAAAGTCGTTCGCCAACAGGCTGTCGATATCCACATCAAGCAGGCGTATATTGTTGCCTGCCCCGTCGCTGATCACCACATCATCGCCAACCTGGCGCAAATGTCCGTCCGTGCGCAGGTCTTGGAACGAGGTGATGTTGGACGCGGGGCGCAGATCGATTCGATCCTGCTCTTGTACGCCGTCGAAATCGACGACCACGTCCCGGTTGTTGGAAAACACGAATATGTCGGCGCCATTGCCACCCGCCATCCGGTCATTGCCTGCGCCGCCCTCCAGACGGTCATTGCCATCGCCACCGACCAATGTGTCGTTGCCACGATCTCCGCGCAGAGCGTCATTGCCGTCTATGCCAAAGAGCAAATCATTGCCGCGTCCGCCGTTCAGCGTGTCAGCGCCACCGCCACCAAAAGCGGTGTCATTGCCATTGTCGCCGTTCAGACGGTCACGCCCGTCCGCGCCTTCCAGCCTGTCGTTGCCAGCGTTGCCGCTCATCTGGTCGTTGCCGCCACCGCCGCGCATCAGGTCCGCCTGCGTGCCGCCCCACATCCGGTCATTGCCGGGGCCGCCGTTTACCGTGTCGGTGCCGCCAGCACCAAACAGACGATCATTGCCACCTTGTCCCACCAACAACTCGTTCTGGCCGGAACCGATCAAACGGTCGTTGCCTGACGTTCCGGTCAGGTTACCGCCGCCGCCGCCGCCAGAGCCGCCTCCCGTGTCCAATTGCACTGAGGCTCCCGTGGACGCAAAATTCTGCGTGACGTAAACCGCGTCAAAGCCGCGATTGTCGCCGACCTCGATCCCGATCCCGATCAAGTCGAAGTCCGGGTTCAGGATATTGGCCCTGTGACCGGGACTGTTCATCAGCGATACGTGCAGATCTTGAACATCGTCCGCGATACCCGGGGCGCCCTGTTCGGGCTGGTAAGCGATGTTCTCGCCCCAAGTCCACTGCCCTTCAAAGGCAAAGCCGGCATCGCGCATCCGGTCGCCCGGATCGGAACCGCCGACGCCCGTATGACTGAAGATGCGGGTGTCATCCATCCAGACACTGTGGTCCTCGCTTGCATCGTTCAGACGTAATTCGAGGGCCAGTGGGTCGAGTCCGCGCGACGTGCGTTCGTCATTGATCAATTCAAGCATCTGGCGTTCAAATGCGTTGGCTACTGACATGATAGGGTCTCCCGTTTGGTTGCGCTCCGGGGGTGTTTCACGTGTCGAAACCTGTGCAGCAAGCCGCGCAGATATCTGGCCACATTCCAGCAGAACACCGCATGTCAGCCCCGAACGCAGGGGCGGTATTTCGCCCAGAGGTCTAAGGGCTGTTTGTGTCGGCTTGGGCCTGCCGGTGTTCTCGTCGCAAGTGGCAGATAAAAGCCGTCCGGTGTGGCCAAGGGACGCGGACGCCCGTTGCCCTTGCCCCGCTTCGGACACCGCTCTACTTTTGGCCCATGTCTGACACGCCCCACGATATCATCGACCGCCTTTTGGATGAGGCTCTTATGCACGTGGCTTTTGACGGTTGGTCCGAGGTGACATTCAGAGCGGCGGCAAAGGATGCGGATATCGCATTGCCCGTGGCGCGGGCTGTCTGTCCACGCGGAGCGGTGGACTTGGCCTTGGCCTACCATGCGCGCGGTGACGCAGCCATGATCACCCGCCTGACATCAGAAGACCTGCCGGATCGGTTCCGCGACAAGATTACAGCGGCTGTCCGCTTCCGAATCGAGTCGGTGACAGACAAGGAAGCCGTCCGTCGTGGTACGACGCTGTTTGCACTTCCAATGCATGCGGCTGACGGGGCCAAGGCAATCTGGGGTACCGCGGACAAGATCTGGACGGCACTGGGCGACACGTCGGACGATGTAAACTGGTACACCAAGCGCGCCACGCTGTCCGGAGTGTACTCTTCCACCGTGCTCTATTGGTTGGGCGATGACAGCATCGACAATCAGGCGACATGGGCGTTCCTTGATCGGCGCATTGACGACGTGATGCAGATCGAGAAGGTCAAGGCGCAGGTGCGCGAAAGCAAGATGCTGTCGACGCTCTTTGCCGGGCCCAACTGGCTGCTCGATCAGATCAAGGCACCATCGCGCATGTCCGACACGGACTTGCCCGGTACGTGGTCATCCCCACGCAACTGACCAGATCAGGATCGCGGTGACCTGAACGGCGACCACAACAAGATTTGTCAAAACGACCGGGCTCCCCAATCCCACGACCACCACCGTGGCCAGTTTGTAAGTGATCTGGACCCCAAACAGGGCAAAGCTCATGGGCACGGCCCAAGAATGGTTTCCGATGTGCAAGGTGATGAGTGCTGCGCTTGCGAGCGCAATCGCGGCGTAGACACATGCAAGGATGCGTCTTGCATCCGTATCCGGACCAAAGGCTTCGTTCATCGTGCCGTTCATCAATCCTGATATGACCGGGACGAGAATAATCAGGTTCAGTCCGAGCGCTGCGACCAGCATGTGGGTTCCTTTCCCTGGTCCTGCCGGGATACGGTGTGAAAAAGGAAAGGGATCAGAATGGTTCAGGACATGCGCGCAATCGAAATCACCACCCCGGGCGGGCCGGATGTGTTGCGGGCTGTCACGCGTCCCCGTCCCACGGCAGGTCACGGACAAGTTGTGATTGAAGTGGCCTGGGCCGGGGTAAACCGTCCGGATGCGTTGCAACGGGCTGGCCTCTACAACCCGCCACCAACCGCAAGCGACCTGCCTGGTCTTGAGGCGTCGGGCACAATTGTCGAGATCGGGCCAGGTGTCAGCGGATGGGCTGTCGGGGATCAGGTCTGTGCCCTGCTGCCCGGTGGCGGCTACGCCGAATATGTTGCGACACCTGCCGCCCATTGCCTGCCGGTTCCGGAAGGTATGGGGCTCAAGGAAGCCGCGTGCCTGCCCGAAACCTATTTCACTGTCTGGTCCAACGTCTTTGTGCGCGGCGGGCTGACAGGTGGTGAGCGCTTCCTTGTGCACGGCGGTTCATCAGGAATTGGCACAACCGCAATCCAGTTGGCGAACCATTTCGGGGCGCGTGTTTTTGCAACGGCTGGATCGGAGGACAAGTGCAAAGCGTGCCGCGACTTGGGCGCCGAGGTGGCCATCAATTACCGCGAGGACGATTTCAAACAGGTGATGAAGGACGAAGGCGGCGCGCATCTGATCCTGTGCATGGTCGGCGGTCCTTACATTGCGCGCAACCTGTCCGCATTGGCCGACGACGGACGATTGGTACAGATCGCATTTCTTCAAGGCCCAAAGGCCGAGGTCAACTTTGCCCAGCTTATGACCCGCAGGCTGACCATGACCGGCAGCACATTGCGACCGCAAAGCGATCTGGCCAAGGCGCGCATCGCGCAGGATTTGCGGGAAGCGGTATGGCCGCTGCTGTCGGCCGGGCGGATCGGGCCGGTGATGGATTCCGAGTTTCGGCTGGACGAAGCCACGGGGGCACACGCGCGCATGGAAAGCTCGGGCCACATCGGGAAAATCGTACTGGAAGTCGCAGGCGGCTAGGGCGTGATCCAAAGGCCGCCTGTCGGCGACACTATTGTCCATGGGGCTCTGCCCCCGTCCTTCGGACTCCCCCGTGGTATTTTCAGTCAGAAGAAACGAAGCGTTAAGGTTAACGTGTTCCTTTCTTGAGGCGGTACAGGCTGTGGAGCCGATGGCCGTGTCAGGAGAAGCAGCAGCTTCCCCCCTTCGCCCGCGGTTTTCACATTGGATGAGTGGCGCGGGCGATTTCGTTTCTTCTGACTGAAAATACCACCGCCGGAGGCTCCGACACGTGCTGGCTGCGTCCGAGGCTGAAAATGAATTGATCCGGTCTCCTTGAACATCAAACCGAATCGAGACATATATGTCTCATGCGAGACAGAGGTGTATCAACAGTAGGTCATATCCTCGAAGCGGCGTTCGAGGTGTTCAGCCAAAACCCGGGCGCATCGCTGGCCGATGTCGCCAAGCAGGCGGGCGTTGGACGCGCAACGCTGCACCGTCATTTCTCGGGACGCGACGACCTGATGATCGCGCTGACTCTGACCGCGGCCAAGGAACTGGATACCGCGGTCGAGGAGGCCACAGCCAATTGCCAGACCTATACCGAAGGTTTGGAAGCGGGGCTGCATGCCATTCTTCCGCTGGCGGCCCGGCACATGTTCCTGTCAACCGAACCGGCCAGCCAGGATCCACGTGTGACCGAGGTCTATGCCACGCAAACACGCGACCTTGCCCATGACATCGACATGGCCAAGGCCGAAGGCACCTTCGATCCACATGTCCCCACCGAATGGATCGTGCAGGGGTACGAAAACCTGATCTACGCTGGCTGGGCCACGGTCGTTGCCGGTGATGCAACTCCGAAACAGGCGGCCGCTCTGGCCTGGCGCACCCTGACAAGAGGAACTTGCCCATGAGCCCTGAAAGTCTGGAAACCCTTGGCACCCGGATCGACGAGGTTTTCTTTTTCATCGGTATTGCCATCCTGCTGATTGAACTGGCTGAAGTGCTGTTCAAAGGCAGACACAAGGGGCGCACGATTGCCGAGATGTTGGTGAGCGCCAGCACGCAAATACCGTCGATTGCCGTGCAGGTTTTCATCCTGACGGGCGCCTACATCGTCTACTATATCTTGGCCGAAATCGCCCAGCCCTGGCAGATTCCGCTGACTTGGTGGGGCAGCCTGTTGGCGGTGATTGCAGCCGACCTGACTTACTACTGGGAACACAGGATCGCGCATGAGGTGCGTGTGCTCTGGACCCAGCACGCGGTCCATCATTCCTCGCGTGATTACAACATCATCACCGGCATTCGCTTCGGCCCGCTCGAAGGGGTCTGGAGCCTGATTGCCCACATCCCATTGGTCTTCCTTGGCTTTTCGCCCGAGATGATCTTTTTCGGCATCATCGTGGTGCTGGCCTACCAGACGTGGATTCATACCGAGGTGATTGGCAAGCTGGGCTGGTTCGACAAGGTTATGAACAGCCCGGCCAACCACCGTGTCCACCACGGCTGTGACGACAAGTATATCGACAAGAACTACGGCGGCATCACCGTGATCTGGGATCAGCTTTTCGGCACCTACCAGGCCGAGGAAGAGACGCCGCGCTACGGCCTCAAGCGCGACTTTGACAGCCGCAACCCGATCCAAGTCTGGTTCTCTGAACTGCCGGGGCTCTGGCACGATGTCGTCAACGCCCGCAGCTGGGGCGAGGCGTGGCGCTACCTGATGCGCCCTCCGGGCTGGACGCCCTCATCGGACCGGAGTGAATAGCGCATCGCGCGCCGTGCAATCGCGCACCACGTCCTGACCACAGGGCACCGGGTCAAGTTCACGGGACAGGCATATGCGGGCTTCCTGGATATGCCCCTCGCGGCAGGTGATGGTTACGCCATCAGGCTCCAAACCCGGATTGGATTGCAGGAACGCCTCTTCAACCACCGACGCAGGCAGCTTCACCGTTTTATCGAGCTTGCGGAACACGGGCGGGCGCACCACGCGGCCATACGCCTCGCGCGACAGGGCATAGTAGGCGGGCGCCGACAGGCCGGAACACACACCGTGTTTCTTCCACTGGTGCCACGCCAAACCGGATGTGCCCATGATATCCGCCATGTCCCGTGTCATTGCACGGTTTGGCGGACGCTCGGCCGTCTGACAATACTCCGGCCAGCCGCGATGGTATTGCGGCCACAGCCCATGCAGGATCCACCCGTGATCATGCCGCGCGTCGCATTGGTCCGATCCGCGCGCGTCCCCTTCGTAGGCACACCAGTTCGGCGACCAGCTGAGCGACAGGACGTAATAGTCAAACTCGCCCGATCGATCCTGCGCCCAGACACCCGTCGCCAGAGCCACCCAAATCAAAACAACACGCATCAGGCTTCCCTTTTCCCGTTGATCCGACTATATCGCCTCCAAGTTCCCCCACAACGGAAACCCGCCTTGGACCCCAAGGCCGCCTCTTTCAGGCGATGGGAAAGATATGCATAGGAGCATGTGACAATGGCAAAACCGATCATGGCCAAGGCCACCGCCGTCTGGCTGGTGGACAACACGACGATCAGCTTCAAGCAGATCGCTGACTTTGTCGAAATGCACGAATTGGAAGTGCAGGGCATCGCCGATGGTGATGTGGCGGCGGGCGTCAAAGGCTTTGATCCCATTGCCAACAACCAGTTGACGCAAGAAGAAATCGACGCTGCAGAACAGAACCCGCTGCACAAGCTGAAGCTTAAATTCAACGCCGCCGCCGTGGGCGAGGAAAAGCGCCGTGGCCCGCGTTATACGCCCCTGTCCAAACGGCAGGACCGCCCGGCTGCGATCTACTGGCTGGTCAAGTTCCACCCTGAATTGACCGACGGCCAGATCTCGAAACTCGTGGGCACGACCAAGCCGACGATCCAGTCGATTCGCGAGCGCACGCACTGGAACATCTCGAACATCCAGCCGGTCGATCCGGTGGCCCTTGGTCTGACCAAGCAGTCCGAACTGGATGCCGCCGTTCAGAAAGCCGCCTCCAAGAAAGCGGCAGAGGGCAGCGTAATGTCCGATGACGAACGCCGCAAACTGGTCAGCACCGAACAATCGCTCGGCATGGAAGCCGAACCCAAGATCCCGACGGCCATCGAAGGGCTGGAAACGTTCTCGCTTGCGGACGATGACGAGGACGACAAAGAAGACGAAAGCACGCTGGTCGATGCCGACAGCTTCTTCAACCTGCCCAAAGGCGACGGCGAAGAAGACGAACAGCCCTAAGGTCACTATCGGGGCATAACTACTTGGCTCGGTGTTCCCGCTGCGGTGCGTCGGGTCACAGATCAAAGTTCCGGCCTTGCCTTATCAGCGGGCGCGCCTACGATTGGCGCGCCCGTTCTCGTTTTCCGCAAAGGCGCATCTCATGAATCAATACGCTCAGGTCGAGGGCGACAGCCCGGCCAACATCATCTGTGATCTACGCAGTGACACCGTCACGCGGCCCGATGCCGCAATGCGCAAGGCGATGGCCGACGCAGACGTTGGCGATGACGTTTTTGGCGATGACCCGACCGTCAACCGGCTCGAAGCGACCCTGGCCGACCGCCTGGGCAAAGAGGCGGGGCTGTTCCTGACCTCAGGGACACAAAGCAACTTCGTGGGCATGCTGGCCCATTGCGCCCGAGGCGAAGAGATCATCACCGGTCGCCCCTACCACATCTACAAATACGAGGCGAAAGGCGCCTCCGTCCTCGGCGGTATCGGGTTCGAAGCGCTCGACGTGGCCGAGGACGGTGCACTCAACCCCGCCGACATCACCGCCGCGGTGAAAGAGGATGACCCCCACATGCCGATCACCCGGCTTCTGGGGCTTGAAAACACCCATAATGGCATGGCGATCCCGCTCACCCGACTGGGCGAGGCGGTGCAGGCGGGCCGCGATGCAGGTCTTGCCGTGCATCTGGACGGCGCGCGCTATTTCAACGCCGTGGCCGCACTCAACTGCCCCGAAACCGCGCTGGCCGACATGTTCGACAGTGTCTCGATCTGCCTGTCCAAGGGGCTTGGCGCCCCCGTCGGCTCTGTCCTCGTCGGCCCACAGGATCTGATCGATAGCGCCCGCCGCTATCGCAAGATGCTGGGCGGCGGCACACGACAGGCCGGCATCCTTGCCGCCGCTGGCCTTCATGCGCTGGACCACAACACGACCCGCCTGACCGAAGACCATGCCCGCGCCACTGCACTTGCCGACGCTCTGCGCTCGTACGGAGACGTACAACAAGCCACGAACATGATCTTTTTCACGCCGCCCGGCGGGGTCACTGCGGACTTGCCGCACCACATGGCCGCTCACGGCGTTCAATTGACCGGGGCCACCGGTACAACGCGGCTCGTACTGCACAAGGATGTCACCGATGACGGGCTGCAGGCCGCGATCACCGGGTTCCACAGCTATTTCGGCTGACCGCTAGTGTTCCCCGTCTGACATAGGATTCCCATTGTCGGTTCGGAGTGTCATGTTGGGGCATGAGACGAGATGACA
>NZ_CANNGP010000028.1 GCF_947504105.1 uncultured Tateyamaria sp.
GAGCCTGAGCCTGAGCCTGAGCCTGAGCCTGAGCCTGAGCCTGAGCCTGAGCCTGAGCCTGAGCCTGAGCCTGAGCCTGAGCCCACACCGCGTCCGACGGACGTTGCAACCGAAGAGCCTGTTGCGGCAACACAAGAGGCGCCCGAAACCGTTGCCCCGAAACCGATGGCAATGCCCGCTGCGGTCGCGCCCGTGTCGCTGGTCGACGACGCACCGGAGCCCGACCAACCCAAGCGCGGCATCCTCGGCCGGCTGCTGGGCCGCCGCGACGCCACGCCCGTCATGCGCCGCACGCTTGACGACGATATGCTGGAACAGCTTGAGGAACTGCTGATCGCCGCCGACATGGGCGTCGACACCGCCCTGCGTGTCACCGCCAACATGGCCGAAGGGCGCATGGGCAAGAAATTGTCCGTGCACGAAATCAAGGAACTCATGGCGCAGGAAATCGCCCGCATCATGGATCCCGTCGCCAAACCAATGCCACTCTACCCGCAAAAGCCGCAGGTCGTGCTGGTCGTGGGTGTGAACGGCTCGGGCAAGACCACGACCATCGGCAAGCTTGCCAGCCAGTTCCGTGCTGCAGGCAAGTCGGTGGTGATTGCCGCAGGTGACACGTTCCGCGCCGCTGCCGTGGAGCAATTGCAGGTCTGGGGTGAAAGGGCAGGGGTGCCTGTGCTGACCGCGCCCGAAGGCACTGACCCTGCCAGCCTCGCTTTCGATGCCATGACCAAGGCGCAAGCCGAAGGTGCGGACCTGCTGATGATCGACACGGCGGGCCGTCTGCAAAACCGTGGCGACCTGATGGAAGAGCTGGCCAAGATTGTCCGCGTCATTCGCAAGAAGGATGAAAGCGCGCCCCACAACACGCTCTTGGTGCTGGATGCGACGACGGGTCAGAACGCGCTCAACCAGGTCAAGGTGTTCCAGGAGGTGTCGGACGTTTCCGGCCTCGTGATGACCAAGCTTGACGGGACGGCCAAGGGCGGGGTTCTCGTGGCGCTGGCGGACAAGTTCGGCCTGCCCATCCACGCCATCGGTGTGGGCGAGCAGATCGACGATCTGTCACCCTTTGATCCCGAGGACTTCGCGGCCGCGTTAACGGGATTGTAAGGTGTTTAATCGCGTTTTATCAGGGGGTTGCAAAATGTCCCATGCTGGGACAGCCCCTGAATGACCGCATGGCTAGCCAGTATTGAGGGCACTGAAACGGGGCACACCGTGGCCCTGTACCTCGCCATTTTGGCGGCCTTTCTCCACGCTGTTTTTGGCGCGCTCCAAAAAGGGCGGCATGACCCGTGGTTGACCCGCGGGGCCATCGACGCTTCCTACGGTCTCATGGCCGCGCCCTTCGCCCTCTTCGTGGTGCCCTGGCCCGAACCGCATATGTGGCCCATCTTCGCCGTCGTTTTCGTGATCCACGTGGGCTACAAACTGTTGCAGGCATGGGCCTACACCAAGGGGGACTTCACGGTGGTCTACCCGGTGGTGCGCGGGACCGGACCGCTCTTCACTGTGATCGGCGCGTATTTCCTATTCTCCGAAACCTTCACCATCATTCAATGGCTGGGCGTAGGGGTCTTGCTGGCAGGCATCTACGGCCTCGCGCTCTACAACCTGCGCCACCTCCAAACCAACCGCGAAACGCTTCCCATGGCGCTGGGCCTCGCCGTCATCACCGGCCTCTTCGTCGCTCTCTACACGACCTACGACGCCTACGGCATCCGCGCGACCGAGAACCCGTTCACCTTTCTCGCGTGGTTCTTCATGATTGACGGTATCTTCATGCCGCCCATCGCTTACATGCGCTGGCGCCGGATGCAGGATGCCCCCGCACTGCCGCCGCTGATGTTACGCGGTGTGATCGGCGGGATTGTTGCCTTTCTCAGCTTCGGCTCCATCATGATGGCGACGCGGCTGGATAAAGTGGGCGAGGCGGCGGTGCTGCGCGAAACTTCAACCGTGTTTGCGGCAATCATCGGTTGGCTGGTGCTGAAAGAAACGGTAGGACCACGCAGAATTGCCCTGATGGCGCTGATCGCCGCTGGGGCGGTCATCGTCGAGATGGGCGGATAACTTGAGGAAGAGCATGGCAGACGCGCGCGAGATCAATCCCCTGCTGAAACAGGTGCTGGAACTGGGACCACCACTGGTCTTTTTCCTGATCTACCTGCGCATCCGCGACAACACCTACGAGATGGCGGGCACGGAGTATTCCGGCTTTATCGTGGCCACGCTGATCTTCGTGCCCATCATATTGATCGCTATGGCTGTGCTGTGGGCCCTGACCGGCAAGTTGAGCCGGATGCAAATCTTCACCGCGTTCATGGTCATCTTCTTTGGCGCGCTCACCGCATGGTTCAATGACGAGCGGTTCTTCAAGATGAAGACAAGCATTGTCTACGGTGTGTTCGCGCTGCTTCTGGGCATTGGCCTGCTGCGCGGTCAAAGCTGGCTGGCCTTTGTTCTGAGTGATGCGGTGCCCATGCGGCACGAGGGGTGGATGATCCTGACCCGTAGGCTTTGTGCAATGTTCGCCACGTTGGCAATAGCGAACGAGGTCATCTGGCGGACCATGTCTACGGACGCCTGGGTCAAGATTGAAACCTTCGGATTTCCGATCGCGATGATGCTGTTCATCTTCCTGCAGTTCGCAGCCCTTCAGGATCACATGATCTCGGACGAAGACGAGGATGCCAAGGGGGCCTAAGCCCGCGCACTCCGCGCATTTGCTGCGTCTTCGTTCCAATCCCCGGAGTGAGGCGCGACCGCAAACGCGACCTTGAGTGCCAGATCCTTGGTGATCATCGCCTCGATTGCCAGCGCAAAGCGCGAGTTTTTCTGCGCCCGCTTGCGCAGCTCGGCCACGTCCCACTCCAGCACCTCGCTGCCCGCATCCAGACGGGTCGTGGCGGCACTTGTCTGATGGGTCGCATAAGCAACTTCTCCCACGAACAGGTTGGGTGGCATCGTAAAACGCTCTCCCCGTTTGGTGATATGGATCGGGCCGGAAATCACGTAGTACAGCTTATCCGGCTGGACCCCTTCGGTTGTCACTTGCGTTCGTTCATCCAGCACGTGGCGACGTGCGCGTTTAACCAGATCGCGAAAGTCACCGGGCGGCAGTCCTTCGAACAGGGGGTAGATGTCGCGATGTGCTGGGGGCACGGCAAGGTTAGAGCGGTGCCAGAGCAAGCTGCCCAGACCGATAAGGTTCGCGGTGCCCATGACCATCGACGTATAAATCGCCTCCCACAAGGGCGTGTCTGCGGCGGTGAAGTAATAATAGGTATAAAGGCACGTCCCCAGCAGGATCATAAGCCGCAGAACGATCTGGTTTGTGATCAGATAGCCGATGGTAAAGACGGCACCAGCGGACAGTATCACTGCCTCAGGAGCCACGTAGTCGCTGACCATGAACATGTTTTGTTTCTCCCCCCAGAGCGTCTTGGTCAGTTCTTTGTGTTGAACAAGGTGTCTTGTGCCGACTTGCTTTGCTTGGTTGTGCGCAGGTCCAGATGCAGCGCATGTCCCCGTTGCACGGCTGGTCGGTTGCCGACCGTGTCCAACCAGCGCGCCAGGTTCGGCTTGTCGTCCAAGGTTTGTTCCTGACCTTCCCACAGCGACGCCCAGGGCCAGATCGCCATATCAGCGATGGAATAGTCCCCGGCCACGTATTCATTCTCTGCCAATTGCCGATCCAGCACACCGTAGAGGCGTGCGGTTTCGTTCCGGTACCGATCTTTGGCATAGGGAATATCGTGGCCCATCTGCGGCGCGTACTTAAGAAAATGGTGGGTTTGGCCCGCCATCGGGCCAACGCCGCCCATTTGCCACATCAGCCATTGATCAACTGCAATACGTTCGCGTTCAGTCCGGCCGCTGAACTGGCCGGTCTTGCGGGCAAAGTACTGCAGGATCGCCCCACTTTCAAAGATCGAGATCGGCGCGCTGTCCGGCCCATCAGGGTCAGTGATCGCAGGCATCCGATTGTTAGGTGCGATCTTTAGAAAGTCAGGTTTGAACTGATCGCCCGCGCCAATATTGACGAGGTGAACTTTGTAGGGAAGCCCGAACTCTTCCAGCGCGATTGACACCTTCCAGCCATTCGGCGTGGGCCAATAGTACAGGTCGATCATGCAGTCCTCCGGGTGGTCCGGCGGTCATGATGCGGTTTTCTGCCCACCAAGCAAGTGTGATGGTATCTGTGGCATCGCAAAGATACGCGACCAGCGGGGTGCAGAGGCGTATGGAAGCGCGTCTTGCAACGCCTCAAGCGTTACGTCATCGCGATGGCGCAAAGCGCGGGCATAGAACTGTAACGCCCCCGGCCGGGTATAGCCGGACCAATGGCACACCCGTCGCCCGGGGGCGTGAATATGGCCGCCAAACCGGGGCAGGGCGGCGAGGGTGCGTGCGCAATCCAGTTGCAGGGTGACGGCATTTGGCAGGTCGATACCAGCCCCCATGGCGTGATCTTGTGGTACGTCCGCAATGATCAGTTGTTCGAACATGGCATCGAACAGATCGTTTTCGCGGCTGGTCACATTTAGCAATTCGGCGGTCCGGCCTGCCGGAGTTTGCATCGCCGTTTCTGCCACGCTGGCATAGCTGGCGCCCGTGATGGCGATAATGCGCTGCACGTCATGGGCGGACAGATGGTGCAGGGCTTCGAACAGCACCTCTGACCCCATGGAGTGTGTGATCGCGTGAATTGGACGATGGGGGGCGACAGCGCGGATCGTGTTGATCGCCTGCGCCAATGCGACGCCTGCTGCCCATGCCGACCGCTGGGCGCGCCACAGGTTGCCACGCGCGCGCCAACCAAAGGCTATGGCCAACCCTTCGTCTGCATGGCCGCATGCAAAGCCCAAGGCGCGCGGCCACTGGGCATGGTATGTGCTTTCCGGATGCCTTGCGCGCCCAAAGATGCGGCTGTGTGGGCAGAAGCGCGGGGTTCCGGGGTCGTATTTGAAGCCGTGAATCAGGATAATGATCGGGCCACGACCTCGTGCCGCGCCCCGCAGGACGGGCAGGGCCGGGGCCGGGGAGCCGTGCAGCGAGAGCCCGTTCGGGCCTGCGTTCAGTCTCAGGATGGGCATACTGCACCTCCTACCACATTTTGTGGGGCTCCTATGCTCTAGCCATATGACGCAGGCATGAAATTTAAGTTACAGCACCGTGACGGTGTTGACGCGCAACACCCCTAGGCGTAATCCGCATATTGTGGCGATTTGTTACCGGATTGCGGGCCACGTTAAACACTTCCGCTAAAAGGTCAGGATGAAAGCCCCCCTTTCGCTTGACCCGCGTCTGGGGGTTTTTTGTGGCCTGACCCCTTTCAGGCCCGCGATGGAGTTTGAACATGTCCGACAAGTGGAATGCCCGCACCCGTGCCGTCCATGGCGGCGTCCGCCGCAGCCAATATGGCGAGGTGAGCGAAGCCATCTTTCTGACCCAGGGCTTTGTCTATGACACGGCCGAACAGGCCGCGCAACGGTTTGAGAAAGCGGGGGATGACGAGTTCATCTATGCCCGCTACGGCAATCCGACCGTGCGCATGTTTGAAGAGCGGATTGCGATGCTGGAAGGGGCCGAGGACGGCTTTGCCACTGCATCCGGTATGGCGGCAGTGTCCGGAGCGCTGATTTCGATGCTCAAGGCCGGGGATCGGGTGGTGTCGGCGCGTGCATTGTTTGGATCGTGTCTTTATGTGCTCGAAGAGGTGCTGACCCGCTACGGGGTTGAGGTCGAATTTGTCGACGGTACCGATCTGGACGCGTGGCGCGCCGCGATCACGCCCAGCACGACGGCGGTGTTCTTCGAATCCATTTCGAACCCGACGCTGGAAGTTGTGGACATCAAGTCCGTTTCGGAACTGGCCCATGCCGTGGATGCCACGGTTCTGGTGGACAACGTCTTTGCCACGCCTGTCTTTTCCAACGCGATTGCCGAAGGTGCGGATGTCGTCATCTACTCCACGACGAAACACGTGGACGGGCAAGGGCGCGCATTGGGTGGTGTGATCCTTGGCACGCAAGAGTTCATTCGCAAAACGGTCGAACCTTACATGAAGCACACGGGTGGCTCCATGTCGCCCTTCACCGCGTGGGTGATGCTGAAAGGGCTTGAGACGTTGGAGTTGCGCGTGCGGGCACAGGCAGCATCGGCGCTGCAACTGGCCGATGCTTTGCAAGGGCATAACGCACTGGAACGCGTGATCTATCCCGGCCATTCCAGCCACGCGCAGCATGATCTGGTGATGCGCCAGATGGGTGGGGCCGGGGGGACGGTATTGTCCCTGGATCTTGCGGGTGGACAGGACGCGGCCTTCCGCTTCCTGAATGCCCTGACGATCCCGGTGATCTCGAACAACCTCGGCGACGCCAAGTCGATTCTCACGCACCCGGCGACCACGACCCACCAGCGCTTGCCGCAGGATCAGAAAGACATACTTGGCATCACACCCGGTCTTGTGCGCATGTCCGTGGGGATCGAACATGGCGATGATCTGGTTGCCGATATCCTGCAAGCCTTGGAAAAAGCATAATAATGCAGAATCGGGCTATGTTGCCGAAGACTGACAGCGCCCCCATTTAATTGTCATCCATGTTGCAGCGTCACACGTAACTGTTAGCAATATTGGAAATGTGTCCGAGACGGCTTACGTACCTTGGGCACGCAGACAGAAAGGGGGGCTACTTTATGAACATTCATACGCCCGACATCACCGCAATACCCGAACGCGACGAGGCCGAGGCAGCACTGGATCTTCTCCGCCGCTGGGCCAAGAACGCCACGACAACAGACATTATTGAGCTCGACCCGTCGGTTGCGCGGCTTGTGCCGGGCAGTGATGGGGTCGAGTACCCGGCCTTTTCCCGCGATTACCCAGAGGGGTTTGATGTGGACGAAGGATACAAGGACACGCTGCCTGACCTGCAGAACGGGCCATCCAGCCTGATCCGCGGCGCTAAAACACGCATCCAGTATGTGGGCATCTCGAATTTCCGGCTGCCGCTGCGGATCGAAAGCCGTGATGGCGCGCCCCTGACGCTTGAGACGTCGGTGACTGGTACTGTCAGCCTTGAGGCGGACAAGAAGGGCATCAATATGTCCCGCATCATGCGGTCCTTCTACAAACATGCCGAAGAAACGTTTTCCTTCGGCGTGATTGAGGCAGCGCTGGACGACTACAAATCCGATCTCGACAGCTTCGACGCGCGCATTCAAATGCGGTTCAGCATGCCCGTGCAGGTCGAAAGCCTCCGCTCGGGTCTGTCAGGTTATCAGTATTATGACATCGCGCTTGAGTTGGTCGAGCAGGCGGGCGTGCGCAAACGCATTGTGCATCTCGACTATGTCTATTCCTCGACCTGCCCATGTTCGCTGGAACTGAGCGAACATGCCCGCGCGACCCGCGGCCAGCTGGCGACGCCCCACTCGCAACGATCCGTCGCAAGGGTGTCGGTTGCGCTTGAGGATGATGCTGATACGCTTTGGTTCGAGGATCTGATCGATGCCTGCCGTCGTGCGGTTCCGACCGAGACACAGGTGATGGTCAAACGCGAAGATGAACAGGCCTTTGCCGAGCTGAACGCCGCCAACCCGATCTTTGTCGAGGATGCGGCTCGGTTGTTCAGCCAGCAGCTTCTGGCGGATGTGCGCATCGGCGACTTCCGCGTGGTGGCAAGTCACCAGGAAAGCTTGCACAGCCATGACGCGGTATCAGTGTTGACAGAAGGGGACACGTTCGCTGGTGACAGCATAGACCCGCGGATGTTCCAGACCCTTTTCCACGTTGGCTGACGGCCCGCACGGTGGCGGGCACCTCCGACTTACGGATTGCGAAAGGCGTGCCCCTTAAGGCGCGCCTTTCTTGTTTCGACGGGGGACACCCCCGCCTCATGGCCCACAATTCCGCAATGCGGCCATGCAGTATCGGCATTGGTGCTTTTGACTGCAAAGGCCTATGTTTCGGCCAACGGGAGGACACAGTTTAACGCATGATATGCGAGGTATCCCAATGGCTTACGTCACCCAACCCAATACATCCATCCTGAGCGCGATCCTTGACCGGGTCACCGACTTCTTCGTTGCGCTCGGCCACTCAGCGGCCATGTCGGCCGCCGCCGAAAGCCGCTTCAAGCGCATCGAAGCATTGAATGCCAAGACAGACGAAGAACTGGCCGCGATGAACCTGCGCCGCGAAGATATCGCCGCCTATGTGTTCCGCGACATGATGCACCTGTAGTCGTCGATCTGGCCTGGCGCCCTGCCAGGCCATTCGGTGACTGACCCGACGACGCGTTGACGCATGCTTGACACCGCCCGCGCGGGCCGCCAACGCTGAGCGCAATGATCGACCTGCGCCCTGTTGGATATGTGATTGGCCTGCTTGTGGCCGTTCTTGGCCTGGCCATGATCCTGCCCATGTTGGTGGATCTGGCCGAAGGGCTTGGGCATTGGCCGGTTTTTGCGGAATGCGCTCTGATCACCATTCTTGTCGGCGGCATGATCGCCCTCAGCTGTCAAAACGGTGTGAAAGAAGGGCTGACGATCCAACAAACCTTTCTGCTGACCACTGGGGTGTGGCTGGCGCTTCCGATCTTCGGTGCGCTGCCCTTCGTCGTTGGCGTTACGGAAGCGCGGTTTGTTGATGCGTTTTTCGAGGCGATGTCCGGCCTGACCACAACCGGCTCCACCGTTCTGTCGGGCCTTGATGCGTTGCCCAAGGGCTTGCTCTTGTGGCGCGGTATCCTGCAATGGTTGGGCGGCATCGGTATCATCGTTGTTGCCATGGTGTTCCTGCCTGAACTGCGCGTTGGCGGGATGCAGATCTTCCGCACGGAAGCCTTTGATACCTTCGGGAAGATCCTGCCACGCGCGACCGAGATTGCAAGCCGCATTTCGGTCATCTACGTGGCACTCACTCTGATCTGCGCGCTGGCTTACATCGCGGCGGGGATGGGCGCATTCGATGCCACGGTGCATGCGATGACCACCATCGCCACAGGTGGGTTTGCGAACTACGACACGTCCTTCGCCGCATTTGGGCCCGCGCCCTCCTATGTTGCCACGCTGTTCATGATTCTGGCCGCCCTGCCGTTCGTGCGCTTCGTTCAGCTTAGCGCAGGCACAGCACGCCCGTTGCTGCAAGATCGGCAAATTCACGTTTTTCTCGTGACGGCGTTTGTGATCGTGGCACTGATCGCCGGTTGGAACCTGCTGCAGCAAAACGCGATGAACGAAGGGGCTGTGCGCGCTGCACTTTTCAATACGGTATCGCTGATGACGGGCACCGGATACGCCAATGCGGACTACGGGCAGTGGGGCAGTTTCGCCGTGGCGGTCCTGTTCTTCACCGGCCTGATTGGCGGCTGCGCGGGGTCGACCGCCTGCTCGATCAAGATATTCCGATACCAGTTGCTGTTCGCGTCGATTAAGGCGCAGTTGCAAAAGACACGCAGCCCGCATGGCATCTTTACCCCCCGTTATGCAGGGCGCCCTGTGGGCGAGGATGTGCTGAACTCGGTCATGTCCTTCTTCATGTTTTTTGTGGTGACATTGGGTGTCCTGTCTGTGGCATTGGCCATGACCGGCCTCGACTTCGTAACGGCGCTGTCCGGTGCAGCCACGGCCCTTGCGAATATCGGCCCGGGATTTGGCAACCAGATCGGCCCATCTGGCAATTTTGCGGGCCTCAATGACACGGCCAAATGGCTGCTGGCTGCCGCTATGCTGATCGGGCGGCTTGAGCTGATGGCCGTTTACGTCATCTTTACCCTTCAATTCTGGAGAGCTTAATGGCCCAAACTCGCCCCCTTGGCGCGCAAATTTCCCACATGCTGAAAGACCGTGGCGTCGATGTGATCTTTGGCATCCCGGGGGTGCACAATCAGGAAATGTATCGCGGGATCGAAGAGGCGGGCATCACGCACGTTTTAGCTCGGCACGAGCAAGGCGCAGGCTTCATGGCCGATGGCTATGCGCGGGCGACGGGTAAGCCCGGCGTGGCCTATGTCATCACCGGGCCGGGACTGACGAACATCATGACACCGATGGGGCAGGCATATTCCGATTCCGTGCCCATGCTAGTGATTTCATCCTGTCTGGACGAGACGGCGGCGACCAAAGGGCAGTTGCACCAGATGAAGGATCAGCGCGGGGCGGCGGAGACGGTATGCGACTGGTCGGAAGAGGCGCGGACGGCAGAGGCGGCCTATGCCCTGATTGATCGGGCGTTGATAGAGTTCGAAACTGGGCGTCCACGCCCGAAGTGCCTACAAGTCTCCATTGGATTGCTTGAGGCCGCGGCTCCGGAACCTTTCGGAGAGGTAGAGACCGAGCCTTATCGTACCGATGATGATGCAGCTGCTGAAACGCTTATGGCGTGTCTTAGCGACGCCAAAGCGCCCATCTTTATCTTCGGTGGCGGGGTGCAGACTGATCTTGCACCAGCTGTGGCGGAAGCTGCCGGTGCGGCCAGTTTTACCACCTATGCGGCCCGCGGATTGATGGCAGGCTACCCGCTGAATTTTGGAGCCTCGCTTGCCAGACCAAGCAGCGCCGATGTGCTCGCACAGGCGGATGTGGTCATCGCCGTCGGCACAGAGTTGGCAGAAGTGGACTTGTGGCGCAGAGATTTGGGTCACACCGGAACACTCATTCGTGTCGATATCGATCCGATCGTGCTGAGCGATAGTCAGCGAGCTGATGTCTGCATTCAGGCACGTGCGGATGACGTGCTGACCAGCCTTGCTGAAATGCTCGAACATCATCAGTCAGCGACCCGATGGCGTTCGGATGAAGTTGCCGCGCAGCGCAAACGTTGGCGCGCTGAGATCGACGCCGAACGCCCCGATATTGTTCCAGTCTGTGATGCGCTGCGAGACTGTCTGCCCAAAGGCACAATGATCTACTCCGACATGACCCAGTTTGCCTATACGGCCAAGGAAGTCTGGGACATGGACGAACCCGGCCACTGGCATCACCCGACCGGCTTTGGCACCCTCGGCTATGCAACCCCCGCGGCCATCGGCGGGGCGGTTGCGCGCAAGGGGCTGCCCACAATGGCCATCATCGGTGACTACGGCTTTCACTACACGATGCAGGAACTGGGCGTGGCCGTCGAACTCGGGCTGCCGCTGCCCATTATCCTCTGGGACAACGGCAAGCTGAAAGAGATTGAGGAAAGCATGGTGCGAGCGCAAATCGCGCCCAACGCGGTGGTCGCCCGTAACCCAGATTTCTGCAAGCTGGCCGAAGCGTTCGGGGTCCATGCTGCCGCACCGCGAACACTGCAAGACATGCAGGAAACCGTCCGCGCCGCGTTCGACGCCGACGGTCCAACCCTGATCTATCTCACACCGGACATCTCTTCGCTGACCTGACACGCTATTCTGATGATACCGTCATCGCGTCGCCGAAGACGGGGGCAAAGCCCTCTAAAACATGGTATCGCCCACAGGCGTCCTTTGGATCACATCTTGGACCCCTCAGCGCGGTAAATCCCGCCCCAGGTTTTGCCTGCAATATAGGCCGGGCAACCCTTCTTGCGGGTGTTGACGATCAGGAACCACATCGTTTCACCTGGACGCCCTGCACGGCTGTACTGGCAGCCCAAGGGGTGGTCCACCACTGACCCTGATATGCCGCGGACGGCTTTACAACTGCGGTGCTGGCAACCGCTGATGCAGCAGGCACAACGACGAAAGCGGCAACAAGAGCCGTTTTAACAATGGATTTCAACATGACACACTCCGATCACTGACAAGGGTTTCAGCGCTCCCACGC
This sequence comes from uncultured Tateyamaria sp., assembly GCF_947504105.1. GTDB lineage: Bacteria > Pseudomonadota > Alphaproteobacteria > Rhodobacterales > Rhodobacteraceae > Tateyamaria. The sequence continues at coordinate 11,797 of NZ_CANNGP010000028.1, forward strand.
ATGGCCTTAAAGTGGTCGGATTGCCGTTAACGCTTCGCTAATGGCTCATATCGAAATGTGGTTGATTTGAACGAAAACCGATCAGTCCCAGCAGCTGACCAATACGGTCATGCCGGTGGCCGCAGCTGAAAGATCAACGGGATCAATAGGCGTTGCACTGTTGGTGCTGGCGGCTGCCAATCCGGCTTGTGCCAACACCTCCTGCAGCGCCTCTCGGTCCAGCGCAAAGCGCACACCATCAGGCAGAGCGCGGCCGCCTTGCGCCTCTGGCAATAGCATTCCCAGCACACCGCCACCGGCGTCCAGCACAGGTCCTCCCACGTCCCCGGGCAAAGTCTCCATTGCAAGACGCGACAGGTTCGGTTCGCCGCGCAGACCACGGACATCGCTGAGCGTGCCAAAGGTTATGGAAGGGGCGCCAAGTACACCTTCAAAGCTGAAACCGGCGGCAGCGACTTCAGATTGCAGGCGCGGCTGGGCATCGCTAAACCGCGCGATCGCCAGCGGAGAGAGCGTGGAGGTCGGTTTGAGCACGGCAACACCAAGTGCCTTATCCAGCACCGTAACCTCGGCATCGGTTTCGGAATCAACGGTCACGCGGGTGCAGCTGCTCACGGCTTCGGCTGTTGTCACGACCGTACCTCGATTGTCCACGAAGAAGCCGGATCGCGACAGACGCGGTTTGCGCACCTCAAGGCCGGACACCAGGTCAATGGCCTGCTCCTGTGTGCCCGCGCTCGCCGGGATCACGCCATCGACGCGGACAAAGCTCCTTTCCATCTCGTCCAGCAAGCGCGTGCGCCGATCCTCGTCACCAGCAGGCCACACGACCGTAAAGCCCTTGATCTGCCCGTCTTCCAGTGCCACGCGGGTTTCCGACACGCGCGTCGCGCCCTCACCCACCAGAACAAACGACCGATCCTTACGCTCGCGCTTGCCATCCAGCGGCACGATGTCGAGGGTCTGCATGATGTCATAAAGGCCAAAAAGCGTCGTCTGATCGCCTTCCTGGCTGATCAGCAGCACGGTCGCTTCGACGTCGCCCGTGGCCGTGTAGTGGGCAAAGGGGTATTCGTATCTCTCAAAGGTCACCACACCTGTGGGCATCAGCATCTCGATCCCTGCTGTATCGTCCCGCACAACTTCAAGACCCAGACCATCCAGAACGGAATTGTAGTCCTGCAGCAGGACCGTCCGTTGCTGCGTCGTTAGAATGCCGGTGGCCTCAAAACCCTTCTGCTCTTGCCATTGCGCCATTGCGTTGCGGGTGCCACGACCGAAAGCGCCGTCGATGCCCCCCGGATACGTTCCGGCCCATTGCAGTGCGATCTGCAAGTCTTCGCGCTCGGCCCGGCTCAACTGCCGTTCGCTGCGTTGTGCCTGTGCCGGGGTTTCGTCAGCGGGCGGCGGGGCAGGGGTATCCACGACGGGCGTGGTCTCTTCGGGCTCGGTGGGCACGGGGGCTTGCACCACGCCCCGGTTCAGCACGTTCGCACCGATGGGCCAGAATTGCTGCCGGAAAGACGATGTGAACGCGATGAAGCTGTCGCGCGGGATCACGCCCTCGGACCGGTACACACGCAGCACCTGTTCGGCGTCCGATCGGGCATAGGGGCCCAGGGCAATACCGTACCAGCCGCCGCCAAGGGAAAAACCGTTCACATCAGGCAGATCAGCGGCATAGACACGGGCACGCGCGGTTGCTTCGTTCAGGTTGGGTTGCGCCTCAATCTGGATCCAGACGGCATCGTCCTGCGCACTCAAGGTCACCACCGACGCAAGCAGGACAACCCACGCCAGCACAATACGCTTCAACATCACCCGATATCCCCTTGGTTGGTCTTGGTGCCATACTTTCCGTGGGCGGCAGATTAAGCAGGATTCCGCTCTAATGGAAATGGTGGAATACCCGTAAAAACCCACCTCGCGCGCAATTGACCATTCGGGGGGCGGGCCGTAGGTAAGTCACGCAATTCAACCGATGGCTTGACCCATGTCCGACACTGTTACACCGCCCCGTTCCTTCCAGGAAATCATCCTGCGCCTTCAGACCTATTGGGCGTCCAAGGGCTGCGCGGTGCTGCAACCCTATGACATGGAAGTGGGGGCGGGGACGTTTCACCCCGCCACAACCCTGCGCAGCCTCGGATCACAACCTTGGGTGGCGGCCTATGTCCAGCCCTCACGCCGTCCCACCGATGGGCGGTACGGTGAAAACCCCAATCGCCTGCAGCACTACTACCAGTACCAGGTGCTGATCAAACCCAGCCCCCCCGATCTGCAGGAGTTGTATCTGGGCAGCCTTGCGGCCATCGGCGTGGACATGGCGGTGCATGATATCCGCTTTGTCGAAGATGACTGGGAAAGCCCGACACTCGGCGCATGGGGCCTTGGGTGGGAGGTGTGGTGCGATGGCATGGAAGTCTCACAATTCACCTATTTCCAGCAGGTTGGCGGGCATGACTGCCATCCGGTGTCGGGTGAGCTGACCTATGGGTTGGAACGTCTGGCGATGTATATCCTCGGCGTCGATCACGTGATGGACATGCCATTCAACGACCCGCAAACCCCCATCGCGCTGTCCTACGGCGACATCTTCAAGCAGACGGAAGAGGAATACGCCCGTTGGAACTTTGATGTCGCCAACACCGAAGTGCTGCTGCGCCACTTCGAAGAGGCAGAGGCTGAGTGCAAATCGATCCTTGATCAGGCCCATGACGACGCAAAAACGGGCAAGCGCATCATTATGGCGCACCCGGCCTATGACCAGTGCATCAAGGCCTCCCACATCTTCAACCTGCTTGACGCCCGTGGCGTGATCTCTGTTACCGAACGGCAGGCCTATATCGGGCGCGTCCGTGCACTGGCCAAACAATGCGCCGATGCCTTTGTGCAAACGCGGGCAGGTGGCTGGCAGCCGGGGGATGCGGCGTGAGCGGCAAAATCATCGGGATTGTCATCGTGCTGAGTTCCATCATCGCAGGCGCAACCCTGTACTACCTGCAAATCTACGGCTTTTACGAAGAGGTTGAGACAGCAGAGGTGCAGCTTGTGTCTGTCGTCTCTGACATGCCCGAACCCATCCCCTTCACCGATTTCCAAGCCATCGATGCCGACAGCTCACCCATCCGCTACCGGGCTTGCTTCACGACCGAGATGTCACTGGCCCTGCTGACCGAAACCTATGTGGGGCTGGAACAGGCAACGCCGCGCAACGCGCCGGGCTGGTTCGACTGCTTCGACGCCGAAGCTATCGCGGCAGAACTTGACGCAGGCACCGCCCTCCCGTTCCTCGGCCAGAAGAACGTCGATTTCGGCGTCGACCGCATCGTCGCCATCACCGAAGACGGGCGCGGTTATGTCTGGCACGAGTTGAACGATTGCGGCGACAAGGCCTATGATGGAACCATCGTGGGCGAAGAATGCCCGGATCGTGACCAGATCACGCAATGACACTGGTCGTGCCAGCCTTCATCACCGCTACGCTGGGCCTCGCAGTCTTTCTGTTTGGGACGCTGTTGAACGGGTGGTTCGAAATCCTGCGCCGGTTCAACATCCCTGAACCAGTGTCGGGCGGGCTGTTTGCCGCCGTGGTCGGGCTGCTCCTCTATGTCTTCCTTGATGTGCAATTCGCATTCGAAATGGAGGTCAGGGATTTCTTCCTCGTTCTGTTCTTTGCCGGGATCGGCCTGAATGCTCGGTTCAACGATCTTTTGTCCGGCGGCAAACCACTGGCGGTGCTTCTGTTTCTGACGCTGATCATGATCCTCGTTCAAAACGGAATCGGAACAGCAGGGGCCGTCCTTCTGGGTTATCCTGCAGCCACAAGTGTCCTGTTTGGCTCGGCTGCCCTGATTGGCGGGCACGGCACCGCGATTGCATGGTCGCCGGATGTGGCCGCCGCAAGCGGGCTGACCAACGCCCCCGAGTTGGGGATCGCGGTTGCCACGCTTGGTTTGGTGCTGGCCGCCCTGATCGGCGGGCCCATCGCGCGATACCTCGTTGAAGGTAAAGACCTGACGCCCGACCGACCCGACGAAGGGCTCACCGTTGGTCTGCCAGCGGATAACGGGCCAACCACGCCCATTGACCCGGTGACAGTTTCGCGGGTGCTGCTGTACCTGAATCTGGCCATCATCGGGGGTTACTCCGCCCATCTGGGGCTGATCAAGGCTGGTGTAAAACTGCCGCTGTTTGTCCCTTGCCTGATCATGGCCATCCTGATTGCCAACATCCGCACAGCCCTGTTTCCAACGGCACAGCCCGTGGCCCGCACACCCGCACTGGCCCTGATATCCGAGATCGCACTGGGCGCTTTCCTCGCCATGTCGCTCATGTCCCTGCAGCTTTGGACGCTGGTTGAACTGGGCACGGCCATTGGCCTGATCCTTGCTGTGCAAACGCTGGCCACACTGGCTTTCGTGATCTTCATCCTGTTCCCGCTGATGGGCGGCGGCTACCGGGCTGCGGTTCTTGGCGCAGGCTTCGGCGGGTTTGCCCTCGGGGCCACCCCCACAGCCATCGCCAATATGACGGCCGTGACCAAACGATATGGCCCGTCGCCCATGGCCTTTGTCATCCTGCCCTTGGTCTCGGCGTTCTTTGTCGATATTGCCAACGCCATCGCTATCCAATTCTTCGTCAATCTCTAGAGCGTCCCAATGCCTGACCTTCTGATCGAACTCTTCTCCGAAGAAATCCCCGCACGTATGCAAAAGCGCGCGGGCGAGGACCTGCAAAAGCTGGTCACAAACGGTCTGGTCGAGGCTGGGCTGACCTACGCCTCTGCCGCCGCCTTCACCACGCCGCGCCGCCTGACGCTGACGGTCGAGGGGGTGCTGGACAAATCCCCCACCACCCGGGAAGAGCGCAAAGGCCCCAAGGCCGACGCCCCCGAAAAGGCGATCAAAGGGTTCCTGCGCGGCGCGGGCCTGACCCGCGATCAGGTGGAAGAGCGTGAGACCCCCAAGGGCAACGTCCTGTTCGCCGTGATCGAAAAACCGGGCCGTCCCGCGGCAGAGATCATTGCCGAGGTGCTTGAGGCGACGATCCGCAATTTCCCATGGCCCAAATCCATGCGCTGGGGCACCGGCGCGCTGAAATGGGTGCGCCCGCTGCACTCCATCCTCTGCATCCTGACGGATGACGCAGGGCACAGCGTCGTGCCGGGCGAGGTTGACGGCATCACCTTCGGCGACACCACCGAAGGGCACCGCTTCATGGCCCCGGGCCGGTTCGCTGTGACATCCTTTGATGACTACAGCGCCAAGCTGGCTCGCGCCCGCGTGATGCTGGACGCGTCTGAGCGCGCAAACACCATCTGGAACGACGCCACAAACGCCGCCTTCGCCAACGGGCTTGAGGTGGTCGAGGACAAGGGCCTGCTGGCCGAGGTTGCGGGCCTTGTCGAATGGCCCGTGGTCCTGATGGGCAAGATCGGCGACGACTTTTTGGACCTGCCGCCCGAGGTGCTGCAAACCTCGATGAAAGAGCACCAAAAGTTCTTCTCCGTCCGGAACCCCAAAACGGGTCGAATCGAACGGTTCATCACCGTGGCTAACCGCGAAACTGCGGACAGTGGGGCCACGATTTTGGCTGGCAATGAAAAGGTGCTGAGCGCACGACTGGCGGACGCAAAGTTCTTCTGGGAGAATGACTTGCGCACCGTTCGTGACGTAGGACTTGAAGGTATGGCAAAGCCATTGGCCGATGTCACCTTCCACAACAAACTTGGGTCTCAAGCCGAGCGTGTCGCCCGGATCGAAGCACTGGCCCGCGAACTTGCGCCAGTGGTCGGCGCCAAACCCGACCTCGCGGCGGAAGCGGCTCGGATTGTAAAAGCCGACCTCGCTTCCGAAATGGTCTACGAATTCCCCGAGCTGCAGGGGATCATGGGCAAGTATTATGCAGAAGCCGCAGGCCACGACGATGGAGTGCCCGAGGCGTGCGGGGAACACTACTCACCGCTGGGTCCGTCTGATGATGTGCCGACCGCGCCTGTGTCGGTGGCCGTTGCACTGGCAGATAAACTGGACACGCTGACGGGTTTCTGGGCGATTGATGAAAAGCCTACAGGGTCGAAGGATCCCTTTGCGCTACGGCGGGCCGCTCTGGGCGTCGCCAGGTTGGTTTTGGAAAATGGCGTTTCGTTAAAGCTGACGGAACAATTGAGTGCGTCGGTTTGGCCGCAATTGGATTTGTCCCGAGCGGAACTGCGCAATTGGATAGCCGATCAGAACATTCCAGAAGCCGAGAACGCTTTGAAGTTTTGGCTGCAGTCGTGGGCCAAGGCAGACGGTGAACGCAGCTTGCTGTGGCAACGGGCTCGGGACTCGCGGTCTGAATTGGAAAAGTTGAAGGACGAGAAGTTAGACGCGGACAAAGTCCTTGCTGAGATAATGTTTGTGCACGACAAAATTCTAGAAGACCTCCTCGCCTTCTTCCACGACCGCCTCAAAGTCTACCTCCGCGACCAAGGCATTCGCCACGACATCATCGACGCCTGTATCGCGATGCCGCAAAACGACGACCTCACCCTGCTGGTCAAACGCGCCAAAGCCCTCTCCGAAACCCTCGCCACAGATGATGGCGAAAACCTGATTCAGGGCTTCAAACGCGCCAACAACATCCTGACGCAGGCCGAGGAGGCCGACGGCGTCGAATACTCCTACGGCGCCGACATCAAATTCGCCGAAGAACCACAGGAAACCGCCCTGTTCGAAGCGCTCGACACCGCCGAGGCCAAGATCGCCCCGGCGATGGAGGCACAGGACTTCACAAGCGCCATGTCCGCCATGGCCACCCTGCGCGGCCCCATCGACGCCTTCTTTGAAGCGGTGCAGATCAACGCGGAAAACCAAACGGTTCGCCGCAACCGCCTCAACCTGCTCAGCCGCATCCGCACGCTATGCCTGTCGGTCGCAGACCTCACCAAGGTAGAAGGCTAGGGCACCGACCCCACTCTTCCCTGTTTCAAAAAATCCCGGGGGTGAGGGCGTAGCCCGAGGGGGCTGGCCCCCTTCCAACGCCCGAAAACCGTTGCGCTCACCCACTTTTCTGCGCCCGCGCCCGGTGTACAGGGGGTGTACGGATGCTGCACGGGGGGTGCCCCCCTGTCACAGGCCGAAAGTCGCACACGCTAAACCCTTGTGCGGTCAAGCTTTACAGCTATGCTGCGCCTCGCAAAGGAGCGATGCCGCAGTGCAGAATAACCCGAACACCACCCTGGTCACCCCCACCGCCCCCATCGCCACCGAAACCCATGGCGGGCGGGCAAAATGCCTGCAACGGCTGACCCGTCTGGACTTGCCAGTTCCGCCGACCGTGGCGCTGTCTTTCGATGCCGTGCACGACATTGCCAGCGGCCATCTCCCTGATATTCCAGCGATTCTCGACCAATTCCCGGATGAGGCGCTGCTCTGCGTTCGCCCCTCGTCCGAGGACCCCGATTGGGGCGGCCCCTCCGCCATCCTCAATGTCGGCATGAACAAAACACGGTACGCGGCGCTCTGTGACACGCTTGGTGCTGACGCCGCCGCAGCGCTGTTCACGCGTTTTGTGCAAAGCTATGCCATCCATGTCGACCGCCTGGATCCGGATATGTTCGATGACGTGACGGGCGAAGGCCCGGATGCGCTGCGACAGACCTTGGAAGCCTATGAAATTGAAACGGAATTCGCGTTTCCAGCAACGCAGGCCGAGCAACTGGCAGGCGTTCTCAAATCCATGGCCCGTGCGTGGGAGGGCACGTCAGCCCGCCTGCTTCGGCAGGCCAAGGGCGCCCCAGCTGATGCCGGTTTGGGCCTGATCGTACAGCAAATGGCCTTTGGTGTCGGGCAGGGTGAAAGCGGCTCGGGCGTCTTGCAACTGGTGTCGTCAAAAACCGGCATGCCGCAGATCACCGGACGGTATCTGCGCCAAAGCCAAGGCCGTGATGCGTTGCGCAGCGATGCCAAGTCGCTATTCATCACCCGCGATCCCCGAGGCCCATCCCTCGAGGAGTTGGTGCCGGATGGCTTTGCCCAATTGGTCGATCACGCCCGCCTGATGCGCACTAAGCTACGCGAGGAAATGCAGGTCGAATTCACCATTGAAAACGGACATTTGCACATTCTCGACGGCGTGCGTGTGGCGCGCTCTTCTCGCGCTGCGGTGCGGATTGCCGTGCAGCTGGCGCGTGATGGGATCATTCCCCGGCAAGAGGCATTGATGCGGATCGAACCCCGCACATTGAACGAACTGCTGCACCGGCAGGTGGATCGGCATGCCAAACGTGACATCCTTGGCACCGGCATCGCCGCAAGCCCGGGCGCTGCTACAGGCCGACTGGTCTTCTCTGCCAATGAAGCGCAGGCAAGTGCCGCCCGGGACGAAGATTGCATCCTGGTACGCCGCGAGACGTCACCCGAAGATATTCGGGGCATGCACGCCGCGAAGGCGGTGATCACGGAACGAGGTGGGATCACAAGCCACGCCGCCGTGATCGGGCGGGGCATTGGCCTTCCTTGCGTCGTCGGCGTGGGAGACATCCGTTTCCAGACCCGCAAGGGACTGCTGACCACGCAAGACGGTCGCACGGTGGCCGCGGGTGATATTGTGACCGTGGATGGCACCAATGGTACGATCCTGCTAGGGGCGCCCGCGATGCAGGAGGCGGCCCTTGATGATGCATTCACCGACCTGATGGACTGGGCGGATGCCGAGCGTGATATCGATATTCGTGCCAATGCCGACACGCCTGCCGACGCCAAGACAGCAAGCAATTTCAATGCCCAAGGCATCGGCCTCTGCCGAACTGAACACATGTTTTTTGAACCGGGTCGCCTGACGGTCATGCGCGAGATGATCTTTGCCACGACCAGTGACGACCGGCGCGCCGTGCTTGAGCGGCTGCTGCCAATGCAACGGGCCGACTTCAGTCAACTCTTCCGCATCATGCAGGGCAAACCGGTCTGTATTCGCCTGTTTGACCCACCGCTGCACGAATTCCTGCCCACCGATCGCAACGGTCAACGCGAGCTTGCTGATGCTCTGGATTTGCCTCTGTCCGACGTGACCCGGCGGATCGAAGCGATGATGGAATACAACCCGATGCTGGGTCTGCGCGGTGTGCGCCTTGGTGTGACGGTGCCCGAGATCTACGAGATGCAGGCGCGCGCGATCTTTGAAGCGGCTCTTGATGCGAGCCGCGATGAGGCCGCTGTGGTGCCCGAGATCATGATCCCGCTGGTGAGCGCGAAGCGCGAGGTCGAACTGGTGCGCACCCGCGTAGATGCGATTGCGGCCGCCGTTGCCGCAGAAAAAGGGGCTGATTTCGACTACCGTCTGGGCGTTATGGTCGAGACGCCGCGTGCGGCACTACGGGCCGGTGATATTGCTCAGCACTGCAGCTTCTTGTCCTTTGGAACGAACGATCTGACCCAGATGACGTATGGCTTGTCGCGCGATGACGCCGGGCGGTTCATGTCTGACTACGTCCGGCAAGAGGTCTTTGTCGAAGATCCGTTCCACTCGCTCGATATCGATGGGGTGGGGGAGTTGCTCAAGCTTGGCTCTGAACGCGGACGTGCCACGCAACCCGATGTAACTCTGTCGATATGCGGCGAACATGGTGGCAACCCCGAATCAATTGCCTTCTGCCGGAACGCGGGTTTTGACTATGTTTCGTGCTCTCCATTCCGGGTTCCGGTGGCTCGGCTGGCTTCCGCTCAGCTGGCAATCGCCCACAAGATCGGGTAGCGGGCTAATTGACGCAACACTGCATTCTGCGGTGGTCTACAAGCGACATGGCGCGCATGCATAGCGGCCATGTGCGACCAAATCGCCCAAAAACTGGACGAAGTGGTCAATTTTCCCTAAATGCCCCGGATCGGAAGTGATCCTGGGGTGATCTATGCGACGTTTGGTAAAGGCGCTGCTGGCATGGTCCATGCTGGCAGGGACGCAGCTTGCTGCGGCAGATGCTGAGAATTTGACTGCAACAGGTGAGGCGTTGCGAAACGCTGAAAATCGTGGATTGAGAAACGTACAGCCGGCGCGTCTGGCTGCGTTGCTCAAGGAACCGGAAGCCGGTGCCGATGTCTCGTTTTCCCGAAGCTGGCTTGATGCCCAGCCAAGGGCCAAAGGTGGCGCGCACTGGCAGTGTTTGAGTGAAGCGCTTTACTTCGAAGCGCGCGGCGAGACGGTCAAAGGTCAGTTTGCCGTGGCCGAGGTGATCATGAACCGCGTCCGCAGCGCCCGTTTTCCCAACAATGTCTGTGGCGTGATTAATCAGGGCACCGGACGCAAGTACCAATGCCAATTCACATACACATGCGATGGTGCGCCCGAAACCATTCACGAACAAACCGCGTTTGAACGCGTGTCCAAGGTTGCGCGCACCGTTCTGGACGGTCGTGCGCCCGCCCTCACGGAAGGGGCGACGCACTACCACACCACCGCTGTCCGCCCACGCTGGAGCCGGGTGTATACCAAGACGGCGGCCATCGGTGTGCATGTCTTTTACCGCCATACGTTCCGGACCGCTTCAAACTGACGTTTTCCGGCCCAGGGGCGGCGTCTTTGCCCCTGTCCCCGCGGGGACAGCTTGGATAGAAGGGCGCAACTCTGACTGCATAGGCCTGCATCATGGCGTCTGAAATCCGTCTTGCCTTTTCCCATCCGTCCGAACGGTCGGAGGCCACCGCCACATCTGCCCCGCTTGATCGCATCTCGGTCCGCGATCACACGGTCGAGGTTGAAATAGGCGCCTTCCAGGCCGAACGCGGGGTGACCCAGCGCATCTGCTTCAACATCGTGGTCGAGGTGCGTCCCCTCACCGGACCGATCGACGACGACGTGGACCGCATCCTATCCTACGACAAGGTGACCGAGGCAATTTCTTATGAGCTGGCCGCTGAGCGTCTGAACCTGCTTGAAACCCTGTCCGAACGCGTGGCCGACCGCATTTTGATGGAGCCACAGGCGATGCGTGTCTTTGTCCGCATCGAAAAGCTTGACCGCGGCCCCGGTGCTCTTGGGGTCGAGATTGTCCGCAGCCGTGGCACGGCTCGTCCCATCGCTACCGAGGATCTGGAAGAGGACGTGATGCATCCCGAACTGGTGTATCTGTCGAATGATGCCATCGCATCTGATCACTTGAGCGGCTGGATCGACCAGCTGGAGAAGATGGGTCGACCCCTGATTTTCTGCGTGGGGCCAGCCGATGTGGATGCGCCCCAAGCCAGCCACCCGCTGGCACAACGCCGCATTGACCTGCTGGCCATCGAGCAGAATGCTTGGGTTCTTGCGGCGCGCGATGCCCGATGCAAGGTTGTCGATACCCGGACCGAGTTGGATTGGGCGATGCGCAACGGTCAGGCCTGCGTCTGGGCGCCATCCAAGATCGTGTTGGATGCCGTCGACGGCCCCTCGGCCAAAGGGGCGGATGCGGTTGCACTGGCCTCTTGGTTCGCGGCCACTTTCGACGTCCTGGAAATGCTTGTGGTCGGCGGCGACGGTCCCACGGATGCACCCGTCGCGCTGCGTGCCATCCCGGTGGATCAGGCCAAGCTGTAATGCGTTACATTCGTCCGTTGATGCAGGTGGGACCAGCGCGCCCGGACGGTACGATTGTTTGCGGAGGCTGCTGGTTCTCACATGTCGAGGTGCTGTCGCGGCACGCTGTGCCACAGGTCATGTCGGTTGCCGAATTGACGGAGGCTGAGCGGGGTCCATTCCTCCGCGTTTGGGCGTCGCCGCAGATCATGGGGATATTGAACACCACGCCCGACAGTTTTTCGGATGGAGGCCAGCACGACACGCGCAACGACGCCGTGATGCATGGGCAGGCGTTGATCGAGCAAGGTGCGGAGATCCTCGACATCGGAGGTGAAAGCACGCGCCCCGGTGCGCAGATTGTGCCGGTCGCAGAGGAAATCAGACGTACAGCGCCGGTCATCCGCGATTTGCGCGCAGCGGGCGTGAGCATCCCGATCTCGATCGATACGCGCAAGGCCGCTGTCGCCGAAGCAGCACTCGATGCTGGTGCGTCGGTCGTCAATGACGTGTCGGGCTTCACCTACGATCCCGACCTTTCCACGCTCTGCGCGGCGCGTGGTGTTCCGGTCTGCGTCATGCATACACAGGGCGATCCCCAGACGATGCAGAACAACCCGACCTATGATGACGTCCTGCTGGATGTGTATGACTTTCTGGCTGAACGGATCGAGATGTTACAGGCAGTGGGCATTGCCAAAGACAATATCATCGCCGATCCGGGCATCGGCTTTGGCAAGACGTTGGAGCACAACCTTGCCCTGTTGACCCGCATCAGCCTGTTCCACAGCCTTGGTGTTCCGATCCTGTTGGGTGCGTCGCGTAAACGGTTCATCGGAACCATTGGGAAGGCGCCAGAGGCGTCCGCCCGTGCACCCGGTTCCGTCGCGGTGGCTCTTGCCGCGATTGCGCAAGGTGTGCAGATCATTCGTGCGCACGACGTTGCCGATCATGCGCAGGCCATTGCGCTGTGGCGCGCTTCCATGGCACATCACTGACATGACAAAGCTTTTTGGGACGGACGGCGTCCGTGGCACGGCCAACACCGCGCCCATGACCGCCGAGATGGCGCTGCGCATCGGTGCAGCTGTGGGGCGGTACTTTCGCAGGGACGGTGACAGCGTGCACCGTGTGGTGATCGGCAAGGACACGCGCCTGTCGGGCTACATGTTCGAAAATGCGTTGACGGCTGGGCTGACCAGTACCGGCATGAATGTCTTGCTGTTGGGGCCGGTGCCGACGCCCGCCGTCGGGTTGCTGACCCGGTCCATGCGGGCCGACCTGGGCGTGATGATTTCAGCCAGCCACAATCCCGCCCATGACAATGGCATCAAGTTTTTCGGTCCCGATGGTTATAAATTGAGTGATGCGGCGGAAGCCGAAATAGAAAACCTTGTATCCCAAGGGGTTGAGCCTGTCCCCGCGGGGGCAATCGGGCGCGCCAAGCATGTCTACGATGGCAGATACCGATATGTGGAGCGGGTGAAATCCTCGTTCCCACGACAGATGCGGTTGGATGGTCTCAAGGTCGTGGTGGATTGTGCCAACGGTGCGTCCTACCGCGTCGCGCCCGAGGCGTTGTGGGAATTGGGCGCCACTGTCATCCCGGTCGGCGTCGCGCCGAACGGGCACAACATCAACGAGGGTTGCGGATCCACCTATCCGCAGACGGCGGCGGAGGCTGTTGTTGCCCATGGCGCGGATGTAGGCATTTGCCTTGATGGGGATGCAGACCGTGTGATCCTGCTGGACGAAAAGGGTCGGGTCGGCAACGGCGACCAGTTCATGGGGCTCATGGCGGCCCGCTGGGCAGCCGAGGGGCGGCTCAAGGGCAACGCTCTTGTTGCGACCGTCATGTCGAACCTTGGTCTTGAGCGTTTCCTGCAAGGGCAGGGCGTTGGTTTGGAGCGTACGGGTGTCGGCGACCGCTATGTGGTTGAGCGCATGCGCGAGGGTGGTTTCAACCTTGGCGGTGAGCAGTCGGGTCATATCGTGATGACGGACTATGCGACGACGGGTGATGGTCTTATGGCAGGGTTGCAATTCCTGGCCGAACTGGTGCGATCCGGCAAGCGGGCCAGCGAGGTGCTGCATGTCTTTGATCCTGTGCCGCAGCTTCTGAAGAACGTGCGTTTTTCTGCAGGGCAAGCACCGCTTGAGGTGCACAGCGTCAAGATGGCCATCACCGAAGCCGAGGGCCAGCTGAACGGCAATGGCCGGTTGTTGATCCGTAAATCCGGGACCGAACCATTGATCCGCGTTATGGCTGAAAGCGAAGACGAGGCGGTGTTGAACGCCAGTGTCGCGCATGTGGTCAGGGCGGTTGAAGACGCTGTTACTCCCTAGGCCGGTCCTCATACCTGTGTCTGAGCGGCTCTCCGGGGGGTGTTTGGAGAATAAAGCTTTAGGTCAGCGCGCAAAGAGCCGCCGCAACGCGCCGTATTGGCTTAGGCCAACACCGGCAAGGATCAGCAGCATCGCCCACAGAAGGCTCGGGGGTAGAGGCTCGCCCAGTATCACGGCACCCATGACCACGGACCATACAGGTACCTGGTAGTTCGTGATCGACATGAAGACCGGGCCTGCGCTTCGGATCACGAGCACGCGGAGCATGTTGGCTGCCGCCGTCGGAACCAGCCCGAGAAAAGCAATGACGATAAGGGTTTGTGTATTGGGCAGAGGTGGTGGCCCTTCGACAACCCAAGCGGTAGGCAGCACGATCGCGGCGGCGATCAGCAGCAGGATTGTCGACAGGCCGATCGGGTCAACTGCCGGCAGGCGTCGCATCAGGATGGATGAGATGCCATAGCACGTGGCCGCCCCGATACAGGCCATCCGTCCCGCTGTTTCCAGCTGTGCGCCGCTGGTCTCGAAAGCTTGTCCGCCGATCAGGATGCAGACACCGACAAACCCGATGACAAAGCCAAGGCTGCGCCGCCATGTCATACGCTCGCCTGGGACGAGCAAATGCGCCAGTGGCAGCACGATCAGCGCGACCGAAGCCATTGAAACACCGGCAAAGCCTGAAGTGACATATTGCTGTCCCCAAGCAAGCAGCATGAATGGAATTGCCGAACTGAAGCCCCCAATCGCTGTGACCGCCGTCCACGTGCCGAATGACGGGCGACCCTTGAAAAGCTTTGCGCCAAGCGCGCTCCAGATGGCGACCATCAGGATGGCCGCAAAGCAGATGCGCCCGGCCGCCAGCCAAAACGGGGTGATTCCGGTCAATGCAACCTCGGTCACCAGGAAGGTGCCGCCCCATGTGAACCCCAGGATGCCAACCATGGTCCAACTGGCAGCGGTGATACGTGGGCTATCGGTCATGCATGGCCCTGCTGTCTGCGGGTGCTTGGTCCCGTTCCATCATGCCATAGTCCCGGATCACGCCCGCCACACGCAGGCGGTAGTTGTCAAAATGGATGTCACGGCCCGCGGATTGCGCATCGCGGTGCTCTGGCAGCTTGCGCCAGTGTTCAAGCGCGGTCTCGTCCTCCCAGAACGACAGAGACAACAGCTTGCCCGGCTCCATCAGGCTTTCGAACCGTTCGACCGAGATAAAGCCGGGGATGTCGGCCAGATGAGCTTTGAGCGCGGCGGTCCGGTTCAGATAAGGCGTGCGATGCCCGTCCTTGGGCCAAACCTCGAAGATGACGGCGATCATGTTGAACCTCCCTGCGGTGTCGAGACGTTGGTGAGCCATGTCCGATCTTCTTTGAGAATGAATTTCTCGGATTGTGCAAACAGGTAATTCTCATGTCCCAGCGGGTCCGCGGCGAGGCGGGCGCGGTATTTTTCATAAGCGGCAAGGTTTTCAATGTGATAGATGCCATAGGCGAGCGTGGATGATCCTTCGTGTGGCGCAAAATATCCCACAAGGTCTGCGCCGCAGCGTGGGATCGCTTCGCCCCATCGTTGACCATACTCGGCAAAGGCCGCGCGTTTGGTTGGGTCGATCTGATATTGAATGATGCAGGTCAGCATGTGTGGTCCTTTCGTTCACGCTGCGGGTGTAGCACTTTGACTTACGTCAATACTTCGGTTACCGTCGAACTATGAAAGAAGGTCCAGATATCTCGCAAATCGCGGCACTGATCGGTGACCCGGCACGTGCCAATATCCTCACCGCCTTGATGGACGGGCGCGCATTGACCGCGTCCGAATTGGCCGAAGAAGCGGGCGTGGGGTTGTCCACGGCCAGTGGGCACTTGTCCAAGCTGACGGACGCGGATCTGGTCAGCCCGCGTAAATCAGGGCGTCACAAATACTTTCATCTTGCGGATGCCGAGGTTGCGGGTGTGCTGGAAGCGCTGATGGGATTGGCCGCGCGGCGGGGTGCCACGCGGGTGCGCACGGGGCCGAAAGATGCTCAGATGCAGGTGGCGCGGGTGTGTTACAATCACTTGGCCGGACGGATGGGGGTGCAGATGTATCGCAGTTTGCTTGGTCGGGATTTGCTTGTTGAGGACAATGAGAATGTTGCGCTGACAGCGGCAGGGCGTGACTTTGCCACCGGGTTTGGTATCGATTTGGCCGAGTTGGAGAAAGGACGAACCCTGCTGTGCCGGACCTGCCTTGATTGGTCTGAACGACGCAATCATTTGGCCGGTTCATTGGGCCGTGCCATGCTGACCCGGATGGAGGATTTGGGCTGGATGCATCGGGATGCCGGAAGCCGGGTGATTTGCGTGACGCAGAAAGGAAAGGCGGCGTTTGAAGACATGTTTGGGAGCGCGTGAGGTGTGTTGAATTGATACTCAGTAAGTCCGTTTGCTGATGTCTGTTTCGAGCCCGCAATGACAGATGCCGCACTTGGCACAACCGTCGGCTCTTTGTGGTGCCGCGGGAAACATGACAAAGCAAAGATCGGCTACCCCATTTTGGACAAAAACTATCAACGGTATTCGTCGGTTACGCGTCGACTAAGGCTTATGTATTTGATCCAATCAAGCCGTCAGAAGTGCACGTGTTTTTTTACCAATGCTTCTATGGATCTACGAAGGCGATCATAACGATGGATCGGTTTTCAAGGTCCAATCAAAGTGTCCACAACGCCACTTGGGGGCCGACATTGACTATTCGGGATGATGTTTTCAGGCCTGTTTTCGCGAGGATTTCGTACCGACGCTGAGTATACGACAGCATGCACGTTAGCGATTGAATATCTATTTGACGAAGCTGCCGGATCAATCTACCACAGCATGCAAGAACTGTTGGGGTGCCCTCATAAGGGGCTGAGATGCGCACTGCGCGAACCCATTGAACCTGAACCGGTTAGGACCGGCGGAGGGAACAGCTTGCGGACACATTGTCCGTTCTGGTCGTATCCCCTTTTGCTGTCCTGACCCTGCATGCCAAGGGCGGTGACATGGTCGCAAAGGCGCTGACGATTGCTGGCTCGGATTCAGGGGGCGGCGCAGGCATTCAGGCTGATTTGAAAGCCTTTTCGGCGATGGGCGTTTATGGCGCATCGGTTGTCACGGCCGTCACCGCGCAGAACACTCAGGCCGTCACCGCGATTCATGCCATACCGGACGACGTCGTGGCCGCGCAGATCGAAGCGGTGTTGAGTGATATCGAGATCAAAGCCATCAAGATCGGGATGCTGGGCACCCCGTCGCTGATCAAGACGGTTTCCGACGCCCTGAAAGGCTATGATGGCCCTGTAGTGCTTGATCCGGTGTTGGTGGCGAAATCCGGGGACACCTTGCTGGCGGATAGTGCCATTGACGTGCTCAAATCTGAGCTTTTCGAGCGCGCGACACTTTTGACACCCAACCTGCCGGAAGCTGCAAAGCTGGTCGGTAGCGGCAAGCCGCAAGATCAGGCCCGAGCGCTTCTGGACTTGGGCGTCGGTGCGGTTCTGATGAAGGGTGGCCATGCGGATGGGGAAACGTGCATCGACTATCTGGTGTCGAACACGGACACCCAATCCTTTTCAGCCCCCCGCGTGAAGACGCGCAACACCCACGGGACGGGCTGTTCCTATTCCTCCGCCATTGCAGCGTGTATGGCACAGGGGATGGCGCTGCAGGATGCCGTTGCACGCGCCCACACCTGGCTGAACGCAGCAATCTTGCGTGCAGATGACCTTGATGTCGGGCGTGGTCATGGGCCCGTCCACCACTTCCATGCGCTTTGGGGATGACCAGTTCGTTTACCATACTTGGCGGCGGTGTGTGCGGCTTGGCGATGGCGGCAGAGCTGTCCTCGCGCGGGGCGCAGGTCACGGTGATCGACCCCCATGGCGCGCCCGGCGACCATGCCTGTTCATGGTGGGCGGGCGGCATGTTGGCACCCGAGTGCGAAGGTGTGAGCGCAGAGCCGGAGATCGTGCAGCAAGGCCGCTTGGCCGCCGCATGGTGGGAAAGCCATGGCGCGACGATCATCCGAAAAGGCACCATGGTCGTGGCCTTGGGTCGCGATCACAGCGAACTGGCAACCTTTGCGCGCCGTGCCCCCTTGGCCACAACCCTGGACCGCGACGGGATTGATGCATGCGAACCCCATTTGGCCGAACGATTTTCAAAAGCGCTGTTTCTGGCGGATGAGTGCCATCTGGATCCCCGTGCGACGCTGATCGCGCTGAATGACCGGCTGGCGCAGATGGGTGTCGCCTCTGAAGGAGACGTGCGTGGACAGGTGATCGATTGCCGTGGTCTGGCCGCGCGTGACGCGCTTACGGACCTGCGTGGGGTCAAGGGCGAGATGCTGGTGGTGCGCTGCCCCGATGTCACGCTCTCGCGACCAGTCCGGCTGCTGCACCCACGTTTTCCACTCTACATCGTGCCACGCAGCGACGGCGTCTTCATGCTTGGTGCGACCCAGCTCGAAACCGGCGAACGCCACCGTGCCACTTTGCGGTCGGTCATGGAGCTGATGAACGCCGCCTATGCACTGCACCCAGCCTTTGGCGAAGCGGAATTGCTGGAGATCGGTGTCGATGCGCGGCCCGCCTTTCCGGACAACCAGCCGCGCATCCGCCGGATCGGCGAACGGATTTACGCAAATGGTCTTTTTCGGCACGGATTTCTGCTGGCGCCTGCTTTGGCGCGCATGACTGCAGATCTGGTGCTGGAGGGCGAGACACCGGAGGTTTGGTATGAAGATCATCGTGAACGGTGAGGCGATAAACAGCGATGCGCCCAGTTTGGCCGCGTTGCTTGAAGACCTTGGAAAAGGCGAAGCAAAGATCGCCACGTCGGTGAACGAGGCATTCGTGCCCAAGACCCTGCGCGCAACGCAAACTCTGAAAGACGGTGACCGGATCGAGATCGTCGCGCCGCGGCAGGGAGGTTGAGATGCCGGTTTTCTATGGCACCGAAATTGCATCCCGCCTGATGCTGGGCACCGCGCAATACCCATCCCCTGCCATTCTGGCCGAAGCTTTTCGCGAGTCAGCCGCAGGCATCGCCACGGTGTCCGTACGGCGCGAAGCGGGCGGCGAGCAGGCGGGACAGGATTTCTGGGCGCTGATCCAGGATCTCGGTGTGGCGGTCCTGCCCAACACCGCAGGCTGCCATTCGGTCCGCGAAGCAGTGACCACGGCGCAGATGGCGCGTGAGCTCTTTGACACCAACTGGATCAAGTTGGAAATCATCGGCCATGCCGACACCCTGCAACCCGATCCCTTTGGTTTGGTCGAGGCTGCGGCACAGCTTTCCGAGGACGGGTTCAATGTTTTCCCCTATTGCACCGAAGATTTGGTGCTTTGCGAACGGCTGGTGGAGGTCGGTTGCAAGGTCCTGATGCCCTGGGGCGCGCCCATCGGCACCGGTTTGGGGCTGAACAATATCTACGGGTTGCGCAGTCTGCGGGCGCATTTTGCGGACATTCCATTGGTTGTGGACGCGGGGCTTGGCCTGCCATCGCAGGCAGCGCACGCGATCGAACTGGGCTATGACGCAGTGCTGCTCAACACTGCTGTGGCCAAGGCGGGCGACCCTGTTGCGATGGCCAAAGGCTTTGCCCGCGCGGTGGAGGCCGGCGCGCTGGCCGCGCAAGCCGATCCAATGGATCCGCGCGATATGGCCGCCCCTTCCACACCCGTTCTCGGAAAGGCTTTCCTGTGACGTTGCATCGCTTTTATCCTATCTTCGACGATGTTGCCTGGCTGCGGCGCATGTTGCCTCTGGGCATCAAGCTGGTGCAATTGCGGATCAAGGATCAGCCACAAGACACCCTGCGCGCACAGTTGTGCGAGGCGCGCGATCTGTGCCGTGCCCGCGATGTTGTGCTCGTAGTCAATGACCACTGGCAACTGGCAATCGAATTGGGGTGTGACTGGGTACATCTGGGCCAGGAAGATCTGGACGACGCCAATGTGGACGAGATCCGCGCGGCTGGCCTCAAACTGGGCATTTCCACCCATGACGAAGCGGAACTGGCGCGGGCCCTGACGTTGACACCCGACTATGTCGCCCTCGGCCCGATCTATCCGACAATTCTGAAAAAGATGAAGTGGCACCAGCAGGGCGTTGAGAAACTGACTCTTTGGAAGGAACGCGTGGGTGAAATCCCCCTTGTTGCGATTGGCGGCATGAGCGTCGCCCGCGCAGAAGGCGCATTTTCCGCCGGTGCAGACATTGTATCGGCTGTCACGGACATAACGCTAAACGACGATCCCGAAGCCCGTGTGCAGGCATGGCTGGAGCTCTGCGCATGAACCGATACGCCCGCCAAACCGCCGTGTTGGGCGTGGCTGCGCAAGAGCGGCTTGCCGCTGCATCGGTTCTTGTTGTCGGCGCGGGCGGGTTGGCCTCACCGGTGCTGCAATACCTCGTGGGCGCGGGTGTCGGCCTTGTCCGGCTGGTCGACGCGGATGTGGTGAGCCTATCGAACCTGCATCGCCAGACGCTTTTTCGCGAAACGGATATCGGCCAGCCCAAAGTCGACATCGCAGCGCGCGCCATGGCCGCCCTGAACCCGGAAACGACGATTGAACCGATCCAACAGCGCCTCGATCCGGCGAACATCGGCACCCTGTGTGAGGGTATGACCCTGATCCTAGATTGCGCCGACAGCTTTGCGGCCAGCTACATTGCGTCGGACCATTGTCTGCGAACGCGACAGCCTCTGATCAGCGCCAGCGTGGTGGGCACCGATGGCTATGTGGGCGGCTTTTGTGGGGGCAAACCAGGGCTGCGGGCGGTCTTTCCTGACCTGCCAGACCAGCTTGGCTCTTGTGACACGGATGGCGTTCTGGGGCCGAGCGTTGGCGTCATCGGCAGCCTACAGGCGCAAATGACGATTGCGATCCTGACCGGAGATCGGCGGGCCTTGGGTCAGCTGGTCACCTATGATGCGCAGACGCTGCGGTTCGGCGGGTTCCGGTTCGATGCGGCCCGTGATCCTGTTCCAAACCCGGTCTTCATCGCGCCCGCTGACATTGACGCAAACGATTTTCTGATCGACCTGCGCGCAGAAGGGGAACAGGGCCCAGACTTGCCACAAGCGATACGCCATGTGGTCACAGATTTCGGGCCGCACGGCCCACAGCCACACCAAAACCAACGCGCCGTTCTGGCCTGTCGGTCGGGCCTTCGGGCCTGGCAAGCCGCAGACCGGCTGTCAAAACACTGGGATGGGGAAATCAAACTCCTCGCCCTTGGAGACTGAGGAGAACGAAATGAAACGCCTGATGACAACTGCGGTGGTCGTGCTGATCGCCACACCGGCCCTGGCTCAAGACAAGATGACCCTACTTTTGGATTGGTTCATCAACCCTGATCACGGGCCAATCATCGTGGCCGAAGAACTGGGCTATTTCGCGGACCAAGGCCTCGAAATCGAGATCATTCCGCCTGCCGATCCCTCCGCACCACCAAAATTGGTGGCCGCCGGTCAGGGCGACATTGCCGTCAGTTATCAGCCGAGCCAACACTTGCAGGTGGCTGAGGGGCTGCCACTGGTCCGCGTTGGCACGCTTGTGGCGACACCACTCAACTGCCTGTTGGTGCTCAAAGATGGCCCTATTCAGGAGATCAGCCAGCTCAAAGGCGGCAAGATCGGTTTTTCAGTGGCCGGCGTGGAAGAGGCCGTTCTGACCGCGATGTTGGGCAAGCACGGTGTCAGCCTGGACGACGTCGAAATGGTCAATGTGAACTTCTCGCTCAGCCCCTCGCTTATGTCCGGGCAGGTCGACGCCGTGATCGGCGCCTACCGCAATTTTGAGCTCAACCAGATGGAGATTGAGGGTGTCGACGGCCGGTGTTTTTACGTCGAGGAAGAAGGTGTGCCGACCTATGACGAGCTGATCTATGTCGCCAACCCAGAGCGTATGGACACAGATCAGGTCCGTCGTTTCCTGCGTGCGACAGAACTGGCGACACAATACATCGTCAACAATCCCGAGGCCTCCTGGGAGCTGTTCAAGGGCTACGCCCCAGAGCTGGACGACGCATTGAACGCAAAGGCCTGGGTCGACACGCTGCCGCGCTTTGCATTGCGCCCCGAAGCGCTGGACGAAGGCCGCTACACCCGGTTCGAGCAATTCCTGGCTGAGAGCGGTCTGGTGGAGGGCACGCGCCCTGTCTCCGCCCTCGCTGTGGACCTCGGCGCAGAATGAGTTACGGCAGCACCTTCACGGCCTGGCGGGACGCGACGCCCGCTTGGCCTGCCTATACCCGCCATGCCTTCGTGCAAGGTCTGGGGGACGGCAGCCTGCCGCGCGGGGCATTCCTGCATTATCTCAAGCAGGACTACGTCTTTCTGATCCACTTTTCCCGGGCCTGGGCGCTGGCTGTGACCAAGGCCGACACGGTCGAAGAAATGCGGCTTGCCGCAGGGACCGTAAATGGGCTGATCAATGAAGAAATCGCGCTTCACATCAAAACTTGCGCCAAGGCCGGGATTGATGAGGAAACGCTCTTTGCCACAGAAGAACGGCAAGAAAATCTCGCCTATACGCGCTATGTCCTGGATGCCGGGCACTCGGGCGATTTGATCGATCTTCTCGCTGCTTTGGCACCTTGCGTCATCGGGTACGGAGAGATTGGTACCCATCTGGCGGCGAACAAGACCTCTGACACATACGCAGACTGGATCAGCACCTACGCGAGTGGCGAGTACCAGAAAGTCTGCCACGACGTTGGCGCGCTGATCGACGGGGCCGTGTCGCGGCGCCTCGGGAGTGATCCCAAGGCCAGCCCGCGTTGGAAATCACTTCAGGCCCGTTTTGCGACCGCCACAAAGCTGGAGGTCGGGTTCTGGGATATGGGGCTTGATCCGTGAACCAGGTATTGCGGTTGACCGGGTCTGCCGCAATCGGCAGCACGCCGATTTTTTCACGGGTCGACCTGACGCTTAATCCCGGCACCTGGACCTGCCTTCTGGGAGCCAGCGGTGTGGGGAAGTCAACCGTACTGCGCCTGTTCGCGGGGCTGGCCGAAAGCGTCAGTTTCACAGGTCAAATCAGCGATCCGGGCCGCGTGGCCCTGATGGCGCAACAAGACTTGTTGCTACCTTGGCTGACAGTTCTGGACAACGTGCTTGTCGGCGCGCGACTGCGGGGCGAGCTTCCGGACAAGACGAAGGCGCATGACGTTCTGGACCGTGTTGGTCTGGCGGACCATGCGACCAAGAAGCCCGCCGCGCTATCGGGTGGCCAACGTCAAAGGGTGGCACTGGCACGAACCTTGATGGAGGATTGTCCGGTGGTGTTGCTGGATGAGCCGTTTTCAGCCCTCGATGCACTGACACGTTTGCAGATGCAGGACCTGACCGCGGACCTGCTGGAAGAACGCACCGTTCTCCTCGTGACCCATGATCCCGGAGAGGCGGCCAGATTGGGGCAGAGTATCCTGATCATGACCGCGTCGGGGTTGGTTGATGTCGCCATACCCAGCGGTCCGATCCCACGTCCCGTCGATGCAGCAGATGTGTTGAAAGCACAGGCAGACCTTCTGAACCAACTTCGGAGACAAACATGAGTGCGACCAAAACTCTACGAGCGCTTGCAGCCGACGATTGGCAGGCGGCCACGACACATGCCTTCACCGATGCCTTGGCAAATGGCACGCTCAGTCAGGACAAGATGGCAGGCTATCTGCAACAGGACTACCTGTTCGTCGAAGGCTTCGTGCGGCTTTTGGCCTCTGCCGTCGCTCACGCGCCGACCCTTGCAGACGCGGTTCCGGGTGCGCAGTTTCTAGGGCTCATCTGCGGATCGGAAAACACCTATTTCTTGCGGTCGTTCGAGGCGCTGGGGGTTCCGCAAACTGGTTCATCGGCACCTGAGACGGTTGCGTTTCAGATGCTTATGGACGACGCGCGCCGTTCTGGTCGGTATGAGCTTATGCTGGCCGTACTTGTCGTGGCCGAATGGACCTACCTTGATTGGGCGACACCGTTCGAGGCTCGCGCCGATGACCTGCCTTTCTGGCTGGGTCAGTGGATCACCCTGCATTCGGGAGAAGGCTTTGCCGGGGTGGTTGGCTATTTGCGGGGCCAGCTCGACGCCGTGTGGGAGACATTGGACGAAACGGCCCAGACCGATGTGACCGAAACCTTCACCCGCGCCGTCGCGCTTGAGCGTGCGTTCTTCGACGCCGCATGGATCGGCTTTCCGGTGGCCAGGTGACAGGCTGGCGGGCAGGTATTGCGGCGGCGCTTCTGGCATTGGCGCTCTGGCAGGCGGTGATCTGGGCCACGGGCGTGGCGCGCTTCATCCTGCCGCCGCCCGCATTGGTCGCACAAACCATCTGGGACAGCCGCGCGCTTTTGGCCCAACACGCGGCGATTACCATGGCCGAGGTTGTGATCGGCCTTGTTATGGGCGCCGCTCTTGGGTTCGTCTCGGCCATCGCTTTGGTCGCCTCGCCCATGGCACGCGCGCTGGTGCGCCCGATGCTGGTGTTCAGCCAGGCCGTGCCTGTCTTTGCGCTGGCGCCGATCCTGACGCTCTGGCTGGGCTTTGGGCTGTGGTCCAAGATCGCAATGGCGTTGATCATCATCTATTTCCCAGTCACCTCGTCCTTCTTTGATGCGCTTATGCGGACGAAGCACGATTGGATCGGGATGGCCCGGGTCATGGGCGCAAGCCCCGCTCGCATCATGTGGCACATTCGCGTACCCGCAGCGCTGCCCGGCTTTGCGTCGGGCCTGCGATTGGCAGCGGTTTATGCCCCCATCGGCGCCATCATTGGTGAATGGGTTGGGGCCTCACGGGGACTGGGGTACTTGATGCTGTTGGCCAATGGTCGTGCCAAAACCGACCTTATGTTCGCCGCCCTTATTGTGCTGGCGGTGCTTACAGTTTTTTTGCATGCAGGCGTTAACAAGCTTTGCGAGAAGACACTCGATCGTCCGGACGTTTGCTGAAAACGGTCACTTTCGATCCTTGCTGACAGCTTTCAAAAAACGGTCGTCTAAATATCCACTGGGAATGTTGGATTTGTCAGTTTAGGGGACACGTGGACAACAGCAACACGTGGACAACAGAAAACGGAGCGCATACTCCTGCACTCCGTTCGTTCTTGAGGTCGTGGTTTAGTTCTTGGACTTGTCGACCATCTTGCCGGCCGAGATCCACGGCATCATGCCGCGCAGCTTCTCGCCCGTTTCTTCGATCTGGTGTTCGTCGTTGATGCGACGCGTGCCTTTGAAGAAGGGCTGACCAACCGCATTTTCCTGCATGAAGTCACGCACGAATTTGCCGGTCTGGATGTCGGTCAAGATTGCCTTCATCCGTGCCTTGGTTTCGTCGTAGGGCAGGACCCGTGGGCCGGAGACATATTCGCCGTATTCCGCCGTGTTCGAGATCGAGTAGTTCATGTTGGCGATACCGCCTTCGTAGATCAGGTCCACGATCAGCTTCACTTCGTGCAGGCATTCGAAATAAGCCATCTCGGGTGCGTAGCCCGCCTCGACCAGTGTTTCGAAACCCATGCGGATCAGTTCCACGAGGCCACCGCACAGAACGGCCTGCTCGCCGAACAGGTCGGTTTCGCACTCTTCGCGGAAGTTGGTTTCGATGATGCCCGAGCGGCCACCGCCAATCGCGGAGCAGTAGGACAGACCGATTTCCAGCGCGCGGCCCGAGGCGTCCTTGTCGACTGCCACGAGGCAGGGCACGCCGCCGCCTTTGACATATTCGCCGCGCACGGTGTGGCCGGGGCCCTTGGGCGCCATCATGACGACGTCGATGCCGGGCTTGGGTTCGATCAGGCCGAAGTGGACGTTCAGACCATGGGCGAACGCGATGGCGGCGCCTTCGCGGATGTTGTCATGCACGTACTTCTTGTAGGTTTCGGCCTGCAGTTCATCGGGCATCGTGAACATGATCAGGTCGGCCCAAGCCGCTGCTTCGGCGATGCCCATCGTTTTCAGGCCTTCGCCTTCTGCTTTGGCGATGGATGCCGAGCCTTCGCGCAGAGCGACGACGACGTTCTTGGCGCCGCTGTCGCGCAGGTTCAGCGCATGGGCGTGGCCTTGGGAGCCGTAGCCGAGGATGGCCACGTTCATGTCCTTGATCAGGTTGATGTCGCAATCGCGGTCGTAATACACGCGCATGTCGGTTCCTCCGGGTTTGGTTGCTGGGGTGCGTTATACGCAGGCTATTGCCTCTGGTCAGCGTTGTGTTTTGAGTTTATTTGGCAAGATGAAGATGGATTCATGCGCCAAATAAAAGAAAGACGGAAAAATCATGCTAGATGATGCGGATCGTCGTATCCTGCGGCAATGGCAGTCGGATCCGACACTTGCCCCTGCAGAACTGGCGGAACGGGCGCGCGTAAGTCAGGGGCAATTGGCGCGACGGCAGGGGAAACTGCGCGAGGCCGGGCTGGTCAAAGGCGTACAGGCCGTCATCGACTGGGCCACTTTGGGCTATACGGTTGAGGTATCGTTGCGCGTGACCCTGGACAAGACCTTGCCGCGCGCCTTCGACGATTTCATCGAGGCAGCCCGGGAGGTGCCCGAGGTCATTGAGATCCAGACCTTTCTGGGCCGTGTGGATGTGCGCTTGTCGGTAATCGCGCGGGACATGACCCACTACCAACACCTCTATCGCAGTCGTATCCTGACCTTGCCTCATATCGCAGACATCGAGGCATTGATGCAGGTGGCGCGGATCAAGAGCGACGAGGCGTTGCCGCTGTGATCGAGTTGGACGATACGGATTTTGCCATCTTGCGCTTGCTGGTTGCCGATGCGGGGCAGGGTGCCGGAGCTATCGGGCGGGCTTGTGGGCTGTCGCAACCTGCGGCGTGGCGGCGCATCCGGCGCTTGCGTGAGGCAGGCGTGATCCGTGGGCAACGGGTATCGTTGGATGCGGAAAAGCTGGGTTTTGGCGTTACGGTCTTTCTGGGCGTCAAGCTGGCGACCAAGGGCCGTGTGAGCCTTGAAGATTTCGAACGTGCGGTCTCGGCCATCCCCGAGGTGCAGACCGTCGAACATGTTCTGGGACTTTATGACTATCGTTTGCGCGTGGTGGCCCGCGACGTGCCCGATTTCGAACGTGTGTTGCGCCGCCGTATCATGACCCTGCCCGGTGCGGGAGAGGTTGAGGCCAATGTGCTGTTGTCCGAAGAGCGACGCCCGGGGCCCATCGGCTGAAAATCGTTCGTATATGCGTCTGCAACGCTGCGTTGCCGCGAAAGTATACCGTGATAGGCTTTGTCGTGCTCGCGTCCAGCCGTTATGTCCGGTCGAAACAGAAAGGACAGACCATGCCCGCATTGCTTGACAGTGTTGATCCCAACGGCCTCGAAGAGTTTTCGGTGGTGTTTACCGACCGGTCTCTGAACCACATGAGCGTGGCGTTTCAGGGTGTCATGAACGACATCTCATCCATGCTGAAAGAGGTTTATGCCGCAGATGCGGTGGTTGTCGTGCCCGGTGGCGGCACTTTTGGGATGGAGGCTGTGGCCCGGCAGTTCGGGCGCGGTGCAGATGTGCTGGTGGTGCGGAACGGATGGTTTTCCTATCGTTGGAGCCAGATTTTCGAAACTGGGGGCCTGACGGCCAGCACGACGGTTTTGAAGGCGCGCCAAACGGGCAACGCATCGCCGTCGCCGTTTGCGCCGACCCCGATTGACGAAGTTGTGGCGACCATTCGGGATCAGAAGCCCGATGTGGTTTTTGCCCCGCATGTGGAAACAAGCGCAGGTGTGATCTTGCCCAACGACTATGTTGCTGCGATGGCCGCGGCGCGCACGAGGTCGGAGCGCTGATGGTTCTTGATTGTATCGCGTCGGGTTGTGCATGGGTGGACATGCGGGCCTTGGGTGTCGATGTGCTGATCTCTGCCCCGCAAAAGGGGTGGAGTGCGTCACCTTGCGCGGGCCTTGTCATGCTGTCGGATCGTGCTTTGGTCCGGATGGCGGACACGACATCTGATAGCTTTGCCATTGATCTGAAGAAATGGCACCAGATCATGCAAGCCTACGAGAATGGCGGTCACGCCTATCACGCGACGATGCCGACGGATGCGCTGCGGGATTTCCGTGACACTATGGTTGAAACGCAAGCCTATGGGTTTGGCAGGCTGAAGGACGCGCAATGGGCATTGGGCAACGCCGTGCGCGCGATGCTTGCAGAGAAGGGCGTCATGTCGGTCGCAGCGGATGGATTTGGTGCGCCGGGTGTGGTCGTGAGTTATACCTCTGACCCCGAGATCCAGACGGGCAGGCGCTTTGCGGCCCAAGGCATGCAGATCGCGGCAGGCGTGCCCTTGCAATGCGACGAACCGGCAGATTTCAGGACCTTCCGTATCGGGCTTTTCGGTCTCGACAAGCTCTTTGACGTGGATGGCACGATGGCCCGGTTGCGGCGTGTCGTGGACCAGGTTTTGTAAGGCGGAGGTCTCCTCGGCCGGGGCGGACCGCGGGCCCGCCTTACGATTGTGTTCAGGCCCACTTTAAGGCGCACATATCAGTGCGCCGGGCATGCCATGAAACCGCCTTACCCCGCCCGTCGGACGCCAAGGCCCAGTTCCATCAGAGATTTGCGCACCGGTGTGATCTGATGCAATGCGGTCAGACCCCAAGC
Source organism: uncultured Tateyamaria sp. (assembly GCF_947504105.1). Classification (GTDB taxonomy): domain Bacteria; phylum Pseudomonadota; class Alphaproteobacteria; order Rhodobacterales; family Rhodobacteraceae; genus Tateyamaria. The sequence continues at coordinate 40,321 of NZ_CANNGP010000028.1, forward strand.
GCGTGCATCGCGAGCCAGTGGGGATGTCGCCTGGCTTGCCCTGTTCAAAAGGTCGATGCCCGTCACGCGCATGCGGATGTCGCCAAATCGTGCTGTGTGGTAGCGTCCGAGCATCGTCACATCACCCAGTTCGTCGGGGTGGTCAATCGCCAGATCCAACAAGGTTGTGGTGTCCGCGAGCGACATATTCAGCCCTTGAGCGCCAATGGGTGGCACCACATGTGCGGCCTCTGCAATTAGTGCCATGCGAGTTCCATTTAATCTTTCGGCGATCTGGCTGATGATGGGCCATATCGTCCGGCGCGATGCAAGGGTCAGCGGCCCAAGCATATGGCAACTGCGTTCGGTCATCTCTGCTTCGAACGGCTCCGTATCCAGCGCCATGCGCGCGGCTGACTTGGAACCATCGTCCATCCAAACGACCGCTGAACAGGGCATGCCGTGATGATCCGGCAGAGGCACAAGCGTGAATGGACCGCCTGTACGATGCACTTCGGTCGAGATGTTGTCGTGCGGAATTGGGTGCGTAACGGCAAAGGCCAGTGCCTTTTGCCCATATCGCTTGGTTGTGACGTCAATCCCGGCTGCTTGTCGCATCGGGGAATGCCGTCCGTCAGCCGCGACGACCAGTTTGGTTTTGACGGTTGTGCCGTCGCTCAGGGTGACACGCGCCTCGGCCGTACGGCCGAGAAAGCGGGTGGTGCCGGTGCCGGGTCGAAAGTCGACATTTGGCACGGCCTCGAGCCTAGCAACCAACTCGCGCCGCAAGCGCCAGTTGGGAAAGTTCCAGCCAAAGGGCAGGTCAGACACGTCGGAGGCGCGGAATGATTTCACTTCGCGCGCAGCGCCTGTTTCGCTTGCCGCATCCGCAATGCGCATCACTTCGAGTGCTGCACCGTGGGGGGCGAGAGCGTCCCACACCCCCGCACGTTCCAGCAGGTCGCGGGCGGGTTGCAGCATTGCTGTGGTGCGCATATCGGCGTCTTCTGCCTCGCGCTCGGTCACGGGCGGGGTCGGGTCGACACAGATGACCTTGAACCCAGCTGAGCCAAAGGCCGCCGCAGCGGTCAGGCCCGCAATGCCGCCGCCGGAAATCAGGATGTCACAGGTTTCGGTCATATCGCACCTCCGCTATCCGCAAGGTATGCCGTTCGCGCCCGGGGCCAAGGTGGCATCCTGTCCTACCCGGTGAGCCGGGACAGGAAATCAACAAGGTCATCGGTATGGTGATGGATGTGGTCCCCATCGGCCCGTGACGGCGCCACGTGAACCGTGCGCATACCCATGGCGTGGGGCACGGCCAGGTTTCGCGGTTCATCCTCGAACATCGCACCGCGTTCGGGTTCGAGCCCGTCGCGGCCAAAGACGCGGTCAAAGGCGGCGCGGTCTGGCTTGGGCTGAAAATCCGCATGTTCAATACCATAGATCGCATCGAACTTGCCCGACAGCCCGCGTGCGGCCAGCACCCGTTCGGCATAGGGCGCGCATCCGTTTGTGTAGACTATCTTGCGACCGGGCAGCGTATCGATCCGCGCGGCCAGATCGGCGTCGGGTGACAGCTGATCGAAGGAGATGTCGTGCACATCTTCGAGAAATGGCAGCGGGTCGATCTCGTGTTCCCGCATCAGCCCGGCAAGCGTCGTGCCGTGGGTGCGCCAATAATGCTTGCGCAGGCGATCAGCCTCGGCGCGCGAGACCTTCAAAGCCTCCATGACATAGGCGGCCATCCGCACTTCGATTTGATCAAAAAGGCGCACGGCAGGCGGGTAGAGTGTATTGTCCAGGTCAAAGACCCAGGAGTGTACATGTGCAAAATCATCAGCTGGCATGGGGTCGTGGATAGGCGTGGCGCGCCCGGTACGCAAGTGCTTGGGGTTGCGTGAATATGGGCGTGCACACTATGGTTTGGAAATTCAATGACTTGCGAGGATGCCATGCGCGCCGCACGCCCGACACATACCGATGCTTATTCGATGATCCTCGAAGCGATCGACATCGGCACCTACCGGCCCGGTGACCGGTTGGTGGAAAGCGAGCTGGCGGAACGGTTTGGTGTGTCGCGGACGCCCGTGCGCGAGGCGCTGCAACGGTTGGAAACGCAGTCCTTGTTGTCGCGGGACGGGCGCAGCCTGATCGTGGCCTCGCTTGACCACAACCAGATGTCCGAATTGTACGTTGTACGGCGTGAGTTGGAAGGGCTTGCGGCTTCGTTGGCTGCGCAACATGCAACAGCGGAAGAGGTGCGTATCCTGCGCGATATGGTTGAGGCGGACAATGCTCTGGTCAACGACCCACCTGCATTGGCCCGTGCGAACCGGCGATTTCATACGCAGATCCATCTTGCGTCACACAATCGGTATCTGGTGCAACAACTTGATCTTGTGCATCGGACCATGGCGTTGATGGCCACCACATCGCTTGCCGCCGATGGCCGCACGCGCATTGCCCAAGATGAACATGATCGCATTGTGCGCGCGATCGAGGCCAAGGATGAAGCGGCGGCAGGGCAGGCGCTGCGCGACCATATTTCGGTCGCCTTCATGACCCGGCTGAAGCAGGATGCCGAAACACGGCGCGACGAGGCCTAGTCGGTTTCACCGATCGGTTCGACCACATCGCCACTGGCCGTGCCGTGTTGGGTTTTGTCCCAATAGAACGGCGCCCGAACCAATTCGTATATGGCTTTGTAGCTGGCAATGGCCCCAAGCGGAAAATAAAACGGCACCGTCAGAACCCAAGGCAGCAAGTGGCGATGGTCACGACCCGAGACAGCAAACATGCCGATCGCAATATTCAGCAGCTCGGATGCGATAAAGAAGGATGCGATGGGCAATATGACGGCTTCGCCAAGCGTCATCGTGACCGGGTGCGGAAGGTTGAAGGCGGGCAGCCAAAAGCTCCAGAGCAGAGGTAACGCCGCGAATTGAGAAACGGTCGCCAGAAACATGGCCTGCACCCCGAGGAACCGTTTGAACCCAAGGTCGCGCAACAGCGCTGTCGGATGTCGCATGTGCACGCAATAGGTGATGAAGAACCCCTTGATCCAACGGGACCTTTGCTTCACCCAAGGCCAGGCGCGGCAGTTTGCCTCTTCATAAGTGACTGTCGGGATCAATTCGGTACGATAGCCGCGCCTTGCCAATCGCAGCCCAAGGTCAGCATCTTCGGTCACGTTGTGTGCGTCCCAGCCGCCCAGTTCGTCCAGGATGGTGCGGCGGAAAAACAGGGTGGTGCCGCCCAAAGGCAAAACCAGGCCAAGACGTGAGACACCGGGCAACACCAGCCGCCACCAACTTGCGTACTCAATCGTGAAGCAGCGCGCGAGCCAGTTGTGCCGGGCATTGTAGTAGTCAAGCATTCCCTGAAGGCATGCGACCTCTGGACCGGCAACGGCAAACTTGGACACGACCTTTTCTATCTGGTCCGTTTCAGGGGCATCTTCGGCGTCCCATACACCGATGATGTCGCCTTGGCAGAAGTCCAGGGCATAGTTGAGGGCTCTGGGTTTCGTGGTGACCGTACCGTCATCCGGCACTTCCACGACGCGCATCCATCGGGGCAGGCGCGTCCGGGCCAGCGTGGCACGTGTGACGTTGTCTTTTGCCTCTAGGACCAGAACCACATCCAGCAACGCTTTGGGATAGGTCAGGCGGGACAGGCGCGTGATCAACGCTTCGGCAATCCGTTCCTCGTTGAACAGGGGCACCATCACCGACACGCGCGGTAAACGGCCGGGCAACGGTCTTGGTGCGGGTTCCGGTTGTGCGGGCAGCCGGTGCATCAAGCGCGCGACAAGGGCTGCCAGTTTGAAGCCACTCGACAGTGCCAACGTCAACAACGCCCATCCGACAAAGACTGTTGCCAAAAAGGCGGGGAATATGAGCAGAGACAACGCCAGCAGCATGAAAAGCAGCAGTGCGTTTCTCGTGCGCGATCTGCCCTCCGGGGCCCATGTGCGGCAACTGAGCTCTTGTGGCACCTTGAACGCAGCTTGGTGCGCAAGCTGTGCGCCGTAAATCTCGGTGATCTGGTCGTGAATTTGGCAGATCGGGGCGATGACGGGCAGCAGGGTCACGGACTCTTGGCCCAATGCGGTGCTCACCTTGGAGAGTTGGTCTGGACGGGTTGTCGCGACCAAAAGCGTGTTGCCGATCCAACGCCACGGCACGATGCCGAAATTTTGGCAGATCTGAGCGGGCATGGCCTGTGCCATCACTGGTTTGGGGGGATCGATGGTCAGGTCGACGCGGTCGGCATCGTGTTGAACCGCCAAGGCGGCCAGAACGTCCTCAGGCTCAACATGCCCTTCTGCCACAAGGATCTCGCCCAAGGGGGCATCAAGCTGGTGCTGTAATGCGAGTGCTTCGAGCAGAGTTGTCTGGCTGATCAGTCCGGCGTTTACCAGCTGTCGCCCCACGGGCACGGCAGGACGCACAGGCCGGGTGACCGGCTGCGGATAAGACAGACGTAATAGCGGATCGCTCATTGCGGGTCCCAGGCTCAGGAACCCTCAGCAATGGCGTCTCGTGGTTAACAGGCCGTTAAGACCGTTGTAACCGCTTGGTTTTCAACGTGCCCGGGCGGCCATCGCCTCGGCAAACCGTTCAAACAGGTAGTAGCTGTCCTGCGGACCCGGGCTGGCCTCGGGGTGGTATTGTACAGAATACACTGGCTTGCCCGTGACCTTGATGCCGCAGTTTGACCCGTCGAACAGTGAAGTGTGGGTTTCTACCACGCCATCAGGCAGTGTTTGCGCATCGACCGCAAAACCATGATTCATCGAGGTAATCTCGACCTTTCCGGTATCGAGATCCTTGACCGGGTGGTTGGCGCCGTGGTGGCCGTGGTTCATTTTCACCGTCTTGGCTCCAAGCGCCAGGGCAAGCATCTGGTGGCCAAGGCAGATGCCGAACACGGGCAAATCCTGTTCCAGCACGTCCTTGATCATGGGCACGGCATATTCGCCTGTGGCTGCCGGGTCTCCAGGGCCATTCGACAGGAAAACACCGTCGGGCTCGTGCGCCATCACCTCGTCCGCCGTCGCGGTTGCGGGCAGCACGGTCACATCGCACCCGGCAGAAGCGAGGCAGCGCAGGATGTTGCGTTTTGCGCCGTAATCTACTGCAACAACCTTGAATTTAGGATCTTTCTGCGGGGTGTAGCCGTCAGGCCAGGCCCAGCGTTTTTCGTTCCAGCGGTACGACTGGGCGCAGGTGACGTCCTTGGCCAGATCCATGCCTTCCAACCCTGCAAAGTCGCGGGCAGAGGCGACCAGTGCCTCGATATCGAAAATGCCGTCCGGATTGTGGGCAAGCGCCACATGGGGTGCACCGGCCTGCCGGATCGCACGGGTCAGACGGCGCGTGTCTACTCCGCCGATGGCAATGCGCCCGCGAGATGACAGCCACCCCGAAAGCTCTTCAGCAGCGCGCCAGTTCGAAGACGCGGTTGGCATCCACTTGACGACCATGCCTGATGCAACAGGGTCACCGGTTTCATCATCTTCCGGGTTCACGCCCACATTGCCGATATGGGGGAAGGTGAAGGTGACGATCTGACCGGCATAAGAGGGATCGGTCATGATCTCCTGATAGCCGGTCATGGCGGTGTTGAAGCACAGTTCAGCCTGTGTTTGGCCGGTCGCCCCAAAGCCTTGTCCGTAGAACAGGGTGCCATCGGCGAGGGCAAGGCATGCAGTGGGTTTGGCAGGGGTCATGGCAGGGCTTCCTGATGCGGGCAAAGACAGCGGGTGCAGGCAAATTGGGCGGAAACTAATGTGGGGGCTGGCATTGGTCAAGCCTATTGGTGAATTTACTTTATTGCTTTAAATCAATAACTTACAGGGTCGGCGCGCCCTTGCTTCAACCTGGCGTATCACGTACCTTAAACCTTCAACACGTGCCCATGGGGATGGACATCAAATGGATTTGCGCACCAAGATTTCGGCCGCGCTCAAGCAGGCCATGAGAGACAAGGATGCAGACCGACTTTCGACGCTGCGGCTGATCAATGCCGCCATCAAGGACAAGGATATCGACGCCCGTGCCGCCGGTCAGGATGACGGGGTGGGCGAGGCTGAAGTCCTTGCGATCCTTGGCAAAATGGTCAAGCAGCGCAACGAGAGTGCGAAGACCTATGAAGAAGGTGGACGACTTGATCTGGCCGAACGCGAGCTGGGCGAGATCAAGGTCATCGAAGAGTTCCTGCCACAGAAACTGGGCGCGGATGCGTCGGCCAAAGCAGTGGATGATGCCATTGCCGAGGTTGGTGCCGAGAGCATTCGGGACATGGGCAAGGTCATGGGTGTTCTGAAGTCGAAATACACCGGCCAGATGGATTTTGGCGCGGTGGGTCCGATGGTCAAAGAGCGGCTCTGCGCGGCGGCCCACTAAGGGGACCGCACGCTGTGTTAAGGTGGGTTAATGCCCGATCTTTTGCACGCCTTGAGGGTGGCTCGTTTGCCAAAAACGCACAGTTTCGCCTGAAATTGCGGCTTTTGCCACCCCCCGAAACGACTGATTTTGGGTCTGTTCGGCGAAACTGCGTATTTTGCGGCCCAAACTGCACACTTGCTGCAGCCCGCCCGAAAAAGGGCGTTAGGACAGATTAACGCTGCAGGGCGCGTGTCAGATCGTCATAGAGGGCGATGCGCTCTTCCTCGCTGAGAAACGCGCCGATTTCCACTTCGCGTCCCTTGCCCTTGAGCGTGATGTAGTGGGGCACCGGCCCCTCGTCATCGTATTTGGTCACTTTCGTCCAGTACCGATTGCAATCCCACTCACGCACCTGCCCATCCGCTTCGGTCCGGATGAGATGGGTTTCCTCAGCATCCAGTGTCAGCACCTCGATGATCTGGCGCGCGCGTCGGTTGCGGCGCAGGGCGTAGTACATCGCCCACACCGCCCCAAGCACAAAGGGCAGCAAGCCCCACAACACGACAGAGCCCAAAAGAGGAAGGGCCGGGATCAGAATAAGAGTGAAGGTTGCCAAAACGAACGCAGCCATCCCCCTTTGAGGAAGGGAATTGTGCGGCCAGATGCGAAGTTCCTGCATCTGCGCACCGGGTTCTGAGGTCCAGCGATATGGCATATGGATGTTATACGCCGCGGTCGAGACAAGTCGAAGGTCAGGTTGTCGCGGCAGAGGCGTCATCGCCCCCAGGGAGGAGATCTGGGGGCGATGACATAGCGGCGGGGGTGTTAGAGGTCGGTGTATGCCGCCGACGGTTCAGGGGTCAGTGCGCGCTGTTGCGTGCCGCCCGAAGCCAGATCCTCGCGATACAGTTTCAAGAGGCCGCGGGTGCCGTCAGGCAGGCTTGCGATGTCCTGCAATGTCCGGTTGCCACCAGCTTCGGCGCGCAGATAGGACGTGGTCAGCAGGTGCTGCTGGAAGGTCGTCAGAGTGCCGGTTCCATTGTAGCCCATGTACCGCTGGTAGTCGGCAATGGCGTCGCGGGTTTTGCCCCCGACCTGGCCATCGACCGGCCCGGCATCGAAGCCGAAGTAGTTGAGCGAGGATTGGATCTCGCGCCCTTCAGGCGTTGCCGGGATCGACGGGCGATAGCTTTTCTTTTGTGGCGCCGAATAGCTGCGCGGTTTTGCAGCGTATGTGCGGGGCGCCACAGCGCGAGACCGTGCCGCTTGCTGCTGCTTGTTCTTGCGCACCTCGTTGTTGATGATTGCGCCGCCTATACCGCCGATGATGGCGCCGGCGATAAAGTCCTTTTTGTCAGCCGCAGCGCGGGTGGCGGGTACAAGGGCGAGCGAGGCCGCTATGGCGGCAGGTAAAAACATCTTGGACAGCATAATATGCTCCTTTCGTCTGGTGTCCTGCGGGAAGCGGTTCGCATGTTCGGGCAACGCGGTCCACGGGCAGCAGTGTGGATGTCATATGGGGCAGGGGCCGTGCTGAGGAAGATGGTTTGCGTGCCTCGCACGTGCGTGGGCGGTGAACTGCGCGTTTCTGGCTGGGAGATGGGCGGTGAATGGCCACACACCGGGTCGTGATATTGCATAACAACGCAGGTGCGCGTGCCATTTTAGCGCATGTTTCCTGGGGCTCTGCCTCAAACTCCGGAGTTTATCCGGCAAAGTGAAAAGGATCATGCCTTTCGGTACAAGCGGAGCACCAGCGGCAGCGCAAAGATCGCAATGACAAGGGCAATATATCCCAGAACAGCATGTTCATGAAAACGAACGGCAGCGGAGTTCTGTTCGAAGAACGCGACCCGTTCAGCGTCGGACATATCTGACAACTTGGGCGTGAGAGCAAAAAGGCTGGTGGGGCGCAGGAGGCTTACGGCAAGCCAGCCGATCACAATGATCCAGTGCATCGCATAGGTGAAAGGGCGTAAAGGCTGGTTCTGCCAACGGTGCATCACCCGGTGCCACCCGCTGAGACATAGAAATATGAGAGCTGGAACCGTGAATTCGCTGACGACCGAGAGGGGGCGGTTTGCCGCCGCAAGTAAGTCGGTGATTGAGTTGGAGGCTTGGGCCAGCAGACCAAGCGTTTCAACTGCAATCCACATTGCAACGATAACGCCGCATAGTCCGGCAAGCGCCAGCGCATGTCTTGATGCTGAGAACTGGTGTCGAAACATGACGATGCTCAGAACAAAGAGCACCAACACGCAAGCAAGTGAAAACGGATCCAGTACGGGGGTGTGAAGCATAGATTTTTGACGGCTCAATTTGAAAAGGGCCCCGGTCGCCACCGGAGCCCTTTGGATTTTCAGATCAAAGCGGTGCTTAGTGCGACGGCGCTTTGTCCCAGTCTTCCTGCTTGGGCAGGATTTCGAACGTGTGCTCTGGCGGTGGGCTGGGCAGGGTCCATTCCAGCGTGTCCGCATACTCGTTCCAGGGATTGTTCTCGGTCACGATGGCACCACGGCGCAGGGCGTAGGCCATGATACCGAAGAAGAACAGGAACGAGGCGAAGCTGACGAAGGCGCCGATGCTCGACCACCAGTTCCAGTAGGCAAACGCCTCGGGGTAGTCGATGTAGCGGCGTGGCATGCCCTGACGGCCCAGGAAGTGCTGGGGGAAGAATGTCAGGTTCGTGCCGATGAAGAATGCCCAGAAGTGCAGTTTGCCTGCCCATTCAGGATACATGCGGCCGGTCATTTTGGGGAAGTAGAAGTAGATCCCCGCGAAGATGGCGAAAACTGCACCGAGGCTCATCACATAGTGGAAGTGCGCCACCACGTAGTAGGTGTCGTGGTAGTAGCGGTCCACGGCAGCCTGGCTGAGAACGATGCCTGTGACGCCGCCCACGGTGAAGAGGAAGAGGAAGCCGAAGGCCCAGAGCATGGGGGTTTTGAACTCCACCGAGCCGCCCCACATCGTTGCGATCCAGCTAAAGATCTTCACGCCCGTTGGGACCGCGATGACCATGGTGGCCAGCATGAAATAGGCCTGCTGATTGAGGCTCATCCCTACCGTGTACATGTGGTGTGCCCAGACCACGAAGCCCAGAGCGCCGATGGCAATCAAGGCCCAAACCATCGGCAGGTAGCCGAAGATCGGCTTGCGCGCGAAGGTCGCGATCACATGCGAAATGATGCCGAAGCCCGGCAGGATCACGATGTAGACCTCGGGGTGGCCGAAGAACCACAGGATGTGCTGATAGAGCACCGGGTCACCGCCGCCTGCGGGATCAAAGAAGGTGAAGCCGAAGTTACGGTCCATCAGCAGCATGGTAATTGCACCCGCCAGAACCGGCAGGGACAGCAGGATCAGCCACGATGTGACAAAGATCGACCACGAGAACAGCGGCACTTTGAAGAGCGTCATGCCCGGTGCGCGCATGTTCAGGAAGGTGGTGATCATGTTGATCGCACCCAGGATCGACGACGCGCCCGAAACGTGCACAGCGAAGATCGCAAGGTCCATCGACATGCCCTGTTCGTTGGTGGACAGCGGCGGATAAAGCACCCAGCCCACGCCCGAGCCAGGCTGGCCATTGCCGCCTGGTGCCTGGACCGAGCAGACCGCCAGTGTCGTACCAACGACGTACAGCCAGAAGGACAGGTTGTTCAACCGCGGGAACGCCATGTCTGGCGCACCGATCTGCAACGGCATGAAATAGTTGCCAAATCCGCCAAAGAGGGCCGGGATCACCACGAAGAACATCATCAGGATGCCGTGGCCGGTGATCAGCACGTTCCAGAGGTGGCCGTTCGGAGTGCATTCGCCAGCGGCTGCGGCTGTCAGGCGCGCGCCTTCCATACACATGTACTGAACGCCCGGGTCCATCAGTTCGAGACGCATATACACGGTGAATGCGACCGAGATGAAGCCGACGAGGGCCGAGGTGACCAGGTACAGAATACCGATGTCTTTGTGGTTGGTGGACATGAACCAACGGGTGAAAAAGCCCCGTTCGTCTTCGTGCTCGTGCCCGTGAATGGCTGCGTCTGCCATGCGGTGCCTCCTGGCTGTTGGTTACTGCGCGCGCAGGGTTCCCTTTCCGCGCACGGATTCTTGAGTGGTTCTAGAGTTTTGGCCCGCCCGCATCAATGGAAGATGCGCGCATGGGCCGGGATGAATTGTCGCGTGTGTAACATCCTGCACCCTCCAACCTGGTATCGTAATATGAACTCAGCCTTGCGGTTGAGCGTTTCTGAATCAGAAACAGTTCGGCGGTTTATCGCCTGAGCATTTCCCGTCTGATCGCAGAGCCCTGCAAATGCCGTAATAAAGGACCATTCGAGGCGTTATTCATCCTTCCTCACGCCCGAATCCACAGCCAAAACCAAGCGCAAAGACGTATCAACGCGTCGAGCAGTGAGTGCAGCACATGGCAACGAACGACAATACAAATCCTGGCACCGAAGGTGACCAGGTCATCTCCGGTACAACCGGGACCGACACGCTGACCGGCGCCTTTGGCTCTGACACGATCAGCGGTGGTGACGGCGCCGATGTTTTGAGCGGAGACGGCCCGGTCGAAGGCGCGTGGCATTTCGAGACATTCGATTTCGACTTTTCGTCGTCGGCGGGGCAGGCCTTTGACATCGAAAGCGGTGTGCGCACCGGATCGGGCTATGTCACCGATTTCAATGAAAGCGGGCTGACCAACACGGTGCGCGGCACCACCGGCAACCCCGAAGATTTCGGCGTCATCTATACCAGCACGCTCAACGTTGCGAGTGGCGGCACCTACCGTCTGACCACATCGTCAGATGATGGATCGACCATCCAAATCTTTGATTCCAATGGAAATCCGCTTCAGTTCAGCAACCAGACCGGTGGCACACTGGACTATCTGAACAACGACTTTCATCAAGGGACGACCACGCGCTTTGGCGATGTCACGCTGGACCCGAACGAAACCTACACGATCCAGATCCGGTATTGGGAAAACCGGGGGGGTGACACGCTGTCGGCCACGATCAGTGGGCCGGATACGGGCAATGCCAGCGAAAACCTTCTGACCTCGTCGATGATCGGCACGCCGCCGGGTCCGGAGTATTCGGTAACGGGCACGCCTGCTGGCGTCGAAGGCGACGACGTGATCGACGGTGGGGCAGGGAACGACACCATCTTCGGCGACGGCGGCAATGACACCCTGTCTGGCGGCACCGACAATGACAGCGTGGATGGCGGCAGCGGGGATGACTTTGTTCAGGGCAATGGTGGCGCTGACACGCTAACAGGTGGATCGGGCGACGATTCAATGACTGGCGGTGGTGGCAGTGACAGCGTGAGCGGTGGCACCGGGGATGATACGCTGGAAGGCGGTGGTGGCGCGGACACCTTGGAGGGTGATCAGGGATCGGACAGACTTGTGGGCGGTGCGGGAGCTGACGTCCTGGTGGGCGACGACGGGACCGACACCACGACACTGTACGAGGATGACTTTGAAAGCGGCGCCAGCGGCTGGACCAACAACACGACCGAGACGGACCCCGACCTTGGCACGTCGCTGGGGCGCTTTGGATCACCGGATGACACCATCGCCACCGAGCGCAGCTTTGATCTGGGTGCGGATGCCGAGCAGGTACAGGTCGAGTTTGACGCGCTGCTTCTGGACAGCTGGGATCGCGAAGACTTCATCATCACCCTGAACGGGGAAGAGGTCCGTTTCAGCCACCTCGCGGGCGACACGTCTTCCCCGGCCAGCCAGACGTTTGTCGGGGCGGACGGGGCGACCTACACGCTGGACTTCACGAACACCGCCACGGGTGAGCTGGGCTATACCACCGGCGCATCGGTCTCGAACTCGCAAGACACGATCATGAATGTCGTGATCACGATCGACAATCCGCCGGAAACGCTGGACCTGGGTCTGGGCAGCACGCTGAACTCCAGTATCACCAACGAAAGCTTTGCCATCGACAATTTCAGCGTCGTGCGGGTGGACACCGCCGATGACACGCTGAGCGGTGGCACGGGCAACGACACGCTGACGGGCGGGGCAGGCGACGACGTCTATGTCTTCAATCCGGGCGACGGCGACGATGTCATTACGGATTTCAATGCCGGCAATTCCGGGTCGATCACGGATGATGACCAGACCAACAACGACTTCATCGACCTGAACTCGTATTACACGAACATCTTTGAGCTGCGCGCAGATCTGGCAGATGACGGTGTCCTGAACCAGTCAGTGGGCGATTTCAGCGACAATACCGGTCTGGGCGGATCGATCACCATGACCGGTGTCACCGGCGGCGATCTGACCTTTGACAACACCAACGTCGCTTGTTTCACCAAAGGTGCGCTGATCGACACGGTGGATGGGCCGGTCGAGGTGCAAAACCTGCGCAAAGGTATGCGCCTGCGCACATGGGACAACGGCGACCGGCCTGTCCGGGCTGTCCTGCGCCGCCAGGTTGACGGATCGGGCGCGCTTGCGCCTGTCCATATCTCGGCCGGGGCACTGGGCAATGACCGTGACCTGATCGTATCGCCCGCGCACCGCATGCTGATCTCGGACTGGCGGGCGCAGATGCTGTTTGGGGCTGACGAAGTGCTGGTGAGTGCTGCAAACCTTGTGCGGGGCGACCTGATCTACCGCGCACCGATGCGGACGGTGACCTACTACCATATCCTGATGGACCGACATGAAGTGATCTTTGCCGAAGGTGCGCCAACGGAAAGCTTCCATCTCACTCGTGAAGCCGCTGAGGCTGCAGAGTATGGTGACGGCGAAGAGTGGGCGGTGGCCGCCGAAATCGCCCGGCTGTTCCCGGAATTGCTGATGTGCGCCAGCCGCTGCGTGCGCCCAGTCATGAAAGGATACGAGGCACGGGCGCTGTCCGGGATGGTCGGCTAAGCTCTTCTTCTGGCTGGAAATACCTCGGGGGAGCCGCAGGCGGGGGCAGAGCCCCCCAAAACATGGTGTCGCGCAAGCGGCCTTGGGATCACGCTTGGTCTGAAAACACGCTATCAAAGCTTTGGCGCAGGGCCACGTCCACGTCTTCCATCGTCACGGGCAGGCCAAGGTCCACCAATGACGTCACCCCGTGTTCGGCAATGCCGCAGGGCACAATCCCATCGAAATGGGACAGGTCGGGTTCGACATTGATACTCAGGCCGTGGAAGCTGACCCATTTGCGCAACCGGATGCCAATTGCGGCGATCTTGTCTTCGGCCAGCCCGCCGTCAGGGCGGAGCGGCTTTTCGGGGCGTGTGACCCAGACCCCGACGCGCCCCTCGCGGATCTCGCCCTTGACGTTGAACGTGTCCAGCGTGGCGATCACCCACGCCTCGAGGTCCTGCACAAAGGCGCGCACATCGTGTCCGCGCTTGCCCACGTTCAGCAGGGTATAGGCCACCCGTTGCCCGGGACCGTGATAGGTGTACTGGCCGCCGCGTCGCGTTTCAAAAACGGGAAAGCGATCCGGATCGGTCAGATCGTCAGACTTGGCTGACGTGCCTGCGGTGTAAAGTGGCGGGTGTTCGACCAGCCAGATGCATTCCTCGGCCTCACCTGCCGCAATCGCGGTCGCGCGCGCTTCCATCCAGGCCTCGGCCTCTCGGTAATCGGTCAGCCCCGGGGTCGTGATCCATTCGACCATTGCGTCAGCTCGCCTCGTCCTCGGCCGCCTTGCGGAGGATCTGGGCATAGTTCTCTGCCCCTTGCGCACCTGTAACCAGGTATTTGCCGCCAAACACCATGGACGGGACCCCGGAAATACCGTTCGAAGTCCAGAAGGCCTGTTTCTCGCGGACGCTGTCTTTGAGTTTGCCCGACTGTAGGACATCTTCTGCTTCTGACCGGTCCAGACCAACGCTTTCTGCGACATCGAGAAGAACGGCGCGGTCAGAGACATCGCGTTGGTCGGTGAAGTGGGCCTTGAACAGCGCCAGCTTCAGTGGGTGTTGCAGCCCTTGGGCCAGGGCAAAGTCCAGAAGCTGATGGGCGTCGAAGCTGTTGACGATGCGGCTGTCGGGCGAGAACGCGAAGTCGATGCCCAGATCGCGACCCAAGGCTTGCATATGCGCCCGGTTCTGCGCGGATTGTTCGGGGGAGGAGCCGTATTTCTCGGCGATGTGTTCCGCGAGGTTCTGACCTTCGGGCGGCATGTCCGGGTTCAACTCGAACGGGTGCCACCGCACGCGCGCGCCCATGCCTGTTGTGCCCAGAGCCTGTTCCAATTGACGGAATCCCACGATGCACCAGGGGCACATCACGTCTGAAACGATGTCGATATCTATGACGGTTGAATCTGTGTCGGGCATGATTTGCGCTCCTGTGGCGCTGTTGCTTCGGCCTACATCACCCTCATGAGCCCAAGTTTCAAGCTTTTGGGCCGCTGAACGGGCAGGTATGGAATTTGTGACTCCCCAAATGGCGCGAAATTGATAGCATACGCGCATATTCTGGAGGGTTATTCATGTTTACAAAATCCATTGCTGTTTCTTTCGTTGCACTGTCCATGGCCATTGTTCCCGCAACGCGTGTGACCGCGGATGCAGGTGATTTCGTGGCCGGTGCCATTATTGGCGGCATCGTCGGTCATGCGGCCACCAAGCAGAACCAGCGCCGAAAGGCGACACAGCGCACCTATACCAAGAAGACCTACAAGCCGCGCCTGCCATCCACGCAGGAAGGGCGCGAGATACAAGCGTCGCTGAACTATTTCGGCTTCAACGCGGGCACTGTCGACGGGCAATTGGGCCGCCGGTCCAGAAATGCGGTGTCGTCCTACCAAGCCTACCTTGGCTATCCCGCGACCGGCCAGCTGACCCCGTTTGAGCAGAACCTGCTGATCACGTCCTACAACCGCGCACAGGCGGGTGGCTATGCCGTCACGCAGCAGATCGCGACGACACCGGATGGCACGCGCGGCCTTCTCAAGACCTACCGCGCGGAGTTGGCGGGCCAGCAGCCCGCTGTGCCGCTGGCGCCGAACACGACCATTGTCGTTGCTCCGCAGCCGGTCACGCCGACCGTTGGTACGACCACGACAACCACGGTCGTCGCAGCGGCACCCGAAGCAGCGGCGCCCGCGGCACCAACAGAAGCCGCGGCACCTGCCTTGCCCAACTTCCTTGGCGGTGGTGCAACCGCATCGCTTGCATCGCATTGCAACACCGTGTCGCTGCTGACCAACACCAATGGTGGTTTCACCACGGCGGCGGCAATGACCGACCCGGATGTCGCGCTGAACGAACAGTTCTGCCTGGCGCGGACCTATGCCATCGCCACGAGCGAGGACATGATTGCCAAGGTGCAGGGCTTTACCCCTGCTCAGGTTGCCTCGCAGTGCGAGCAGTTCGGTCCGGCGATGCAGCCCTATGTGGCGTCCCTCGCGCTCAAGTCGCAGCCTGAAGTGGTTCAGGATGTTGCGGGCTTCATCCTGACAACAGGCATGTCCCCCGCGCAGTTGCAGGGCACCGCCAAGATTTGCATGGGTGTCGGCTACCGGACGGACAACATGGACGTCGCGCTGGGCTCGGCCCTGATGCTCTTTGCCATGGGCGACCAGGTTTACGGTGAGATGATGGGTCACCATCTGGCGCAGGGCTTTGGCACCAGCAAACGGATTGATAGCGCCCGTGTCTGGTATGCCGAAGGGCTGAAGGCCGTTGATTCCGGCGCACCGGCCGTGTTCGCACCCGGTCAGCCCGAGCGTGTCGAGTTGCTGCGTCAGGCATCGCTGCGTCTGGGGACATCAAACTCCGGTCTGGTGGCACCCGCCCAACCCACGGTGCAGCCTGCTGCGTTGCCAACCTTTGGTCTGGCGAGCGACTGATAGACACCCCGTTTGAGGAGTGACACCGGGGCCGACCCACGGCCCCGGTTTTTCTTTGAGTTTTCGGTCTTGGCAAGGGGCGCGTTCATCGCTAAACCCCGCTCACCAAGTCAAGGCGTGCGGCCGTGGCGGAATTGGTAGACGCGCAGCGTTGAGGTCGCTGTGAGGTAACACTCGTGCGAGTTCGAGTCTCGCCGGCCGCACCACTTTGATTGGCCTACCGCCTTCGGCTACGTGAGGCCGGTTTGGTTCGAAGCTTATTCTCTTATCTGCGCCACTTGGGGTCCATTCAAAACCCGGACCAGTGCTGTTGAGAAAGCTGCGCGCGTTCCCTACGCTTGGCACCATATGACGCATCCACAAATGACAGACAAAACCCCCAAGGATGCCGCCCTTTGGTGGCGCGCCGTGACGCATGTGATCCGTTTGAATGACGAAAAGCATTTGGGTCTGATTGCGGCCGGGGTTGCGTTCTATGCCATCCTCGCGGTGTTTCCAGGCATTGCTGCAACCATCGCCTTGTGGGGGATCATTGGTGATCCGGCCCTGGCGCTGGAGCAGATTGAAGAGTTTCGGGCCCTGATCCCGTCGGATGTTTATGTCCTGCTCACGGCCCAGTTGACCAAACTGGCAACGACGGATGGTCTGACCCTTGGGTGGGCGTCGCTGTTGTCCTTTGGGTTTGCCCTGTGGTCGGCGCGTGCGGGGGTTGCCGCGCTCATGCAGGGATTGAACGCTATTTACGATGCGCCGAACCGGTCGGGGCTGTCGCAGTATCTGCGGGCTTTTCTGCTGACGCTGAGCCTGATCGGCGTTGTCCTTATCGCGATGGCATGCATCGTGGTGGTGCCGGTTGTCCTTGCGTTTCTGCCCTTGGGGCCTTGGGCCAACCTTGGGGTTGAGCTGTTGCGCTGGGGCGTGGGTATCGGGGTTCTTCTGGTGGGGTTTGCCGTCATCTATCGGTTGGGTCCGAATTTAGAGGGGAGGCGCCCGCGCCTGATTTCACCCGGCGTTGTGTTCGCCGTCATCTGTTGGATTGCCGCGTCGAGCGGATTTTCCATCTATTTGCAGAACTTTGGCCGGTACAATGAAATCTATGGTTCGATCGGGGCGGTGATCGTGATGCTGATGTGGTTGTTCATCAGCGCCTATCTGGTGCTGCTCGGGGGGGCTTTGAATGCAGAGCTGGCCCGTGCACGTCGCGCCAAGCTGGCTATCCCAGAGCCACCAGCCACATCCACGCCGTCAGGATCGTGAGCGCCGTTGCCACCAGAACGGAGGTGGCGGCCACGCGTTTTGCCCGTCCGTACATGTTGGCGAAGATATAGCCGTTGACCCCCGGTGCCATCGCGGCTGTGAGGACGGCAGCCTTGTAGGCGTCTGTCGGCACTGAAAGGGCGTTGCCCAGCGTGAAGGTGATGGCGGGATGGATGAGCAGGGAGATCGCGCAGACCATTGCAATGACCCGTGCGTCGCCTTCGGGCTTGTACTGGATCAGCACACCGCCAAGGGCAAAGAGCGCGGTGGGCAGGGCTGCCCGGATCACGAGGTCTAGCCCGTCGCTGAGCACGCCGGGCAGGGTGATCCCGCTGAGGTTCACGACGAAGCCTGCCATGATCGCCAGCACCAGCACATTGCGGAACATGGCGCGGGCCACGCCGCGTGCCATGATCAGCGGGCTTTGACCGCGGTTGCGCGCAATCTCCATCGCGGTGATGCCCAGCCCGTAGCAAAAGGGTGAGTGGAAGGCGATGATCGCGTAGGCTCCGGCCAAGGCGCCGGCACCATAGGCGCGTTCGTTGATGGCGAGCCCCAACAGGACAGAGTTGGAGAAGAGGCAGCAGAAGCCGATGGCGATGCTGTCTTCGATATCTCGTTTGAAGATGAAGTACGCCCCGGCCGTGCCGAGCGCAAAGCCCGTCGCTGCGCCAGTGTAGAAGCTGCCAAGCAGGCGGATGTCGAGGCTCGTGGACAGGTCGAGCGTGGCGATGGCCGAGAAGAGCAGGCAGGGAATCGCGAAGTTCTGGCTGAACTTCATCAGCGCGTCGACGCCTTGCGGGCTGAACATCCCGCGCCAGACCGCGACATAGCCGAACCCGATCACCAGGAAGACTGGCAGGATGACGTCGAGGAGCGCTTGCATGTTCGGGCCTTTGCGGCGGTGTCAGAGGGCGGGAGCCTCCGGCGGGGATTTTTTTGAAACAGGGAAGGTCAGGACACGGGGCGCGTCACCGTCAGCCCGTCAAAGGCGGGTTCGATGTGGTTGGGCGTTTCGGACAGGACCGTGTCGTAATCGAGGTCAATATGCATGTTCGTGAGGATCGCGCGGCGGGGTTTGACCCGGTCGATCCATTCAAGCGTGTTTGCGAGGTGGCTGTGTGTTGGGTGCGGGTCGCGGCGCAGCGCGTCGACAATCCAGGTGTCGAGGTTGTCGAGCTGGTCCCATACCGCATCTGGGATCTGTGCCACGTCGGGCAGATAGGCCACGTCGCCGATGCGGAAGCCAAGCGCGTCTATGCTGCCGTGGTTCACCTTGAACGGGGTGAAGGTGATCGGCCCGCCGGCACCGTCGATCACTGTGTCGCCGTTGATCGTGTTGAGTTCAAGGATCGGGGGGTAGGGCGAGCCTTTGGGCTGTACGAAGGCGTATCCGAAGCGGCTGATCAGGTCATGTTGCGTGTCACCGTCCGCCCAGACCTGCAGCCGTTCGCGCATGTTGAAGACGATCATGCGCAGGTCGTCGATCCCGTGGACATGGTCCGCATGAGCGTGGGTGTAGATCACCCCGTCGAGCCTGCCGGTGTTGGTGTTCAGTAGTTGGTTGCGCAGGTCGGGGGAGGTGTCGACAAGGACGGTTGTGGTGCCAGCATCGCTTTTGCGTTCGACCAGCAGCGAGCAGCGCTGCCTTCTGTTCTTGGGATTTTCGGGGTCGCAGGCTCCCCAGTGGCCGCCCAGCCGGGGCACGCCGCCGGAGGAGCCGCAGCCCAGGATCGTGAAGGTTATGGTGTCGCTCATGCGGGCACTGTGTAGGCCGCCGCCTTGGAGAACAAGCGGTCGAAGTTCTTTTGTGCCTGCGCGGCGAAGTCGGCGTAGTCGAGGCCCATGGTTTCAGCCCCTTTGCGCGCCGTATGCGCTGTATAGGCCGGTTCGTTGCGCTTGCCCCGGTGGGGTGGCGGCGCGAGGTAGGGCGCGTCTGTTTCCACGAGGATGCGGTCCATCGGCGCTTCGGCGAAGATGTCCCGCAGATCTTGCGATTTGGGGAAGGCCGTGATGCCGGACATGCTGAGGTAAAAGCCCAGATCGAGTGCTGCGTGGGCCAGTGCCTTCGATGATGAAAAGCAGTGCATGACGCAGCTATAGGCCCCCTGTTTGTGTTCTTCGGTCAGGATTTGGGCCATGTCGTCATCCGCTGCACGGGCGTGGATGATCAGGGGTAGGCCGGTTTGCCGTGCGGCATCGATATGGATACGCAGGGAGGTTTTCTGGATGTCGGCGGATTCAGATGTGTAGTGGTAATCGAGGCCAGACTCACCAATGCCGACGAATTTGGGGTGGTCGGCCAGCGCGATCAGCTGATCTGTTGTCGCCAGTGGCTCGTCCGCTGCGCTCATCGGGTGGGTGCCGGCCGCATAGAAGACCGGCGCATATGCTTCGGCAATGGTGCGCACCTGCGGTTCAAGCCGCAGCTTGGTGCAGATCGTGACCATGCGGGTGACGCCCGCGTCGGCGGCGTTCTGGATGATCTGGGGCAGCTGTCCGTCGAAATCAGGGAAGTCGAGGTGGCAGTGGCTGTCGGTGATTTCTGGCGTCATCGGGCAGGGGCCGTGTCGGTAAGCTTGAACAGCGTATCTAGGACGAGGGCGGCAGGGTCAAGGTTGACCGCCCGACCATGGCGTGCGCGCGCCAGGGCCTGTTGTGCAGTGTCCGCCCAGGCGCGGGCTTGGGCCGCGTTCGGGGCCAGCCGGGTAAGGATCGCTGCCTCGTCCGGGGCGGCCTCGACCTGCGGGGGGTGGCCGAGGGCGCCGGTGCGGGCGAGGCGGCCAAGGGCTACGTCAATGAGTGTGTAGAGCAGGTCGAGCTTTTCTTCGGCCCCGCGCCCTCCCGCGGCTTCGGCAAGGGCCAGCGCGCGGGCGCGGTCGAGATTTGGAAGGGTTCCCAGCAGGTGGATGACTTCGCGGTAGAGCTTGAGCCCGTCGAGCAGGGATAGGCGCAGCGCGTCGCCCACCGATCCGGCGCTGAGTTCGGCCAGTGCGGCGGCATCGGGGCCGGGGTCAATGCCCGCCTGCGCCATCGACTGTTCCATCTGGGTGGAGCTGAGCGTGCCGAGCCTGAGTGTACGGCAGCGAGATCGGATCGTGGGCAGCAGGCGGCTGGGCTGGTGGCAGATCAGCAGGAGCGTGGTGCGGGCCGGCGGCTCTTCCAGCATCTTCAGGAGCGCGTTGGCTGCGTTCACGTTCATATCGTCGGCGGCATCGATGATGACCACCCGGCGTCCGCCGTCAGTTGACGAGAGTTGGAAGAACGAGCCGAGTGCGCGGATATCGTCGATGGTGATCTGGTCGCGCAGCCGCTTGGTCTTTTCGTTTTCGGTCCGGTGTACGGATTTGAGACCCGGGTCCGCGCTTGCCGCGATGCGGTGTGCGACAGGGTGATCTGGCGAGACGTCGAGCGTTGCGGGCACGGGGGCGCCGAACATGTCGTCGGGGTCTGGGTCAGGTGTGGCGAGCAGAAAGCGGGCGATGCGCCAGGCCAGTGTGGCCTTGCCCACGCCGCGCGGGCCGGTGAGCAGCCACGCATGGTGCAGGCGGCCCGTGTTGAACGCGTCCAGGAATGCCTGTTGCGCCGCATCCTGACCAATCAGCGTCTGCGTCTCGCGCGGGTGCGGTGCGCCGGGAACGCGGGTTGGGTCTTGGGTCTCGTCAGCCATGGGATTGCTCTAGCATCGGAGCGGGGAGGGGGGCCAGCCCCCCGGCGCATCCGCGCCGTCTCCCGTCGTATTTTCAGTCAGAAGAAGCCAGATGGGCCATGGTCGTAGCGTGCACGTCGGTGGCCACGTCGTTGATGGCGCGCCCGCCATCAATGGTGCGGAAGCGATCGGCGTATTCGTCGGCGAGCGCAAGGAACCCGGCGCGCATTTTCTTTTGCAGGTCGGCGCCGAAATCCTCGAACCGTTCCTCGACCCCTTGACGCCCTTTGGCGCGGGCAAGGCCCTGTGCGGGATCCATGTCGATCAGGATGGTCAGGTCGGGTTCGCGCGCGATCATCAGGTCGTGCAACACATCGACCTTTGAGCGCAGGTCGCCCCGGCTGAGGCCCTGATACATACGTGTACTGTCGGCAAAGCGGTCGCAGATGACGATCTGGCCCGCATCGATCGCAGGTTGGATCAACCGTTCCATGTGGTCCCGGCGGGCTGCTGTGAACAGCAAAAGCTCGGTTTCGGCGGACCAGCGGTCGGGGTCCCCTTGCAGGACAAGCGCGCGGATTTCCTCGGCCCCTGGGCTGCCGCCGGGTTCGCGTGTCAGAACAACATCGTGGCCTTCGTCACGCAAACGATCCGCCAGCATCCGCGCTTGCGTGGATTTGCCGGAACCATCAATGCCTTCGAAGGTGATAAAGTGCCCTTTGGACGTCACACGTCACCTTCGGCTGTGTTGCCTGAATTCATCCGTTCAATCAGCGACAGGGCTGCGGTAGAAAGCTTGGCCAGGAAGCCGCCATGTGCCACGTCGGCTTCGGCCACCAGGGGAATACGTACTTCGGGCAAACCTTCGGGTTGGATGACCAGCTCGGCCAGTTCTGTCCCTTCGGAAATGGGGGCCTGGATCGGCCCGGTATAGACCACTTCAGCATCCACGGTTTTGCCAGCAAGAATGGGCAGGAGGATGGTCACGTCCTCTTGCGGGACAAGCCCGACTTCGGGTTCAGCCCCTTCCCAGACCCGTGCGGTGGCAACGCGGGACCCACCTTCGACGACGGTGCGTTCGGCAAATTGACGGAAGGCCCAGTTTACGATGGCTTCGGATTCTTGGGCCCGTCCTGCGGCCGTATCGAGGCCCGAGATCACGAACACAACGCGGCGGTCCCCTTGCTTGGCCGAGCCGGTGAGGCCGTAGCCAGCCTCTTGCGTATGGCCGGTTTTCAGGCCGTCCGCGCCGATGCCAAGCGTGAGCAGTGGGTTCCGGTTGTACCGGTTCGAGCTTTCTTCTTCGTCAAACAGGAACTCGGTTTCCGAAAACATAGGGTAGTATTCGGGATAGTCCGCAATCAGACGCTGCGACAGAAGGCCCAGGTCCCGCATGGACATAAGGTGGCCTGCGGCAGGCCAGCCGCTGGAATTGGCAAAGGTGGAGTTTGTCATCCCCATCTCTTGCGCGCGGCGCGTCATCAAACGGGCAAAGCCCGCTTCGGTCCCATCGGGGCTGAGCGTTTCGGCAATCACAACGCAGGCATCGTTGCCCGACAGAACGATGATGCCGCGGATCAGATCCTCGACCGTGACCCGCTCGCCTTGCTTAAGAAACAGGGTCGAACCGCCGAAGCTGTTGGCATGCGCAGACACGACCAGTTCGTCGGTCATCGACAATTGGCCGCGTTCAATCGCCTCGAACGCCATGTAGAGCGTCATCAGCTTGGACATGGACGCAGGCGGCAGCGGATCATCTGCGTTCTTGTTCAGCAGTACCGTGCCCGTTGTGTGATCAACCACGTATGCTGCTGACGCTCGCGTTTCAAACGCGGTGACGGGCAGCGCAGTGGATGCGATCAACAGGGCGGCAACAGCAATAGGGCGGATCACGGGGTGTATGCTCCTGGTCAGTTGGTGACGGCGTAAGCGTCCGTGAACCCTTCATCCTTGATGGCGGTCAGCAACTGGCTGCGCTCGGATGTCGTGCCTGCAGGGCCGACAACGACGCGCCAGAATGGCTTACCGTCGCGTTCAAAGGTTTTCACGGTTGGAATGACACCTGCGTTGCGCATTTGCGTGGCGGTCCGTTCGGCATTGGCTTGAACCGAGAAGATGCCGATCTGGATGAACGGCTTGTCCAGTTTCGAAGCGGTGGGCCGTGTGGTTGCCGCGACAGGTATGGCGGTGGGTTTCGCGGCGGGCTGGATGCCCTGTGCGGCTTGCGGTGCAGTCGGTGCGGCATCGGTCTGCGCAGGTGCCTCGAGAACGGCGGCTGCGCTTTCGATCGGATCAAGCGTTGTTTCCGTGACGTCCGCCGGGGCGGCAACAGCGGCGGCGGCGTCCGTCAGTTCCGGCTCGACAGCGACTTCTTCTTTGCGCAGGGCCGTCACGTTCAGTTGCGATGGCGCACCGGCCAGCATGCTGAGTGCGTCGGCCGCGTCCGAACTGATTTGCAGGCGTGGGCCCGGAATGTCGCGTTCCCGGCGGAACAGTGCGCCAACGACGAACTTGTCATTTTCCGTGTTGCGAATAATGACGCGCTCCGGTTCGGTAACATCGGGGTGGGCTACCCACACACCGCCAAGCGAGGGGCGTCCGTCCCAAAGTCCGGCTTCGGTGGCTGAGAAGACATCGGGCGCTTCGACATCCCGTTCAACTGTTTTGATCGGTGCCGCGTCTGGCGCGGTGCCTTCGACCGAGGTGTTGGAGCGTTTTAACGCATCCATCGCCACGAACTGACCGCTTTCGTCACATCCGGCCAACAAGCCAATTGCGAGGAATAGGGCGGTGCTGCTGCGAAATGTGAGACGGGAAGTATATCTGCTCATGGACCGAGTCCTTGCCTGCTGTTGCCTGTATGCCCGTTTTCGGGCCGTATTGGTGCCGCGTCCGACACAACGATTTGCCCTGTTATAGCAGGGTTCTGGCGCGACAATAGCCTGATCCACTCGATCTGAAAAGCGCGCGATTCGTTTGTCGGCGATTTTTCCCTTGGATGTGGGTTTGCCGAATCACGTTTGCCCGCATAAAGCGGGTCCACCGGAGGTTTGGCAGAGTGGTCGAATGCGGCGGTCTTGAAAACCGTTGGGCGTGAGAGCGTCCCGTGGGTTCGAATCCCACAGCCTCCGCCACCGTTGTCATCCGCTGGACGCCAGATCGTTTTAAGTCTCCTTTTGACGGTGACCCAAGGACGCTTCGACGCTTCAGTACACGGGCGGCTATGTCCGGTTTGAGTCCAAAGTGTCGGATGCTGCGCAGGGCGCACGTGACTGCAAACCACGGTGAAGCCGACATTGGTCTTGGTAAGACCGGCCCATTTGTATGTACCGGCTGCTGTCCGCAATTGATGGGGTGGATGCTCCCTCCCACAACGGCATCGCAATGTGCCAGACTGGCTTTGTTGACAAGTCAGTGAGAATG
>NZ_CANNGP010000029.1 GCF_947504105.1 uncultured Tateyamaria sp.
ATGCTGGAAACTCCTATGATTGGAATACTCCGACATCGCAGCAGTCAGCCGCGCCACCGTCCAGCATGGTATTTTTTGTTCACTTCCGCCCTCAGGCCTCTTCGTCGTCTTAGCGTGACCGGCCACCGCCCAGAATATCGCGCACCAGCATTTCGATCAGACCTTCGGTCGTGCGCGGCACTTCCTTTTGTCGCGGGGCAGGTTGTGGTGCAGGTGCCGGGGCAGCCTGCCGCTTTGCTCGTTCCGGCACTTGCAGCGGCAGGGGGCGCGCAGGCACGTCTTCATGTATCCGGAGCATCGTTTCCCGCCAGATCTCAGCAGGCAACCCGCCCCCTGTCACCCCGGTCAGAGGTGTATTGTCGTCATAGCCCATCCAGACACCGGCAACGTAGTCTGCCGTGAAACCTACAAACCAGGCGTCTCGTGCCGCTTGGGTGGTTCCGGTCTTGCCTGCGATTTCGCGACCCCCGAACTGCGCGCGCACGCCGGTGCCTTCGCTCACGACCTTTTCCATCATCCAGATCAGCTCTCGCGCTGCCTGTTCCCGGATCACACGCTCGCCGATGCCGCCACCCGTGCCCATCAAAGGCTCGTCATCCCCTTGCAGGCGCAGGTCTATCAGGCCATAGGGCGTGACCGAGGATCCGCCGTTCAGAATGCCGGCATAGGCTCCCGTCATGTCCAGAAGCGTGCTTTCCGACGCACCAAGTGCCAATGCTGGGCCATCTGCCATGTCGCCATCGATGCCGAAATCGGTCGCCACGCGGCGGACCAGATCGCGGCCCACGCTTTCAGATACTTTGACGGCCGGAATGTTCAGCGATTCTGCCAGCGCCTTGGTCAGCGTAACCCGGCCCGAATAGGTGTTCGTATAGTTGCGCGGAGACCAGCGGCCGGACCCGGGGATGTCGAGGGTCAAAGGCTCGTCATCCACAAAGTCGAGCGGGGAGTATCCCAGTTCCAGCGCCACCGCATAGACGAAGGGTTTGAAGGCCGACCCGGTTTGCCGTTGCGCCTGGATCGCACGGTTGAAGACGCCCGCAACCCGCGTTTCGCGCCCGCCGACCATGGCACGGACAGCGCCATCCGCGCTCATCACCACGATGGCGGCCTGGGCCTTGGACCCTTCGCGAACCTTGGTTTCGAACACCTCTTTCAGCGCGTCTTCGGCAGCGGTTTGCAGACGTTGATCAAGCGTGGTGCGGATGATGACGTCTTCGGTCGTGTTGCGTGTGAAGAATTCCGGGCCGGTGGACATGACCCAATCCGCAAAATAGCCACCGGCCTTGCGCCGTGCTGCGGGTGACAGGTTCGCCGGGGTCTGTTGCCACTTGGCAACCTCGGCGTCCGAAAGGTAGCCTTGTTCGCCCATCAGGCGCAGGACTGTTGCCGCACGCTCTTGCGAGCGCTGCAGGTTGGATGTGGGAGCCATGCGCGAGGGCGCAGTCAAAAGCCCGGCAATCATCGCTCCTTCGGACGGGTTCAGATCAGTTGCGGACTTTCCAAAATACCGCTGTGCTGCCGCCTCGGTCCCATAGGCTCCGCCGCCCATATAGGCGCGGTTGAGGTAAATCGACAGAATCTCGTCCTTGGAGTACTTCGCCTCCATCGCCATGGCATAGATGGCTTCCTTGGCCTTGCGCTGGAGCGAGCCACGGCGGCAATCAGCGACATAGGCGGCTTCGGACTCCCATTCGCTTGGTTCGTATTCGACGCCAAGGCACAATAACTTGGCTGTCTGCTGCGTGATGGTTGAACCACCGTGGCCCTGCAGCGGGCCGCGCCCCTCGCGCAAGTTAATGCGCACAGCACTGGCCACGCCGCGCGGACTGACGCCGAAATGCCGGTAGAACCGCTTGTCTTCGGTCGCGACTACCGCGTTTTTCAGGCCCGGTGCCACGGTGTCGGCCATGACCGCACCACCGAATTGATCGCCGCGCCATGCAAACCGGTCGCCTTCACGATCCAGCAATGTGACCGAGCCGCGTGCCCGTCCATCCAGCAGTTCATTCACATCCGGCAGCGTGGTCCAGAAATAGCCAACAGCCAGTGCGACAGCTGCGGTGACCGTCAACCCGACGCGCCACGTAACCCAACATATCAGGCGCATCACCCAGCGAAACAAGCGGACAAATATATTGCGTTGCGGTTTCTTGGGCGCAGCTTTGCGGCGTTTGGTAGGCGCTTTTCGCACCGGCTTTTTGGTTGCTTTTTTTGGATAGCGGCGATCAGCCACCAAAGGGCGTTTGCCCTTTCTTGAATCACTCATTCTTGACCCCTGCCCGGCCTTATGTTTCCGGTAGTGTATCCCGTTTCATCCGCTTTGCCACGCCCCTGATGACAGAGGTACGGGATTCCTTACTGTCTAATTTTTAAGCATCTGCGAGAGATTGCGCATTTTTTATGCACAACACGGCGCCGCGCGCAGGCTTTACTCTGCCGAAATCTTTGCCCTGTCCACTCGATGCTCTCTCTTCCCCGCATATCGCAGGGCAACCTGCCAATCAAAGGGGACATGTGGTGAAACTCATCATTGCTACGATCAAGCCGTTCAAGCTGGAAGAGGTTCGCGAAGCGCTGACCGAAGCCGGTGTGCGCGGCATGATGGTTACGGAAATCAAGGGCTTCGGTTCGCAATCGGGCCACACGGAAATCTATCGCGGTGCCGAATACGCGGTGAACTTCGTGCCCAAGGTCAAGATCGAGATCGTGGTCGCCGCCGCCATGGCTGACCAGATCGTCGAGACCATCACCAAAACCGCCCAGACGGGCAAGATCGGGGACGGCAAGATCTTTGTTCTTGATGTCCAGCAGGCCGTGCGAGTGCGCACCGGCGAAACGAACGAAGACGCCATCTGAGCGCTCCAGCATAGGGAAAACACGGACAATGAAACTCACGAAATCTCTTATTGTTGGTACGGCGCTGACAGCCTTGCCGACGCTGGCATTGGCGCAAGACGCTGCTGCCCCGGGCTTTGATGAAATCGGCCCCTACATCATGACCACTCTGCTTTTCTGCATGGCGGGTTTCCTTGTCTTCTTCATGGCCGCAGGTTTTGCCATGCTGGAAGGCGGCCTGGTGCGGTCCAAGAACGTGACCATGCAGATGACCAAGAACATCGGCTTGTTCTCGATTGCAGCCATCATGTACTGGCTCGTCGGCTTCAACACGATGTATCCTGGCGAATTCAACGGCTACTTCGCCATCGGTGGACAGACTGTCCTTGACCCCGTGGGCGTCGCGGCGGCGGACGCCGCGCTGGATTACGCGTCCATCGGCTCCGACTTCTTCTTTCAACTGGTGTTTGTCGCAGCCACTGCATCCATCGTCTCTGGTGTCTTGGCCGAACGCATCAAATTGTGGCCCTTCCTGATCTTTGTCGTTGTTTTGACAGGGTTTATGTACCCGATCTCCGGTTCCTGGAAATGGGGCGCTGGTTGGCTTGACGCTGCGGGTTTCCAAGACTTTGCCGGCTCGACTGTTGTGCACTCCGTGGGTGGTTGGGCCGCTCTGGCTGGCGCCATCGTGCTGGGTCCACGCTTGGGCAAGTACAAGGACGGCAAAGTCAATCCGATGCCCGGTTCGAACCTCGCCCTTGCCACTTTGGGGACGTTCATCCTGTGGCTGGGTTGGTTCGGTTTCAACGGTGGTTCGCAACTGGCCATGGGCACCGTGGGTGACGTTTCCGACGTGTCCCGCATCTTTGCCAACACCAATATGGCCGCCGCTGCCGGTGCTGTGACTGCCCTGATCCTAACGCAGGTTCTGTACAAGAAACCTGACCTGACCATGGTGCTGAACGGCGCGCTGGCGGGCCTTGTGTCCATCACGGCAGAACCGCTTGCACCAACGCTGTTCGGTGCACTGTGGATCGGTGCCATCGGTGGTGTGATCGTGGTCTTTACCGTGCCTCTTCTGGACAAGTTCAAGATCGACGACGTAGTTGGCGCGATCCCGGTTCACCTGTTTGCCGGTATCTGGGGCACCATCGCCGTTGTGTTCTACAACAGTGACGCGAACCTTGGCACGCAGCTGCTGGGTATCATCGCTTACGGTGTGTTCACCTTCGTTGCATCGCTGATCGTTTGGTTAATCCTCAAGGCAGTCATCGGTATCCGTGTCGGCGAAGAGGAAGAGATCAACGGCCTCGACATGTCGGAACTGGGCATGGAAGCCTATCCGGATTTCTCGAAAGGCTGAGACTCCTTCCTCTCAGTTAGAGAACCGACTGACCGGGCGTTCGCGCCCGGTCTTTTTCATTTGTGAAGGGTGCGTACGAGGCGTTAACCGAGGTCGCGCGTGCCCCTTCGGTGGGCGTTCGCCCTGTCAAAACTGCACATTTTCAGACTGAAACTACGTGTTTTGCAGTGCGCGATTTGGGTGGATTTCGGTGTAAAATCTGGAAACTGCGCATTTTGAGGCCGAAACTGCACAAAATGACCCGGGGCACGACAGGGGCGGAGTTAACGCAACGGTTTTCGCCTGAAATTTGTGCGGCGTTTACGAGTGATTAAGGGACAACTGGGGAACACTGTGGGTCGATGCGCTTGAGCCACTCATGCCCGTGCTACCGGAACAGCATGTCTGGGTTACAATTCGGGGAACCGGTTTTGGGGGGGCAGTTGTGAGCCCCACTTGATGGGTTTCTGCGCCGCAGCTAATGTCGGCAATGCTACGCACTGGCTTTGAAAGCATAGAATGCTCACGGACAAAAATCCTACGCACAACGTCCTCATCATCGGCGCTTACGGTCTCATCGGACATGGGGTCTCGATGAGGTTGATTGCGGACGGATACAGTGTCACAGGCCTCGGCCGAAATGTTCAAACAGCACGGCGTGTTTTGGCCGGTGTTCCTTGGATAGAGCGTGACATGCGGATGCTTTGCGGCGAGGATTCGTGGGACGCCATTCTGGATGAATTTTCAACGGTGGTGAACTGTTCAGGTGCACTGCAAGATGGCCCAGATGATGATCTCGAAGCGATCCATCATCACGCCGTCACAGCTCTTGCAAAGGCATGCAAAGCTAAAGATGTGGCTCTCATTCAGATTTCGGCAGTTGGCGCCACAACGGATGCATCAACGCACTTTCTGGCATCCAAGGGTCGTGGGGACGCCTCGATCCGAGCATTAATGGGGAAATGGCATATCTTCCGTCCAGGCCTTGTCCTGGCATCAAATGCTTACGGCGGAACGACACTGCTTCGTATGCTTGCCGCTTTCCTCGGATTTCAGCCACTTGCCACACCGAATGCCAAGATTCAGACAGTTGCCCTTGATCACGTCGCAGATGCCGTCGCAGCCGCGATAAAGGGCGAGCTTCCATATGGATTTGAGGCGGATTTGGTAGAATCCGAAACGCACACGTTGCGCGAAATTATCGCCCAGATACGAAATTGGCTTGGGTTTCGTCCCGCGCGGTTTGAATTCGTTGTGCCGGCATTTGGTGTCGCCGTGGTATCGAAGCTTGCCGATGCGTTGTCGCGGTTTGGTTGGCGCTCTCCAATGCGTTCGACCTCCGTGAAAGTCCTGTCTGAGGGCGTTTGCGGTACCCCCACCGACCTTAGCAAGTTCGGTTTGTCTCCTCCCCGTTCACTGAAGCAGACTTTGAGCAACTTCCCAGTGGGGGCACAAGACCGCTTGTTTGCGCGTATGGCCTTGCTTTTCCCGATAATTTTATTCTGCCTCAGCCTGTTCTGGCTGACTTCGGGGATCATTGGGGTCGTGCGATTAAAAGAGGCTGCAAAGGTTCTGCAGAGTGTTGGCTGGTCTGCCGGGCTGGCAATGACCAGCGTGCTCTTTTGGGCGGTGGTTGATATCGCAGTCGGAGTTGCATTCGCCTTTAGAAAATCCGCAAAAATGGCGTGCTGGGCGGCTGTCGGGGTGAGTGTCTTTTATCTTTTTGCGTCCACCTTTACCGTCCCATCTCTTTGGGCCGATCCACTTGGCCCATTGGTTAAGGTAGTGCCCGCAATTGTCCTTGCCCTTGTGGCGCGGGCGACGCTGGACACGCGTTGATGGAATGGATTGACCTTATTCGGGTCGCGCATGTTCTTGGCGCTTGTGTCTTGATCGGCACTGGGACTGGAATTGCGTTCTTCATGCTGATGGCGCACCGCATCGCGGACCCGTCTTTTATTGCCAACACGGCATCCGTTGTTGTTGTTGCGGATATGCTTTTCACGACCACCGCCGCCATTGCGCAACCCATCACCGGCTATCTCTTGATGCGGCACTTGGGCTGGAGCTTCACCGAAGGGTGGCTGGTCGTTTCTTTGGCTCTTTATGTGTTTATCGGTCTTTTCTGGCTACCCGTGGTCTACATACAGGCAAAGATGAGAGATGAAGCACGGATTTCGGTTCGGCAGGCTATTCCCCTATCGCAGCGATACCATCGTCTCTATCTGATTTGGTTTGCATGCGGTGTTCCGGCGTTTTCAGCAATACTTGTCTTGCTCTGGTTGATGGTGACCCGACCGTTGATCACTTTTTGACTCATAGTTCCGACAATCAGTGAATTGCTCCGTTTACTAGAAGAGGAGTCAGCTTTTCCGAAGCAGCCATTTGTGCGGACACAGCGAAAGCTCACTTCTCCTGCAAAGCGGCACCACCGCAGAACTGTCTTGCCGCCGATGCAGCGTTCAAATTCAGGCGTGTGGACGCAGTATAGAAACACGTTGCGGGAAAACGCGGGCTTTTGTCGAAAACGGGCCCAGCACAGCAGGCCCGTTCCGCGGCGTCGTCAGATCATGCGCCTTTGTGTTGGCCTGTTTGCCCCCGCCTCAGACCCCGGCTTTGACGATGGCTTCGGCGAGGATCGGCACCGTTTCGGCGTTCAGCCCCGCGATGTTCATGCGGCTGTCGCCAACCATGTAGATACCTGACTCTTCGCGCATCTTGACCACCAGTTCGGGCGACGCGCCAAGGCGTGAGAACATGCCGCGGTGCTGGGCGAGAAAGCCGAAGCGGTTCGAGCCGGAGCGGGTCTCAAGCTCTTTGGCGAGTTGTTCGCGCAAGGCCAGCATCCCGAGGCGCATGTCTTCGAGTTCCGTCATCCAGTCGGTGCGCAGGGCGTCGTCGTTCAGGATCATCGTCACCAGACGTGCGCCGTGGTCGGGCGGGAAGCTGTAGTTCTGACGGTTGAGGAAGCTCAGCGTGCCTTGGGCAATCGCCTTGTCCGTGCCGTTTGCGACCAGCATCAGGATGCCCGTGCGTTCGCGGTAGATCCCGAAGTTCTTGGAACAGCTGGCCGCGATCAAGCATTCGGGTACAGCCGCTGCAACAGCGCGTGTACCGGCTGCGTCCACATCCAGACCGTCGCCAAACCCCTGGTAGGCGATATCGATCATCGGGGTCGCGCCGGTGTCTTGCAGGACCTTGATCACCTCATCCCATTGCGGGCCGGTCAGGTTGGCGCCGGTCGGGTTGTGGCAGCAGCCGTGCAGCAGGATCACGTCGCCCTTTTTCGCAGTTTTGAGGTCCGCGATCATACCGTCGAAGTCGACACCGCGTGTTTCGTCGTCAAAGTAGCGGTACATCACCGTTTCCATCCCGAGATAATCAAGGATGGACAGGTGGTTCGGCCAGGTCGGGTTCGACACGAAGATACGTGCGTCCGCATTGGCCATGCGGATCAGTTCAAACGCCTGGCGCACGGCACCCGTCCCGCCGGGGGTTGCGACCGAGTTGACCGAGCTGCGCGGCACGGTGGTGCCCAGCACGAGGTTGACCATGGCGTCGTTGAAATCGGGCGCACCGGCGAGGCCGACATAGCTTTTGGTGTCTTCGACCTCCCACAGCTTTTGCTCGGCCGCCTTGATCGCGCGCATCACAGGCGTGTTTCCCGTCGCGTCCTTGTAGACGCCGACGCCAAGGTCGACCTTGGCGTCGCGCGGATCCTCGCGATACATCTGCATCAGCATCAGGATGCCGTCGGGTTTCTGCGCAGTGAGGTGTTCAAACATCAGGCGTCTCCGGTTGCGACGGGGACCATGGGCGACATGCCCCATTCGGCCCAGCTTCCGTCATAGAGGGACCAACTGTCATGCCCCATACGCTCGAGCGCGAGGGCGAGGATGGCTGCGGTGATCCCGGAGCCGCAGGTGGTGATGATAGGTTTGCTCAGATCAACGCCCGCGTTTTCAAAAACGGCACGTGTTTCGGTGGGGGATTTCAGTGTCTTGTCGTCGTTGAGCAGCGTGTCATAGGGCACGTTGCGTGACCCGGGGACATGTCCAGGCCGCATGCCTTCGCGCGGTTCTGGCGCTTCGCCCCGAAACCGTCCCACCGCTCGGGCATCCACGACCTGCGTGGAGCCCAGCTTGGACGCCTGGCTGACCTGCGTGACATCCCGCACAAGGTGGTTCTGGAACCGCGCGGTCAGGTGCCGGTCCTTGATGACGGGGCCGATGTCTTCGATCGGGTGGCCGTCGGCCTGCCATTTCGGCAAACCGCCATCCAGCACAGCCACATCGCGATGCCCCATCAGCCGGAACAACCACCAGACCCGCGCCGCGCTCAGCAGCCCGGCCCCGTCATAGACAACGACCTGGTGCCCGTCGCCCACGCCCATGGCCCGCATGCGCGACATGAACTTTTCCGGCGGAGGGGCCATATGCGGCAGGTCCGAGCGGGCGTCGCTGATTTCGTCAATGTCGAAGAAGCGCGCGCCGGGGATGTGGGCCGCCTCGTATTCGGCCCGGGCGTCGCGACCTGCATCCGGCAGATACCACGACGCATCCAGCACCCGCAGGTCGGGATCCTTGAGATGCGCTGCCAACCAATCGGTCGATACAAGCGTCTTTGGATCGTCAGACATGGGTGAGTCCCTCCGGGCGGTCAAAAACGCCTTTGACTAACGCCGGAGGGACCAGAATGGCAAGGGCTGCGCGCTACCTGCCAAGTTGCTGGCGCACCGCCCCGACGAGGGCCAGAACAGCGCCGCCCCCAATGCCGCCGCCCGCGACTTGTTGCAGGATGCCCGTCAGATCCGTACCAGCACCAGCATCGCCGCCGAGCATTGACAGAACCGTGCCGCCAATCCCACCGCCGACGATGCCGCTGAGCGAGTTGACCAGAACCCCCTGATTGAGATTTTTGAGCATCCCGCCTGCGGCATTGCCGCCGACCGCACCAGCCAGCAGGCCAATAATGAGTTCCATGTGTTCCCTTCCCTTCCGGGGCCGTATTCCGATCCGACCCGCGCCCCCGTTGCGCATCGGCGGCACGGCAATAGCGCTGTTGGGCATGGTCATATCAGGGGAAAGCGCAGCCCGTTTTCCCATATCTGCACGGATGCGTACGGGGTTAGCCGCGTTCTTTGAGCAGGCGCTGCTTCTGGCGATTCCAGTCACGCTTGGCCGAGGTGTCCCGCTTGTCGTGCAGCTTCTTGCCCTTGGCGATGCCGATCTTCAGCTTCGCCCGGCCCTTGTGGTTGAAGTAGAGCACGATGGGC
The DNA here is from genome assembly GCF_947504105.1 of uncultured Tateyamaria sp. Lineage (GTDB taxonomy): Bacteria > Pseudomonadota > Alphaproteobacteria > Rhodobacterales > Rhodobacteraceae > Tateyamaria. Next base: position 9,456 of record NZ_CANNGP010000029.1, read on the forward strand.
ACCAGCGTCATCCCCTTACGCTGCGTGGCGTTCCAGAGGTTCGACAACTCCTTGCGGCTGACCAGCAGCTTGCGGGGGCGGCGTTCTTCGTGCTTGAACGATTTGGCCTGGTCATAGGGCGCGATATAGCTGTTGATCAGCCACAATTCCCCATTGTCCACATGGGCATAGCTTTCGGCAATGTTGGCGCCACCGGCGCGCAGGGACTTGACCTCGGACCCTTCAAGCACGATGCCGCATTCGAGATCATCCTCGATCGCGTAGTCAAAGCGGGCCCGCCGATTTTCGGCGGCCACCTTGTAATTGGGGTCTGATTTACCTTGAGCCATGGGCGATGGATGTAGGGGGTTGGCCGGGTGCAGGCAAGGGCTCTGCAGGAGTTCATGGAATCTTGGGATTTGGGCGAATAAGCTTCGCGGCGGGGAAAGAAACGGAGAATTGGTATGCGGGTCTGGATGGTGTTGGTGGCACTTGCCGCCCTGTTGGGCTGTGCGGAGCCGGTTCCATCCTCGGGTGCGGCCCGGATCATCGCCACGGGCGACAGTCTGCTGGCATGGAACGCAGCATCCAACCGATCCGTCGTAGATGCACTCGAAAAGCGGTTGAGCGCCACGGTTGTGGATCGGTCCGTCGCGGGCGCACGTTATCACTATGTACTGCCTATCAGCGGTAGCCTGGGCCTGCGGATCGGCAGCCAATACGCCGCCGGTCGCTGGGACTGGGCGGTCATGAATGGCGGCGGCAATGACCTGTGGCTGGGCTGCGGGTGCCGCAAATGCGACGCCCAGCTGAACAGGCTGATCAGTGCGGACGGCAAGAGCGGCACCGTGGTGGATATGGTGCGTCGGGCGCGGGCCGATGGCGCGCGGGTGATCTATGTCGGCTACCTGCGGACACCCGGCCAACCGTCGATGATCGATCACTGCCGCGACATCGGCGACGCCTACGAGGCGCGGCTGGCCCGGATGGCAGAGGGGGACGCGGGCATCACCTTTGTCTCGATCGCGGATCTGGTGCCCCATGGCGATCTGAGCTTTCACGCAGCGGACCGCATTCATCCCTCCCCCAAGGGCAGCGCAGCGATTGCGGCCCGGATTGCCGCAGCCATGCGGTAAGGCGCACGTGTCGTACGTCCGCCCCGGCGGTCCAGGGCGGGCGCGATGGATCAGGAAAACACCTGCTTCAGTGCCGGAATGCGCGACAGGATCAACCAGTCGAGCGCCAGAACCGTCAACAGCGTGATCCCGGCCATCGGAAAGGCCAGCGAGATGGCAAGCCCCACAAGCACGGCCCCCTGCCAAAGCGGCATATCGCGTGGCAGCGCGGGTGCCGCCAGTCGTAGCCCGCCGGGTCGCCGTTTCCACCACATCACCACGCCCGAGACACACAAAAGCAGGACGGACAAGCAGATCAGGGTGTTGGCCAGCACGCTCCACAGGCCCAGCGTGCCCATGTGCAGAGCGATGCCCACGGCCATGGCCTTGCCCGCCAGCGAGTAGTCGGCGAACTGCACATCGGCGAGGATTTTGCCGGTGTACTGGTCGATATGCGTGGTCCGGTCCGCCATGGGGTTTTCGCTGTCATTGCTCATGCTGTCGCGCGACAGGGTCCAGACACCATCCGCACCGCTTGGCAGGTTCAGCTGATACCGCGCGTCGAACCCGATCTGGCGGGCCAGCATGTCCACTGTGTCGAGTGTCACGGGCGTCCCTTCGGGCATTCCCGTGATCCCCGCGCTGCTGCCGGAGGCGGGCATGGGTGTTTGCTCCAACGCCCAAGGCACTTCCTTGGGACCATGGTTCATGGAGGCGTGGATGTCGTCCGACAAGGGCACGTTGTCCCATTTCTCGGCCGGGAACTGGCTCCAGGCCTGGACCATCTTTTCGCCCCAGATGCCCGCCCAGGCGAGGCCGGAGATCAGGAAGAACACGAGAAACACCGAGATCCAGATGCCAAAGACGCCGTGCAGGGATTTCCAGGTGGCCCGTCCGCGCCCGAAGGATGGGACAAGCGCCGTGCGCCAGCCCGCGCCACGGGGCCACCACATGTAGAGGCCGGTGGCGATCAGCACCATGCCGAGCGAGGCGGCGACCTCGATCATGCGGTCGCCAGTGACGCCCAAAAGCAAAGTGCCATGCACATTGTCGGCAAAGTCGTACCAGCCCGAGCGGCGGGGGAAGGTTTCGAGCACTGCCCCGCTATAGGGGTCGATGGCCACCATGGTGGCTGCGCCTTCGGCGTCCACGCGAAAAATTGCAGCGCGGTCGTCACTGCGTGGGGCCACGTATTGGCGCAACTCTCCATCCGGGATCGCGGCAATGGCGGCCTTGGCCTGTTCGGAGACGGCCAGCGCTGCCTCTTGCGGGACCACGGGGATGCGGTCGCCGTCGCGCCCGTCAATGAAGGCGATCCAGAGCATCGCCATGCCGGTGATCGCGAGCATCGCAAAGAAGGGAATGACGTAGAGACCGGCATAGAAATGCCAGCGCCATGCGGCGCGATAAAGCTTGGAGGACGCGGTTGCGTCTTGCGCCTGTGCAGGCGTCTGGGTTGGGTCGATAGAGACCATTGGGAAACTTCCTCTGTCAGATCAATGTTTTGGATTGGGTCTGTCAGAGCAGTGTCGGTGGTCCCCTTGGTCGGGTGCTGTCCGGACGAAGCTGCGCAAGCGCTTGCGACGCGCGGGTGAGTTTGGGGGCAAAGGCCGAGATGTGGGCCGCCTGCGCCGGGAAGTCGATGGCAGGTGCACGGTCGAGCGTAACCTGACCGGCCCAGTCGCAGAGCTGGTGCTGTGCGTCAGCCGGGTTGCCATCTGCATCGAGCGTGATGGTTGCCGTATCCAACCCGGTGCAGATCACCATGGTGATTGTGCCCGCCTGCGCCTGCGGCATGGCGCCGGGGGCGATCAACGAAAACAGCGTGAAGAGCAGCGTAAACGCGGCGCGCAAACCAGCCCTGGCCGCTGAGAACAGGCTATATGAGGGGCGCGCGGGCATGCACATCCTCTATCGATCGATCTGTTCAAAGCCTACACGCAAAACTGTCGCAGCCGCGGCGATGAACACAAATCAGCATATCAACGCTTGTGTTTCGAACAGGGGTGTGTGGCCAGGCCCCTATCAGTCGCCAAGCTTCTTATGCACCTCATCGAGGTCAATCTCGCCAACAGGCATCTTGTTCGACGGATCTTCGAAATCGTACTTGAAGACCTCGAAATCGCGTTTGTAGATTTCGTAGACGAGGTGCATCGACATGTCATCGAAGTAGTCTTCGACCGGGTGGGCGCGCTTGGGGCCGTGTCCTTCACTTTCGTTGAAGCGGGGAATGTCGGCGATATCGACACCGTGCGGTGTTTCGACAGCCTGCATCACCTGCTCCATCCCCTCATTGAACTTTTCGGTCCAGATGATCTTGTCATACGTCCCGCCGTTTACGATGAACGTGCTGACGTGGCCCGACATGGCGGACCAGTGAATGTCAGGCTCCATCGGGCGACGCCAACGGATGGTGTCGCGCGCAAACAGCAGGAAGCGGCGGAACGACTTGATCTGGTCGAAGTCCTGTTTGCCGTCATCACCACCGACGTCGATCCCGTATTTCTGGATCAGAAGCGGTACGAGGTTGCCCCGATACCGTTTGCCGTTGCGCTGGATGCCGCAGATCTTGTCGAAAAAGGACGACAGGATGCGCGTGTAAGGGTTGCGCACACATGTAAAGGCATAGGACCCATGGGTTTTCACGTTGTCGGTGATCATCGGTTGGCTGGCCTCAAGCGCCCATTTGTGCATGCCGCCCTGCGCATCGTGGATGTCGCCATCGTAGAATTCGCCATGATCGGAATAGAACATGATCTGCCCGATTGTTGAGCAGGCGCACTTTGGCACCACGCGGTAGACCACGCTTTCACTCTCTGTCATCCAGGTACCTGGAAACCCCATACAACTTGCCCTTTTTACTTGCTGCGATCCTTGCCTCTCGCGTTGTCGCGCAAAAAAGCAAAGAAATCCTGTTTATTCAATCTCTCCTTAGCTTTATCTACGTAAACAATCGCGTGCTAAGAGGCAGTAAAGTTTCCTAAATGGCAAAAATCGCCTACATCCTGCTGTGTCACAAAGACCCGGAGGCCATCATCAAGCAGGCGGAGCGTCTGACGGCGGCGGGCGATTATATGGCCATCCACTTCGATGCCCGTGCCAGCGGTGCCGCATTTGCCCAGATCAGGTCAGCACTCAAAGACAACTCAAATGTGACATTTTCCCATCGCCGCATCAAGTGCGGCTGGGGCGAATGGAGCCTTGTCCAGGCCACGTTATACGCCGTTGAAAGCGCGGTGAAAGCCTTTCCACGGGCGACCCATTTCTACATGCTTTCAGGCGACTGCATGGCCATCAAATCTGCCGAGTACACGCACCGCTTTCTTGATGACAACGACGCCGACTTTATCGAGAGCTTCGACTACTTCGAGAGCGACTGGATCAAGACGGGGATGAAGGAAGAGCGGCTGATCTATCGCCACTTCTTTAATGAACGCACCCAGAAATGGCGGTTCTATACCAGCTACCATTTACAGCAACGCTTTGGGATCAAACGTGAAATTCCGGCCGATATACAGGTACAGATTGGCAGCCAGTGGTGGTGCCTGCGGCGTCGGACTATCGAATGGGTCCTGGACTTTACCCGCCAGCGCAAGGACGTGATGCGCTTTTTCCGGACGACCTGGATTCCGGACGAGACATTCTTTCAGACCATCGTGCGCCACGTGGTGCCGGAGGAGGAAATTCGGACGCGGACGCTGACCTTCCTGATGTTCACGGACTATGGCATGCCGGTGACCTTCTATGATGATCACTATGACCTGCTGCTGAGCCAGGATTTCCTGTTTGCCCGCAAGATCAGCGCGGAAGCGAAGGACCTGAAACGCCGCCTTGGCCTGCTGTATGCGGCGGAGAATGTGCAGTTCCAGATTTCGAACGAAGGGGCGAGCCTGTTCAAGTTCCTGACCGGACGGGGTCGGATCGGGCGCCGTTTTGCGACCCGGTTCTGGGAAACCGAAAGCACCTTGGGGCGTAACCGCGAGCTGCTGATCATCGTCTGTAAGAAGTGGCACGTTGCCAAGCGGCTGCTCGAACGCATCCGGGTCACAACCAATGTTCCTGCAATCGAGTATCTGTTCAACGAAGAGCATACGCCTCTGCCCGATCTTGGTGGCATCCAGACAACCTTGGAAAAGCGCACGCGCCACAGGCGTGCGTTGATGCGGATGCTGTTTGACTATTTTGACACTGATCGTCTGATCGTCTGCATGGATCCGGGCAACCTGGACCTGTTGCAGGACTTTGCGGGCGATCGGTCAATCACGCGGATGCTGGAAGTTCAGTGCGCTTTTTCCGATGACTACCTGATTGGGCATGCCATGCGTGTGGGGCTTGCCGGAGAACAGACAAGCACCGAGACGCTGGAACGTTTGTTGCCCACGATCCGCAACGATATGACGTTCGAGTCTGATCGCATCCGCGATGCGAATTTCGAACACTTGGATCGGATCCAGGAAATTGCGGATCTGGATGACAACGCGTCTGCACTGTCTCGCTTTTTGAGCGTCCCGCCTGAGAAGGCGCGCGAGATCGCGTCTGTCGACTACCTGTTTTCGGACTAGTTTGCGGCTTTGCGGTCGCACTGGTCGGGCCGCTTGCCTATAGACGCTGTCATGTCCACGCAAACCACAGCCCCGATCTTTGCCATCACCTTGCCCGGGATGGAGGATACGCTTGCCAGCGAGGCGCGCGCGCATGGCTTTGATGTGCAAGGCGTGACACCGGGTGGCGTTCATATCGGTGGCGGGTGGCCCGAGATTTGGCGCGCCAATCTTGAGCTGCGCGGTGCAACGCGGGTCTTGTGGCGCATGGGGTCCTTCATGGCGTTCCATCTGGCCCAGCTGGACAAGCGGGCCCGCAAGTTTCCATGGGCAGAGGTGGTGCGCCCGGATGTGCCTGTGCGGGTTGAGGTTGCGACCTCGCGCAAATCCAAGATTTATCATGCCGGTGCTGCGACCAAGCGAATTGAAACAGCTTTGGTTGAAAGCGCGGGCATGACCGTGGCAAGCGACGCGCCCATCACCCTGAAGATACGCATTGACGACAACCGGGTGACGATCAGTGTGGATACGTCTGGCGAGCCTTTGCACAAACGCGGCCACAAGGAAGCGGTGGGCAAGGCCCCCATGCGCGAGACGCTGGCTGCGCTGTTTCTGCGCCAATGCGGCTATGACGGGACGCAGCCGGTTTTTGACCCGATGTGCGGATCGGGCACTTTTGTCATCGAAGCCGCAGAGATCGCTGCCGGGTTGCAGGCCGGGCGGGCGCGGAGTTTTGCCTTTGAGCATCTTGCTGGCTTTGACGTAGGCACTGTGTCGGACCTGCGCACGTTTGAGCGGCGGGGCGCACCTGAGGTGCGCCTTACCGGATCGGACCGGGATCAGGGCGTCATTGCCATGGCGCAAGCCAATGCCGAAAGGGCTGGGGTGGCAGATTTAGTCCAGTTTGATCAGGGAAGTGCGGGCGATATCACCCCGCCCGATGGGCCGCCCGGCCTTGTTATCGTGAACCCGCCCTACGGCGCGCGGATCGGCAACAAAAAGGCGCTTTACCCCGTCTATGGCCGGTTGGGACAGGTGCTGGCAGAACGGTTTTCGGGCTGGCACGTGGGCATTGTGACCAGCGAGGCATCATTGGCGAAAGCAACCGGTTTGCCGTTTGAACCCGAAGGACCAAGCATCGCCCATGGCGGGTTGCGGGTGAAACTGTGGCGCACCGGACCTTTGCCGTAAGGCGCAGGTGTCCTGCGCCGGGCGCGGCGGATCAAGATCCGCCTTACGGGGCATTTCACCTGCAAGGCGGAGGTGTCCTCCGCCCTATTTCGATTTCCACGTGTCCAACCAGCGCCGGATGCGGCCGCGCCGCTCGGACACGGCATCGCCTGCCGCTTCCCAGCTGTCTTGAATCTCTTCCAGTCGCGGATCGATCCGTGACCTGCGGAAGCGCCGCCAGCGCACCCAGATCGCGTAGAAAATCGCAGCAATGACCATCAGGACCAGGATATTGACCCACGGAATACCCTTGGACGCATCCGGCCCCTCGATCTGACGCAAGGATATCGCGTTGGGGAAAATCGTCAGGAACTCGTTCCGCCATCCATAATGCGTCAGCAGATACCATTCCGGTGCACCCCGGGTCGAAACGGAATCCGCCGCCTCGGTGTAGAGGTTCGAGGTGTCGAACTTGAAATAGGGTGGCCAGCTCCAGCCTGTATCTTCGTTCCGGTACACCATGGGCCGCCCGTTGGCGCGTACCGTCTGGATGAACTGCACATCCCGGTTGATCAGCCCATCGGACTGCGTGTCGGGCCGGGACCAGAACATGCGCGTCCAGTCCCCAAGTTCTTGCCGTTCTTCATAGGTGTTCACGATCCGCACGATGTCACGCTGGGGCAGCGTGTAGTGCAGGAACGCCCCCACCACGACCCAGAAGGCAATCAGTAATGTCCAGCCGATGTAACGCATAACGTCCCCTTCAGGCGAAATTCACAAGATAAATGATCAACCCCACAAGGAAGATCGGCACGATATAGACCCCGAGGATCAGCTTGCGCCTGAGCGATCCATTGTAGTCGGCCAGCCCGTCTTGCACGTAGGCCTCGCGCGGGCCGGGCTTGTCGCCGGTATCCCATTCCTCTTCCAGCCGGTCGCGCGCCCGCGCCCGAGAGTAGAGCGACAGACAGACATAGATCACCGTCAGCGCGACAAACGCGATCAGGAACAGTCGGGCCAATACCATAATCTTACCTCCTCACCGCGCCCCAGGGGCCAACCCGCGCGATCAGGTCGCGGGGCTGTGGGGCCGGGTCCATGGGCGCGTCGTGACCAAACAAAGCCTGCCGCGCGCCAACCTTGTCGGCCTTGTACTCGGCTTCGAGATATTGCGCGACATATTCCTTTTTCGCCTCGGGCCATGTGGCATAGGCCGCATAGAACGCCTGTTTGTGGCAGATAAAGAGCTGGCGCACGTCGCGCGGGCAAAGCTCGGCCAGCAGCATGTTCACGAGATCGGCATCCGGCGTGTCGGCTGCGCGCAGCGTGTAGAAATAGGCGGGATGTTCCGAGCTGATCCGCGGCCACTTGCCCCCGTTCTCGGCCCAGTTGACCAGATCGGCCAGCCCGCGGAAATCATCCGGCAGCAGGTGCGCATGTTCGCGGGCCAGCCTGCGCATGTCACGTCTGCTTGTTCCGGCCAAGTCCACGCCCGCCTCTGTCACGGTCGAGACCAGAATGAAGTCCATCTTCTGCCGCAGGATTGCGGTCCCGTTGATGCCGCGCGCCTTCACCACCGGTTCAACCAGATCGTTGTATTCGAGGAATTTGGCGATCCGGTTCCGGTCGGTCAGGTCGAATGTGTATTTGGTCGGCACACCTTCGGGCTTGTCCCCCGCTGCAATGGTGGCCGGGTGGTCGAGCGTCTGGAAGATGTAGAGCCCGCCGAAATGCGCGGTCCAGAAGTTGCCCTTGTCCATCTTCAGCGGTTTCAGCTTGACCGGGTTGCGGGTCACATCGCCCGTTTGCCCGGCAAGCTGGATCATCTCGCCAATCAGCACGTCATCGAACCACGCGTCGTCTTCGCTCAGGAACCTGTCGACCTTGCCCGCCAGTGTGTCAGCATTGCGCACCGTGCCCCGGGTCGTGTCCGCCTCGACCGTGATGGCGCGCAAGTCAAAGAGACGCGCGGGCTGAGAGATGTCGTAGACCGTGTTTACAAGTTCCCCCGCCACGGCATCGCGGGCGGTGAGGGCAAAGAGGGCAGCCTCGTTTTCCGCGATGAACCGTTTGAGGATGCCATGCGAGGTGGAGAATTTCGCATCGAGCAGCGGGCATTTGCATTGCTCGGTCGACAGCAGGATGAACTGCCGGTTGACCCCGTTGTGGTTGAGGTAGAGCGGATCGTTCAGCTCGTTGCCGACCTCGGGCGAGTAGCCGGAGATGTCGATGTAGAAATCGGTGAGCGCGGTGCGCTTGCCTGTCAGGTGTTCAAGCGCGCGGTTGTAGCGTTCGACCAGCGCGGGCGAGGCCACGTGGAACAGGTTGCCGAACATCAGGCCACGTTGAATGAGGCGGATCATGAGCGGTCCCTTCTGAGTTGCGCGAGCCGCACGACCAGCACGCCGACGCTGGGCATGCTGAGCGACAGGAGCGCGTTGGCAAACCCGGCTTCCCCGCTTGGGCCGAGGATGGGGAGCGGCAGGCCCATGGCTTGGATAACAAGCACGAGGAGGGCCGCGATACCGATGATGATGCTGGTGCAGAGCATGCCAAACAGGAAGTCGGGCAGCGGGAGTGCACGTTTGAGCATCGCAGGCAGGACCCATGCGGCGGCCACGACAAGGCCCATGGCGATGATACCGGTGACGATCATGGCGCGACCCTGCCGAGGCGGAAGATCAGCGGTGTCGCTAGGGACAGAAGCGGCAGGGCGAAGCTGCGGAAGGTGATCTGGAGGTTGTAGCCGATATAGGCAGGCCAGGAGTTGTTGAAGAGCAGCATGGTTTCAGAGAGTGGCGTGCCTTCGAAGCCCAAGGCGGTGTGGATGGCGGCTTGGGTGAGGAACAGGAGGGCGGTTGCGGCGAGGAAGCCGAGGAGGGCCCGGTGGAGGGGGAGGACGGTGCCGAGGATGAGGGCGGCGGCTGTGATAATCCAAAGTATCAAAGCACATCCTCCAAAACTGGTGCATCACTCGAACTGTAGGTGCCCGGCATCGCCGGGCCGCGCCCGACCTCCCCCCCGGGAGGGCGCATTGTTGATGTTACGCACCGAGTAGCAGTATTGCGTACTGCCCTTGCCTCGCCCCGCCCTGAGGCTGCGCACGCCCACCCGAGGTCGGGCACGGCCCGGCTGACGTTTGCAATCATTTGCTGACCCTCATCTCGTCCGGCACTTCATTTGGATCAAGACCAATAGAAGCCAGGGCATTCGCCCACATCTCGTCTATCATTCGAATGACTGACGAAACGGTGTATCTGCGCTTGTTATAGTAGAGAACCCATTCAATTTGCGCCTCATTCGAGTAGATTTTCGCCAGTGGGTCGTAAGTGCAGAAGAGCCTCCAATACTTGTCCTTCGGAGGGAACTTCAACTGATCAAAGTGCCTTACACGATTTGCAATTCCGCGGCACATATCCCACGCCATTTCTTGAAAGAGCTGCTTGTCCAAGTCTTCCGCAATTTTTGGACAATCATGACGTATCCACTCCCGCATCGAATGAGCCCACAGGCAGTAACAAAGGAAGTCATCGTCACCTCTTATACTCGGGTCGTCTTTACTCGCCGGATATCGCGCACTCGCTTCCGCTCTTTCCTTCAGGCGTTTCATCCGGAGGAAATGGTTGGTCCATCCGCCCACAGTATCGGCACTGTGAAAAGGGCCTCGGTCCTTCACCCCTTCCCTCCCAAATACCGCTTCTTCGCCTCTTCCTGCCTTCCGAAGTCGCGCACCATCGCGTCAATCGCCACTTCATCCGACTTGTCCGCGTACCGGAACTCAGAATCCGCGTACCGGTTGATCTCCTGCACCACCATGTCGACCGTGATCGGCACGCGCAGCTCTTCGATCATCGCTTTCTTCTCGTAATAGGTTTTGAACAGGAACAGCTCAGGCGTCTCCATCCATTCGTCGGGCAGTTCGAAATCCATTGCCCGCACCTTGACCGCATCCGTGATGTTCTTGATTGCCCGACCCGTGAACCGCTCGTCCGCTTGCTGGATGCCCTTCAGATAAGTGCCGAGCTTTGCAATCGTATCCAACTCACCGATATCCGAATGCACGCGGTCAAAAACCTCCATCAGCCCCGGTTCGTGCGGGCGGGAGTGGCTGTCGAAGCTGGCGGCGACGGCCTTCTTGATCTCTTGAGCCGAGAACAGTTCGTGCGCGCCCATGGGGATGTCGTGGTTCTTGCCCATCAGGAGCGCGAGGATGTCGATGTAATCGTCGCGCGTTTGCGGGCCATCCACGAGGAACCGCGCCCCAGCCCGCTGGCGCAGGGCGTCGTCCACATTCTCGGGGTAGTTCGAGAACATGCCGAAGGTGCAATTGCCGCGCACGACAGTGTTGGCCCCGGCAAAGCTCTCCATCAGCACCGCCGTTATTTCCAATTGGCCCGCCGACGACTGCCGGTCGCCGCGCTTGCCCGCAAGCTGGTCGATATCGTCGATGGTGCCGAAGCCGATGACGTTCGGGTCGATCACGTTATTGATGAATGCCTTGGCGTTCTGGCCCGACTTGCCCTGATAGCTGTCGATATTGTCGGTGCTCAGGTTCTGGTAGCGGAAGGCATAGCCCGCGACGCTGCAATAGTCGTTGATCAGCCCGGCCATCATCTGGATCAGCGTGGTCTTGCCCGTCCCCGGAGCGCCGTCGCCCATGAAGGTGAAGATGAAGCCACCCAGTTCGGCAAAGGGGTTGAGCCGCCGGTCGAAATCATAGGCCATCAGCATCTTGGCGAGCTTCATGGCCTGGTATTTGGCGATGTGATTGCCCACGACCTCATGCGGTTTTTTAAAGGTCATGGTGAGGGTCTGGGTCTTGGCCTTGGTCGCGGGGGTGAAGCCCTGGACGGTGAAGTCATCGGCCTCCACGTGCCAGCTGGCACCGGTGAACGGGGCAAGGCGCGGGGCGTTCTGGGCGCGCAGGGAGACCTTTTCCATCAGCGCCTCGGCAAAGGCGGTGATGGTGGCGACAAGGTGCGTGTCGTCGGGGGCGTGCGTGGCGATGTCCTGATCCAGTTCCCAAAGGGCGCCGTGGAGGGCGGTCTGGCCGTTGTCGGTGAGGATCTCCTCGACCTCGCCGACTTCTGCCGTGACTTCGGTCTGGTGGGCAGAAAGCAGGTAGGCGGTGGCGTTGCCGAAGACGTAGAGGGTGATCAGCGCCTCAGCCGCCAGCAATTCGGCAAACTCGGTCTTGCGGGCGGCCGGTAGTGCCCCTTCGAGGTTGGCGCGTTTGAGGTCCCCAAGACCCGAGACGGAGGCATAGTTTTCGGCCACCGCAAGCGCGATGGAGAGAGCGCGACGCAGGGCATTGAGGGCCGTGGCTTGCACGGGTGAGATCAGCGCATCGTCGTCATCCGCCCCTTCGATGGTTGCCATCAACTGCACGGCCCCGGTGGGCACGGTGCGGCGGGTGACTAGGCCCGGCGTGGTGGTGCGGAAGCGGCGGCGGGTGCCGATGCCAGAGGAGCGTTCGGCTTGCGGCGCGTCCTTGCCCTTGCCGATGCGGGGCGCATGGTCGAAGCCTTGGAGCATGGACAGGGCCATGGGGTAATGTGCCGTGATCTCGGCCTCGCGCAGTTCCATTTGGTCGGCGGTTTGGGTCATTCCGGGCACCTCTTTATGATGTCGGTTTTGTCTTCACAGACAACGCGTCCCGTCTCGGGATCATAGGAATATAGGACTGGGGCTATACCGTGAGTTTGAAAATGAAGGACCTCGATCTGGTCCGTATCGATCTCGTGACAGACGCGCACGACGTCGACACCACCAACCCACAGCATGGCGGTGCTATTGGCTTTCTCAACACATTTGTGGGTCTCATTGTACGGATGGTTTTTTCCAAATCTTCTGGGCGCAAAACCACGCCGCTCCAGGAACGCCTGCAATCCATCATCTCCCCGAAGTTCCAATCGGTTTGCAATGCTCTCTGCCGTCGGTCGCACATTGACACTGCAACCGGCAACACCAAGCAAAACGACAAAAAGAGTTATGCAGCCTAGGCCCCGCCCCTTCCCTGTTTCAAAAAAATCCCCCCCGGAGGGCCGATCTGCCATGCACCCCTCCCTCAGTATCTCAGCACCCGCCCCGACGGGCTGACCACGAATTTGCGGACGGAGCCGAAGCCGGGCGGGTTCATTTCTTCGAGCGCCTGAAAGGCGCGTTGGGGTAGGACGATACTGCGTTCCATCCGTGTGGCCCCGAGGTCAGCGCCGCGGCCCGAGAAGGGGTCGAGGGCAAAGACCTCGCGTTCGACGGACGAGAACCAGCCCGAGCGTTCTTCGATCACGCGTTCGGAGTGCAGGTCTTCTTCGGTCCAGACCAGCGCCCAGTCCTGACCTGCGGGCGCACGCGCGGCTTTCAAAACATCTAGAATCGGCCCCGATTGCTCCGTGAAGGCCGAGGAATACATCGGCCCCGCATAGAAGCGGCGCAGGCGTTTGGGGTGGATGTCGTCGAAATCCTCGTCGAACCCTTTGGCGATGGTGACCAGCTTCAGCTTGCCAAGCGATTGGGCCATCAGGTGCGCTTGGGCTTCGGGCCAGCGGCGGGGGTCCTTGGGCAGGGCGGTGCGGCCTGTGTCCTCGACCTCCATCATGTAGATGACGGGCAGGTTCAATTCGGTGTCATAGACGGCCCAGTGGATGCGGAAGCTGCGGCGGTCGTCACTCAGGTTGCCGGTCCAGACGATCTGTGGGTCGTTGCGAGGCCAGAAGAGTTGTCCCTTTTGCAGGTCTTCGTAGTAGAGCCGCTGGGATAGGGCGAATTGCAGTTTCGTAGGCACCTGGCGATCGCCGATGATGACCTCGACCATCTGCTTTTTCAGCTCATCAGCGGTTTCGATGCGATCAAGATGGCGGTCGGCCTGCAACGCGTCGGAGGCCATGGTCAGCAGCTCTTCAGCCGCCGGAAAGCCGCTGTAGCGCGTGTCGATGGCGAGGCTGCCAAAGAAGCGGCCGGTGTCGCGGCCGACCAGCAGGTACTTCTGGCTGAGCGCGCGGAAGGTGAAGGTCAGTTCGGCGATGTAGCGGGTGAGGATCTTTACCTCATCCCGGTTCAGGTCGCCTTCGGCTTCCATCACACCTGCCACGCGGGCGAGGTGCCCGGTGATCGTTTCGAATTTCTTGAAGTAGCGGCGCGAGGCGAAGAGGTCGGTGAGGCCGGAGGTTTCGTGTTTGCTTCGGTTCATCGGTCATGCCCACCAAGTCCGGACCTGTCCGCGTCCATATTGAAAGCACCCAACAGAAGTAGCCCTATCAACACCAGAGCAATGAACGGAACAAAGGCCCACCATGCAGCACCAAATTTACTGGCAGCGAGAATACCCAGAATACCCACAACGATAGATGCAACTTTCAAATTCATAGGCGGGCCTCGGCATCCGCAAAAGCTAAGGGCAGCCCACGACCGCGGGTCTGGATATAAACAGCGCCTGAGTAGGCGGTCGGGAGCTGCCCGGCGCTGCCGCCGGGCGTAAAAGGCCAATTCCTAATCATCGTCAGTCATCATTTGAAGTTGAGGCTATCATGTCCGTTCCATCAGCATTTAACCGGTGAACATGCTTGTCCCAAAAACTATGCTGCACGTTTTTGAAAAAAACACCTTTGGACTTCGGATTAGACGCTGCCAAAAGATTAGTCTGGCGTATGGGTCGCATCATAAAACCGTGAATGAAACCAAAAAAGGCACCGACTCCGCACAAGAAAATCACGGAGATATAGTTTCCGAAACTTGGGTCATTAAAAGCCCGTTTCAGTGCAGGGATGTCGCTGTGCACCTCACGTTCTCCCCCAGTAAAAACAAGCAGGCTGACGAAAAAAGTCGCCGCCAAGAACCAGACTGCGCCAGTCACCATACCTGACCTGAACTGCAGCGGATTAATGTAGATCATGCACCATACGCGTTGCTGTCGTGCTTCTCGACGATCTGGGCAAAGCGCCGCGCGAAGCGTTCATCTGCTTTCGCCTTCTGCTCCAGCACGTCGCGGGCAAAGACCATCTGGTCTTCGTGTGCTTCCAGCATGTCGGCCATGCGGGCGTTGGTGGCGGCACCGATCCCGGCCATGGCGGTTTGCGCTTCCTGGTCCGTCTTCACGCCGATCTCGTTGATGCGGTGGGCGACGTCCTGTTGCTGGGCCGTTTTCAGCGACTTCGTGAGCGCATCATAGAGCACCACGCGCTGTTTGGTGTCTGTTTGCAGCTTGTTGATCAGCACCATCTGGGTTGCAGCCTGGTTCTGGAGCGAGTCCACCCAGGTTTTACCCTTCTCGATATAGCGTTCGAGGGTCTGGGACTGGGCCACCTTGACCTGTTCGTCCTGCACCATCTCGTTGTATTTCGAGTTCATGTCGGCCAGTTCCGTCTCAAGCGCGGTGCGCTTGGCGGCGTCGGTTTCGGACGCGATCTTGTTTTCCAGCGTGATGATCTGTGGGTCCATCGCCTGGATGTCCCCTTGCAGGGCCGACAGTTCCTGCACGGTGAATTCGCGCTCGTCCAGCGTTTCGGTCAGGTTCGCTTCGACCTTGGTTTTCTGCTCTTCCAGCATGGTCAGCTGGCCTTGCAGCAGTTGCACGATGACGTCGGATTTCGAGATCAGGTCCTGCAGCTTGTCGTCAATCGACGCCGCGCGCACACGTTCCTGCCGCATGGATTCCGACTTGGCCTTGGCAAAGATGCCAACAAGGCTTTCCCAGCCCGTCTTGGACCGCATTTCGTCAAAATCCTTGGAGAACGCGGCGGTCACGTCGTCGAGGCCCATAATCAGCTCTGCGATGTTGGCGTTCATCACGTCAGTATGGGCATGTACGTCTTCCAGCGTGGCATTTTCGATATCCATCGAAATGTCATCGCCTGATTTCATCTTGGCGCGCGCCATTTCGATCCGGCTGGTCAGTTCGGCGATCTTTTCTTGCGCCTCTGCCACCTGGGATTGAGATTCCTCAACCTGGCTCGCGAAATCCGCCATGAAATGTCCTTTCCACTCAATGCGTTGCGACAGATATAGGCAATGTAACACCCATTTACATCTGTCTGCGTTCATATTTGAGTGGATAGTTGCAAAAACACAGCGTCAAGGAAAGGCAGGCTTGTATCGAATGCAGATTAGCGACGAAAGCCTGTGCTTTCGTCGCCCACATGTGAAGTGGTCCGCCCTGCTGAGCGGTGCAAATGCGTGACGGGACAGGACCCGCCGCACCTGTCAGCCAACGACATTGCTGTCCGGTCCGTAGGGAAAGCCGGTGATGTTCTCGTTACCGTCCTCGGTGATCACGAGGATGTCGTGCTCACGATAGCCGCCGGCGCCGGGCTGCCCGTTGGGAATGGTCAGCATCGGCTCCATCGAGATGACCATCCCCGGTTCCAGCACCGTGTCGATGTCTTCGCGCAGTTCCAGCCCTGCCTCACGGCCATAGTAGTGCGAGAGCACACCGAAAGAGTGTCCGTATCCGAAGCTGCGATACTGCAGCAGGTCATGTTCCCGGAAATAGGCATTCACGCCTTCGGTGACTTCGGCGCAGGTTACACCGGGTTTCAGCAGGGACATGCCCAGTTCGTGCGCGGCCACGTTGTGGTTCCAGATTTGCAGGCTGGCGTCATCCACCGTTTCGACAAAGAGCGTCCGCTCCAGCGCCGTGTAATAGCCCGAGATCATGGGGAAGGTGTTCAGGGACAGGATATCGCCCCGTTCCAGCACGCGGCCCGTGACCGGGTTGTGTGCGCCATCGGTGTTGATCCCGGATTGGAACCACACCCATGTGTCGCGATACTCGGCATCGGGAAAGCGTTTGGCGATTTCCATTTCCATCGCATTACGGCCCGCCATGGCCACATCAATCTCGCGCACACCCGCCTTAATCGCATCGCGCACGGCGTAGCCGCCTACGTCAGCCACCTGCGCGCCGTGGCGAATCAGGGCGATTTCGGCCTCGGATTTGTGCATGCGTTGGGTCATCGTGGTTTCGTAAAGGTCGACGGTAACGACAGGCTTCAGGAAATCCTCCATCTTGGCCTGTTGCAGCAGCGTGAGGTGGTCGGATTCGACACCGATCACGACCCCTTCGCCCGTCACTTCGCGCACGGCGCGCCAGAAGTTGTCGCGCTGCCAATCGGTATAGGTGATGTTGTCGCCGTGGCTGCGCCGCCAGGGTTGGCCCGCGTCGATGCCCGCGCTGATGGTCACGCAGGCGTCTTCGGTTACGACACAGGCATAGGGGCGGCCAAAGGCACAGTAAAGGAACCCGGAGTAGTAGGCGACATTGTGTATCGAGGTGAAAACGGCGGCGCTGGCGCCTTGCGCCTCCATCCGTTCGCGCAGCTCGGTCAGGCGCGCGTCATATTCGGCGGCGTCGAACGGCAATGCGTCCTTGGTGCCGTTGTGAAAGCGGTAAAAATCGGGGCGAGCGGTCATCCTTGACCCTCCTTTGCAGAAAGGTCCCGGCGTTCAGGACAGTTTGGGCTGGAAATGCGGGCGACGCCATCGCCCACGGCCACGTCACATCTGGCGCGTCACGGTGTTGTCGTCAAGCGCTGGATCATGCCACTGTCCGGGTTCGCCAGTGCATCGATGACGTTGAAGTGGTGTTCGCCCTTGGTGACGACATGATCGGCGCCCCATGCCTTGGCCAACCAACGCGCCTGATCAAGGAAAACAGGCCGCTCGTCCGCCCCGACCCACACCGTGACGGGCGTGTCGGGTTTTGGTTGGCGCATAGGGCTTTCGGCGCGTGCCATTGCGGCATCCATGCCGAAATCTGCGTTCATCGACGTTTCCAGCAGCGGTTCGAGGTCGGACACGGGCGAGATGGGCATCACGTGGGTGAGCCGCGACAGAACGGATGCAGGCAACATACCGGGCGCAAGCATGCGCGCGACAAGGTGCCCGCCCGCCGAATGACCGGCCAGGCTGATCGGCCCCATGCTGCCCTCGGCCACTGCCATCACGGCCTGCGCGATTTGCTGTGTGATCCCCGCGATCCGCACGGTCGGACACAGATCATAAGAGGGCATTGCCACGCACCACCCCCGCGCCAACGCGCCCGCCGCCAGATGCGACCAATATGACCGGTCGAACTTGAGCCAATAGCCCCCATGTACAAAGATCAGCGTGCCCTTGGCCTCTCCCTCGGGCAGGAAATGATCGAGGGCCATCCGCTCTGATGGGCCATAACTAAGATTCAGACGCGCCCGCGCGCCAAGGCTGTCCCGAAACGCCTGTGCGGTCTCTGCCCAGCGCGGTGGATAGTCGGCAGCGCCGTCGATATGGGCCCCGTTGGCATAGGCATCGTCCATGTCTGGCATCATGTCCCTCCTGACTTTGGAACTGGACAAGCCTACCCCGTGTTGTTTGACATGCAACAGACCCGAAAAGGACGCACCATGCTTGATCAGATCACCGACCTCACATCCATGCTGAAAGACCCCTCGCTTCTGGAAACCCGAGCCTATGTAAATGGTGCGTGGATCGGCGGAGATGAAGGCACGTTCGATGTGACCAACCCGGCGCGCGGCGACGTGGTGGCCGAGGTCGCAGACCTGAGCCGGGCACAGGTGACGACAGCCATCGCCGGGGCAGACGCAGCTCAGAAAGACTGGGCATCCTGGACCGGTAAGGAACGCGCAGCCGCGCTGCGCAAGTGGTTCGAGTTGATGATGGAACATCAGGACGATCTGGGCACTATCCTGACGGCGGAACAGGGCAAACCCCTGGCCGAGGCGAAGGGCGAGATTGCTTATGGCGCGTCATTCGTCGAGTTCTTTGCAGAAGAGGCAAAGCGCATCTATGGCGAGACGATCCCGGGTCACCAGCGGGACAAGCGCATCACGGTCATGAAACAGCCCATTGGCGTGGCCGCGTCGATCACACCGTGGAACTTTCCCAACGCCATGATCACCCGCAAGGCTGCGGCAGCGCTGGCTGCAGGCTGTGCCTTTGTCGCCCGCCCGGCTGAATTGACCCCGCTGTCTGCCATCGCCATGGGCGTGTTGGCCGAGCGGGCGGGGCTTCCTGCCGGTGTGTTCCAGGTGGTTACAACCTCGAACGCCTCTGAAACCGGCAAGGAGTTTTGCGAGAATCCAGCGGTGCGCAAACTGACCTTTACGGGGTCGACCCAGGTCGGTCGCATTCTGCTGAAACAAGCCGCCGATCAGGTCATGAAGTGTTCAATGGAACTTGGCGGCAATGCCCCTTTCATTGTCTTTGACGACGCCGATCTGGATGACGCCGTAGAGGGTGCGATGATCTGCAAGTTCCGCAATGCAGGCCAGACCTGTGTCTGTGCCAACCGGATTTACGCGCAGGCCGGGGTCTATGACGCTTTTGCCGCGAAATTGAAAACAGCCGTAGAGGCGCTGAAAGTTGGCGATGGGTTTGAGGACGGTGTCACGACCGGACCGCTGATCGCCGACAAGGCTGTCGAGAAGGTGCAGGACCATCTGGCAGATGTCATTAAAAACGGCGGCGCGATCCTGACGGGCGGTAAGGTCCATCCGCTGGGCGGCACATTCCTGGAGCCCACCATCGTGACCGGCGTGACCCAGGACATGAAAGTGGCGCATGAAGAGACCTTTGGCCCCCTCGCGCCGCTCTTTAAATTCGAGGACGTGGATGATGTGATTGCGATGGCCAACGATACGATCTTTGGTCTGGCTGCATATTTCTATGCCAACGATCTGAGCCGGGTCTACAAGGTGGCCGAAGCACTGGAATACGGGATGATCGGGGTCAACACCGGCATCATCTCGACCGAGGTCGCTCCGTTTGGGGGCATCAAACAATCCGGTTTGGGCCGCGAGGGGTCACATCACGGGATCGAGGAATATCTGGAAATGAAATATATCTGCATGAGCGTCTAGGGTGTGATCCATGGCTGGTCACATCGACGTGACCGGGACGTACGCCATTTGCCCAAGGTGCGGCGGCTGACATAAGATAGTGAAATTCAGTGCGAGGAACTTTGATCCATGTTGACGAGACGCCATTTCGTGATGACGACGGCTGCCCTTTTTTCGGCACCCATTGCGGGGCCTGCATTGGCACGCCCCATTTCCGATCAATCAAAATGGTCAGCGTGGGACTCTCAGGTCACCCCTGCCAATTTCGACCTGACAACATCGAACCCCTGGGGTGTGCACCGTCGCTTCCTGCCGCAGCGCGTGCAGGCCAATGACGGGCTGGCGCCGGGCGATATCCACGTCGATGCCGTGGCCCGCTATCTTTACCACATTCAGGCGGACGGCACCGCGATGCGCTATGGCGCGGCCATTGCGCGGGGCAACCTTTATGAACCGGGCACCTACACGATCAAGCGCAAGACCAAGTGGCCGACATGGACGCCGACCAAAGCGATGATCGAACGCGACCCGGACCTGTTCGAAAAACATGCGGATGGGATGAATGGCGGCCCCACGAACCCGCTCGGTTCGCGCGCGCTTTACCTATTTGTCGGCAATCGCGACACGTATTTGCGCATTCATGGCACACCCTATCCACGATCGATCGGTGGGCGCGCCAGTTCGGGCTGCGTGCGCATGATCATGGCACATATCAACCAGCTTTACCCGAGCGTAACACCCGGCGCGACCGCCTTCCTTTACCCGTCCGAAGACGGCGTCACGGCGGCCAGCTGATCAGGTTGCGGGCGTCGCTTCTGCCTCTACTTGCGTGCAGATGGGGCGCCCCTCGCGGGTGCGCAACGGCAAGAAGGTCGTTTCGACCGGGCCAACATGGCGGTAGACAAGGCACCCATCAGCGGGGTCGACCTTGACCGCGTTCAGGTCCTGTTTTGGATCGGCCAGTGTCAGGATGCGCTCTGGCAGGGGCGAGAGGAAAGGCCCGCCTGCTGCGCCTGATTGCGTGGTCTCGTCACAGGCGGCCAGCATTATCATTGCCGCTGCAAGCATCACTCCGGTCCGTTTCATGTCCATCCCCCGTGACATTGGTCGCTGGTCTTTGCCAAGCGTCTGTCCCTCTTATCGTGGCATGTGCCCGCGCCTGCAACGGGCTGATCATCTGACGCTGACGTGAGTTGCGCGCCCGCAACGATTCCTGTGTGTTGGCGGGACCCAACACCCGGAGCGCAACCATGTCCCGTTTCCTTGCCGCCTTGTTTGCCCTTGTCCTGTTCCCGCTGCCCGCGTTGGCCTGCGGGGGGCGTGATGACCCCTGTGCCCTGCCCAGCGGCAATTACCATATGGCCGTCCCCGAGGTGGCAGCGCCGCGGGGCATTGTCATGCATCTGCATGGCGGTGGAGGGCGGGGGCGCGGATTGCTCAATTCCGGCCTCGCACGCGAGGCGTTGGCGCGCGGCTATGTCTTTGTGGCCCCCGATGGCGATCAGCCGACCCGTCGGTTCAAGCAGGACTGGTCGGTGCGGGGCAAGAACCTGGACTATGACCGGCAGGATTTCGGGTTTCTGCCCGAGGTGATGGCCGATGTGCGCGCGCGCACCGGGCTGGAGGGGGGCACGGTGCTGCTGGCCGGTTTTTCGCGCGGCGGGTCCTTTGTCTGGGACATGGCGTGCCAGATGCCCGATTTCGCCGATGCCTATGCCCCGCTTGCGGGTGCATTCTGGGACGATCTGCCGACTGAGTGTGCGGCCCCGGTGCGCCTGTTTCATACCCATGGGTGGAATGATCGGACTGTCCCTCTCGAAGGACGCTCCTTTGCCGATGGGGCGGTGGTGCAGGGCGATGTCTGGGCCTCGTTGAAAATCCTGCGCGAGACCAATGGCTGTGACGCGCGCCAGCCTGAACGCAACAGTTTCGAGGGCGATCTGTGGTTCCGCCACTGGACCGATTGCGCCGCTGGCGACATCCGCCTGATGCTGCACAAGGGTGGGCATGGCGCGCCGCAGGGCTGGGCCACGCGCGTCATGGACTGGTTCGAGGGCAAGGGGCTGGACGCCGAGGGGTGATCGGGGTCAGATGCGCCCATGCTGACCCGTTCCGATCTTGAGACTGCCGCCGCCTTTGTCCACGCCCGCATGGCTCCAACGCCGCAGCACCATTGGCCATTGTTGAGTGCCGCCACGGGGGCCGAAGTGTGGGTGAAACACGAGAACCACACGCCCACCGGGGCCTTCAAGGTGCGGGGCGCGCTGACCTTCATGGACTGGCTGGTGCGCACGCACCCGGATGTGCCGGGTATCTGCACCGCGACGCGTGGCAATCATGGACAGGGGCAGGCTTGGGCCGCGACGAATGCCGGGTTGACGGCCAAAGTCTATGTCCCGCGTGGCAACTCGGTCGAGAAAAACGCGGCCATGGAAGCCTTTGGCGCGGAGTTGATCGAGTTTGGCGACGACTTCGATACGGCGCGTGTGGAAGCCTATCGCGTGGCCGACGAAGAGGGGCTGTTCATTGTCCCCCCCTATCACCCCGAGCTGGTGCGCGGTGTTGCGACCTATGCCTATGAGCTGTTCAGTGCACAGCCCGATCTGGACACCGTCTATGTACCCATTGGCTGCGGGTCGGGCATTTGCGGGACGATCATGGCGCGCGACGCGCTGAGGTTGTCGACCAAGGTGGTTGGCGTGGTGTCGGATCAGGCGCAGACCGCGAAACTGTCGGTCGAGGCGGGGCGGTTGGTCGAGACGAATTCAGCCGCGACCTTTGCCGATGGCATGGCTGTGCGCGTGCCTGTGCAAGAGGCGTTCGACACCTATTCCAAGGGCGCCGAGCGCATCCTTGCGGTCAGCGATGACGAGGTGGCGGAGGCGATCCGGCTCTACTTTACCGCGACCCACAACGTGGCCGAGGGCGCAGGGGCCGCCCCATTGGCCGGGTTGATGCAGGAGCGTGCGCAGATGGTGGGCAAGTCCGTGGGAGTCATCCTGTGTGGCGGCAATATCGACACCGGCTGGTTCCGGACCGTTCTGGACGGCCACACGCCGCAGGTCTGATTTTACAAAACTGACATATCACTGTTACGTCTGCGTCAAGCAAACGCGCCACTTCGTGCGGGATTTGATCCCGATGGAGTGTCTGATGACCAAACCCCTTATGTGCATGACCTCGGCCCTGGCCCTGATTGCAGGTGCCGCTGCTGCGGACGGCCATGCCGAAAAGAATTTCAACCGCATCGCGTCTTTCCCAGTCGTGACCAACATGGCCGAGGGCGAGGACACATCGCGCGAAACATCGCCCGAGATCATCGACGTGACAGCCGATGGCATGACGCTGGTTTACACCGACAGCCCGCTTAAAGCCTTGGGGCTGGTGGACATCACCGACCCGGCGGCCCCTGCCCCGCTGGGCAACATTGCGCTAGATGGCGAACCGACGAGCGTTGCCGTGATCGGCTCGACCGCTTTTGTCGGCATCAACACTTCTGTGTCGTTAACCGAACCGTCGGGTCAGCTGATGGCGCTGGCAGTCCCCGCGGGGACAGAATTGGCCAGTTGCGATCTGCCGGGTCAGCCCGACAGCGTGGCCAAGGCCCCAGACGGGTCCTTTATCGCCGTGGCGATTGAGAACGAGCGGGACGAGGACCTGAACGACGGTGTGATCCCGCAACTGCCCGGCGGTGGTGTGGTGCTGGTGAACATGGTTGATGGCAATTTGGATTGCGCGTCACTGCAATATGTGGACCTGGCTGGTTTGGCCGAAATAGCGCCCAGCGACCCCGAGCCGGAATATGTGTCGATCAACGCCTTGGGCGAGACGGTGGTGACCCTGCAAGAAAACAACCACATGGTTGTTGTTGCCCGCGACGGAACGATTGTGAACCATTTCCCCGCCGGTGCCGTGGACCTTGAGGGGATCGACGCCACGGATGAACGTGGCGCGCTTATCTTTACCGAGAGCCAGATGGGCCGTCTGCGTGAACCCGATGCGGTGACGTGGATTGATGACGAGCATTTCGCCACCGCCAACGAGGGCGACTACCAGGGCGGATCGCGGGGTTGGACGATCTTCCGCAAGGATGGGCGGGTTGTATACGAAAGCGGCGTGAGCTTTGAACATGCGCTTGTCCAGATCGGGCACTACCCGGACAAGCGGTCGGACGCCAAGGGCGTTGAGCCGGAAAGCGTGACCTTTGCGGAATTCGATGGCACGCCTTTCGTGTTTGTGGGGTCCGAGCGCGGTTCAATCGTGGGGGTCTATGATGTGACCGATCCTGCGGCGCCTATACTCAAGCAGATGCTGCCTTCGGGTGTTGGGCCAGAAGGCTACGTCACGATCCCCGCGCGCAACCTGCTGGTGTCGGCCAATGAAAGCGACCTGATCGAGGATGGCGGCGCCCGGGCGCATGTCATGCTGTACGAGTTTGGCGAAGGTCCGGCAGCCTATCCCCACCTGACCTCGGAAGGGATGGAGGAGTTGACCGGCTGGGGTGCCTTGTCGGGTATGGTCGCGGATGAGGATGGCATGATCTATGCCGTGTCCGACAGCTTCTACGGCTTTCAGCCGCGCATCTTCAAAATCGACCCGTCCCAGACCCCAGCCCGGATCGTCGAGGCCATCGACGTGACCCGCGCAGGCCGCCCGGCGCAGAAGTTGGACATGGAAGGTATCACGCTGGATGGCGATGCGTTCTGGATCGCGTCCGAGGGGCGCACGGATCGGGTCATTCCGCACGCGATCTACAAGGTCGCAGCCGATGGCAGCATCGATGCGGAAATCGGCCTGCCGCCCGAACTGATGGCGGTCGAGAAACGCTTTGGCTTTGAAGGGATCACCAAGATCGGCGACACCCTGTGGATGGCTGTGCAGCGCGAATGGAAGGATGATCCGGCAAACCATGTGAAGCTGGTGGCCTACAATATCGAGACCGAGGAATGGGGTGCCGTCCATTACCCCAAGGCCGAGCCCGCCAAGGGTTGGGTCGGCTTGTCCGAGATCGTGGCGCATGGCGATTACGTCTATATCGTTGAGCGCGACAACCTGCATGGGATCGAGGCGGTCACCAAGAAGGTCTACCGCGTGCCGCTGGCCGACATGCAGCCTGCGCCCCTGGGTGGTGAGCTGCCCGTGGTCGGCAAGGAAGAGGTGCGCGACCTGATCCCCGACCTGACATCAACGGGCGGCTATGTGCTGGACAAGGTCGAAGGGCTGGCGATCACATCCGATGGCACCGCATGGATTTCGACCGACAATGACAGGGTCGACGACCATTCGGGCGAGACGATGTTCTTTTCCATCGGCCAGGTGAACTGACCCAAACGCATGATCTGGAAGGGCGTCAGGCATCCGCTTGACGCCCTTTTT
The DNA here is from genome assembly GCF_947504105.1 of uncultured Tateyamaria sp. Taxonomy (GTDB): domain Bacteria; phylum Pseudomonadota; class Alphaproteobacteria; order Rhodobacterales; family Rhodobacteraceae; genus Tateyamaria. The sequence continues at coordinate 34,467 of NZ_CANNGP010000029.1, forward strand.
CTTTGCGCATACACCCCGCGCCTTTCCGCATGGTCAGGGGGACGGTATGGCACACACGTTGGGCATTGATTTCGGCACCTCGAATTCAGCCGCGGGCTATGTCCAGGACGGCAAGCCGCATCTGGTGACCATGGCGCCGGGGGAAACGACCCTGCCGACGACCGTGTTCTTTGACTATGACGCGCGCAAGATGCTGATGGGGCATCCGGCAAACGATGCGCTGCTTGATGGGATCGAGGGGCGGTTCATGCGGGCGCTCAAGCGCGTGCTGGGCACATCGATCATGCATGAAAAGCGGCAGCTGCTGAACGCGCGGATGACCTTTGTCGACATCATCGCGCGCTTTCTGCGCGAAGTGAAACGGCGGGCTGAGGCGGAGGCGGGACACCCCTTTGACCATGCGTTGTCCGGGCGGCCCGTGGTTTTTCATGGCACCAATGATCCGCGTGAGGCGCAGGCCGAGGCGGATTTGCGCGCCTGCTATCTGGCGGCGGGCTTTAGCGACGTGTCGTTTCTGCCCGAGCCGGAGGCCGCAGCGATTGCATCGGGTGCGCTGGACCATCCCGGTGCGACGGGCCTTATCGTGGATATTGGCGGCGGGACGTCCGACTTTTCGGTCTTTCGTACCGGCAATGATGGCGTGACGATCCTCGCCAATCACGGGGTGCGGATTGGCGGCACCGACTTTGACCGTTCGATCAGCATCGACCGTGTCATGCCCCTGCTTGGGGCAGGCACCCTGATCCGCAATGCCATGGGGCCGGGGACCCTGCCCGCGCCCAAGGGTATCTTCAACGATCTGGCGACATGGGAGAAGATCCCGTTCCTTTACACCGCCAAGACACGCCGGATGGTCAGCGACATGCTGCAGTTGTCAGAAGAACGGGACAAGATGGGGCGGCTGGGCACGGTGCTGGAGCATGAATTGGGCCACGATGTCGCCTTTGCCGTGGAGCAGGGCAAGATCGATGCCAATTCCGGGCGCGACGATGCGGTGATTGCGCTGGCTCAGGTGGCAAGCGGCCTGACTGCCGCCCTGCCAGTGGACGCGTTGCGCGGCATCCTTGACCCCCATGCCGCCGCCTTGCGCCTTGGCGTGGCCGAGACGTTGGAGATGGCGGGCATAGAGGCAGGACAGATCGATCAGGTGATCTACGTCGGTGGGTCCAGCCTGATGTCGATGGTGACGGACACAATGGGCGAGAGCTTTCCCGACGCGCGGCATTCGTTTTCAGAGGTGTTTACGGCGGTGGCGGATGGGTTGGCGCTGGCTGCCGATCGGCATGATGCGCCAGTGGTGACATGACGTTCACCCCCACGCTCTGAGTGCGGCGCGGATGTACTTGGCGGCAGACCGGTAATGGCTGGGCCCTGCGGCTTCGGCCCAGCGCCCGGGCCGCCAGTCATTCCGCGCCCCTTTCATGGGACCGCCATACAGCTCATCATTCGAGCGATCATTGATGAAGTCCGTCAGTTCGCCGTGCTTCTTTTTCAGCAGGGCAACGGCTTGTGACCAGTCCAAATGGGATTGCCGCTGCCTGAGGTCCGCGTTGTAGCGCTTGAGTTCATTCCACTTGTAGCCTTCCGCCGGGAAGTGAACGGTTTTTCCCGCCTGCCCATCCCAGTACCACCTCAGGAACAGGTCAATCCAATGGGCGCGATGGGCGATGACGTCCTTGATCGAGGTGTCGTCGGCGTCCTTTTGAAGCGCGACATCGGGGGGGATGGTTTCGATCAGCTTTTCCAGCTTTCCGAAGTCCTTTTGCGTGATGTCGATGAGTTCCGTTTTGCTGTGTGCGGGCATGTCCAACTCCTTTCGACGCCATCGAAGCAGACTGCGCGGCGTGACGCTTTGCGATGGATCAGTTGAACGGGCGTGTTTTTGCGGGGCGTTACAGCCGGGTCGGTTGCTGCCAGTGCCGGGTGCCGTATCATGACCGCGTGGGTTAAAGGGGGCACGGACATGGCCAACACGATCACCGGAGGATGCCAATGCGGCGCGGTGCGCTTTGCGATTGACCGTTTGGGCATGGCGAGCATCTGCCATTGCCGCATGTGTCAAAAAGCCTTTGGCAACCTCTTTGCCACGCTCGTCCATGTCGAAGGCGTCACGTGGACACGTGGGGAGCGGGCCATCTTTCACAGCTCGGACACGAATTGGCGCGGTTTCTGCAAGGAGTGCGGCACGCCGCTGTATGAATTCGAGGGGCATATCGAGATTGCGGTGGGTGCGTTGGACAATCCGGACCTGGCTGCGCCGACGGTGCAGGTGAACGCGCAGTTCCAGCGTAGGTGCTTTTCCGAATTGGGCGCATTGCCTGTAAAACCTGCCGATCAGCAGGCCAAGGATGCGCAATGGAATGCGTCTGTCGTGTCGCATCAGCACCCGGATCACGACACCTGATCACATGAAAACCCCGAGGCGCGCAAGCACCCCGGGGCCGTCCGACAGGGAGGAGAAAGTCGGGCGTTAGGCCTTAATTCACGGCCTTGGCGTCAACCACGTCGGTTTCGATCGCCTTCTGGCTGGCAATCTCGATCCGGCGGGGTTTGAGGGCTTCGGGCACCTCTTTGACCAGGTCGATATGCAGCATGCCGTTTTCGTGGGAGGCACCCGTCACGACGACATGGTCGGCGAGATGGAACCGGCGTTCGAATGCGCGGGTGGCGATGCCGCGGTGGAGGTAGGTTGTGTCCTGTTCGTCAGCCTTGCGGGCCGAGACGATCAGGCTCTTTTCCTTGACCTCGACACCCAGGTCGGCGTCGGAGAATCCAGCGACCGCAATCGAGATGCGATAGGCATCTTCGTCGGTCTTTTCGATGTTGTAAGGGGGGTAGCTGTTGGCGTTGCTGTCCGTCGCAAGGACCCGGTCCATCAGGTCGGCAATCTGGTCAAAACCAACGGTTGCGCGGTAGAGCGGTGCAAAATCATATGTACGCATGTCATCCTCATTCAGAGCGATTAACGGCGGGCCCTCCATCCTTGGACAGACCCGCAGGGTTGCTATGGTCGGACCCCGTCCGGGCATCCGATACCATCAATGTGGTGAGGATTTTTGCGCGTTCAAGCCCCCTAGGGGCGGACGAACTTGGCACCCGTGTTGCCCCGGTTGCCGCCGCCAACGGTGATGCGACGCACCTTGGCAACCGGTGCTGCCACCTGCATTCGCATTTGGCGCTTCAGTTCTGTCACGCGATCCGGAAGGGTCATCCCGATGGCACGTTTCTGTCCTTGGATCCGAACCATGCCCGAAATGACCGACATGATCTGCCCGCGCCCGTTGCGATGGGTGAACACCGGCGCACCAGATGACCCGAAGGTCACATCGCAGTCGAACACCATCGCGTCGCCCGCCCGGTCCAGCATCTGGCACTCCTTTTGCCGGGACTGTGCGTTTTCACGGCCCCTGCCATAGCTGACAATGCTAACGGGTCCCGGCGAGATGCGTCCGTCATGGACGTAGAACGGGGGCACTTCGAATGTCGAAATAGGCTCGGCCAGCTTGATCAGACCAACATCATAGGTGGCGTTCTGTGCCGTCAGGGCGCCAACAGGTTCGAACCCCGCATGTGCGGCGGCATCCGCTGCCCGACGTGTCGCCACAGCCTGCCCGTCGCGAAACCCGGCGCTGAACCGGATACCATCGGTCGGCCACAGTTTGTCAGTACCCGGTTGATACAGACAATGTGCGGCAGTCAGTACAAGATCACGGGTAATCAACGTTCCCGAACAAAAAGCGCGCCCGCCAAAATCAATGCGCCCCACGGCTTTCCAGCTTGCGGCGGCATAGTCGGTATCAAGCGTGCGCAGTTGGGTGGTCTGCGCCACGGCCATTGGCGCCCACAACAGGGCCAATATCAGCATCAAACCCTTCATGGCTTGACGAATTTCGCCCCCGTCTCGCGGCGCATGCCGCCCAAAATACGTGGGCTGATATCGTCGCGCTGGGCCACCAGCTCGGCCTGAAGTCGCGCCAAGGGCGTGCCAAGCGACGTGCCAAGCGAAACCGCTTCGCCATCGACCTCGGCCTTGGCCGACACAACCGAAACGATCTGGGCGCGGCCCTCGTCAATGACGAAGATGGGCGCGCCGGAACTGCCGAACTCGACAGAACAGGATGTCACCAAAAGACCATCCTGTTGGGCCAACACGCGACACAGTTCTTGCAGCGAGGGTGCTTCGGATCGGCCGGTGCCATAGCTGACCACGCCAACCTCTGCACCGCGCCTTGGCTGAGCCGCTGTTTCAAAGGGGATGATCTTGCCGTCACGAATAGGGTGATCAAGCTCGAGCAGGGCCAGATCGTTGCGCACACCTTTCGAGCTGACGTGCCCGGCATAGGTGTAGTCGGGATGCACAACGGCCCGGCGCACATTGCGATAAGCGGACGCGCGACCGTTGCGCCACCCCGCCAGAAACTCAACCCGCGTGTGATCGATGCGTTCGCCGGTTGTCTTGTCAAACAGGCAATGCCCGGCCGTCAGGACAAGGTTCGGCGCAATCAGAGCACCCGTGCAAAATCCGGTGCCGCCAATGTTGAGACGCCCGACCGCTTCCCAGCCGGCGGCATCCGCGCCCGACTCAAGTCGGCGCAGTTGCGCATCCTGTGCCAGAGCCGTCGATGCCAAAACCAAAGCCGCAAATGAAAGGGCCATCCATCGGCGCATACTCATAACTCTCCGATCCCAGGGGGGGTTCGACCGGTCTAGGTGAGAATGGCGGCAAAACTAAGGCAAAGATGCAATTTAACGCAAAATTGGAACATCGTCCGGATGCCGATCCAAAGCAGGTGGGCGTGGCCCTCCGGATGCCCAATCAAGCAACTCGACTGTATGCACAACGGGCACGCCCGCGGCCGACCCGATCTGCATCATGCAACCGATGTTCCCGGCAGCGATGATATCGGGGTTCTTGGCCTCCAACGTGCGCACTTTGCGTTCTTTCAATTGCTGGGAAATCTCAGGCTGCATCAGGTTGTATGTGCCCGCCGATCCGCAGCAGAGATGACTGTCTGCAGGCTCTACCACGTTGTAACCAGCGCGTTTCAGCAGGTCTTTTGGAAAGGTCTTGATCTGTTGCCCATGCTGCAAGGAACAGGCCGCGTGATATGCGACGGTCATGGTCTGGGTCTCCCCTTTGGGGAGGTCCAGCTTCATCAGCACCTCGCTCACATCCATGGCAATGTCCGCAACCCGCGCCGCGTCCTTGGCCAGCGGGTCATTGCGGAACATGTGCCCGTAATCCTTGACCGTGGTGCCGCAGCCCGACGTGTTGATGACAATGGCATCCAGGCCGTTGCCGTCCATCTCGGCCACCCAGGCGCGGATGTTCTTGGCGGCGGTGGCATGGCTTTCGCCCGCCTTGCCCATGTGGTGGGTGAGCGCACCGCAACAGCCAGCCCCCTCGGCGACCACAACCTCGCATCCCAAGCGGGTGAGCAGACGGATCGTGGCGTCGTTGATATCGGTGTTCAGCGCCTTTTGCGCACACCCCGTCATCAGGGCCACGCGCATCTTTTTCTCGGCCACTGGTGCAAAGCTTTGTGGATCGTCGTTCCGGCTGACAGGCGGAATGTAGTCCGGCGCCATTTCCAACATGGCGCGCAGGCGGGCATCAGGCATCAGGCGCGCGAAGGGGCGTCCGATCTTGGCCCCCAAGAGCGCCACACGGAACCGCATCGGGTATGGCAGGATACGCGCCAGCACCCAGCGCAGGGCGCGGTCGGTAAAGGGCCGCTTGTACCGGTTCTCGATATACTCACGGGCATGGTCGACAAGGTGCATGTAGTGCACGCCCGAGGGGCATGTGGTCATGCAGGCCAGACAAGACAGGCAGCGGTCGATATGCTTGACGACCTTTTCGTCCGGGTCGCGGTCGTTTTCCAGCATGTCCTTGATCAGGTAGATGCGCCCGCGCGGGCTATCCAGCTCATCCCCCAGCACCTGGTAGGTGGGACACGTGGCCGTGCAGAACCCGCAATGCACGCAATTGCGCAAGATCTCGTTCGACCGTTCGATTTGCGGATCGGTCAACTGTTCCGGGGTGAATGTCGTTTGCATGCTATCTCGCGATCATTTGGGCCGCGGCAAAGCCGAACCACGGGACGGTGGTGCCCATGGTACCTGCCACACGGACAAAGCGCTGCGCACGAAAGGACGGAAGGGCCTGGCGCACCGCGCGCGCGGCCAGAACCATAACCAGCACCCAGGCCAGCCATATGAACATCACGCTCAGAAAGGTGCGGGTGACGTCGGTTGAAAAGGCTAGGCTGGCCTCGCTCCGCAACACGAAGCTGGCCAGCACGAGGACCGATGCGACCAGCGCCAGTGGCCAATGCTTGCCAACCACGCGATCCAGGGCAAAGAACAAGGCCGGGCCGATCACAAAAGCCATGATAAACAGGAGAATAAGCATCACGCGGCCATCAGCCCCGGATTGAGGATACCCTTGGGATCGAAGCGCTGCCGCAAGGATGCCGACAGTGCGGCGACGCCGGGTGCTTCTGGTTGGAAGACCGGCACGGCTGTGCGCACGGCTTCCGGTCCTTTGATCATGGTTGCGTGACCACCCAACCCGGCCACGGTCGCCTGCACCCCAGTATGGGCCGCAGCAATGTCGCCACCGGATAGGCCCGCCCAGATCAGACCGCCGCCCCAATCCATCATGGCATCGCACCCCTCTGGCAAAGACGCGATCACCGCCGGGCCATCGCTGGGTTTGACCGAGATGCGCCAAACCGCCTCGGCGCCATGCAGGGGCACGGCATCGCGCACGATGCGCCAGTCCGCGTCCGTTTCCACAATGTCGCCAAACGAGGACAGAAGGCTCTTCAACTCCCCTGCCCGATAGGCAACCGAGCTTTCGAAGCCTTCCAGGCGCAACCAGGCCTGACCGCCTGTCCATGCGGCACCAGACACCTCGAAGGGCGATGCCAGCGCACGGCTCATGGCGTCCACGGCACGCACAGGGTCCAGCCCGTCAATCACGAGTGTTGTCACCGCCTCGACCCCGGGCAGCACTTTAAGGCTCACTTCGGTCAACACACCCAGCGTACCCCAGGACCCGCACATCAGTTTGACAAGGTCGTAGCCGGTGACATTCTTCATCACGCGCCCGCCATTCTTGATGACCTGCCCCGCCCCGTCGACGAACCGCACCCCCAAGGCAAAATCACGTGCCGCACCCGCCATGATACGGCGCGGGCCGCTGGCGTTGGTCGCAACCACCCCGCCAATGGTCGATGTGCCAGACTTGCCCAAAAGCCCGGTCAGATCGTAGGGTTCAAAGGCGAGGCGCTGGTTCTCGGCCGCGAGTGTCTTCTCAATCTCAGCCACAGGCGTTCCGGCCTGCGCCACAAGGGTGAGCGCGCCCGGCTCATACAAGGTCACCCCCGACAGGCCCGATACGTCCAGAACCTCACCCACGACGGGCCGACCCACTGACCGTGTTCCACCACCACGCACAGCCAGTGGCCCGCGGGCTCCGGCAACGGCAGCGGTCACCTCATCTTCGGTCTTCATTTTGCTCATCTTCATCTTGCCCAATAAACTTCGGGGGTGAGGCCATCAGGCCGAGGGGGCTGGCCCCCTTACTCGGCCGCAAACTTGGTCGCGCGGCGGGGTTCGGACACCGCCAATGGAAATACCTTGGCAGGGTTAAGAAGCCACTTCGTGTCGAACACGTCTTTCACCGCCATCTGCGCCTCCAGATCGGCGGGTGCGTATTGATGGGTCATCAGATCGCGCTTTTCGATCCCCACACCATGCTCGCCCGTGAGGCAGCCGCCCACTTCGACACACAGCTTCAGAACCTCGGCCCCGAACTCTTCGCACAGTTCCAGATCACCGGGTTTGTTCGCGTCGTAGCAAATCAGCGGGTGCATATTGCCATCACCCGCGTGGAACACGTTGCCCACCGGCAGACCGTATTTGTCGGACATCTCGCCAATGCGACGTAACACATAAGGCAGCTCGGACACGGGAATCGTGCCATCCAGGCACATGTAATCGCTGATCCGCCCGATGGCCGAAAACGCGGCCTTGCGCCCCGCCCAAATACGCGCGCTTTCATCGGCAGATGCGCTTTCGCGCAAGGCCACAGGGTTGTGCCGCTTGGCGATGTCCATGATCAGGGCCAGCTGCACATCAATCTCGGCATCCGCCCCTTCAACCTCGACAATCAGGAGTGCACTGCACATCGGATAGTCGGCTTTGGCGAAATCCTCGCACACCTCGATCAGCATCTTGTCCATGAACTCGATCGCAACAGGCAGGACACCGGCCTTGATGATGTCGGCCACGCAGGCCCCCGCAACCTCGGCACTGTCAAAACCCATCAGGACAGGCCGCGCGCCTTCGGGCTTGTGCAGGATGCGCAGAGTCGCCTCGGTAACGACACCCAGCTGGCCTTCAGACCCACAGATCACGCCCAACAGATCCAGGCCACCGGCGTCCAGATGCCCGCCGCCAATCTCGACAACCGTGCCGTCCATCTGAACCAGTGTCACACCCATCAGGTTGTTGGTGGTTACACCGTATTTCAGGCAATGCGCGCCGCCGGAGTTCATCGCGATATTGCCTGCAATGGCACAGGCCAACTGGCTGGAGGGGTCAGGGGCGTAAAAGAACCCATCTGCCTCGACCGCACCTGTTACGCTCAGATTGGTCCGCCCCGTCTGCACCCGGATGATGCGGTTGTCATAGTCGGTTTCCAGAACGTCATTCATGCGGGCGACACCAAGGATCACGCAATCTGCGGTGGGCAACGCGCCCCCAGCCAACGACGTCCCCGATCCACGCGGGACTACGGGCACCCCTTCGTCATGGCAGATGCGCAGCACGTCCGACACTTCCGCCGTGGTCGACGGCAGCACGGCCACCATGGGCGGGCAGCGATAGGCGGTCAGCGCATCACACTCATAGGCCCGCGTCTCTGAAGGATCATCAATGACGGCATCGCCGGGCAACACATCCCGCAAACGTTCCACCACCCGCGCCTTGCGCGCCAGCACATCAGAATCAGGAACAGGCATTTCCATGGGGTGTCCTCCAGTGATTGGTAAAATAATATGACCAATTTGACCGGGATGCAATCTGAATCACTGCGGTGTAAGACCGCACATATGACATGGCTTGACCGCATCGCCCTTTTTACACCGCTCGATTTCGGTGCCCTTGCCCTCTTGTTGCTGGGCTGGCTGGTCATCGGATGGCGGATCGAACACCCCGCAACGAAGCACCCCTCGACCTCACAGATCATGGCTGGATTCCGACGTGAATGGATGCAGCAGATGATCACGCGCGAACCGCGAATCTTTGATGCCCAAGTCGTGGCCAGCCTGCGGCAGGGCACGGCCTTCTTTGCCTCGACCTCGGTCATCGCAATCGGCGGCACGCTGGCGCTGCTCGGCAATGCAGAACGTCTGACGGGTATTGCGAACGAATTGGTTATGATGGACAGCCCCGCCTTCGTGTGGGAGGCCAAGATGCTGACGGTGGCCCTGTTCCTGACCAACGCCTTCCTGAAATTCGTCTGGGCCAACCGGCTGTTCGGCTATGCGGCCGTGGTCATGGCGGCCGTGCCAAATGATGTATCAGACCCGGCATGCGCCGCGCGCGCCGCGCAAGCGGCCGAGATCAACATCACCGCGGCACGGTCCTTCAACCGGGGACTGCGATCCGTCTATTTCGCACTTGCGTGTGTGGCGTGGCTGGCGGGACCCATGACATTGATCGTGGCAACCATCTTTACCCTCGCTGTCATCTGGCGCCGTGAATTCGCTTCGAACTCGCGCACAATTCTGCTGGGCACGGACACGTGACATGACAACGACACAGCCGAGACATAGCCTAAGCCCATGAAACGTTTGACCCCTCTGCTGCTGATCGCAGCCCCCGCCTTCGCAGAAGAACCGATGATCGAGAACGTGGACGTGTCCAAAACCGACGCCGACACCTATCGCTTTTCGGTCACCATCCGCCATCCGGACACCGGGTGGGACCATTACGCAGATGGCTGGCGCGTGCTGGACATGGATGGAAATGAACTGGGCATGCGCGTCCTGGCCCACCCACATGTCGACGAACAGCCCTTCACCCGCAGCCTTGGTGGCGTTGTGATCCCGGCAGGCACGACCGAAGTGCAAGTGCAGGCGCGCGATCTGCCCGCAGGCTGGAATGAAGGCACAACAATCGTCACACTTCCAACAGACTAAGCCCTTCTTCTGGATGGAAATACCTCGGGGAGTTCGAGGGGCAGAGCCCCTCGTCAGCAAAAAATGAATCGCGTCGCGCAGCGGCCCTTGGATCACACCCGATGATAGGGTGATCCAGCCAGGATCGACGCGGCTCGATACAGCTGCTCAGTTAGCATCACGCGCACCAGCATATGCGGCCAGACCATCGCCCCGAAAGACAGAAGATGATCCGCCTCCGCCCGAAGGCCCGGATCAATCCCATCCGCGCCACCGATCAAAAAGGCCACGTCGCTGCGCCCATTGTCCCGCCATCCGCTCAAACGCTTGGCAAAGGCGGGCGACGTCTCGACCTTGCCCCGCTCATCCAGGCAACACAGCACGGCGCCCTTGGGCAACGCACGGCGCAGCAGGTCAGCTTCCGCCGCCATGCCACCGCCCCTACGGTCTTCCACTTCGGTGAGAGTCAGAGGACCAAGGCCAAGGGCCCGGCCCGTGCGGTCAAAGCGGGTGACATAGTCAGACACCAAATCACTCTCTGGACCGCCTCGCAGGCGGCCCACCGCACAGATATGCACACGCATAAGCTAAGCGCGCAGGATCAGTTGGTTGCAGCAGCGCCGGGCTGCCACATCTTCTCCAGCTGATAGAACTCGCGCACCTCGGGCCGGAACACATGGACAATCACATCGCCCGTGTCGATCAGAACCCAGTCGCCGGTATCCTTGCCCTCAACACGGGTCGAGATGCCGAACTTGGCTTTCAGCCGTTCCACCAGCTTTTCCGAGATCGCCGCCACCTGGCGCGACGACCGACCCGAGCAGATCACCATGTAGTCACCCATGGCGGTCTTGCCGCGCAGATCGATCTGCACAACATCTTCGGCTTTGTCGTCGTTGAGGGAAGACAGCACAGCCTCAAGGATACCATCGCTTGTGGCTTGCGTTTTGGGGGCGGCCATCACAGCCGCGGCTCCATCAGCGGTCTGAACCGCGTCAGCAGAGAATGACAGGACATTGTCCTCCTTTGTCAGCACGCCGTCCAAATCCCCGGCGCTGGGATACCTAGATCGTAACAACGCGCGCATGACATTTCAATGAAACGCGTTCACGCGCAGGGTTTCAGAGGGTCCTGTGCAACACTTTCCAGCGCATCGTCAATGCGCGCGTCTTTCACCAGCGGCAGAAAGGGACCGTCTGCGGCAAGCCGTATGTAAATGGACACCTTGCCTGTTTCCGGCGGCGCGGCGCCAAGCCTGCAGGGCTCAAAATCCACGCTCAGGCTGCCCTTGGTCTCGTCCGGGTCAGCGGCCTTCCACGCCCTGATCTCTGCCTGTAGCGCACGCAGGTCCGCATGTGCCGCCGGGGCCACCTGCAATACGTCCCCCGCCATCTCAACCGGGAAACTGCCGGACGTTTCAGCCCCATCGCCGCGCGCGGCGCGCAGATCCAGCGTGCCGGACCCCGGCAACAGGGCCACACCGTCGGACAGGTCAACCCGCAACGCGATATCGGCCGGGTCGGCAGACAGTGGATCCAGCCCTTGCAGTTGCAGCAGCGTGCCGGGCGCGATTGAGGTACAGGCACCGAGACAAATGGACAGGGCCAACACAACATCTTTCATGAAATTTGTCCTTTCGAATCATTTTTTATTGTTTTACGTTAATTTTTAGTAGCCATATAGGAAACATAGATGCAAGACACTTTGATCGCCCGACGGGCCCGACAATTCGAATGGGCAACGATCGGCCTGTTTACGCTGCTGGTCGTTGCAGCCGTCATTGCCATTGTTGACGGGGGGCTGTCCGTTGCCGACTTGCGCGAAGAATTTGACAACAAGAACTTCCCAGAAACGCCCAGCGCCTGGGCGGTCACCCTGTGGCGCACCATTGAAATTGCGTCTTATGCCCTGTTGCTCTGGGTGCTGTGGTGCGTCCGCGGCTGGCTGGCCGCCTGTGCCAATGGCGACACGTTCCAAATCGACACGGCGCGGCGTGTTCTGCGGATCGGCCAGGGTCTGCTCGCCCTCGCTGTCGTCGAAATCGTCAGACACACGGTGATCATACTGGCCCTGACCTGGAACACCCCCCCCGGACAGCGCACCTTGTCCATTGCCATTGATGGCTCTGGCCTGTTCCTGTTGCTGGCAGCAGCGCTGTTAACCATGTTTGGATATATTCAGTCAGAAGCGGCCCGATTGATGGCAGAGAACAGGGAATTCGTATGACCGGGATCATTGTCCGCCTTGACGTGATGATGGCCATGCGCAAGGTCAAGGGCCGCGACCTTGCGGCCCGGATCGGAATCACAGAACAAAACCTGAGCCTGCTGAAATCCGGCAAGGTCAAAGGCATCCGCTTTGAAACACTGGCCAAGCTGTGCGAAGCGCTGGACTGTCAGCCGGGCGACTTGTTGGAGGCCACAACGCCGGATACGTCCTGACGGCATTTCGCCTCGCCGTCAGGACCAAACCAACGTCTAACCCAGTTGCGCGGCAAACTCTGTGAAAACGTCTCCACTGACCGCCGGACCATGCCCGAACGCCACCCGCTTCGGCCCCAGCGCCGCCAACTTACGGATCGAGGCCCGCGCGGCCCCCATGTCCCACGTCGCGATCCCCAAGGGCAGCCCAAGGCGTGGTGCGGTGGTGACCAGGTTCATGCCCACGGCTGCATCCCCCGCAATCAACACCCCATCGGACGCACGCCAGAACGAGATGTGACCCTTGGTATGCCCCGGCGTTTCAATCACCTCGAACCCGCCAACCCGGTCCCCTTCGGTCAACGTCCGTGCCACGGGATGCCCTTCGCCAGCAAAGAACCTTTGCTGCATCCGCGCCATCAGCGATCTGGGATTTGGAAACGAGCCCAGAACATACCCCGTCTCAGCCGCCTCCCGTTCCGCCGGATGACACATCAACGACAGGTTCAAAGCCCGGCAGACCTCGGCCGTGGCGCCCTGATGGTCCGGATGGGCATGGGTCAGGGCATGCCCCGACACCGCCTTGCCCCGCAGGGCGCGCAGCAGCTTGGGACCGGACCGCTTCACACCGGCATCCACCAGCACGTCGCCCAACAGATAGCAATTCACAGACTGGCGCGGCATTACCGGAAGCTGCCACGCGCCTTCCCCAAGCTGAATCATAAACCTTCGCCCTCGTCACTGCCCTGCCCCAACAGCCGCACTTCGCGCTGCGGGAAGGGGATAGAGATGTTGTTTTCTTTGAAAATGTCCCACAGCGCCAGATACACGTTGCCGCGGATGTTGGTCAGCCCGCCTGTAGGGTCCGTGATCCAGAAGCGCAGGATGTAGTCGACGGAACTGTCACCAAATCCCACGATGTGGCACACGGGCGGACGCGAGGATAGAACGCGTTCCACCCCCTTGGCCGCCTCGATCGCCAGTTTGCGGACCTGATGGGGATCACAGCCATAAGACGTGCCAAAATAAATATCGAGGCGTACAAACTCGTTCGAATGGGACCAGTTGACCACCTGGCCTGTGATCAGATCCTCGTTCGGAATCAGGTATTCACGACCATCGCGGGTCACGACCGATGCGTACCGCGCGCCCAGGGTCTGGATCCATCCAAACGTGTCGCCCAAGCTGATCACGTCGCCGGGCTTGATGGATTTGTCGAGCAGGATGATGACCCCTGACACAAGGTTCGACACCACCTTCTGCAGACCAAAGCCCAGACCAACACCAATGGCCCCCGACAGCACGGCAAGCCCGGTCAGATCGATACCCAGCGCCCGCACCCCTGCATAGAAGGCGAAGGCATAGAACACGATCTGCACGACCTTGACGATCAGCACCCGCATAGAGGGCGAGATGTCCTCGTTCGCCTGAACACGGCTGGACGTGGTGACGGTGATGAACCGGGCCAACGCCAAAAGGCACCCGATGATGACCACGCCCTGCACAACCAGCAGGGCCGAAATACGCATGTCGCCCATCGAGAACGCCGCAGCATCCAGCACCTCTGACGCCTCGTCCACGACCCCCAGCACGTATAGAGTGACGTAAATCCAAGCGCTGTATCGGACCAAGCGACGCAGGAATATGGATCGGATCAAACGGGTCGCAAAGGCCACCAGCAACCATGCCGTTGCAAGGGTCGCAATTAGGCCAAGGACGTAAGATCGCGATGGCCATGTGGCCTCGCGCATGATCCAGACCAACAGCCAGATCAGAACCACGAAGAAAATCGCGCGCAAGCGCTGATGCACAACCACCAGCACGCGCATGCGCCATTTGGGCCACCCCTCGCGCGTGCCCATCCAGGTGCGGATACGCGGCCCCAGCCAATGGCGCAACAAAAGCGCCAGAACGAAGACCGCCAGCGCCATGACCAGTTGATAGGCCACCCACGGGCGCAGCAACGACATTGCAAAGCTCTCGGCATGCCCGAACATGGTCATGGCCACGGACCACGCAATCTCGGTCAATGTCTGCCCGTCATTGGACTGCCCGGTCACCGCCGCCTCGGCTGCAGAGCTCAGCGCATTGGCAATATCATTGCCGCTACCATCCGTATGCGTGCTCATGCCTGCCCTCCGTTATCCGCACCATGCAATGACTGAAGAACACGATCAATCGCGCCTCGCTTGATCGGCACATGGAATCCCGTTATCTGGCAAATATGACCCGCCTCTTTGACATGGATGACCGCGCACGTCTGCGCGAACGCTTTTTCGGGGCGACGCACACGGTGCTGGCGCGCCTATAAGGCTGCCCATCCCTCATCCATCTCGAATACAGCCAATCCAAGGGAGAGGACCAACCATGTCCCCCAAGACACTTTATGACAAAATCTGGGATGCCCACGTCGCCCACGAGGCCGAGGACGGCACCTGCCTGCTTTATATCGACCGCCACCTCGTGCACGAGGTCACCAGCCCGCAAGCCTTTGAAGGGCTGCGCATGGCAAACCGCCCTGTCCGCGCCCCGGACAAAACGATTGCCGTGCCGGACCACAACGTGCCGACGACGCCCGGTCGCGAAGACCCAAAGAACATGACCGAAGACAGCGCCATTCAGGTTGCCGCCCTTGACAAGAACGCCAAGGACTTTGGCATTCACTACTACCCCGTATCGGACGTGCGTCAGGGTATCGTGCACATCGTGGGCCCTGAACAGGGCTGGACCCTGCCCGGCATGACTGTCGTTTGTGGTGACTCGCACACTGCAACGCATGGCGCATTTGGCGCGCTGGCCCATGGCATCGGGACCAGCGAAGTGGAACACGTGCTGGCGACGCAAACGCTGATCCAGAAAAAGTCCAAGAACATGAAGGTCGAGATCACGGGCAAGCTGCGCCCTGGTGTGACGGCTAAGGACATCACCCTGTCTGTCATCGGTGAAACCGGTACGGCGGGCGGCACCGGCTATGTCATCGAGTATTGCGGCGAAGCGATCCGCGATCTTTCGATGGAAGGGCGCATGACCGTTTGCAACATGGCGATTGAAGGCGGCGCACACGCTGGCTTGATCGCGCCGGATGAAAAGACCTTTGAATACGTCAAGGGCCGCCCCCACGCACCCAAGGGCGCGCAGTTCGAAGCGGCGATGGAGTGGTGGAAAACGCTCTATTCCGATGACGACGCGCAGTGGGACAAGGTCATCACGATCAAGGGCGAAGACATCGCACCCGTCGTCACATGGGGCACCTCGCCCGAGGACGTGCTGCCGATCACGGCCAATGTGCCGTCAGCAGATGACTTCGAAGGTGGCAAGGTCGGCGCGGCCCAACGCTCGCTTGACTACATGGGCCTGACACCGGGCACACCGCTCTCGGATATCGAGATCGACACGGTCTTTATCGGCTCCTGCACCAATGGTCGTATCGAAGACCTGCGCGCTGCGGCCGAGATTCTGAAAGGCAAAAAGATCAAGGACGGCCTGCGCGCCATGGTCGTGCCCGGATCCGGCCTTGTCCGCTTGCAAGCCGAAGAAGAAGGGCTGGCTGACATTTTCAAAGAGGCCGGTTTCGAATGGCGGCTTGCGGGATGCTCCATGTGTCTGGCGATGAACCCCGACCAATTGGCCGAAGGCGAACGTTGCGTGTCGACGTCGAACCGGAACTTCGAAGGGCGGCAGGGCTACAAGGGGCGCACGCACCTCGTGTCGCCCGGGATGGCAGCGGCGGCTGCACTCACAGGTAAACTCACCGACGTGCGGGAGATGATGTAATGGACAAATTTGAAACACTGACAGGGATCGCGGCGCCCATGCCGCTGGTCAATATCGATACCGATATGATCATCCCCAAGCAGTTCCTAAAAACCATCAAACGTTCCGGCCTTGGCGCGAACCTGTTTGACGAGATGCGTTTTGATCGCCAGGGCAACGAGATTGCGGATTTCGTGCTGAACCAGGACGCCCATCGCGAGGCTGAGATTCTCGTGGCGGGCGACAACTTCGGGTGCGGTTCATCGCGTGAGCACGCGCCCTGGGCTATCAAGGATTTCGGCATCCGCTGCGTCATCTCCACCAGCTTTGCAGATATCTTCCATAACAACTGCTTCAAGAACGGCATCCTGCCCATCGCCTTGCCGCAGGAAGCCGTGGACGTGTTGATGAAAGACGCCGAGAAAGGCGCCAACGCCCGCATGACCGTCGATCTGGAAAACCAGACAGTGATCACGTCCGACGGCGAAAACTTTTCCTTCGAGGTCGATGCCTTCAAGAAGCACTGCCTGCTTGAAGGGCTGGATGATATCGGTCTGACAATGGAGAAGGCCAGCAGCATCGACAGCTTCGAAGCCCAAGCTGCTCAGGCCCGCCCCTGGGTCTAAGCAGACGTTAACAAAGAAACAGCATAGCGGTTGCGCATCGCTATGCTACTCACAGGTTGTATACACAACATCTTGGGGTGCACGTGTACCGTGCCAAATTCCCGCCCCATAAATGATGCACAAAGGCACCACACCGTCCCTCAAAATGACCAAAGGTTTGCGTTTCATTAACCATAAGGCTTGAGAGCCCGGGTCAATCAAGGCAACAATGTGTCCAGAATGAGGCACCCGCCTGACCTGGTGGGATCAAGTTGGAACAAGTCGCGGCAACGTATCGGGACTGGCCAGTTTGAAGGGAACGAGAGACGTGATAGCACGATTGTCAGGTGCCGCCATGCGCGGTTTTTTGGTGTCATTGATGATTGCCATACCAGCACTTGTCGTGCCCGGCTCATCTATGGACTCTTCGCAAGCCACTATCCTTATCGCACTTCTTGCCGCTTTCCTGACATTTGTCGAATACAACTCGACAAGCCCAAGCATTGTTGAATTCCGCGACGCCGCGCCGTTCAACCGCCTGCGCTTTGCTGCACTCATGGCAACCGTATTCTTGCTCAGCCTGATCTGCCGCGGTAAAACAGACCCCACATTGCTGACCAATGCCCTCACCTCTGTCGGCACAATCATAGGCAACAGCATCGACTTTCCCTACAGCCCAGTACGCCTTGTTGTACTGATGCTGCCGCCAGATGCGCACGACTCGGTCGTGCAGTCGGTCCGGACTGCCGCTGGCCTTGCCTACCTCATTTCGCTCACTGCGATGGCCGTATTCCTGTTTCTTGTTCGGGTCATGGGTTGGCCTTCGCGCAACGGATCGTTCAACGTGTGGGTTAACCTGCCCCTGTTCGATCCCACGGCAGGTGGCGATGTGCTTTACCGCCTGAACAGGGACGCGCGTATCAACATCGCTCTGGGCTTCCTGCTGCCCTTTGTCATTCCGGCAGTGGTCAAGTTGGCCGCTGACCTGCTAAACCCGATCACGCTTGAGAACCCGCAAACCCTGATCTGGACAATGAGCGCATGGGCCTTTCTTCCCGCCAGCATGATCATGCGCGGCATCGCGATGCAGCGGATTGCCGAAATGATCCGCGACCAGCGCAAGCGGGCCTACGCCAATGCAGATACGGAAATGCTCTTGGCCTGATCTCGGCCTGCATGGTCTTTTTGATCGGGGCCATCGCGCACGCGGATACGCTCCGCATCGCCACCTACAACACCGAATTGCACCGCGACGGCCCGGGCCTTTTCCTGCGCGACCTTGTGCGCGGAGAGGACGACCAGATCACTGCCGTCCTGGCCGTCATTGCCCATTCAGATGCGGATGTGCTGGCGCTGCAGGGGATCGACTATGATCTGACAAACGAGGCGCTGAGCCGTTTTGCAGAGGCAACTGGTTATCCCCATTATTTCGCATTGCGCCCCAATACCGGACTGCCCACGGGGCTGGACATGGATGGTGATGGACGGCGTGGCGGACCGCGTGATGCTCAAGGGTACGGGAGGTTCTCAGGTCAAGGCGGCATGGCGGTCCTGTCGCGCTTTCCGATCGACATAGCCAATGTGGGTGATCTGTCTTCACTGTTATGGACAGACTTCCCAAATGCGCTGTTGCCCGAGGTGAACGGCACCCCCTTCCCATCCGAAGAGGCGCAGGCCGTGCAGCGCCTGTCCACAACTGGTCACTGGATCGTCCCGATTGATGCGCCCGGCGGCACATTCCATTTGATGACGTTCCACGCGAGCCCGCCGGTTTTCGACGGCCCCGAAGACCGCAATGGCAAGCGCAACCATGATGAGATCAGGCTGTGGCAACATGTATTGGACGGTGGAATCGGCCCGCCCCCACCCGGGCCTTTCGTGATCGCCGGGGATGCGAATTTGGACCCGGAAGATGGCAGCGGCCTGCGTGAGGGCATCCGGAACCTTCTGTCTGATCAACGGCTTACAAATCCGTCCCCGCGGGGACACTTTGGAACAGATACCGTGGACTGGGATGACCCAGTGCCTGGCAACCTGCGCGTCAGCTATGTTCTGCCTTCGACCCATTGGCGCGTAGTGGACAGCGGTGTGCTGTGGCCAGCCCCTGACGACGCCTTGGCCGACACGGTCGCAACGGCCAGTCGCCACAGATTGGTTTGGGCAGACCTGACCCTTGACCCTGCGGGCGGTGGTGAGTAGGCGAAACCCCAAGCAATCAAAGGAGTTTCGCCCATGTCCAATCCGTCGATCTTGATCCTGCCGGGCGACGGCATCGGTCCCGAAGTTATGGACCAGGTCACCCGTATCATCGACTGGTTTGGCGCAAAACGGGATCTGGCCTTCGATGTGTCGACCGACCTTGTTGGTGGCGCCGCCTATGATGCGCATGGCACCCCCCTGCACGACGACACAATGGCCAAGGCGCAAGAGGTCGATGCGGTTCTTCTGGGCGCCGTGGGCGGCCCGAAATACGACGATCTGGATTTCTCGGTGAAGCCCGAACGTGGCCTACTGCGCTTGCGCAAGGAAATGGATCTGTATGCCAACTTGCGCCCGGCCCAATGTTTTGACGCGCTGGCCGATTTCTCGTCTTTGAAAAAAGACATTGTTGCTGGCCTCGACATCATGATCGTGCGCGAGCTGACGAGCGGTGTCTATTTCGGCGAGCCTCGCGGCATCTTCGAAGAGGGCAACGAACGCGTCGGCATCAACACCCAGCGTTACACGGAATCCGAGATCGAACGTGCCGCCCGCTCGGCTTTTGAACTCGCCATGCGCCGCAACAAGAAGGTCTGCTCGATGGAGAAGGCCAATGTGATGGAAAGCGGTATTCTGTGGCGCGAGGTTGTGACCAAGGTGTGTGAGGAGTACCCCGAGGTTGAGTTGAGCCACATGTATGCCGACAACGGTGCGATGCAGTTGGTGCGTGCACCCAAACAGTTCGACGTGATCGTGACCGACAATCTGTTTGGCGACATCTTGTCCGACTGTGCCGCCATGCTGACCGGCTCGCTGGGCATGTTGCCCTCCGCGTCGTTGGGCGCGCCGATGGCCAATGGTCGTCCCAAAGCGATGTACGAACCGGTCCACGGCTCAGCCCCTGATATCGCGGGTCAGGGCAAAGCGAACCCAATCGCCTGCATGCTCAGCTTTGCCATGGCATTGCGCTATTCCTTTGACCAAGGCGACGAGGCTGCACGCCTGGAAGCCGCCATCGAGAAGGTGCTGGCAGACGGTGCCCGCACGGGCGACCTGATGGGTCCCGAGGGCGGCACGCCGCTGTCTACGACCGAGATGGGCGATGTGATCCTCGCGGCACTTGACGCAAGCCTCTGACACGCCTCGCGGGTGCGCGGATACACATTTCCCGCGCGCCGTCACGGCAGGAATTCCTGACTTGGGTCAATGCGACGCGATCACCACCTCGTGATCCATTGCCAACGGACCAAAGGAATTTCCATGTCCCTGTTTTCCATGCGCGCCGCAGCTTGTGGCCTTGTTCTTGCATTTCTCAGCGCCTGCGACGTCGCCTATCCCGTTACGGTGATCGGGGACAACGGCATGACCTTTCGCGGCTCGGCCACCGACACCTTCCTGCACGGCGGCAGCTTTCAGGCCACCAACGGTACCGCGGTCTGCACTGGCACCTATGACAAGTTTGCAGATATCAGCACTGTCAGCTTCCCGGTCGTGTGCAACAATGGGCTGCGCGGGGTAGGCACCGCATATTTTCAATCGCCCACTGCAGGGTCCGGTTTCGTGACAATGACCGACGGCAGCCAGTGGCAATTCATCTTTGGGCGTGGCGCACTGGCGCTTTAAGGCCAATAGCGAAACGAGCCGGTAGACATCGTCCGGCCCGCGGCGTTAATGGAACGAAAGCACAGTCATCAATCAAATCGCCATGTCCTCGAATGCCAAGGGCGCATTGCTCGCCCTCATCGCCTTTGGAGTGTTTTCGACCCATGACGTCTTTATCAAGACGTTGGGGGCTATCTATTCCCCGATCCAGATCGTGTTCTTCAGTGTTTTGCTGAGCTTTCCGCTGGCGACGATCATGCTGATGCGTGACGCCAAGCCCGGCACGCTGGTGCCCGTGCACCCATGGTGGATGGCCTTGCGCACCGTGGGAGCGGTCATCACCGGCGTGTCCGCCTTTTATACCTTTTCGAACCTGCCACTGACCCAAACTTACGCCATTTTGTTTGCCACACCACTGCTAATCACGGTGTTGTCGATCCCTATCCTTGGTGAAAAGGTGCGTTTGCCTCGGTGGCTGGCTGTCATCGTGGGCCTTGCCGGTGTGATGGTGGTCTTGCGACCGGGTGCAACGGACCTGACCCTGGGCCACACTGCCGCGATCATCGCAGCTTTTGCCGGGGCTTTTGCGTCCATCGTGGTGCGCAAGATCGGGGCCGAGGAACGAACGGTTGTCCTGCTGCTCTATCCCATGGTTGGCAACTTTGCGGTGATGGGTATCGCACTTGCCTTTGTCTACAAGCCCATGCCGATCGAGCATCTGGGCATGCTGGCCATCATCTCGGTCATGGCCTGGATCGCGGGTCGCTTCATCATCGCTGCATACCAGACCGGAGAAGCGGCCATTGTCGCGCCCATGCAGTATTCACAGATCCTTTGGGCGACGGCTTACGGCCTGCTCTTTTTCAACGAAGTGCCGGACACGTATACCGGGGTTGGTGCGGCCATCATCATTGCATCGGGTCTGTTCATTGTGTTCCGGGAAAGTCGGTCCGGCAATTCGGAGAACAAACCCGTTCTACGCACCCGTAGCCGCATCGGCACACCTGGTACCTTCCGGGTCAGCAGCCTGATGACCAGCGGCCGCTTCCGTGACCAGCCCCTTGTCAAAGCGCCGGACGAAGAGTAATCCGCTCGGCACGGTCGGAGTGTAGCTCAGCCTGGTAGAGCACTGTCTTCGGGAGGCAGGGGCCGGAGGTTCGAATCCTCTCACTCCGACCAATGATTTCAATATCTTAACGTTCTCGCCGCCAGTTTATTGTCTCGTTTTTGTCTCGGAAGCAGTGCGCTCCACAGAACGGCACGATGGACCTCTGCCGATTACAAACTTACCTACACCGTTTCGGTTCCTGTACTCGCTCCCAAACAAAATCAAAGCCTTAGCGCCAAATTTGGCCCGCAGACCAGCTTCCCAGTCTCTTTTCTAATTGATCTAGTAGCGGGAACGAGGTCAGACTGGGCGTTTCTCAAGGGACACTCAGATCACGCAAAATCAGTACGATTTTGTTTCGATACGATTTAGCTGCAAGTTGCCAGAGACACCGGAAGCTTGCTGGAGTGATTGTCAACCCTAAGCCAAGCTTCGGCTTCAACCGGCGCGTCGGGCGCAAAACATGGTCGAAAACTGTTGAAGGGGGTGTGGGCCTCATCCTGATTTGAACGTTGCTCTTCCATACACCCCACAGTGTAACATAGCCGATTCCGTACAAAAGTGGCCATGTTTTGGATCATCCAGCCTATCCAATATCGGCACGGCTGTTTGATCGACGGCACCGTTCCCTCTTGCCGCTTGTCCCCCAAGCGCTCACTTTAAAAAATCAGAATGTCGTTCTCAAGACCTGCCGAGGACGAAATGCCCAAAAGCAAGATGCTGCTGCCCGCTCCAAAATCGAGTAGCAAACCTTCGTCGGTAGTTTGAGCCTGTGCTTGGATCTGCGCAGCGCTTCGCCCGTTGACAACGGGCCGCCCCCAAGTGGAGTGCGTCTGTTCCGATCACATAGTCGACGATAACGTCCGCCGAACTTTGTGCTGTGAAAACAAATGTATCCGCACCAGTGCCGCCGTTTATCGTGTCTTGGCCCAATACTCCAAGTTCCGCGGTATCGACAAAGCGGTCGTCACCCCCTCCCAGAAATATGCGGTCTTGACCACTTCCACCAAAGACTGTGTCGTTACCGTCACCCGCGTGGATGGTGTCGAATTGGGTACCACCAAAAATCAGGTCATCGCCGAGACGACCGAAGATCAGATCATTGCCGTCCTGGCCGTGAAATTCGTCGTCACCGTTGCCGCCTTGGATGGTGTCATCGCCAGGCCCGGCAAAAACCGTGTCCCGGCCAAACTCTCCACCTTGGCCGTTGTCGTTGAACAAGTCGTTGCCTTGATTGAGGAAAACCAGATCACGGCCGTTCTCACCGAATACCGTATCGCTTCCGTCACCTGCGTGGATGGTGTCAGATTGGCCATCGCCGAAAATCTCATCGTTGCCAAGACCACCGTACATCAAATCGTTGCCGCCCCCGCCGATAAGAGTGTCCGAACCAAGACCGCCATACAGACTGTCTGCTCCCCCATTCCCGCTTAGGCTATCAGCCCCGGCTAGTCCCGAGAGTTGATCGTCGCCCGACCCACCAGCTTGCGTATCGTTGTTTGGGCCACCGCTCCAGATAATCGCGTCGCCAGGTACGTTCCGCGTATTTCCTGCATGATGAAGCTGGCTGACACGTCCATCAGCTTCATCTTTCGTATCGGCCTTTGGTACAGTGCGTCGTAGGCCTCAACGTCGGGGACGCGTGCCTGAATCAAGTAGTCCAGGTCGCCGGAAGTGCGTTATACGCCTTGTATTTCCGGCATTGCGCTTATCGCGTTGGCAAAATCGTCTAGCCACTCCGGGTCATGTTCATTGGTCCGAACCGAGATGAACACGGTTAGACCAATGTTGATTTTCTTGGGGTCAACCAACATGTGTCTAGCCCCCTGTGTCTGGGCCACTGATCAGGGGTTTCTCTATTAGGGTTTCAGGAACGGGTGGGCGCATGTTGAGTGCCTGATGCGGCCTGGTGTGATTGTACTGCCTGAGCCAGTGATTGATGACGATCTGAGCTTGCTTGGTCGTCGTGAACCACTCCGCATTGAGAACCTCTCGCCGTGATGTCCCATTGAACCGCTCGTTGTATCCGTTCTCCCAGGGCGATCCCGGATAAATGCGGATCGGCTGGATGTCAACGCGTCGCAGCCAGCCTTGCATCGCCTCTGCTGCGAACTCGGGGCCGTTATCGGATCGGA
>NZ_CANNGP010000030.1 GCF_947504105.1 uncultured Tateyamaria sp.
TTCTTCATTCTGGATCGTCACTTTCATCATGCGATCCACCTTAACGACCGGTCCGAAATTCCGCGACCACCTCTTTGCATTGATTTTCGTCTGCCCCCAGTCTCGTGTTGTCATTTGCTGTGGCCGACAGAGTGATTCTGTTCGCCAATCGTGGCTGAATAATAGGTTCGACATTTTGCCTCGGGCCAAGTTGCTCAAACACCGGCTGTTGATGCATTTCTGGGCAGCTTGCATCTGTTTCCAGAGATCACGCTCCGCAATAGCGAGAGTTCCTTTTGGTCACGCACCAGCCCTATCAGCTTTTTGCGATAGTCTGCGGCACTTTCAGTCACCATCTCCGGCAACTTGGTGGCGGGGACGTGTGAGCAGTGAAACAGCGGTCGTACAGATTGTGTCGGCAGCCACTGTGTGATCTGTTGAATGTACTCTCCGGCGGGACATTTGATGACTTCCTGTTCATGACCTCCAAAGTGGTTGAAATTGGCCGGGTGCACTGCGCCGCGATCCGCATCTTCTTTTTGGGAGAGTTGGGCTCGGAGCTTCACTGTCCGATGCTGAATCAAAGAATTTTGTTTGATGCGCTGATGAATGAAGGCTCCGAGCACGATCCGATCCTGATGGGGTACGTCTATGTCTGATCTTCCTTCGCATGCTTCGGTCGTCGTGATCGGCGGCGGTATCATGGGCTGCTCCACCCTTTATCACCTCGCCAAAATGGGCGTGTCCGATACGGTATTGCTTGAACGAAACAAGCTCACCAGCGGCACCACGTGGCATTCGGCGGCGCAGGTCGGGCGCTGCGCCATTCGCAAAACCTCACCCGGATGATCCAGTATTCGGTAGAGCTCTATTCGCAGCTCGAAGAAGAAACCGGTCAGAATGTCGGCTGGATTCAAAAGGGGTCTCTGTCCATTGCGACGAATCCGGATCGCCTGATCCATATTAAGCGGCAGGAGGCGCTGGCCCATGCGTACGGCATTGATGCCAAATCGGTGTCGCCAGAGGAAGCCAAGGCGCGTTGGCCGCTGATGCACGCAGAGGATGTTCTGGGGGCCGTCTGGTCGCCGGATGACGGGCGTGTTTCGCCCTCAGATGTCTGCGCTGCACTGATCAAAGGCGCAAAATCCTTGGGCGCAAAGCTGTTTGAAGACACGGGTGTTACCGGAATCCTGACCGAAAACGGGCGCGTCAAAGGTGTGGAAACCACGCAAGGTACGGTGATGTGTGACGCCATCGCGCTTTGTACAGGTCTGTGGTCGCGTGAGATCGGCGCGATGGCGGGGGCCGAAGTGCCTGCGTTGGCGTGCGAGCATTTTTACCTGCTGACCAAACCCGTAGACGGCATCGCAGGCAACATGCCAACGCTGTCAGATCACGATAACCACCTCTATATCCGCGATGATTCCGGCGGGCTTTTGGTTGGCTGTTTTGAACCTATGGGCAAGCCCATCGCGCCCGGTGTGTTGGATGAGAGTTTTGAGTTCGGCCTGTTGGGAGAGGATTGGGATCATTTTGAACCGATGATGATGAACGCGCTTCATCGTCTGCCAGCATTGGAAACTGCCGAAGTCAAAACGCTGCTGAACGGACCAGAAAGTTTCACGCCCGATGGTACTTTCATGCTGGGCGAAACTGCTGAAACCAAGGGGCTGTTCCTTGGGTGTGGTATGAACTCGGTCGGGATTGCATCTGGTGGCGGTGCAGGCATGAACTTGGCTCATTGCATTGTGCATGACCACCCGGCCTATGACTTGACCGAGGCCGATGCCAAACGTTTTGCACCTGTTTTCAACAATATTGAACACCTGATGGCGCGGGCCCCAGAGATTCTTGGCACCCACTACGACATCGCCTTTCCGGGCAAGCAACTCGCTACAGCTCGCAACTTGCGTGCGCTACCGCTTGACAGTGAATACAGGACGGCTGGTGCGCATATGGGGCAGTTCTACGGTTGGGAGCGTCCGCTCTATTTCGGTAAGTCGGCTGAACCTGCCATGACATTCGGCAGGCCCGACTGGTTTGAAAACGTGCGCGCCGAGGTTATGGCCGCACACGAAAGTGCCGCGATTTTCGATGCCTCGCCTTTTGGCAAGATCGAGGTGCAGGGACCGGACGCGGAAGCGTTCCTCTTGAAAACCTGTTCGGGTTTTGTGGCCCGTGCGCCGGGGTCTGTGATCTACACCGCCGTGCTGAACGCGCGCGGCACTTTTGAAAGCGACATAACCGCGCAACGCATCGCCGAAGACCACTACCGTCTTTTTGTTGGCACCAATGCAATCAAGCGTGATCTGGCTTGGTTCCGCATGCATTCCGATGCCTTTGATGTCACGCTGACAGATAGCACGACAGATTATGCGGTTCTGGGCCTCATGGGGCCAGATGCCGCGCGGATCGTGAGTGAATGTGGCGCGCCGGAACTGAACGCGCTGGGCTATTTCAAGGTTGGCCCTGCTCACATCGGGGGCAAACATGTGCGAGCTGCGCGATTGTCCTATGTTGGCGAGGCGGGTTGGGAAATTACCATGAAATCTGAAAACGCATCGACCGTTTATGCCGCGCTGACGGCTGCAGGAGCAAAGCCAGCGGGCCTGTTCGCCCAGTCCTCGATGAGAATTGAAAAAGGGTTTTGCGCTATGGGGCATGAGTTGGATAGTGACGTTTCTCCGATCGAGGCCGGCCTGGATTTTGCCACCCGCAAGAAAGGCGGGTTTATCGGGGCCGACGCGCTGGCTGAACGGCGCGCGAACAGCGCAATGTCGCATGTGATCTCGCTTAAGCTTGACGATGAAACTGCGGTGCCCTTGGGGCACGAGCCGATCTATTTGGATGGCAAGATCATCGGTCAGACCAGTTCATGCGCCTTTGGCTACCGTGTGGGCAAGCCCGTTGCGCTGGGTCATGTCAAAAGCAGCATCGATGACGGCAGTCGAGTGCAAATCGACATTGCGCGCGACATGTTCGACGCGACGGTGACCATCGGGCCGCTCTACGATCCTGCTGGCAACAGGATGAAAGGCTAGGTCGTGACACGTCCTGACGTATTGGCTGCGCCCAATGGTACGCGTGCGCCCGGAGGCCTCGGGCACTCCACGTGTGGATATGCAGCTTCGGTCGCGGCTTTGATGCCAATGCTTCAAGGAGAACCGACATGAGCCATGTGTTTCCACGTCACACCAAGACAATTCTACCCACCGCTGTTGGCGGAGACGGGTGTTACCTGATCGATGCGGAGGGCAAGCGCTATCTCGATTGCGGCGACGCGGCGGTTTCTTGTCTGGGCCATTCGGACCAAACCGTGATCGCAGCCGTTCAGGATCAGGTCGCGAAAGTTGCCTTTGCACATTCAGGGTTCATGACGTCAGAACCGGCCGAAGCATTGGCCGATCTTCTGGTTGCACATGCCCCGGGGACTCTGGACCGGGTTTATTTCGTTTCCGGCGGCTCAGAAGCGGTTGAAAGTGCGATCAAACTGGCCCGCCAGTACTTCGTTGAGATCGGCCAACCAAAACGTCAACACGTCATCGCCCGCAAGCAAAGCTATCATGGCAATACCCTGGGTGCGCTGTCTGCCGGCGGGAACCAATGGCGGCGCGCGCAATTCGGGCCGCTTCTGGTCGACATGAGTCATATTGCGCCGTGTTACGAATACATTGGGCGCGCCGATGGCGAGAGCAGCTTTGATTACGGCCAGCGCGTCGCCAACGAACTCGAAGCCGAGATTTTGCGCATTGGACCGGAAAAAGTCATGGCGTTCATGGCTGAACCGGTCGTGGGTGCCACACTGGGTGCGGTCCCTGCGGTTGATGGATACTTTGCCCGTATTCGCGAGATTTGTGATCAATACGGTGTGCTGCTGATCCTGGACGAAGTCATGTGTGGCATGGGGCGGACCGGGCACTTGTTTGCCTGCGCTCATGACAGGGTGACCCCTGACATCTTGTGTATCGCCAAGGGGCTGGGAGCCGGATACCAGCCGATTGGTGCGATGATGTGTACCGATAAGATTTACGCTGCCATCGAAAACGGCACAGGTTTTTTCCAACACGGTCACACCTATCTTGGCCACCCGGTTGCGACGGCCGCGGCCCTGGCGGTCGTGCAGGAACTGACCGGACGTGATCTGCCCGCCCGCGCAGGTGTGATGGGCGACAAGCTGCACGCCGCCCTCGAGACCGCTTTCGGCCAGCATCCTCATATTGGTGATGTCCGTGGGCGTGGACTGTTCCGCGGGGTTGAGATTGTCGCAGATCGCGAGAGCAAAACACCGTTCGCGCCCGAACTTGGTCTGGCTGGAAAAATCAAGAAGGCAGCCTTCGCGGAGGGTTTGATTTGCTATCCCATGTCCGGTACCCGCGATGGTAAGCATGGGGACCACATCCTACTGGCACCGCCATTCATTGTGGAAGAGGGGCAGATTGAAGAACTGATCGACAAACTATCATGCGCCTTGGCTATGGTTTTGCCAAAGGCTTAATTCCAAGATCGGCACCAATTGCGGTTATGAACTCGCGTGCCTCAGTTGCATTGGCGCCAAGGACGTGTATTCGCTGCGACCCATCAAACGGATGCTTTCTTAGGCCTTGACCAAAAATGCGGCGCGGATAGCTGCTTTCATCGCGTCCTGCGGTCCGGTCTCCGTCGCCGTGTTTCCGGCCATCACGAGTTTCGAGGCGAGCGTGCTCGTGAAACCCAAATCCGTCCCCACAATTGATAGGTCTGAATGTAGCGATGAGCGGCCCAGCAGACCGATGGCGATCCCGGCTTCGACGGCTGCGATCACGCCAGAGACGCTTTGGCTGGAGTAGACGACCCGGTATGGTTTCCCTCTGGCTTCCAGGGACGCGATGGCTGCGTCGCGCCACCAGCAAGCGTGGTCGAACAAGGCCACCGGCAGGATTTCATCGGCTGAAAAGTCCCGATGCTTTGATGCGACCCAGCATGTTGGATCTTCAAAGAGCACTTCTTCGTACTTTTGGGGGCGCTCCACCTCGTAAATTGCAAGATCCAGAGTTCCCTTTGCGAGCGCTTCCGGGAATTCCGTGCTCAACGCACAGGTCACATCCAGTTCAACCTTTGGATGATGACGGGTGAATGCCGCGACGATCTCCGCCAGCTTGGCCCGTCCATGATCGTCGGGAATGCCAACGCATAGTTTTCCCGTAACCACATCTTGGGAAATGTCCCGCAACACTGCGTCGAGGCGCATGGTCACGTCTTGTGCGACGGGCAGCAGTAGACGACCTGCATCGCTTAAGACAACGCCTCGCCCGTGGCGCTCAAAAACCGGATGTCCGAGGATTGCTTCGAGGCGTTTGACCTGAAGGCTGGTCGCGGATTGTGATCGGTGGATGCGCGCCGCACCTTCCGTGACGCTTCCCGCTTCGGCCACGGCGACAAAGGTGCGCAGCAAGTCGCTGTCCAGCTTTCCCATCTGTTTTTCCAATATCAGAAATTTATACTATTCGTTTCACATATGCTTTGTCTGGCCTTACTTTTCAAGGTCAGAGGAGTATCCGATGACCGATCAGACTGTTGCGCGCCGACATGCAAACAAGAAATCTGTGGTGTGGGGTGTATGCCTTTTCCTCTTGATCGGCATAGGTCTATCCTGGCCGGCACATGCGATGAATGCCGCCCAGTTCGTCGTGTGGGGATTGGTTGCGGTCGCCCCCATCGTCATTCCGGGCATTCTTCTTGCAGCGTGGATCATCGCCAGCGGAGCGGATGCACATATTGCCAGCGTGTTCGAGGGCAGGACAGTACGCACGGTGGTGGCCGCGTCATTGATCGGAGCCATCACGCCAGTCTGCGGTGTGACAGTGTTGCCCTTGATGGCTGGATTGTTGGCGGCTGGTGTTCCGCTGGCTCCGATCATGGCGTTCTGGTTATCCTCCCCGATCACAGACCCCGCAATGCTGGCGACAACAGCGGCAACTCTTGGCCTGAGTTTTGCTGTTGGAAAGACGCTCGCAGCGTTTGGATTGGGTATGTTCGGTGGCGCAATCACCGGACTGTTTGCCAAGAAACCCTGGGCATTGAACGCGCTTCGCGACAATGGTCTGGCCCGCCAACTGAGCGCTGCACGATGCAGCAGAGATCAGTCCTTTGATCCATGGATTTGGCAAACGGGCGCGCGTCGGCGGTCTTTCAGCAAACAATTCTGGGCCACAACGCGGCTCATCCTGATGTGCCTGATCCCGGCATTTGCCGCAGAATATGCCTTGAACGCAGCGCTGACCCCAGGGGCGCTTGCGGCCTATGTTGGCGAAGATCAATGGTGGGCCATACCTGCGGCTGTCTTCGTCGGTGCGCCGGCCTACATTGACGGCTATGCCGCTCTGCCGTTGACGCGCGGCCTGATTGACAACGGCATGTCCGAAGGTGCTGCCATGGCGTTTTTGGTTTCGGGTGGTGTAGTCAGCATATGGGGCGCCATGGCTATTGCTCCGGTACTTAAACTGAAGCCGTTTCTTCTCTATCTGCTTCTTGCGGTTCTGGGGTCACTTGCGGCGGGATACGTCTTTGGGTGGGTCATCTAAAATCCAATGACGGACCGAAAACGAACTTGAGCGGCGGCAGCTTTGCCTCGGTTTGCCGTCGTCCAGCTGACCAAATGCTGCACTGCATGGTCGATATCTGCTTCGGGGAAGCTGCGCGGTTGCGTGGACGATGGCGGTCAATGTCCGGAAAAGGGCAGAATAAAACCCACGGTCGTTGATCTGGCGCTGTCGGTTTGCACAGCGAAAACGAGGCCGACAAGTGTGAGGCTTTCCTAGAGCGTCTCGCCAGCCAGAAGGTGCCTCAGGTATTTTGAATAAGTTCGCCTCAACAGCTCATCCACCGGAAAAGGACGCACAAGCACTGACTATAAAGGATCAAGCATGCTCTCGCGGAATCTCTAGCCCGATCCCAAGACGACTTTGGCCCGATTTACAACGCCGCTAGTGAGTCCAAGACCCGCGCCGGTTGGTGGCAAAGTTCTCGCCGTAACCACCGGGCCGGACATTGGCCTTGCGCTTGTTGGGCTCTTGCACTTGCGCATCGATGCCATGTTCCTTGGCATAGTCCAGCGCCGCCGCCTTCGTATCGAACGACATGCGCACCTGTGCCTGCGTGTCCGAGGACGACGTCCAGCCCATCAGCGGATCGACCGACCGGGCCGACGCTGGTGCAAATTCAAGCACCCAGTGCTTGGTCATGGCAGTACCCGACGACATGGCTGTCTTGGCAGGTTGAAAGATTCGTGCGCGCATAAGCTGGCTCCCTCGTGCGCTGGGTGTTTAGCACGACACAACCCCAGGCGCGCAAGGGTCTATTCCGCCGCATTGGACGGAGGCGACATGCCCCTAAATTCCAACGTCTTCTCGCGCAGCTCTGTTGTCGAAATATTAGGCGTGCGCGGCAGGTAAATCACCTCGCATAGCGGGCTCAGGAAATCGAAACGCCCGGCCCAATCATCCCCCATGGCGAACAGATCAACGTCATAGGTGCGCACGTCCTCCGGTTTCTGCTCCCAACAGGTTTCGGGAATGACCATGTCCACGTGACGGCACGCCAAAAGGATATCGCGCCGCTCCTCATAGGGCATGACAGAGGCCTTGCCTTTGATCCCGTTGAAGGCATCCGTTGAACAACCGACAATCAGCCGATCGCCAAAGGCCTTCAATCGTTCAAGAAGCCGCACATGCCCAATGTGAAAAAGGTCAAATGTGCCATAGGTCAGCAAAGTGCGTTGTCGTCGGTCAGGTCCTATCATCCGCGGAGCGCCTGCATGAAATCCACAAACTTTTCGTTTGCTTTGGTCCATTTGAAGGTGAACAGCGGGTCGGGGTCGCGCCAGTCTTCCCCGTAGTTGACGGCCAGCATCTTCTCAGGCGCACGCGGAATGGCACAGCCTGTCATGTTGCACACACCCAGCGGCAACAGATCGTCATAGGTCAAATCTCCGAATGTGTGCGGGTACACAAAGACCCTCCCGGCCTCTATCCAGACTGGGAACAGGTCGACTTCGAAGGTGCCAATGGGCGTCAATTTGTGGATCTCTGGTGCCTTCTGGGTGCTTGCGTCCGACAGACCGATCTCGCGCAGGCGCTCCGAAAGGCGGCGCCATGCGGCCGCCGCAGAAACGGCACTGTCTGCATCCAGTATCACAGCAAGATCAATGTCATCATCATGTGCAATCAGCGATTGATCACGAACCACCCCCAAAAGCGTCCCTGAGTTCAAAAAGACCCGTAGCCCTTCTGATTCCAACTGCTGTGTCAGGCCCTTCACATGCGACCAGATTGGTGCTGGATCGACGGTCGCAAAGTTGCCTTCTCTAAAGCCGTGGTTGGTCAGAGCAATGGGTGCGAGGTAGTCGCGCATCCGTGTGTCGAATTCTGCAAATTCTTCGGGAGGAAGCATGTTGCGCAGACGCTTGAGGTTCCCAACCACCTTGGCGGCTCGAATTTGACCTACGCAACACACCATCACAAAGGCCTCGCGCCAAGTGGTCGACACTGGCCGTTGCTTGAGGTCGTTCAACTCTCCGAAGTAACGCCACACATCGAAGGCGCCGGACCGTGTCAGAACCTCGGCAAGGGCGATCGAGTGGATCTCCTTTACGCGGTCATGCGCCGACCGGACAGATGGGGTGTTTGGTGCCATGTATAGCCCTGCGCACACGATGCCTGCGTGGATGGTTTCGCCACAAGATAGAACCAAGTGATTTGAGACCAAAACACTTTGCACGGCTGCGGGATCCCACGACAGTCACTGTCAGCAAGTGTCTCAAATCTATCACGGCCCTGTGGGTCAGAGGTTGGGCATCACTCCGCGAGTTTTAGCAAAACAGCGTCTCGGGGGTTTTTCAACTGGGCGACCAATTCGGGAAGTATCAGTGACCAGACTATGGGCCGTGCAGTCTTGGCTCGTTGTTCCGATGCCATATGCGTTTATGCGGGCATAATATCCAACCTCTGCGTGGCTGCATTCGCAGGAGTAACTGTCAATTCCTGTCAGCAAGGCGTCGCAGCCACTTGCGCTTGCGCCCTATCGCGCCAAGTTAGCGGCATGGCATACGCGCGCACCGATTCCCCCGAACCCGTCACCTACCTCGCCAACCCCGCCGAGGATGTCCGAACCCGTCTGAAACTCGAAGGCGGCAAGCAACTGGTGATGAACACAGAATTCCAGCCCGCAGGCGACCAGCCCACGGCGATCAAGGAATTGAGCGCAGGCGTCATGGGCGGCGACCGTGATCAGGTGCTCTTGGGCGCAACGGGCACCGGTAAAACCTACACCATGGCCAAGGTGATCGAGGAAACGCAGCGCCCGGCCATTATTCTAGCGCCGAACAAGACCCTCGCGGCCCAGCTCTATGGCGAGTTCAAAGGGTTCTTCCCCGACAACGCCGTGGAATACTTCGTGTCGTACTACGACTACTACCAGCCCGAAGCCTATGTCGCGCGGTCCGACACCTATATCGAGAAAGAATCCCAGATCAACGAACAGATCGACCGCATGCGCCACTCGGCCACGCGGGCGCTTCTGGAACGCGACGACGTGATTATCGTGGCGTCCGTCTCGTGCATCTACGGCATTGGCAGCGTTGAGACCTACGGGGCGATGACGCAGGACCTCAAGGTGGGCAAGGAATACGACCAGCGACAGGTCATCGCGGATCTGGTCGCCCAGCAATACAAACGCAACGACCACGCCTTCCAACGCGGCAGCTTCCGGGTGCGCGGCGACAGCTTGGAGATCTTCCCCGCCCACCTTGAAGACCGGGCGTGGAAACTGTCCTTCTTCGGCGAAGAATTGGAAAACATCACGGAATTCGACCCGCTTACCGGGGAAAAGGCGGCCACGCTGGACCACATCCGCGTCTACGCCAACTCGCACTACGTGACCCCGAAGCCGACGATGAACCAGGCCATCATCGGCATCAAAAAAGAACTCAAGATCAGGCTCGACCAGCTCGTGGGCGAGGGCAAGCTGCTCGAAGCGCAGCGGCTCGAACAACGCACCAACTTCGATTTGGAAATGCTCGAAGCAACGGGCGTCTGCAACGGCATCGAAAACTACTCCCGCTACCTCACGGGCCGCGCTCCGGGCGAACCTCCTCCCACGCTGTTCGAATTCATCCCCGACAACGCCATCGTGTTCGCGGATGAAAGCCACGTCTCGGTCCCCCAGATCGGGGGCATGTACAAAGGCGACTACAGGCGCAAGTTCACGCTGGCCGAACACGGCTTCCGGCTCCCAAGCTGCATGGACAACCGCCCCCTCAAATTCGAGGAATGGGATGCCATGCGCCCGCAATCCGTCTTCGTCTCGGCTACCCCGGCGGCGTGGGAGATCGAACAGACCGGCGGTGTCTTCACCGAACAGGTCATCCGCCCCACCGGCCTTCTGGATCCGCCGGTCGAAATCCGCCCCGTTGAAATGCAGGTCGATGATCTGCTGGACGAGGTCCAAAAGGTTGCCAAGCAAGGCATGCGCACGCTCTGCACCACGCTGACCAAGCGTATGGCTGAAGACCTCACCGAATACATGCACGAACAGGGTATCCGCGTCCGCTACATGCACTCCGACATCGACACGCTGGAACGGATCGAAATCCTGCGCGACCTGCGGCTGGGGGCCTTCGACGTGCTGATCGGCATCAACCTGCTGCGCGAAGGGCTCGACATCCCCGAATGCGGCCTGGTGGCCATTCTGGATGCCGACAAGGAAGGGTTCTTGCGCTCGGAGACGTCGCTGGTCCAAACCATCGGCCGCGCGGCAAGGAACGCCGACGGCCGCGTGATCATGTACGCCGATAAGGTTACGGGTTCGATGGAGCGCGCACTGGCCGAAACCAACCGCCGCCGCGCCAAGCAGGAAGCCTACAACAAAGAACACGGCATCACGCCCGAGACGGTGAAGAAAAACGTCGAGGATGTGCTGGCGGGCCTCTACAAAGGCGACACGGACATGAACCGCGTCACCGCCAAGATCGACAACCAGATGGCAGGTGGCAACCTGCAAGCGGTGCTCGACGGGTTGCGCGCCGACATGCGCAAGGCGGCAGAGAACCTGGAGTTCGAAGAAGCGGCGCGGCTGCGGGACGAGGTCAAACGGCTGGAAACCGTCGATCTGGTTGTGGCGGATGACCCCCTGGCGCGGCAATACGCGGTGGAGAAGGCCGTGGACGACGCGCAGAAGGCATCGGGACGGTCAACGGCTGGGCGGGCTGGGCAACGCGGTGGGAATGTGAAGCGGCGGAAGCGTTAGATATGGTTACATCTGCACTTAGTGACATATTGGAAGAGAATCCACTGTTGGGTTTCTCCATCTACACAAGCACCCAAGTCCAAGCCCTTGGTAGAAAAGCGGTCGAACTCAAGGAGATTGCGGCGTCTTGGGGCCCTGATGAGTCAGGTAGCTTGGTCATCCATGACTTTACTGACTACTACGATAACTTTTGGTTTTGGGTGCTCGGGGCATTCGAAGTAATCCGGACGCTGGACCAGCACAGCGACTGTTTTCGCGAAAAAAAGATGGAAGAGCTTCGGGAGATAAAACGAGAACTCAAAAGAGTGCGAATTCCATTCGCAAAGCAAGAACTGGCAAACAACGGGCGGCCAATTTTTGCAGAGCTGTCGGTGATAGGTTTTGATAAAGGTATGAAATTCGAAATATCTGGTTCTGTTGTAGACTCAGGTGACTTGGTTGAAGCGACAATGGGCTTTTTAGAAAGTTTTAAGCCCACTGACGTCCTTAAAAGGATTCCGGAACGCAGCAACTAGTTTTGGGTTTAGCCAGCCACCGCTTTCTCCAATTCCCAATACTGATTTCTGAGCTGACCGAGCGGTCAGTCCGTTTTATTCCCTCGTCTGGCGGCACCGCCGGGCAGCGCCCGACCTCCCCCCGGAGGGCGCTATTGGCGAGGACCTTCACAACACACGCGACATCTATGCTTAAGGGCGACCACACTGACCCACCCAGCCAAAGCGCCCTCCAGGCCGGTCGCTGCCCTCAGCACTCAACTCCCCGGTTCATGCTAAACTTCATCGCTTCGGGCCAAATAGAAAATTCAATTCACCCACGTATTGAATTATTCCCCACACAATTGAATAGTGCCTGAAAGTGAGTGCGTAACGAGGACCCGTACATGCCCGTATTACTAGCGATCCTAGCCGCTGTCGGCGGCGCAATTTGGTGGTGGATCCGCACCAACCCACGCGAAGCGCTTGATACGGCACAGGATTTGGCCACCACAGCCATCAACGCCCCGCGCAGACTGGCCTTCCGCCGCCAAACCAATGCACATCCGGTCGAAGGCATTGATGACGAACGCATTGCGATTTGTGCAATTGCTCAGGCGTTTATCGAATTGGATGGATTACCGACCAGTGAACAACGTGACAAATTGCACAAGCTTATGCTTGCCCACTCAACGTGCACCAATGACGAAGCGCGCGAGATGGAGGTCCTTGGCCGGTGGCTTTTGACACAATGCAATGACGCGTCCGATGCGGTCCGTCGTCTTGCGCGGCGACTGGTTAAGATCGACACCGGGTCGTCTTGGGACAGTCTTCAGGACGTCTTGTCGGGATTGGTCACGGCTGATTTGTCCGCTCAACAACAAAATGCCATCGAAGACCTGAACTCTGCGTTTCGTCGCTGAGAGACCATGAGAAATCCTTAGGGCAGGCAGTATTGCCCGCCCCTACACTCTCAAAACACCCCCGCAACCTCATACATCACCGGCTCGAACCGCGTGCATAATCCGGCAATCTCGCGGTTCCGCTCGCGCATCTCCTCCGTCCGCAGCATCGCCTGAAAATCCTCGCGCCGCTGCCATTGCGAGTAATTGGCAATCCGCGTCTGCGCGTCGTTCACGTGCAGCCCGGCGGCCACAAACCCTGGCTGGCGCGAGATGAAGGCAGCGTATGCCCCCTGCAGCTTGTCCAGCAGGTCGGCACAGGTGCCGGGGGAGCATTCGAACGTGGTGATGACGGTCTGGCAATTGGCGGCGGGATCAATTTTGAGCATCTGTCTCCTCCTACACATCCATCATAGCAGAAATTGGCACCGCACAAAAAAACGCGGCCTCCTTTCGGACGCCGCGCCAAATCTCAAACGGGTCGGGTGGGGCTTTACCCCACCATCCCCTTACACCAGAGCGATGTTCACTGCGCTCTCGCGGCCGTCGCGGCCGGATTCCAGGTCAAACGTGACCTTCTGGTTGTCTGCCAGACCGGTCAGACCGGAACGCTCGACGGACGAGATGTGGACGAACACGTCCTTGTCGCCGCCGTCAGGAGCGATGAAACCGAAACCTTTGGTGGTGTTGAACCATTTCACTGTGCCAGTGGCCATGTGATATCTTCCTTCAATTGATACCGCTCACAGGATGCAGCGGTCCGGCGTAGTCGTCATGATCGAGAGACTGCGTGCCGTGAGGAAAAACAGAACATCGAGTAGAATAGCTATGCGCGCCCGCCCTGACAGCTTCGGAGCCAAAGCACAAGCATTTTCGATTGTGCCTGACCGACATCTCCAAGTGTGTACCAGGCCCAAAACTGCGCTACCATCATGCCATGCGTATTATTTTTTCTCTTATCTTTCTCACCACACCAGCCCTCGCATGGGAGTTCACACCAACCCCCATCTGCACTCTCTCACACACCGAACCGACGGTTGACATCGCGGTCACCTACGACCACGCCACCCGCCTCTATGCCATCGCGGTCACCAGCCCCGACGGCTGGCCCAACGCAGCCGCGTTCTCCATCCGCTTTGATGGTGCACAACCCAACACGATCTCGACAACGCGCCACAGCACAGAGGCGAATACACTCATTGTCACCGATGTGGGCTTTGGCAACGTGCTGGACGGGCTCGAATTCAACGCAACCGTCACCGCTTTCACCCAAACCGCCGCCGTCACCGTCTCGCTGACAGGCGCCGCACCCGAAGTGCAGAGGTTCCGCGCCTGCGCTACTGCGCCCGTCGCCTGACACGTCAGGAATACCCGACTACGGGGCAGTACTTCGACGTGCTAAGATACTTCATATTTTCATAGCCCCGCAGACCATCGCGAGGCCCTCATTCAAGGGCTTTCAAATGGACCACATTGTTTTTGGATTTGCTTTTACTTTCGTGACAGCGCTGGTTGTCATTGCAGGCGACTACGTGCTGAAACTCGCCGCCGACGGGAACCAACCCGTGTGGTCGGCCCTCGTCCTGCTTGGTGTCGCGCTCTACGGTGTGTCGGCGTTTTTCTGGTTCTACGCCATGCAACATGTCACGCTGGCGCAAGCGGGGGTGGCGTATTCCATGCTCACGCTTATCGCTCTGGCGCTGATCGGCGCGCTCCATTTCGGTGAAACGCTGCACGCCAGAGAGTATGCAGGTCTTGGCTGCGCTTTGTTGGCGATGGTTCTGATGAGCCGTCTGACCTAGAAATCGAAGATGTCGCCCAACAAGTCGCCCATCCCCTTTTTGCGCCGACCGCGACGCTGATCATACCGGCGATCGCCGCGATCTTCATAGTCTCTGTCTGGCTGCGCGCGGGGCGCTTCGGGCGGTGGGGGCGGCGCGGAATAGGCGGCGGCCCGTTCGATGATCTTGTCCAGCTCACCCCGGTCCAGCCACACGCCCCGACATTGCGGACAATAGTCAATCTCGACCCCGCTGCGGTCGGTGATGACAAGGGGCGTTCCGTCGATGGGGCATTGCATGGGCGTCTCTCCAAATGGCTCCCGCTCCATATAGGGTAGGACAGCCCATGCCGCAGGGCGGACCGGCAAAAAAAGGCTAAAACCTGATCCTAATCAATTGTTAACCATGTCCGGGCCACGGTCATTCCTTGTTAACGAAACAAGAAGAACCCGTTATGCGCCTCGTCCTGACCCTTTTGCTGCTGGCGCTTGCGCCGGGCGCGCAGGGAGGGGCGTGGTTGCAAGAGCACAAAAAGGGGTTCCTCTCGTACAGTGGTGTCTACGAAGAAACCGGACGGCTTGATGGAACACTTTATGCCGAGTACGGGTTCCGACCCAAGCTTACGCTGGGGGTCAAGGTCGATGTAGACATGACGCAAGGGCGGCTGGGTGAAGGCACGGCATTCGTCTTCATGCGCAAACCGATCCCCACCGGAGAGCGGGAGTACAAACTGGCCTACGATATCGGGATCGGCAGCACCTTTGGACTGGTCATGGAGCCGTTGTTGCGCACCGGTCTTAGCTATGGGCGGGGGATTAAGCTGTGGGACCGCCACGGCTGGATGGCAGTCGATGGTGCGGTGGAATGGGCGATTGACCAGGGCCCCGATACGCTGAAGCTGGACTCAACCCTTGGCCTCGCCCTCAACGACCGGTTCAAGGTGATGATGCAGGTTTTTGTAACCAGTGCGGACGGTGACGCATCGGCGACCCTTGCCCCATCCGTGATCTGGCAGCCCAAGCCCGACGGCGCCAGCTTCGTTCTTGGGCTTGAGGGCGAGGATGGAATCCTCGCCCTCAAGCTTGGAATGTGGCGGTCGTTCTGATCCGTGCCGGATCAGCCCCGGTCCATCCGAACTGTCGCCCGGATCGAACCTCTCATGTCCTCGCTGAACTCCAGCGTGAATGCGTCTTCCTCTGACCCTGCACGGCCACGACCCACAGGCGCTTCGTAGCGGCGCTGGTTCGACGTGTTGCGCAAGTCCCCGGTCAACGAGACAGAATCCACGAACTGACAGTAGCTTTCAAAGGGCAGCCTATTGTCGGTCTCGACCGTCCAGGTGCGGCTGTTCGTACCCTGTGTATGTGAGATAACCAGCGGGTTTTCAGCATGTTCACGCACATTGTGGTACGAATTCCCCTTGAACCAGACGGCGCGGTTCCGATCATAGTCCAGATCGGCAAAGCTTGTATCGACACGCTCTGCGCGATCAATGTTGCCATTGATCGACCGGAAGCGGTTGCCGGTCACTGTAACGCCGTTCAGGAAATGGCCAGCAGCATGCGGCTTGACCACGAGGTAGCTGAACCAGGGTGCCACATCGCCTGACAAGAACACGTTGTCGGTCAGACTGAACGAGCTGAAAGAAAATCCAGCAGTAAACTCCGGTGTGGGGTCACGTTCATTCGTCCATTCGACAAAGCAGTTGTCGATGTAATTCCCAGTGACCACGCTGGCGGTGTAGTTGGCCTGCAGAACAATACCGGCGGTGCGGAAGCCGTCAGGCTCACCGTCACCCTGGAAGAAATGGTTGCCCTTGATCAGATGGTTTTGACCGCCGAGCAACATGAAGTGTCGGAACTGAGTGGCCCGGCAATCTCGGACCTTGGCGTCATTGGAATTGACATTGAACCCGATCGAGTTGCGGTTCGATACGGTCTGAGATTCCTCGGCGGACAGGAACTGACAGCGATCTATCAGAATGCCCTGGCATCCTCCTCCGATGGAGGTGATTCCACGATCCTTCGGACGGCTTATGAAGCATTCCTGCAACTCGAATGTTGGACCGGCAGGGGCCAGCATGATGCCGGAGCACTTGTTGTTACACTGGAACTCGATGTTCGACATGTTGAACTTCGACAGCTTCGAAAAGCCGCTCAGGTCGATCAGGTAATCAAACCGGTTGAACGTCAGAACTTGTGTGCCTTCCGCATCATAGGGTGGGGCATTCAGTTCGATGGTACCGGCGCCCACGTTCTTGCTGCGAACATAGACTTCGCGGCCAAACCCGTTCCCGGTGACAAGGGCACCTACCGGTACGTTGGCAATGTTGGTCACATTGGTCAGGGTGCGCCCGTCTGATGACGAATAGGTCGCTTGGCTGGTGACCGTTTGTGTGCTCCAACCGTCACCCAACGCTTCGAACTGACCGTTCCGGATCACCCGGCGTGTGTTGTACTGATCGCGGTTCGGTACAGCCGACTGCATGTCGATGGGTTCGAACACGGCAATCCGGCGTCCGCCCATGTCCAGGCTTTCATGGTCCGAGCTGTTCAAAAGGGCCTGAAAGGCCTTCTTGAAAGCCAAAACCTCGTCGTCAAATGCTTCGACATAGGTTGGGAGATCATAGCTTTTGCGCAGCAAAAGCATCTTGTCGTCCGGCATGCTCAGCGTGCCTTCGAACTTGACCAACTCGTCAAACGTGACGTTCTGCTCAAGCCGGAACACGCCCTCCGGAACGAGGATGGTCCGACCATTGGCTGCTGTGTTTGCCGCGTCAAACGCATCGCTGTCGTCGGTTGCACCATCGCCAATGGCGCCAAAGTCACGGACATCCACAACGGCCAGTATGTCGCGCAGAAACACGGATGTGATGTCTTCGATGATGATATCGTCAATGCGAACGATCCCGCCGTTGGGGCCGGTCAGGTCCAGACCGAAGTGGCCGTAATCTGCGTCCGCGCCCCACACAAGATCCACACCAGGGCGGTTGCCCGCTCCAATGATGGCGGACACTTCGACGATCTCGCCATAATTGGTCAGGGGCACGCTGTCTCCGGTCGTATCAACACCGGGTACCGGAGTGCCGTCGGTGCGCGCGGCATAGCCTGCGATGCTCACCGAAGGCAGGCTGCCACTGATCGCTTTCAGGCGCGCGGTCACGCGCAGATAGCAACCGGGAAGCAAGGGCGTTTCACCCTTGTACCGAACACGCGTGGTGTTCGACGTCTTCTGCAATTCAAGGCAACCGCCGAAATCCTGGTCCGCTGGTACAAACGCCGCATTGGGCGCGTTTTGATAGCTGTCTGACCCCGGGGTACCATCGCCGCTCGACCAGACACTCAAACCATCCGCAAAGGCGGGCGGCATCAGCAGCACGCCATCAGTAATTGCCTTGTTCATCCATTCATCCCTTTTCCGCAGAGGCCGAAACGGCCCATGTCACGCAGTCAACCTGAACCCAGCCAGGGGACCCGGCTGTCACGGGCAAGGGAAGTATCAACAAGGGGTTAACGGGTGCCGACAGGACCGTGCGGCGCAGGCCGCACACGCGCAACGCCGGGGCCAATTGTTACAGCGGCTCACATCCTGTGCATCAAATCTGGAATAGTCTGCGCACAGCCACGACCTATGTTAGATGCACGTGCAGCAATACTCTTTGCAACCGCAGCGAGGTGGATCATGTCAAAACAACCCCGTCCAAAGGTCGTTATCATTGGTGCAGGCTTCGGCGGTCTTGCCGCGGCCCGCGCGCTGAAAAACGCCCCGGTCGATATCAAGGTTATCGATCGCAGAAACTACCACCTGTTCCAACCATTGCTTTACCAGGTGGCGACGGCTGACCTGTCGCCGGCAGATGTGGCTTGGCCCATCCGGGGGATTTTCTCAAACCAGCAGAACGTTTCGGTCGCGCTCACCGAAGTGTTGGACGTGGACAAGGGCAAACAGCAGGTCATCACCGAAGAGGAGCAGTTCGACTACGATTACCTCATCGTGGCTTCGGGTGCGCACCACTCCTACTTTGGGCGCGACGAATGGGAAAAACACGCCCCCGGCCTCAAACGGATCATCGATGCGACCGAAATCCGCAAACAGGTGCTTATGGCCTTTGAACGGGCCGAGATTTCAAACTCGGACGCTGAACAGCGCCGCCAACTGACCTTTGTTGTGGTGGGTGGTGGCCCCACGGGCGTAGAAATGGCAGGTGCTATCGCTGAACTGGCAAACCACGCGCTGGCCGCAGATTTCCATCGCATCAACTCGCGCGATGCCCGCATCATCCTGATCGAGGCAGGCGATCGGTTGCTC
Organism: uncultured Tateyamaria sp.; assembly: GCF_947504105.1. Classification (GTDB taxonomy): domain Bacteria; phylum Pseudomonadota; class Alphaproteobacteria; order Rhodobacterales; family Rhodobacteraceae; genus Tateyamaria. Next base: position 18,724 of record NZ_CANNGP010000030.1, read on the forward strand.
AAAGCCCTTCCAGAGAACCTGTCCCAAAAAGCGCATAAATCGCTCGAGAAACTGGGGGTCGAGGTGATGGTCGACACCCGCGTCGAAGACATCACCGAAGCGGGGGTGCAATTGTCTGATATTTTCATCCCGTCGGCGTGCAAGGTCTGGGGCGCGGGCGTTGCAGTTAAAAACGTTGGCCGTTGGCTCAACGCGCCCACGGACCGTACCGGCCGGGTGGCTGTGAATGACGACCTCAGCGTACCGGATCACTCGAATGTTTACGTGATCGGGGATGCCGCCCAAGTGCTGTGGAAAGACGGCCTCGACGTGCCGGGCATTGCGCCAGCCGCCAAACAGGGCGGCAAGTATGTGGGCAAACGGATCGCGGCACTGGCGGCGGGCCAATCGCACAACATACCCTTCCGATATCGGCACGCCGGCAATCTCGCGACCATCGGGCGGCACGCCGCCGTCATCGACTTCGGCAAATTGCAACTCTCGGGCTTTGTGGCGTGGTGGCTATGGGGGATTGCGCACATCTACTTCCTGATCGGCGTACGCAACCCGATCTTCGTCGCGATGAATTGGTTCTGGTCCTACCTCACCTTCTCGAAAGGGGCGCGGTTGATTACCGGTCTCAGGCCATTGCACGAGGATCACGATACCGAGCCAAAACCGACAGCACAGGCTGCTGAATAGACGGTCGTATCTGCGCCGGTCTTGGTCCGACAATGCCACCCAGCCAGAGGTAGAGCCGAGGCTCAGAATGTCCGAAATGCAGCAAGACATGCGCCAACATGGGCCAACCCCATCCTCTGTCGTCGTGCTTCACGGTGGCCCCGGCGGTGCGGGAGAGATCGAACCCTTCGCGCAAGAACTCGGGCGCAGAGGGCATGCGGTACTGGAACCCTTTCAGACAGAACGATCTGTGGATGGACAGGTCGCCCAGTTGCGGGATCAAATCGAACGGTACTGCGCGCCACCTGCTGTCGTGATCGGATGGTCATGGGGGGCATGGCTGGGCTGTTTGCTTGCAGCCAGCCATCCTGCGTTGCTGCGCACGCTGATCCTTGTGGGCAGCGGTCCGTTCGATGCACGGTACACCGGTGCAATCAAAACGACAAAGGCGTCCCGTCTGACTGATGAGGAGCGGGTGGAACTCGCCGCGCTCCGCCCACAAGACGGCGATCCCAATCAAGTCCACCGGTTCATCGAGCTCAATGACGTATCGGATACTTTTGCGCGGGATGCCTCGCCGATCCCGCAGGTGCGGTTCGATGCTGCGATCCACAAAGCTGTTTGGACCGAGGCCGACGCTATGCGCAAATCCGGTGCGCTTTTGCAGGCCTTGTCAGCCATCCGCTGTCCGGTCGTTGCACTGCACGGCGATTACGATCCGCGCCCCGCAGAAGGTGTACGGTTGCCGCTGCAGGCTGCACTTCCCGCTGCGACTTTCACGCTGCTGGAACACTGCGGGCACAAGCCATGGCAGGAGGTCCATGCCAGCGCCCCGTTCTATCGTGCGGTCGAAGCGGCCATCGGTTGATCAAGGTCTGTTTGATGGCGCGTGCCTCCACGGCTACGGTTATTGTCAAGCGGCTGAAATCAGCGGGTCAGGCTGCCCTGACCATGTGAATACCCAGGTATCCCCTTGTCTGACATTCTGGATCAGATGCGGTCGAAATGCGGCCATGCACGCGCCTCCGGCCCTCCGAACTGAAGGGTAAAGAAAGCCGTTTGACCCCGCAGCCATGTACCGGGAGGCCAAACGCTGACCGGCCGGGTACCCAACGACGGGATCAGGGTCCAACTCGGTGCCCAGACCCGCTCCGTTCAGATCGTGCAATTCCGTCGCAAACGAGGCGTTAAGCTCCCGGTAGGCCGTCACGTTTTCATAAATACCGGTGGCATGCAGTTCCTGCGTCAGGTGCCACCCCACCTCGGACTGGGCCGTCTCAACCCGGTCCTCTCCCCACGTCGCATACCAGGCTCCGCGCTCGGGGCCGCTGAAACGGTTCCCCGTTTCCCGCGTGTAACAAAATGCGGCGTTGATATAGGTCCAGCCGTAGCCATGATGTTCGGTGACCAATTCGTCCGGATGGATCCCCGATGGAATGAACCCGGGCAGGCCGCGACGCGACGACGACCGACCCTCCAACTCTGCCAAAAAGGCAAGATCGTCCTCATCATCGGCCAATGGCGCCAGCGCGGGCTCATCAATGTAAGCGGTCGAGATCAGACGTGTGGTTGCGGCCTCGACAAATGGGCGAACCGGGATGTCATCGACATCGCTCACACGCCGCCCCGCAGCGCATCGATATGGTGCCGAACGGATATCATCGCGGGAATACCGCCGGCAATCATGCGATCAATCGGGGCCTGACCACCAAAGGCCAGACCTGTATTCGGTTGTTTGGGCCAACCCGCCTCCAGTGGACCATTGAACAGCAGGCGCAGCCCCTTGAAGATACCGATCAACAAGCTGGCGCGCATCATCTTGTCCTGATCAAGGTTGCCCTTGAAGGCACCCGCTTTCATCCGGCTCCACGTGGCCGTGGGCACATCAAACAAGGCGGCCGCTTCCGCGTTGGTCAGGGACCACGCCTCTGCGACCCGCACGATGGCCTTGACCACCGTGGCAATGCGCTGGGGATCGCTCAGGGGCGCGATGGCTTGTGGTTGTTCAACCTGCTGTGCAGCATGAATCATATCAGCATCCTCAAAAGATACGATACCATTTATCATATGATAAGAAAAGTTTCAAGTGCAGCAGACGTGCCGATCACGACCATGACGCTCACGCACTTGCGCCGGGCGCGTCCAACAACTGTACCCCACTGATTTTCCAGCCGTCCCCGGTTTCGATCATGCTGTAGGCCAGAAAATGGATCACCCCGTCCGCATCTTCAATCCGCACGGTCTGAATATACCCTCCGGCCTCTTCGCGCAGGTCCAGATAGGTGACGTCCGCCGGACGCCAAACCATCGGATATCCCTGGGTGACCATCCGCCCAAAATTCTCGGGTGTGCGGAAAATCCCCTGTATCGACGGTGCGGCAAAGGTAAAGGCCTGCGCGAAATCATCCGTCTTGAAGGCTTCGATCTGGCTGGTGATCACCGCTTCGATCTCGGTCTCCTGCGCGATTGCAGCACCCGCCAGACCGACGGCCAGAACCATTCCCATCATCCACTTGCGCATCTGTCTTCTCCCTTTTGTTTGGGAAAAACCTAGAACGCCATGAAGTGCAGGCAATGCCGCGTGTTCCACCTGACAAAGGCTAAATCGCGACCCGGTAAGGGCCGCCCGTCATTCGGGCAGGGCGCCCTACGACAACAAAGAGGTCTCGAATGCCTTCACACAGGGGCGGGCGGTGTGCATCGTATCGGGGCCGTGACGGGCCAGTTCCGGAAAAAGGTCAACCAGCTCTGAATAGCAACCCTGTTCCGCGTCGGTGATATGGTCGCCAATGAAAAAGCTCTCCAGCAGAGCATTGTCAGAAAACACGATTTCGTGCCGATCAAACATGAAATGGACATAGGTGACGTCCGCGCAAGGCTCTCGAAAGATCCGGTCGCCGTCACACAGATGCTTGGCAGCGCACAAAACCTCGCGGGAATGAAACAGAAGCTCGCATTTCCAGCCGGACAAAAGCACGCGATGTTGCGGCGAAAGCCTGAGGCTCCTGCTGTTTCCAATACTGCCGGGCAGGAAACGTATCGGCGCATGAGGGCCGCGTCCACTAACAGTGCGCTTTCCGATCCATTTGATTGGCTGGGGCCCATGATCCAGCGTCACAACGCGATCGCCCTGCTCCAGATGTTCCACCGGAACATCACCATGCGCTGTCCTTATCCGCATGCCAGCGGTGAAGCAGGCAATCGTGACACTTCCGATTCTCAGATAGACGAAGTTTTCTCCGTTCGGCAGCGTGACATTGCCGCCGTCGGAGCCAGCAGAGAAGGGTGTGAATGTCGATCCATCAGGCAGGATCAGTGAATCCGTTCCTGCGCCGCCCTGGACAAAAGTGGTGTTCAGACCGGCAAAGATAACGTCGTCACCAACACCGCCATCCAGGTTCCCGCTGCCGTCCTGACCAAAGAGCGTATCGTTCCCTTCACCGCCACTAAGGTTGTTGTTGCCGCCTCCGCCCAGCAGCAGATCGTTGCCTTCACCGCCATCAATATTGTTACTGCCAACACCGCCTGTCAGGGTGTCGTTTCCTCCGCCCCCGTTTATGGCTCCGCCAAGGGTTCCGTCATCGGTGAGAGTGTCGTTGCCACTGCCTCCGGTGTAACCCCCCGCGTTCAAGCCGACCGACCCGCCGACCTCGCTGTTCCCATTGTTGCCAACGAATTCAACGAACTGGCTGAACGATCCCGAGGTGATGTCGGCATCTGAATAGGTCGTCACGACACCGGACACGGTGTCTTCGAATGTGATCGAACTGTCTGTCAGGGTAATGTTGGTCGTGTCACTGACGCCAGAGACGTCAATCGTGCTGTCCCGGCCAATATCCAGCGCCGCCCAGAACGTGGGATTGGTGATGTCGGAGTCCGTGATCGTTAAGAAAACAGGCATAGAATACCTCTTTGTTCCCCAAGACGATGGCTAGCGGTGTCGATACGAAAGTCGCATGTTCGAATCAGTGAATTGTCGGCTGCAAATGCAACCATGGCAAGAATTTGGCTGTGAGACGGCCCGTTTGCGCGAATTCCCACCGAAATGAGCCTCGGGCGTCATGGCCCCAATATCAATCGGACGAGGTCCGTAGCTCAACACTCAACCAAATGCCGAAACGACCATCACCGACAGAACTCGCCTTCCGTCACTTGACCCTCATTCGTGACGGTCTTCGTTGTAAAATCATAGCAGTTCGGACGCCCGGAAGGCGCATAGCGGATGTAGTATTCGCCTCCTTCATAGCGGTAGTCCATACTGCGGCTGCCATCGTCGTTTTGCGTAAAAATCAGGTTCTCGACCCCGCCTTTCGGCGGCCTTCCGGACTCAACACCGCCACCGTCTGCGGCTGACAGAGGGCGAACACGAGGAAGGCTGTCAAAATCACGCACCTCACCCATCAAACATTGCACGATGTAAGGCGCATCTTCCGAAGTGTGGTAACGGTAGCCAAAAATGCTGTCAGGCTGCCCGTTGCAGACATCCAGCGCACCATCGGCAATTGCAGTGCCGTCGGGGTTATTGTCCCCGTAGATTGGAAACCCGTCAAACGCCCAGCCTATGATGGCGTCATCTCCGGCATTCTCCATGGTTTCAATCATGCAAGTCGGTTTGACATGGTAGTGATAGTCATCGCCGCGTCCCGCATGCCCGCCGCATGCGTCAAGTTGCTGGGTTTGCCACGTGTCATGTTGGGCCTGATGGCGCGCCAGATCAGCTTCGCTCATTTCTCCGCCAGCGGTGTAGTCATAGATCGGCACACCGTTGACAGCGACACCCAACGCCGCGTCCCGGGTCAGGGGGGTGTCCCCCAACACGGGCCCGAGGATGATCGGCGCCGCATACTCCGCCGGAACAGGCACCTGTTCATTTGTACCGACGATCCCGGTCATCAATTCATGATCGGGATAGGTGTCCGAGGTGATGGTCGCATGGGTATCCGTGCAGGACACCACAACGCTTTCATCAAAGCCAGCATCAGCCACCGATGCTGCAACCGCTGCGCAATGGTCTTCATGCGCAGCTGCGGAAAAGCCGAAGAGGGTCATGGAAGATAAGAGGAAAGCAAATGCAGTGCGGGTCATGCGTGCAGCTCCTTGTCCTGGTGATCAGTTGATGGTCAGGCGACACAGAACGGTATTGCTTTGCTCAAGGTCCGGTCCCCAGATCAGCTCGGCACCCTCGACCCAATCGATCTCGTCATAGCCGTCTTTCGGATCGACTTCGCGCGCGGAAAATTCATTCGCCTGTGGCCAATCCGACGCGTCAAAGTCGATCAGATCCCAGCCCACCGGTTCCTGCGTCATGTCAAAACTGCAAGATCCTTGTCCCGCAACCGGGTTGGCCTCACTTTCGCAGGATTTGTCCAGCGGTGCAGTGTGGATCACCAGACACTGCCATTCCGAGTTGCTGACTGCGACGGTCTCGCCTGCGGCATCTTTGATCTGCAGGATGACACCGCCATCACCCATCTGTTGGCGTCCTGTGCCGATGTATTCAAGACCGGTATCGTTTTCCTTGAAATCCTTTGCGACAAGGCCGATCACCATTGGCCGGGCGGCTTCGAATTGGAAACTCTCGGCGTTGAAAGAGCGTTCCGTGGTGATCGGAACGCTATCCTCGGCCACTTTCTCTCCGTTGACGCGCATCTCGAACCAGTTGTCGGCCCAGACTTCGGCAGAAAAGGTTTCAGCGGACAGCGAAGAGGTGGCAAGAACGGACACAAGGACTGCAATGGCAGATTGGTTCATCGGACACTCCTGCGAAGTTGTGTCCATATCAAACGCAAAGCCCGAAGATTTCCGTCGCTGATGAACGTATTAATTTATGAAGCGCGTGTTGGTGGCTGATCGGTTTTATCCGCTCAACTACTTTTGCCTCGGGAATGACCGGCAATCCAGTGGCAACGATCCGAGGACAAGGCTCCGTGGGCACCAACAAACTGGACGGCGCAATACGGATTGGCGCAAAGGCCTGTCATATCGGCCAATGATACAATGCCGCCCGTCCTCGGGCAGCAGCATGCGTCGCGCATGGTTAATTTTGCCTGACCCCAACGTGCAGAAGCCAAGCGGTTGATCCCGCCCGGCTTTCACAAGTCATTTAAATTTCAATGACATGACCGAACACCTTGTCCCCGCGGGGGCAGATCAGCTCACCAGCTCTCCGGCCAGCCCTTTTTCGATCAGCGCGATGGTTTCCTGCACCCCGTAAAGGGCAATGAACCCACCAAATCGTGGTCCTTGCGAGGCCCCCAAAAGCACCTCGTACAGCGCTGTGAACCAGCCCCGCAGCGGATCGAACCGGTCGCGCCCAACGGCATAGACAACCGACTGCAATGCCTCGTCATCGATGGGTCCGTCATAGGCTTCCAACTCGGCCTTCAGCGCCTCCAGCGCCTCGCGTTCGGGATCGGTCGGCAGGCGGTACACCTTGGCCGGTTTCACGAAGTCGTTGTAGTAACGCACTGCATGTCCCACGGCCTTATCCATGCCTGGATGCGTCTCGGGTCCGGTCTCGGGCGCGTAGCGGCGGATGAACCCCCACAGCTTGTCCTTGTCCTCGGCTTGGCTGACGGACGCAAGGTTCAGAAGCATCGCAAAGGGCACAACCATATCGCTTTCCGGCACGTCGCCGGAATGGATGTGCCACACCGGATTCGCCGCCTTGCCCTTGTCGTCCTGCCCCGGATAGGCGCGCAGTTGCTGGTGGTATTCATCCACTGCCTTCGGGATGACGTCAAAGAACATCCGCTTCGCCGTCTTCGGCTTTTGGTACATGAAATACGACAGTGACTCGGTGCTGGCATAGGTCAGCCATTCATCGATGCTGACCCCGTTGCCCGACGACTTGGAGATTTTCTGACCCTGGTCATCCAAAAACAGCTCATAGCTGAAGTGGTTCGGCGGCTGCACCCCCAGCGCCCGACAGATCGCGTCATAGATCTTTTCGTTGGTGGCGTGTTCCTTGCCATACATTTCAAAGTCGACACCCAGCGCCGCCCAACGGGCGCCGAAGTCAGGCTTCCACTGCAGCTTCACGTTGCCGCCGGTGACGGGCAGGGTCCATTCCTTGCCGCTCTCATCATCAAAAGTGACCGTGCCGTTCACCGCATCCACGTGCTTCATCGGCACATACATCACCCGGCGGCTTTCCGGATGCAGCGGGAGGAAGATGGAGTAGCTCGCCGCCCGCTCTTCGCGCAGCGACTTCAGCATGATCTTCATCAGATCATCGTATTTCTCGGCACAGCGCAGCAGGATTTCATCAAACCGGCCAGAGGCATAGAATTCGCGGGCCGAGATGAATTCGTACTCGAACCCGAACGTGTCAAGGAACCGGCGCAGCATGGCATTGTTGTGATGGCCAAAGCTTTCATGTGTGCCGAACGGGTCCGGTACATCCGTCAGCGGGCGCTGCAGATGCTGTTCCAACACCTCGGGGTTCGGCACGTTGCCCGGCACCTTGCGCATGCCATCAAGGTCGTCCGAGAAGCAGATCAGCTTGGTCGGGATGTCCGAGATCGCCTCGAACGCGCGGCGCACCATCGTGGTGCGGGCCACTTCGCCAAAGGTGCCGATATGAGGCAGACCCGAGGGGCCGTAGCCCGTCTCGAACAGGACATATCCTTTCTCCGGTGGCGCCTTTTCATAGCGTTTGAGCAAGCGGCGCGCCTCTTCGAACGGCCAGGCTTTGCTGCTCATCGCGGCGTCACGGAAACTCGACATCTCATATGATCCCATGTGGTGGGCCTGCGCCCTATGCGCGGCCCTGGCTGACTGTCCCCGCAGGGACAATCCCGCCGCTACCTATTGCGGGCTGCCCCAGCCGTCAATATTGAGGGGGAAAGCACCCAGAAAGGACACCGGACCATGGCCGCTTCACAACTCTCCCTCACGGCGCAGGATGCACTGGTCGCCATGATGATCGCCGTGTCCGCCTCGGACGAGGATATTCGCACCGCCGAACTGGTCAAAATCAATTCGGCCGTGAACAACCTGCCTGTCTTTGCGGGTTATGACCTCGACCGGTTGAACCGGATGGCGCAGATGGTGTTCGACCTCTTCGAACAGGAAGACGGGCTGGATGCCTTGTTTGGCCTGGTGCGCGAGGCGTTGCCAGAGCGCCTGTTCGAAACGGCCTATGCCCTGGCCTGCGACGTGGCAGCCGCCGACGGCACATTGGACGAGGCGGAACTGCGCCTGCTGGAAGAGATGCGGTACGAGTTGAACATCGACCGTTTGCACGCCGCCGCCATCGAACGCGGCGCGCGGGCGCGGCATTTGACGCTGTAACAGCCCGCTGCGGCGTCCAGCCGAAACACGTACGGTCTGCCTTTTCTTGATCCGAGAAGGCCTTTCGACTGAAGGCCTTTCGACTTAGGATAGTAAGTGCCACGCGCCTCGGCGCGCGGTTCTGTTTTGTTTAATGGCTTTTTTGCCGACAGTTTTTTCGCGTGTCCGGGCACCCGTGTTGCCCCGTGTCCCGGATGGTGACGTGCGCACATATTCCGCCCGCCACCTGTAATTTGAAATGAAGTGGATTTTGGAATGCGTCACCCAATCAAGGCTATTTGTGCCGCCGCGGCAGTTGGACTTGGCCCCGTGCCCGTCAGCAGCCAATCGACCCAAACTGACAACGCGATGGAGCTGTCATTCGCTTCGGCGCCGTCCCTGTCGGCGCGTTCCAGCGGGCGCAGCGACATCCCCGGCAGCTTTGCGGTCGCCGCACCAGAGGTGGTCAAGCTGGGCTGGGGCTGGAGCGAACAGCGCGGCGAGGCAATCCCGACCGAGTGCATTCTCTTTTCGGAAGGCAGCGGTGGCGCGCAGACCAGCAACATCACGATCCGGGAAGTGTCCGACAGCTACACGCTGGCCAAGGCCATGGACGTGTCAGCCTCGACAACGGTGCGCGCGTTTGGGGCCAAGGTCGACGGCAAGGCATCGATTTCCAAGAATTCCAAGATCACCTCGATGAGCGTTACCTACGTGGTGCGCGCCGAGGTGCTGAACGACAGCGTCTACGTAGCACCCCCTCTGCGTGGCGACACAGGCGGTCCCGTGCCAAAGGCCGAGACAGTCGCTGTTACGACAGGCGCGCCAGCCCCCATCGGTCCGTCGGTCCGGCTGACCGACGAAGCGGCGGCGCTGGCGCAGTCCAACCCGACGGCATTTCGCCGGATCTGCGGGGACGGGTATGTCTCTGCCGCCGTCAGCGGTGCGCGCGCCTACCTGGTGTCTGTGGTCAAGACCCAAAGCAAGGAAGAACGCGAGACCATGCGCGCATCCGTGACCGGTGAAGGCTGGGGCCAGAAGGCATCGGTTGCTGCCGGGTCGGACAAGACGGCCACCTCCAGCAGTTACGAACGTGATCTGACCTTCTTTCAGGAAGGCGGCTCGGCCACCCAGACCAACCCGGCACCTGTGACCGCAGACACCGGCGACGCCGACCCGGATGCGCCCGCGCCCAATCCCTTGGCCGACAGTGACCTGCCTGCTGATGCAGACCAGGCTATTGCCCGCATCCGGAAACTGGCCACCGCCGCGCGGGATGCCGGCAAGCTGTTCGAAATTTCAATCAGCCCCTACGAGGCACTGGCGAACTATCCCGAGGCTGACGCGCGCCTGTCCGATCTGGACGAACACGAAGACCTCGCCGCGCTGATGGGCGCTTACGAGACGCTTTATGACGACCTGACCGAGGCACTGGCCGACCGCGAGGGATACGCCGCGCCCGTCCGGTCTTGTGGAGACACATGTTCGACGACCTTGGTGTCGTTGAAAGAGCCGGACGCCTTCCGGCAGGTCGAGGACGCACAGGACATCGCACTTCTTGCCCTCGATCAACTGGAACAAATGGCGCAGGCCTGCTTTGCCGCCGGCGACGACTGTACCATCGACCTCAGCGCGGTGCGCTCGCCCTATGCGGCCTATGTGAATGCACCCATTCCGGTTGCTTCGGGCGAAGCGGTGCCCGAGTTGGACGATCATGTGTCCATCTTTTTGCGCGATACCTCGGCAGGTCGTTGCCGCCTGGGCGCGCGTACGCCGGGTTGCATCACCAATGCGATGATCCGCGCATGGCAGGACAGGCAGGGTATGAAAAGCGTTCCGGTCGACAATGTTGCCGAGGTTGTTGGCACGATTGCCGAATGCGAAACCATCGCGGACAACCGCGCTTATCGCGGGGATGCCAATGACCCGGACGCCTCCATCGTCTGGACCAATCCTGCGGTCACATTTGACCGGTTTGGCAACTTGGTGTGCCCGCCCGCCTGACCCGGACGTCACAGGCGGACACGTGATTGCGTAAGGGTGACAAAACCCTTTGCACGACCCGTCAATGCCTTCTATACGCGGGTCAGTCGCAGAGGCCGACATGGGAGAGCGCGGGACATGCCCGCCGCCGAAGGAGCAACGCCCCGGAAACTCTCAGGCACCACGAACCGTGTCGGCCGCGTCCCGTTCGATGTCATTCGGAGGGGCACATGTGATGATCTGGAGAGTGGTCGGACGTCACGCGCCCGGCCCACCGAAGGAGAAAGCGGCCCTCTTGGTCCGTGAAGCTCTCAGGTCTCGCGACAGATGGGGACGCTTGCCCGGCACGGTGCCGGATGCGTCCATATCTGCGTGCACTGGGAGGATCCCCATGACCCATATTGCCGTGATCGGCGCCGGTATTACCGGTATTACCACCGCCTATGCCTTGGCCCGCCGTGGCTATGACGTCAGCGTGTTTGACCGCAACCGCTATGCCGCGATGGAGACGTCGTTCGCCAATGGCGGCCAGCTCTCGGCCAGCAATGCCGAAGTGTGGACCCGCTGGGGCACCATCTTCAAGGGCCTGAAATGGATGTTGAAATCCGATGCGCCCCTGCTCGTCAACCCGGCGCCCAGCTGGCACAAACTGTCGTGGATGGCTGAGTTCATGGGCAACATTCCCGACTACGAGCGTAACACGATTGAAACGGCACGGCTGGCCATCGCCGCCCGTGAACACCTGCTGGAGTTCGCGCGGGAAGTGGATGCTGATTTCGACATGGAGCAGCGTGGCATTCTTCATGTGTACCGCCAGCCGTCTGAATTCGATCATGCTCGTCGCGTGAATGCGCTGCTCGAAAAGGCAGGTTTGGAGCGTCGCGAGGTGTCAGCAGACGAGGTGCAGCGCCTGGAGCCCGCGTTGCAGGCCGACACCATTGGTGGTTTTTACACCCAGAGCGATTTCACCGGCGACATTCACCGCTATACCCGTGCGCTGAGCGACCGGTGCGAGAAGATGGGCGCGTCTTTTTACTACAAGTGCAAGGTCACGGACATCACGCATATTGGTGCGGGTGTGCGCCTGACCTGGGAGGATGCGGGTGCAACCGAGACGCAGGCGTTTGACGGCATTGTCGTGTGTGCGGGCGTTGGCAGCCGCGCCATCGCGGCACAATTGGGCGATCGGGTGAACATCTATCCGGTCAAAGGCTACTCCATCACCGTCAACCTGGATGATGCAGAGAGCCAGGCAGCGGCCCCTTGGGTCAGCTTGCTGGATGATGAGGCCAAGGTCGTGACATCGCGTTTGGGTCGCAAGCGGTTCCGTATTGCGGGCACGGCCGAGTTCAATGGCTACAATCTCGACATCCGCGATGATCGTATCCGGCCCCTGCGGGAATGGTGCGAGGTGTTCTTCCCCGATGTATCGACCGAGCATTGCGTGCCATGGGCAGGACTACGGCCCATGCTGCCGTCGATGATGCCCAAGGTGGGCCCGGGTGCAAAACCCGGGGTCTATTACAACACCGGGCATGGGCATCTGGGCTGGACTCTGTCCGCGGCCACGGCGCAGGCGACGGCAGATATCATTGATGTGAACCGAATGAAGAACGCAGCGTGACGGAGGTCATGTAAGGTGCCGCTTGCTGCGCCATCCACCTCTGACATGGTGTGATGAACAAAACCCGTAAGGCGGAGGTGTCCTCCGCCTAGCTGCCGTAGACTGCACCCCAGCGCTCAATCAGCTTTTGCTGCATGGCCTTGGCCCGCCGGTTCCAGCTGCGTGCGCCCTGCGGTCGTTCGCGGTTGGCGCGGGTGATGCGGGACCGCGTTGCCTCGTCCGCGGCGAAGATGGCAAAGGCCATCTCGGTGCCGTCCCGCGCCGTCATGTAACCTGCCAGCCCCGATACGAAATTCAGCGTGCCCGTTTTTGCGTATACTTCGATCGGGTGGTTCGTGATCGCACGGCGTTGGGAATCGAGCATCGGGATCGGCTTGAGGATCGGGCGCAGAACGTTGTCCTGCCGTGCCTTGACCAGTGCTGCCACCATATCGTCCGCCGTCATCTCGCTGTCGCCTCCCAGGCCCGAATGATCAACAAGCCGTATCTGCGGCGTGCCAAGCGCGGCCTTGGCCCAGCGATTCATTTCGGACGCCGAGGCCCGCAAGGATGAGGGCCGACCGCTACGTTTGGCGGTGGCCGCCATACCCACCATCTCGGCCGTTACATTCGTTGAGAAGCGCAGCATGTCGCGCAGGATGGAGCGCAGATCGTCGCTTTGATGCTGTGCGAGGGTCGTACCCTGCGGAATGCGACTGACCACCTTGGGATTTTTCAGGACGATACCCTGTGACCGCGCGAGTGTCTGGAACACGTCACCAGCATAGAGCGCTGGCTTGCGTACCGGCAGCCATCGGGCTCCGCCGTTCCCAAGCGCACCACGGGCAACGCTCCAGTTGTCGGTCCGGCCACCATCCGAATAGGTATAGACCGGCGCGCGTCGTTCGCTGAGCTGCATCCGCGCAATGGCCACGTCGGGGCGGTACCGATCAGACCGCGCGTCCATGGTCAGATTGTAGCTGCTGCCCTGCCGCCGCCATTCGAAATGCACCCGGTTGAAATTCAGGGCAATGCCCGACAGCGCCGGGCTGTAGCCCAGGTGATCGGGCTGATCCTTGTCGATCGTCGGGACCTGAGGGAACATGCCGTCGGCCACGTTGAAGTCGCCGCGCACCTCACGGATACCCTTGGCCTTGAGCGCGGCAGCGAGGTCTGCCAGCGCGTTGGTGTCGAGCGTCGGGTCGCCTCCGCCCACAAGCACGAGATCACCCTGCACCACGCCGTTCGACACGCCGCCTGTCGCGACGATGCGCGTCTGGAACCTGTGCGACGCCCCGAGCGTGTTCAGCGCATAGAGCGCCGTCACGGCCTTGGCGACGGAGGCGGGGGGCGTGCCGACCTTCGCGTTGTCGCCTTCCAGCTTTGTTCCGGTCCGGGCATCGGCCACCGCATAACAGACACGCCCGCCCAGCTTGGCTTCGGCAATGATGTTCTGTGGATCGGCAATGGCCTTCTTGAAGTGATTGCCGCCACGCGCTTGCGGTCGCAAGGACGCTGTCGGTGGCGCTGCGAGGCCAGCTGTGGCCGTGGACCCGGCCAGGCTGGCAAGAAAGAAACGTCTCGAAATCGTGCGCAACATGGCCGCATGTAAACGCAGCTTTGCCCGGCAAACAAGCGGTCAGAGATCACAAATCCGAAGACGGCGTCCACTTGCCTTGCGCCCGTATCGCCGTGGACGATTGCGCTGTCATCGCCACGTTCACGAAACACCAGGCCGGTGCGTCTGATTGACCCAGAAGTTGGCTTGCCCGTCCCGAGATTCGATAGGACCGATAAAGCCGTGCGGCGGGGCTCATTCGCGCTGAAATCCGATCTCCGGGACGGGCCAGAACGCCCACGGGCACGTTTTCCATGATCCAGGTCCAATCCTGCCATAGATGAAACTGGGCAAGGTTGTCGGCCCCCATCAACCAGACAAACCGTACGCCGGGATACCGCTGCTTCAGCGCTGCGAGGGTTTGCGCGGTGTAACATGTGCCAAGGCGCGCTTCGATATCGGTGACGGTTACGCGCGGGTGCTGCATCACCTGTTGCGCGCGCGCCAGACGGGTGGGCAGGGGGGCAGGGCCTTTGGCCTTGAGCGGATTGCCGGGGGAGACCAACCACCAAACGTGGTCAAGCCCAAAGCGCTTTATCGCCTGGCGCGTGATATGGGCGTGCCCGTCATGGGCAGGATCAAAGGAGCCACCCAAAAGGCCGATGATCTGGCCCGGTCTGGCCATGGGAAAAGCGGGGTGGGTCACGTCGTGGTCCGTCTTGGTCAGTGCGCAGAACCGGACGCCAAACGCTGCGGCTTGTCAATCAATTGGCTGTACACCGTCGCCTATTGCAACCGCGCCTGGCTTCACCACCTCGGCGCACCAGCCACCGTGACCGCGCATTGCGGCATACCCGCCGTGCCCCAGGAGCCGCTCCATCAGACTGCAAGGCGCGCATATGGTCGTGAAGCGCAAGACAGCCGTGCCGATTTGCACCTCGCGTCCCTTGAGGCCCGCAAGGTTGAGGCCGCTCACCATGATGTTTCGGCGCAGCAAGGTCGGGTCAATCTGATCACGCCCGAGATAGGAGGCAATGGCGGGCAAGTGTTCGGCCTGCACCAACGTGACCGCACGTTTACCGGCGCGACCGCGATCGCCTTCGATGCCGCTGTCAGAAATCTCGGCCCGATCCAATACCTGTATGTCTGCCGCCCGCGCTGGGCGCACACCAATCCATGCCACCGTTCCGGGCTGCGCCCAACGGGCCATCATGTCGTGAAGGTCACTCACCGTTCTTCGCTACGCGCCCTGCGCGCTTCGAGGCCAACGAGATCCGGCAACCGCTCAAGCGGATAGTTCGGGTGCAGCACCCAGATGCCCGCCTCGTCCTGTTCAAGCGGTCGCAATGTGCCCCCGGGAAAGGCCCGCGTGCGCAAGGCCAGAACCACGTCTGACAGCACCGCCGGGTTGTCGCGGAAATAGGCATGTCCGAAGCCACCGCGCACATTTTCCACCCGGATGAAATGCACCAGCCCCTCTTTCTGGAGGATTGCCAGTTCACCATCGACAAAATCTTCGTTTTTGAGAGCACCCAGCCGGATCGAACGGGTCAGATAAGCCGACAAGCGCAATGCGCCGTCGTTCGGGTTGATGTACAGATTAATCTGTTCAAAGGATTCCGAAAAGCGTTCGGCCTGCAGGCGCTGGCGCACGATATCAACGTCAAGATCGGGGGCCGCCATGATCAATGTGCCCGTTTTGAGGGCAAGCTTGGGGTGTACTCCGGCGCCGCGCGCCTCGATCATCAATTCGCGCAGGGCCGTCGTGACCACATCCGTGCCACGCGAATGCGCAATGATGTCGATGTTGTCGACCTCGGGCATATCCGCCAGCATGCGCAGGAATTCCTTGGTGTGGTGTACGGAAAAGACACCCGCATCCCGGTCACGGAAGTAACCAAGCGGACCAACCCCGTTCCCGGCAGGCCATGTGAAAGAAACCGGAACGGACTCGCGCCCGGCAAAGTGCCACATGTTGGCAAGCGTCGTCAGGCTGTCTTCGAAATCGTTGTTGAAGCCGTGGACATAAACCAGCAGGCTGCGGTTGCCGGTTTGGGCAATCTCGTCCGCGATCACAGCCTGAAAGCGGGCGGCCTGTTCGTTGTAGACATCCAATGACTCTTGCAGGTGGTTGAGCTGTCCGTCTGCCCGGGCGTAGGGCAATGGCGTTGCTTCGAACCGCACGATCTCTTCGAAATCCGGCACCCAGAGGCTCGAAATGCTTTGATCGGAGTCGCTGCGGGTCCTGTCCAGCAGTTCTTCCCACCCCAGATCGCGTCCGAACTTGACCGTAGCTGCCCCGAACGCCATCGAATCCGACCTGTTGGCGCCATAGGTTTTACCGTTCGGTTCGCGATCAGTCATGTAGAAGATCTTGGGTTCAGCTGTGCGCCAGACAGCGGGCACCAGATCATCTGGATAGTTCAGCCCGCTCTTGTAGAGGTTCGGCGGCGGTGCGAGGCTAATGCCAACCGCACAGCCTCCCAGAACATAGCAGGCTGCAAGCAGGATAAACCGCCGCATGTCAGGTACTTCCGCAAGTTTCGTCTGTCACCGCTAACACAGGTGGTGCGGCTTCACCAAATAGCAATTCCGCGACCGGCGGCGCATTGCCCTTTGCCAGCTTGCCGGGTAGACGGTCCCCGACAGTTTTTTCCGGGAGGATGCCATGGCTGCCTATCAATATGTCTACCACATGTCGGGTGTTTCCAAGACGTACCCCGGGGGCAAGAAGTGCTTTGAGAATATCCACCTGAACTTCCTGCCAGGCGTGAAGATCGGTGTCGTGGGCGTGAACGGTGCCGGTAAGTCCACGCTGATGAAGATCATGGCGGGCATGGACAAGGATTTCACCGGCGAGGCGTGGGCCGCCGAGGGCGCCAAGGTCGGCTACCTGCCACAAGAGCCGCAGCTGGATCCGGCCCTGTCCGTGCGCGAGAACGTGATGCTGGGCGTGGCCGAGAAGAAGGCCGTTCTGGACCGCTACAACGAGCTGGCCATGAACTACTCGGACGAGACGGCGGACGAGATGGCCGCCCTGCAGGACCAGATCGATGCAGAGAACTTGTGGGATCTGGACAGCCAGATTGACGTGTCGCTGGAGGCCCTGCGTTGCCCACCCGACGATGCCGATGTAACCACCCTGTCGGGCGGTGAAGCCCGCCGCGTCGCGCTGTGCAAGCTGCTGCTGGAAGCGCCCGAAATGCTGCTGCTTGATGAGCCGACCAACCACCTTGATGCCGAAACCATCGCGTGGCTGCAACAGCACCTGATCGACTACAAGGGCACGATCCTGATCGTGACCCACGACCGTTACTTCCTCGATGACATCACCGGGTGGATCCTGGAACTCGACCGCGGGCGCGGCATCCCCTACGAGGGCAACTATTCCGCATGGTTGGAACAGAAGGCCAAGCGGCTTCAGCAGGAAGCCCGCGAGGACAAGAGCCGCCAGAAAACGCTGGAGCGTGAACTGGAATGGATGCGGCAGGGCGCCAAGGCGCGGCAGGCCAAGTCCAAGGCCCGGATCAACGCCTATAACGAGATGGCTGATCAGTCCGAGCGCGAGAAGCTGACGCGCGCGCAGATCGTGATCCCGAACGGGCAGCGCCTTGGATCGAAAGTGATCGATGTGCAGGGCCTGTCCAAGCACATGGGTGACAAGCTGTTGGTCGAAGGGCTGGACTTCAGCCTGCCCCCGGGTGCCATTGTCGGCGTTATCGGCCCCAACGGTGCGGGCAAGTCGACCCTGTTCAAGATGCTGACGGGGCAGGAAACGCCTGATGCTGGGACGATCGAATTGGGCGACACGGTGCAACTGTCCTATGTCGACCAGTCGCGCGATGATCTGGCGGCGAATGACACGGTGTGGGAAGCCATCTCTGGCGGGGCCGAGGTGATCGAACTGGGTGACGCGCAGGTGAATAGCCGCGCCTATTGTTCGTCCTTCAACTTCAAGGGCGGCGACCAGCAAAAGAAGGTGTCGCTGCTGTCCGGCGGTGAGCGCAACCGCGTGCACATGGCACGGCTGTTGAAAGAGGGTGGCAACGTCCTGCTGCTCGACGAACCGACCAACGATCTGGACGTCGAGACGTTGCGCGCCTTAGAAGACGCGCTTGTTGATTTCGCCGGGTGCGCTGTCGTGATCTCGCACGACCGCTTCTTCCTCGACCGGATTTGCACGCACATCCTTGCCTTCGAAGGGGATGCGCATGTGGAGTGGTTCGAGGGGAACTTTGAGGACTACGAAGAAGACAAGAAGCGCCGACTGGGGCCAGATGCCCTTGAACCCAAACGACTGAAACACAAAAAGTTTGTCCGCTAAGCGGACAAACTTTTTGGGTTTACATTTGGGTTCAAGGTGTGCGCGAAAGGGTGTTTGCGTAGCAAACGCGCGTAACGGCACCCGGTGGCAGTTGGGTTGACCCTCGTTGGAGCCGAAGCGGTTGAAGCACAAGAAATTCGTCCGCTAGGCGCATTTCGGGCTGCGCACGCTTTCAGGTCCCATCCTGCACACGCGCAACGCGGATAAACATGTGCGGCCGCTTCAGGACCTATAGAAACCGTGCCGTACGTTGCGAGGGGGCTGCCCCTTGCGTCACACGTTCTTCTTCAGCAAGGCAACGGCTTGATCGAATGCGCGCCGTGCGGCGGGGACATGTCCGCCGATATTGATGAAGATATGGACAAGGTCTTCAAAAAGGTGAAGCTCGGTCTTCACACCTGCGGCTTCGAGCTTTTGGGCGTAGGCCAAGCCTTCGTCTCTGAGCGGATCGAAACCGGCAACCAGCACACCCGCGGGGCATACACCTGACGCATCGCCCAGGAGTGGTGAAGCCAAAGGGTCCAGTGCCTGTTCCGGGGTCTGGAGGTAGTGGTCAGTATACCACTCCATCTTGGGTTTTTCGAGGTAGTAGCCCAGCTCAAACAGCTTGTAAGACCGCGATTGTTTGCTCAGGTCCAGCCATGGCACCCACATCAACTGGTACTTGGGCGATACCTCTGCATCGCGGCGCTGCTGCGCGATGACGGCAGCGACATTGCCACCCGCGCTGTCGCCCCCGACGGCAATGCGTTCGGGATCAAACCCAAGAGCGCCTGCTTGCTGCGCGACGGCATCAAAGGCAGCAAGGCAGTCATTGATGCCAACGGGGAATTTGAACTCGGGTGCCAGTCGGTAGTCCACGGCCACTATCGCCATGTTCACCTCGTAGGCCAATTGACGACAGATATCGCGATGCGAGTTGAGTGAGCCGCCGACGTGACCACCGCCGTGATAGAACATCAGCACGGGTGCATCTGTCTCTGGCAACGCCTTGGGCCGGTGGATTTCGCAGGGAATTGGGCCGTTTGGGCCGTCGAAACGCTGCTGGACGATTGTGACATCCGGGTGTGGTGGATGGGTCAACCAATCCCCCTGAACGTCAAAGCCTTCGCGCGTGCTTTCGACCGTGCCGATCTTGCCCGGCGGATCGGTGAAGTGCTTGACCATCATCTGGATCAGCGGATCAAGCCGCTGGCCGTCAATTTCAATCGGCTTGCCGCCCAGCAAGCGCACGATCGGCGCCGGAAGGCGGCAACACTTTTGGGCGGCGTATTTCAGTACTGCGTTCTTCACCTGGAACTCCATGGCAAGACCGGACTACATTTCGGTCGTTCTACGTTGCGCGGGGTCTCAAGAGGATCGGAGGGCCTTGAGGTAATCCTGCTTCTTTTTCTCACCTTGCTTTTCAAGGTAACCGATAACCGGCTTGAACAGCTTGGGGAACATCATCATCAACGATGCCATGAAGCCATCGGGCTTTGGCAACCAGGTTTCAAGCCGCCCCTTCTTCATCGCCTTGACCACATGGTCCGCGACCTGGTCGGGCGTCAGCGGCTTTGCATTGCCGACGAAATTCAGGGGTGATCCATCCGGGCTTGCCATCTCGGCTGCGAGCATCGGGGTGTCGATGGCACTGGGGAACAGGCCGCCAACCCCGACCCCATGGGGCTCGAGTTCAAGCGCTAGCGCAGCCTTGAAACCGCGCAAACCGAATTTCGATCCACAATAGGATGCGCTGTTCTTCATCGGCCCGATGGCGGCCAGCGACATGATGGAGAAGATATATCCTTTCTTCCGCGCGATCATTGCCCGTGCGGCAGCAGCACACAGTACCATTGGCGCCGTCAGGTTGATGTCGACATGCGCCCGCATCAGGTCATTGGGCAGTGATCCGACTGGCCCTGGTACAATGATTCCGGCGTTGTTGATCAGCAGATCAATCGGCGACTTGGGGTTTTCGAGGCGATCACAAAGCTGCTTGAGGCCCACTTCGCTGCGCAGGTCTGCGACAAGAAGCTCGGCTGGCTGGGGCAGGGCGTCTGACACCTTTTCAAGGGTGTCCCCATCACGGTCAGTCAGTACCAGAGTGTAGCCTTCGCGCGACAGCCGTTTCGCCAGCGCCTCGCCCACACCGCCCGCGGCACCGGTGATCAATGCGCGTCCCATCATGCGGCCTCCAGCGTCATTCGCGTGTCGGATGATTGCTTGGCCTTGTTAAAGTAACCCGCTTCGGGTTCATGCCAGCCCATGTGTTTGCGCAGGTTCCTGAACTCCCGCTTCAATGCATCGATGTTTGCATATGTGGCATGGCGGTCGCTTGCGACGTAGCGGATACCGCCGCTCAGATCCGGGACGTGGGACTGCATCCGCGCGCGCAGCTTGGCCCATGTAACCGCATCGTCCCGCTGCGCTAAAATCGTGCGCCCGATCAGATCTGCCATCCCGTCAAAGAGCTTGTAGATACCGCCATTCGTTTCCGTGAATCCAAGCCCAAAAAGCTGGCTGTTGGCGCGTGAGAACATGTGCAGGTAATTGTCGGGCCGGTTGCCTTTCCAACTGAACAGGCTGGGATCGACATAAGGCACTTTCCATTCGTAGCCGGTGGCACAGATGACCACGTCGACCTCTTCTCGGGATCCGCCCTTGAACACCACATGCTTGCCCTCAAGCCGCTCGACATCGCCCTTGGCAAGAATGTCCCCGTGCCCAAGATAGTGGAGCAGTTGCGAGTTCACGATGGGATGGCTTTCAAGCACGCGGTGGTCGGGCTTGGGCAACCCAAGCCGAGTGAGATCCCCGTTCAGGACCTTCAGGATGCCGCTGAAGATGCGCTGGGACAACCAAAGTGGCAAGTTTGGTCCTGAATCGGCAAAAACATCCGCGGGCTTGCCCATGATGTGTTTCGGCACAAAGTGGTATCCACGCCGGACAGAGATGAACGTCTTGTTGCCGCTCACGGCTGCATCGCAGGCGATGTCGCAGCCCGAATTGCCTGCCCCCACGATCAGCACGTTCTTGTCGCGAAATTCGTCCATGTGGCGGAAGGAATTGGCGTGGCGGACTTCCCCGTTGAAGTGCCCGGCCTCGAGTGCCCAACCCGGGAGCTGGGGATGCCAGGTCGTCCCCGAGACACAGATCAGCCAACGATACGTGCGGCTTTGTCCACTGGACAGTGTCACCGTCCAGGCATCGTCATCGAACGACGTCTCGGTCACTTCGGTGTTGAAGCTGATGTGAGGATAGAGATCATACTCACGCGCAAACGACTTCATATAGTCAAAGATCTGACGGTTCGACGGATAGTCCGGGTAGTGATCCGGCATCGGGAAATCTGAGAAGTACGAGTGCGTCTTGGACGAGATGAAATGCGCAGAATCGTACATCGGCGTGCCCGGGTTCTCCAGATCCCAGACGCCGCCGACCTCACTGTGTCGTTCAAATATGTCAAACGCGATACCCAGATTTTTGAAAGCCCGCGCCAGCGCAAGGCCCCCCGGGCCAGCTCCGACAATGCATGCACGGTTGACAGTGTCTGTCATGATCTTTCCTCTTAAATATGAGTATCTGTCATGTTTGTAATATGTGAGACTTTCTCATATTAGTCAATCATTGGGATTTTTGGCAGGATGCTCATCGTCATGGAAACGTCGATCAAAATACGGAAAACGCCCGTGCAGGCCCGCAGCAAAGCGCGGGTCGAGCAGATCCTCAAAGCAGCCGAAGAGATGATCTCGGATCACGGAAGCGATGGTTTGAAAATGAGTGCTGTTGCGAAGCGCGCGGATGTACCAATCGGAACCGTCTACCAGTTTTTTCCGAACAAAAGCGCGCTGATACAAACTTTGGCGACTTCGGTCATGTCTGATATCAGGGACAGTATCGATGCCGACTTTATCGGTGTTTCAAGTCTCGCGGATGCCGCGGACCGGATCGAAATATCCTTGCGTGCTTACCAACAATTTCTCAAATCCAATCCAACTGTGCGGGACATACTTTGTTCGACGCAGGGGGACAAAAAACTGCAGCAGCTTGATCTGGATGACAGCCGCAAAAACGGTGAAACGCTCCTTCGTCACCTCAAACCCCTGGTCGACGATTCGCAGCACGATCAGCTTGCAACAATGTGTTTCATGAATACGCATTTGACCGGTGCGCTGGTTCGGATGACGGTCGAATTGGACGATGACGAGGCTGAAAGCCTGATGAATATGTTCATCACCAACTTGCGGACCGATATCACCAACTTCACCGGCCGCGCCGAGCCATAAACACCCGCGCGTCGTCAGGCTGGATCGAACGGTATCGAACGCCCGGTTACTCAACCATCGATCAGGGATGGTTCTGGTTTCTTCGACGCGTCGTCCAACAGATAACACGCTGCTTCATGTCCTTTACGCTGCACCATTGGCGGCCGTGCCTTTATGCACTTCGCCATGGCATGCGGGCAGCGCGAAGCGAACAGGCAGCCCGGCGGCAAATCCATCGGACTGGGCAAGTCGCCTTCCAGCATCTGTGGCGCAATGCGGACATTTGGATCGGGCACCGGCACCGCCGACAGCAAGGCCTTTGCATAGGGGTGCTGTGGCGCACGGACGAGGTCAGCGGCAGGCGCGCGCTCCATCTGGGCACCCATGTACATGACCAGCACCTCGTCCGAGATGTGGCGGACGACGCCAAGGTCATGGGCTACGAACACAAGGGCCAGCCCCATCTCGCGCTGCAATTCCTTGAGCAGGTTCACCACCTGCGCTTGGATGGATACGTCCAGCGCTGACACCGGCTCATCACACAACAACACCTTGGGCTCGGCCACCAGCGCGCGCGCGATCCCGATCCGCTGGCATTGTCCCCCCGAGAATTCGTGCGGAAAGCGGTTCGCCTGAGCGGGCGGAATGCCCACCCGTTCAAGCATCGCCAGCGCGGCGGCCTTGCGGTCTGCGGCACCCATCTCGGGCCGGAAGAAAGTCAGCGGTTCAGTGACAATCTCGCGGATCGTCATGCGCGGGTTCAACGAGGCGATGGGATCCTGAAAGATCATCTGCATCGTTGCGCGCAATCGCTGCATCGAAGCGCGATTGCCATACTCCACCTGTTCGCCATCAAGGGTCACAGTGCCGGACACCAAGGGTGCAAGCCCCGCAACAGACCGGATCAGCGTGGATTTCCCACAGCCTGACTCACCGACGATCCCAATCGTCTTTCCCGCCTCCAGATCAAAGGAGACACCATTGACCGCGTGGACGACGCCCGCAGGCGACCAGGGCCATTTCTTGGTTTGGGCAACGCGGAATTCGACATATGCGTTCTGGACCGAGAGCATCAGGTCAGCTCCTCGATGGGGCGCAGGCAGGCACGGCCGTCGCGCAGTTGAGGCAGGGTTTCGCGGCAAATGTCCACGACATCCGCGCAGCGGGGCGCGAAGGGGCACGCCACTGGAAAGCGGTGTTGGTTCGGTGGACTGCCGGGGATGGCCGTCAATGCATCCGACGGATCCTCGATATTCGGGACGGCGCGCAACAGGCCGCGGGTGTAGGGGTGACCGGGCTGATCGAACAGGGCCATGGTCTTGGCCGTCTCCATGACGCGACCGCCATAAAGGACCAGCACGTCTTCGCAGAACCCCGCAACCACCCCGAGATCGTGGGTGATGAGCACAACGGAGGTTCCAAGGTCGCTTTGCACGTCCTGCAACAGCTGCATGATCTGGGCCTGCACTGTCACGTCAAGCGCGGTTGTGGGTTCGTCGGCCAGGATCAGTTTGGGCTGGCACATCAGCGCCATGGCAATGACGATCCGCTGGCGCATCCCGCCAGAAAACTCGTGCGGATAGGCGCGCAGGCGGGCCTTGGCATCCGGAATGCGGACGGCATCCATCACTTCAAGCGCGCGGGCGCGAGCGGCACGGCGCGACATCCCCTCATGATGCTCGACGATCTCGGTCAATTGCCGCTCGATCGTCATGTAGGGGTTTAGCGATGACATCGGGTCCTGGAAGATGATCCCGATCTCGCGCGCGCGGATGCGGTTCATTTCACGGTTGGACGTGCCCAGCAGGTCCTGACCGTCCCACATGATGCGCCCCTCAACCTCGGCATTCTTGGCGAGCAGGCCCATGATGGCGAGCGCGATCTGCGACTTGCCGGACCCGCTTTCGCCCACGACAGCCAGACGGCTGCCCGCATCGACGGAAAAGGAAACATCATTGACCGCATGGACCAGCCCGTCGCCGGTGCGGAAGCGGATGTGCAGGTTCTCGACACTCAGCATGGTCTGCCTCGGGCTTTTGTGGTGTTCAATTGGCTCATCTCAACGCTCCTTCGGATCGAGCGCGTCCCGCAGCCCGTCGCCGATATAGAACAGCGAGACCTGGGCCAGCACGAAGATTGCCGCCGGGAAGCCCAACTGCCACAGGGTGCCAAAGGTCATGGTGCTGGCCCCTTCAGACAGAAGCGCCCCCAGCGACGTATTGGGTTCCTGAATACCAACGCCAAGGAAGGACACGAGGCTTTCCATCATGATGACCTCGGGGATGACGAGCGAGGTGTAGATCACCACCACCCACAGCACGTTGGGGGCCAAGTGGCGGAAGATGATGGCAAGGTCCGACATGCCCAGCATCCGCGCGGCGTCGACAAACTCGCGGTTCTTCAGCATCATCACCTGCCCCCGCACGATCAGCAGGCCAGCCGTCCAGTTCACGAGGATGATGACAAGGATCATCTGGCTCATCGAACGGCCAAAGAAGGCCTGCCAGACAACAAAGAAGATGATGTAGGGGATCGCCAGCCAGATCGTGTAAGCGCCCAGCACCGTACGGTCAAAACGCCCACCATAGTAGCCAGACAGTGCCCCCAGCGTGGCGCCCAGGATCACCGAGACCGGACCCGCGATGATGCCCACCAGCAGCGACGTGCGTGTGCCTTGCACAACGCGGGCATACAGGTCGCGGCCCAGCTCATCCACACCAAACCAGTGACCGTTTTCCAGCGACGGGCCACCGTCTTGCTTGATGCGGCCCAACACGTTCCAGTCGATCTCTTCAAAGGACCAGCGGGAGAACAGGTTGCCGAAGATGGCGAACAGAACCAGGACGCTCAGCATCCCCACCGAAAACACGGCCATGCGATTGCGCAGGAACCGCCGCCCCGCATCCGCCCAGAACGAGCGGGAGGCGACCATCTCTCCGGCGCGTTCATCGGCGAAGGTGGCGGAGTTCAGGCGACGTTTGACAGCTCCGATCATGACAGGCCCGCCCGCACCTTGGGGTCGATCCAAGCATAAAGCAGGTCAACCGCCAGTGTCAGCGCAAAGGTCAAAACGGCATACAGGATCGCAAGGCCCAGCAGGATCGAATAGTCGCGGCTATAGGCCCCGTCGATAAAGTCCTGCCCGATGCCACCGGTGGAAAAGAACACGTCGACAAAAACCGATCCGGTGATCATGTAGACAAAGACCGGCCCCATATAGGTCAGCGTTGGCAGCAGCGCTGGCTTGAGCGCATGGCGCAGGATGATTGTCCGCTCGGGCAGGCCCTTGGCGCGGGCCGTGCGGATATAGGGTGAGCCAAGGACTTCCAGCATCGATCCCCGTGTCAGGCGCGCGACAGACGCCATGTAGGACGTACCAAGCGCGATGGCGGGCATTACAATATATTGCCACTGTCCCCCGTTCCAGCCGCCGCCCGGCAAAAGGCCCCACGAGAGTGTAAAGAGCAGCACCAGCAGCGGTGCCAAAACGAAGTTCGGGAAAATCTGGGAGAAGATGGCCAATCCGGTCATCGTGTAGTCCCAGAACCCGTTGTGCCGAAGCGCCGCGATGATCCCCAGCGGCACACCCAGCGCCAGCACGAAGACAGCTGACCAGAACCCGTAGGTCAACGTCACGGGAAAGCCCTGCGTGATGACGTCGTTCACGGTCCGGTCCTTTTGCGCAAAGGAGGGGCCGAAATCAAAGCAGCAGATGATGTTCTTGATGTAGGTCCAAAGCTGGACATGCAGCGGTTCATCCATGCCATAGCGTTCAAGCACGTTGGCCATGACGGCGGGCGGCAGGGGGCGTTCCGAGGTGAAAGGTCCACCCGGCGCAAGGCGCATCAGGTAGAACGCAAAGATCACGAGGATCAACAGCGTCGGGATCACCATCAACAGACGGCGAAGGGTGTAATTGAGCATTGTGGGCTCCGAGGTTCCGGCGGGGGAAATGCCCCGCTGTTACGCCCCGGCACCGGGCCGGGGCGTAGGGTTTGCGGTCGCGTCAGTCGGCGACGCGATACAGGTCCTTGGCGTACCAATTCTGCTCGACATTGTTGACAGGCCAACCCTGGATGCTCTCGGACAGCATCATGTTGGTCGAGTAGTGGTAGATCGGGATGACCGGCATCTCTGCCGCAAGGATTTGTTCCACCTCGGTGTAAAGTGGCTGCGGATCCTTGGACGACTTGGCCTCGGCCATAAGCTCATCCACGCGGGCGTTTGAGAACTTGGCGTCATTATAGCCCGACGCGGTGGTCAGAAGGTCAAGGAAGGTCGACGCCTCGTTGTAGTCGCCGCACCATGCCCCGCGCGCCATGTCGTAATTCTGGGCGCCACGCGTTTCAAGAAACACTTTCCATTCCTGGTTCTCCAGCGTCACATCCACGCCCAGCTTTTGCTTCCACATCTGGCTGGCCACAATGGCGACCTGTTGGTGCGCTTCGTTGGTGTTGTAGAGGTAGGTGAAACTGAGCGGCTCGCCGCCTTCACCATAGCCTGCCTCTGCCAAAAGTTCCTTGGCCTTGGCATCGCGCTCGGCCTGGGTCATGCCAGCCATGTCGACATCCGGCGTCTCGAACCCGGCTGTTGCGGCTGGTGTGAACGAGAAGGCCGGGAACTGACCACCTTGCAAGACGCGATCCACGATCACTTCGCGGTCGACAGCCAGAGCCAGCGCCTGGCGGACGCGTGCGTCCTGGAACGCTTCGGGTCCGGAGGCGAGGTTAAAGTTGAAGTAGTAGTTGCATAGCTCCGGAAGAGCGAAGGCTTCGTCCGGGAATTCCTCCGCCAGTGCGGGATACTGGCCTGCCGGGATATCGGTTTTGTCAACTTCACCGGCCCGCCAACGGGTTAGCCCCTGCGCGTCGTCGCCGATCACAAGTGTCGTGACCTTGTCCAGCACCGTGTTTTCGTTGTCCCAATACATCTCGTTACGCGAGCGGACGGCACGTTCCTTGGGCACGTGTTCGGTCAAAACATAGGCGCCGTTGCTCACCATGTTCTGGGGGCGCGTCCATTGGCTTCCGTGTTCCTCAATCACCCATTTGGGGGCCGGGAAGGTGGTGGCGTGGGTCACCATCTTGGAAAAATATGGCAGGGGTTGGGACAGTTTCACCACCAGCGTGGTGTCGTCCGTCGCAGAGACGCCGAGCGCATCGGGTCCCATGTCGCCGGCGATGATGGCTGCACCATTCTGGATCGACATCAGTTCCATGTACCACGCGTATGGCGAAGCCAGTTCGGGATCGACGGCGCGCTGCCAGGCATAGACGAAGTCACCCGCGGTCACAGGCGTGCCATCGGACCATTTTGCGTTGTCGCGCAGCGTGAAAGTGTAGGTCAGGCCATCGTCTGACGCTTCATGGCTCAGCGCAACACCAGGTACGGTATTTCCCTCTGCATCCTGATTATAAAGCCCTTCGAACAGGTCACGCGCGATGTCAGAACCAGGCCTGTCTTCAACGACCTGCGGATCAAGGGAGGAGAACTCGTCAATGTCGCGATAGGTAAAGGTTTGCTCTTCGGCGAGGGTCACTCCATCGGGGACATCCGCGGCAAAGGCTGGGACCGTGAGAAAAGTCGTTGCAAGGGCGGTGATAAGAAACGGGCGTCGTTTCATAGGAGCCTCCTTCTGTTGGTTTTGATTAATTCGGTCTTGGTACTGTGGCTTAGGTGCGACAAAGACCAAAGCCGTGTCGAGTAGAAGTGACGTCACGGCACAAGGCGGTCGGCGAACTTCTGCCATTCGTCAGAGTCTGCTTGCAAAACAAGCATTTGCGCCTTGCTCAAAGCACAAGGCGGCATCGTACGGGAACAGTCGTTTTGGTGCTGGCCAAAGGATACAATGAAAACCTGCGAACGTCGACACGCAACTGGATCATCGTAGGCGCGCGGTGCGCTCTATCACGGGCTGCACAGACCAACAGCCCACTTGGCTAGGTGGGCTGATCCAAGTTTCGGCCCTTCAACAACTGCTGGATGCTTGGCCTCTGGCAAGCTCTTGGCCGTCAGCGTAGACCGCGAAGGGAACTCTGGCCGCCTTTTGAGACTGGATGTAACCGGACATGCTGGCGAAGCATTCGCAATCGACATTGCTTATCTGACTTTCGCAATGGGCCAGCTCCTGGGTCACGGACTCTTCGAATTCAGCCTGGGTAATGCCCTCTGCAATAGGTTCGCTACTGGTCGTAAGCGGCGGAAAAAGAAAAACGCCGAGCACCAGTAACGCACAGGTGGCGATGATTGCGACGTATGTGCGATGCTCTTGTGCCATGTCTGAACCCTGACCTGACGAAGATCCTCGCAAGTTGAGGTTAACGGGTGATTTATTGTGCCGCACTTTTTTGTGGCCAGAGATGTTTGATCATCATTTCAAACGCTGACCTTCGGTTGCTCGTTCCTGTGCTGTGGCAGGTGAGCCTTGGGCGGTGCACACGCGGAGTCCGAGAGGTCACGATGCTGCTGGAGGGCATCGAACTCTCGCACTCAGCTTGGCTCGCATGAGGCGCGCGTAAGTTGAGACCTGAGGTTTGCTGCGGGTTCTATGGTTTCATCGGGAAGCGGAAGGGGTGGTGCTGCTGGAGAGAATCGAACTCTCGCACTCAGCGTGGCTCGCATGAGGCGCGCGTAAGTCGAGACCCGAGGCTTGCTGCGAGTTCTATGGTTTCATCGGGAAGCGGAAGGGGTGGTGCTGCTGGAGAGAATCGAACTCTCGACCTCTCCCTTACCAAGGGAGTGCTCTACCTCTGAGCTACAGCAGCGCCGTGCGCGGCGGGATAGCCCCAAACCGCCACCCATGCAAGCCCATTCTGGACGCCAAATGCCCCCTGCGTTACAGAAGCGGCATGGCAGATAAATCCCCACCCAAGCCCACGGCAAAAGACGACCGCGACGCGCGGCTCAAACAGGCGCTAAAGGCAAACATGGCCAAGCGCAAGGCACAAGCCAAGGCACGGGCACAGGCAGGCAATAAAGAGGAGCAGGACAATGGATAGCATATTGGTCAAGGGCGGCGGCACCCTGAACGGGCAGATCCCCATCGCGGGGGCCAAGAACGCCTGCCTGACGCTGATGCCGGCGACCTTGCTCAGTGACGAGCCGCTGACGCTCACCAATGCGCCGCGCCTGTCGGACATCCGCACCATGACGCAACTGCTGCAATCGCTCGGGGCCGAGGTCACGTCGATGCAGGACGGGCAGGTGCAGGCGATGTCCTGTCACGGCGCGATCAACACCCGCGCCGAATATGACATCGTGCGCAAGATGCGCGCCTCGAACCTTGTCCTTGGCCCGCTTCTGGCCCGCGAAGGGCATGCCGAGGTGTCCCTGCCCGGTGGCTGTGCCATCGGTGCGCGGCCCATGGACATCCACACCGACGGTCTGGCCAAGATGGGGGCTGAGATCGACTTGCGCGACGGCTACCTGCACGCCAAGGCGGATGGGGGCAAGCTCAAGGGGGCGGTGATCGACTTCCCCTTTGCCTCCGTCGGGGCAACGGAAAACATCATGATGGCGGCGACGCTCGCCAAGGGCACCACGGTCATCAACAACGCCGCGCGCGAGCCCGAGATCGTGGATCTTGCCACCTGCCTCCGGGCCATGGGCGCGCAGATCGAAGGGGACGGGACATCCTCCATCACCATTCAAGGCGTGGACAAGCTGCACGGCGCCACCCACCGCGTTGTCACCGACCGGATTGAGTTGGGCACCTACATGCTGGCCCCGGCCATTTGCGGGGGCGAGGTTGAACTGCTCGGCGGCAAGATCGAACTCGTGGGCGCCTTCTGCGAAAAACTGGACGCGG
This sequence comes from uncultured Tateyamaria sp., assembly GCF_947504105.1. Classification (GTDB taxonomy): domain Bacteria; phylum Pseudomonadota; class Alphaproteobacteria; order Rhodobacterales; family Rhodobacteraceae; genus Tateyamaria. The sequence goes on from NZ_CANNGP010000030.1 coordinate 49,180, forward strand.
CAGGCATCAGCGTGACGGAAACCGACAAGGGTCTGAAGGTCGCGCGCAAGAACGGGCGCATCCGCGCCGTGGATGTGACGACCGAACCCTTCCCCGGCTTCCCGACCGACCTGCAGGCGCAGATGATGGCGCTGCTCTGCACGGCCGAGGGCACATCGGTGCTGGAAGAAAAGATTTTTGAGAACCGCTTCATGCACGCGCCGGAATTGGTGCGCATGGGTGCTGATATCGAGGTGCACGGCGGCACGGCCACCGTGAAGGGGGTCGACCAACTGAAAGGCGCGCCGGTCATGGCAACGGATTTGCGGGCGAGCGTCAGCCTGATCCTCGCGGGTCTGGCTGCGACAGGGGAAACGCGGGTCGCCCGGGTCTATCATCTCGACCGCGGCTATGAACATGTGGTGCGCAAGCTGTCCGGCGTGGGCGCCAATATTGAACGGATTTCGGGGGACTGATGCAAGACGCACGGTTTGAAGACGGGCGCGAGGCGCCGCTGAACCTTGGGGCACTGGATGCGGATGATCTGCAGGTGGTGTCATCGTTGGTGCAGGATGCGGTGTTTCCGATCACGGAAATGCGCTGGGATGCGCGTGGGCGGTCCTTTGCCCTGCTGGTCAACCGCTTCCGCTGGGAAGATGAAGGCAAAGATCGTCACGCACCCGAACGTGTGCAATCCCTGCTGGCCTTCGATGGCGTTTTGCGGGTTTCCAGCCAGGGCGTGGACCGGTCGGACAAGGATGTGATCCTGTCGCTGCTCTCGGTCACGTTCGAGGCAGGCGAGGATGGGGCAGGGGAGATCCTGCTGACGTTGGCGGGTGATGGGGCGCTGCGCCTGTCGGTCGAAGCGATTGACGTGACGCTCAAGGATGTGACCAGACCCTACGTGGCCCCGTCGAAATCCGTTCCCAAACACGATGACTGACCTGTCCGTGCGCCGGTTGACCGGCGCGGATGCGGCGGCGTGGCGCGCGCTGCGGCTTGAGGGGCTGTCGACATATCCTGAGGCGTTCCTGACCACCTATGATGAAGCTGCGGCTGTGCCGTTGGACACCATTGCAGAGCGTTTGGACATCGGCCATAGCTTTGGCGTGTTCCGTGCTGCGACCCTTGTCGGCATCGGCAGCCTGATCCCTCTCACCAAGGCGCAGACAAAGCACCGGGCTGAGCTGGGTGCGTTCTTTGTCCAACCCGATGCGCAGGGCAGCGGTGCAGCGCGTGCACTCATTGATGGCATTTCGGATGCTGCACGCGACTTGGGGATCCGCCAGTTGGAACTGTTCGTGGCAGCCAGCAACGGGCGTGCCATCGCGTTCTACACGCGCGCAGGGTTTCAAGAAGTCGGACAAATCCCCAACGCGACGTTGAGCGATGGCCATGCTGAAACCGACCTGATCATGATCCGGGCCATCACGTAAGGCGGAGGTGCCCTCCGCCCGGCGCACCACAGGTGCGCCTTACAGGTGATCACCAGCGCATCCGCTCAAACATGTGTCCGGTGCAGCAAGCTGCCCCTTACATTAAATCTGTAAGGCGGACGTGTCGTCCGCCCCGCCCCTTGAGCCTGTGCAGTCGGCCCGCTATGTCCCGCCTCAGCCGGAAAGGACATCCATGCCCCAGTTTCTTGACTACAGCGACGCTGATTTCGAAGCGCAATTTGCCGCCCTTCTGTCCGCCAAGCGCGAGGACAGCCCGGATGTGGATGCGGTTGTGGCCGACATCATAGCCGACGTGCGGGCGCGGGGGGATGCCGCCGTCATTGAGCTGACCGAACGTTTCGACCGCATTGCCCTGACGCCTGACACGCTGCGCATCAGCGCGGACGAGATCGTCGAGGCTGTGGCAGAGGTTGGGCAGGAAGATCGCGACGCGCTTGCGCTCGCTGCCGCCCGCATCCGCGCCTATCACGAACGCCAGATGCCCGAGGACGCGCAGTGGACAGACGACGCGGGCGCGACGCTGGGCTGGCGCTGGACGCCGGTGTCGGCGGCCGGTCTTTATGTGCCCGGCGGGCTGGCCAGCTATCCGTCCTCGGTCCTGATGAACGCTATTCCGGCCAAGGTGGCCGGCGTGGGACGTCTGACCATTACCGTGCCCACCCCCGATGGTGTCATCAACCCGCTTGTCCTGCTGGCAGCGCAACTGTCCGGCGTGGACGAGATTTACCGCATCGGGGGCGCGCAGGCGATTGCGGCGCTTGCCTATGGCACGGACACGATTACGCCTGTCGACAAGATCACAGGGCCGGGCAATGCCTTTGTCGCTGCGGCCAAGCGGCGGGTCTTTGGCAAGGTCGGTATCGACATGATCGCAGGTCCGTCCGAGATTCTGGTGATCGCGGATGCCGACAACGACCCCGACTGGATCGCCCTCGACCTGCTCAGCCAGGCTGAGCATGACGAAAGCGCGCAATCGCTGCTGATCACGACTGATCCCGCCTTTGGCCGGGCGGTGGCCGATGCGGTGAGTGCACGCCTTGAAACGCTGGAGCGCCGCGCCATCGCGGGGGTCAGCTGGCGGGACTTCGGCGCGATCATCACCGTGCCGGACCTTGGTGTTGCGGCACAGCTGTCGGACCGTATCGCGCCCGAGCACCTTGAGCTCTGTGTCGCCGACCCTGTGTCCCTGTCGGAAAGGATCACCCATGCCGGGGCTATCTTCCTGGGTCAGTGGACGCCGGAGGCGATCGGGGACTACATCGGTGGCCCCAACCACGTGCTGCCCACAGCCCGCTCTGCCCGGTTCTCGTCCGGCCTATCGGTGATGGATTTCGTCAAGCGGACCACGCTGGCGCAGATGACGCCCGATGCGCTGCGCGCCATTGGTCCGGGGGCAGAGCGGTTGGCCGCCTCCGAAAGCCTTGAGGCGCACGGGCTGTCCGTGACGGCCCGACTGCGCAAGTTGAACGGGTAGAGGGGGGCCAGCCCCCCGGCTGCGCCGCCCCCCGAGGTATTTTCAGCCAGAAGAAGGGCGATCCCTGCGCTTGGACATGAAATGTGGTGCGCGGCATTGTGGCATTGTATTGCGCGGTTCCAGACCCTAAGCATTGCGAAAGATTGTTTCGTTGCCGAAGGCCCCGCGCCATGACCCGAATTGCCCGCATCATGTTGGATGATGCCAACCTACCGCCCCCAACCCCCGAGATCGAACAGGAACGCAAGGTGGCGATGTTCGATTTGCTTGAGGACAATACCTTTGTCCTGCCGGGCCGAGATGGCCGCCCGGTACCGCAGGGGCCCTACAATGTAGGTCTGTCCATTCGCGACAAGCGTCTGGTCTTTGATGTTGCCACCGAAGCTGACGAGAAGGCGGCCGAGTTTCACCTGTCCCTCGGCCCCTTCCGGCAAGTGGTCAAGGACTACTTCCAGATCTGCGAAAGCTATTTCGAGGCGGTCAAAAAACTGCCCCCCAGCCAGATCGAAACCATCGACATGGCCCGCCGCGGTATCCACAACGAGGGCAGTCGCGTGTTGCAGGAGCGGTTGGAAGGCAAGGCAGAGGTCGACACCGACACCGCCCGCCGCCTCTTTACCCTGATCTGCGTGCTGCATTTCGGCGGATAGATGACCAAAGCGCTGCCGCAATCCATCCTCTTTTGCTGCGATCACAACGCGGTCCGGTCCCCCATGGCCGAAGGGATCATGAAGAAGTTCTACGGCACCGGCACCTATGTCCAATCGGTCGGCGTCAAGAACGACATGGAGATTGACGGCTTTTCCATCGCTGTGTGCCAGGAACTGGATGTGGAACTGAGCCGCCACCGCTCGCGCAGCTTTGACGAGATGGAGGAGTGGGGCGACGATCTGTCGTCCTTCGACCTGGTTGTGGCGCTCAGCCCGGCCAGCCAGCGCCGCGCGCTGGAATTGACGCGCTACTATCATCTTGAGGTCGAATATTGGCCGATCCTTGACCCGACAGGTTTGGGTGAGACGCGCGATGCGAAGCTGGAGAGCTACCGCGCCGCCCGCGACCAGATCATTGCCCGGCTTGTTGAGCGTTGGGGACCGGCGAGGGACGTCAGCTGATGCAGATCGTGACCGACTACTTCGAGGCGTTCAACGCAGGTGATGTGGAGGCCATGCTGGCCTGTCTGACAGATGACGTGGCCCACCACGTGAACGAGGGGCAGGTGCGTCGGGGCAAGGACCTGTTCAAGGCGTTTTGCGCCCACATGAACCAGTGCTACGCTGAAACGCTGACCGATATGGTTGTTTTTTCGGGCAAGGATGGCGCACGCGCCGCCGCCGAATACACCGTGAACGGCACGTACCTGCAAACGGATGCGGGATTGCCGGAGGCAAATGGCCAGACCTACGCCCTGCCTGCCGGGTCGTTCTTTGACATCCGGGATGGCAAAATCGCGCGTGTCACCACGCATTACAACCTCGCGGATTGGGTGCGACAGGTTGCGGCATGAGGGTTGAGACACTCACCGGGCCCGCCCTGACCGAAGCGCTGGATGACGTGGCAAAGCTGCGCCTCGCGGTCTTTCGGGATTGGCCATACCTGTACGAAGGCGACATCACATATGAACGCCGCTATCTTGAGGTTTACGAGCAAAGCGACCGCGCGGTCATCGTGGCTGCCTATGATGGCGACTGGATGGTGGGGGCGGCGACAGCTGCACCGCTGGCGGAACACGCGGATGCGTTCGGGGATGCATTTGCTGGCAGTGGCGTGGATATCGACACCTGCTTTTATTGCGGAGAAAGCGTGTTGTTGCCCCGCTTCCGGGGCCGAGGGGTCGGGCACACCTTCTTTGATCGGCGCGAAGCCCATGCGCGGGACCTGGGTTACAGCCAGATGTGCTTTGCTTCGGTCATACGGTCGCGGGACCACCCTCTTTATCCCAGTGCGTATCGGTCCCTTGAATCCTTTTGGGAAGGGCGCGGATACACGCGGATTCCCGGTGTTGTGTCCTATTTTGCATGGCGAGACGTGGATCACGGGGACGAAACCGAAAAGCCCCTGCAGTTCTGGATCAGGGACCTCTAGCTCACGAGCACTGCCGCCCAGCGCTGTCGCTGTAGTCCTTCCAGCGGCGCCAGAACCGCTCATCCGTGGCACGATCAGACTGACGTACCTCCTGAGCCTGCTGCGGATTGCCGAAAAAGCCGGCCCCGCGACTTTGATCCGTGGAACTCAGCGATTGGTTGGCCACGGCCTGCACACATCCACACCGCACCCGGCTGGCCTGATCCCGGCCCCCACTCCGGCAGGCGGAATAGATCGGACCGGTCGCAAACAGCACCGGTGTCGCGGAGACCGCCCGCGCGCTGGAATAGGAGGATCCGCCGCCACAGGCAGCCAGCCCAAGGGCAGTTGCCCCGGCAATGATCGTGGTCGAGAGTTTCATGTCTCTGCTCGCCTCTGCTCTGGCGGGTTTACCCGCTCTGAATGCGCAAACTATGCCGCAAGTATGAGCCAAGGGCAATTCACGAACAAGCGCGCGGCCTTGGGCCGCGCGCGTCGCCCGGCAGGGTATCGGCGCGAGCCGATGCACGAGAGGGCCAGCGCCCATCCCT
>NZ_CANNGP010000031.1 GCF_947504105.1 uncultured Tateyamaria sp.
GGTGGCCACGATGAGCAACAAACCCTCTCTTAGCAAATACCGCTATTTGGACCCATAGGCGCTGACGTCAGACAGACGGGACAAATGATACTGTCACTGACGATCACGGCGTTCAGATCGGCAATACCTTCTTTATGACGCAAGATGCGTGGACTGAAACAAGTTCCAAGGACGATGCCGTGAAAGCTCTTGTGCTGCGCCCCGCAGCTTAGCGCCTTATGCAACGCGGAGCTGGTGTCAGTTGCCATCTAAGGAGGGAATGCCATGCACGACATTATGATCATCGGCTGCTGTATCCTCTTTGCCGGGATTCTGATCAACCATGAATTACGGATACCCTATCTTTGTTCTTACGTTGTGGGAATACCGGGTGTTAACCCCGGTAGCGCAGAGCCAGATCTTCAATTTCGTCAAACAGTTTGCGAGCCGCTTCTTCCGATATTTTGGAACCACCCGCTTTGATGGTTTCGGTCATCTGTTCGATGTCGGTTTCTTCCCAACCGTTCATCGTTGGGCCAATACCCTCGTATGCGGCGCAGTCTCCGACCGACTTGTTCACCGATAGGATGGTATACAAGCATACCGGCATCTGGTCTTCGTGTTCAGCCAGCCCAAAGGCTGGGATAAAGCGTTTGTGGGTGATCAGTTCGGGTTTCATTCTGTTGCCTTTCACAGTCGTTATGCGGCCATCAGGGCCAGCGCTTCGCCACCCCATTGATCCGCCATGGCATTCGCTATGCCGGGGAAGAATTTGGAGCGTACTTTCCAGCGATCCTTGCCGGGTTTTGCTTTGTGTACGCTATCACGGGCTGTCGTGCCGTCGAGAGTGCCAGTTGGTGTCAGCTTTTCCAAACCACGCAGCCATAGGCATGTGCGCTTGCGCTCGTTGTCGGGGCCGTCTTCATCCGTTGCATGGTGCCACGGGTGCAACGATTGTGACGGTGGAAAGTACCCTCTGATCCGTTCTTTGGCGTAGCGGTGCATTATTGGATTTTCGACCGCAACCAGTGGTATGTGTGGTACGTTCAGGACATCCCCAAATAGCTGGGCACCTTTCTCAAGGTGGTCCCAAATCATCGCAAGTTTTTCATCCCGGTTCAGCAGTGGCCAAGCAGTGGCTTCGTCGGGTGTGCAGTCTGCCGGTGGGTTCGTTGGTGGCTCTTTCAACCAGCGCACACCGTCCCTATCGCTTGGCAAGCGTTGCCGAAATACAGATTTTTGGAGAGCGCGAACACACCAGAGTCCAACGCACTCCGTCTTGTGTTTGGTCTTCACATGTTGGCGTTTTTAGCTGTCTCAGTGGCTCGGATTGCAGCGTTGTTGTGAAGCCATTCGTTGTATTCTTTCGCCGCCGCTAGTGCCTCTTCCATGGTAACCGTTTCAATCACCCCGGTTGGATAGGATGATCCTTTTCGGTCCATCCTGAACCTCAAGCGAGGGAGTTGTGGAACGGTTCTATCGAAAAAGTGAGTGTTAGGAACCAAAGAAGGATCAATTCCAAGGTCGATATACACATCGAGCAGGAGTGGATCACATACTTCATTTGTCTCCCCAGTGAGACCGCAGATGCCTGTATCAAAGAACATTGAATCTTCTCGGGGGAGATATTGATGTTTCGGTGTACCACCTGCGGCCTGTAGCGCTTCGATGGTTCTATTTGGGTTTTGATGCGTCATCATTCTATGCAGTGCGAGCCGCACGACCAGAGAGAATAATGCGCGGCAACAGGCTGACCAAACCCAAGGCCAGAGAATAGACCGCAATGGAATATAGGGCCGCTGGCGACAAAGATGCCGCCAACATATCGGACCAATAGCTGAAGCGCGCATTGGACCAAATGATGAAATCACCTTCAAGCATAGCCAACTCTGGGTTCGTCGCACGCTCAAGCACGTCTGGGCCTACGCTTGCTTCCAAAGCATGGCTGTACCCCACGCTCAGATGCACCACGATCATATTGATCACGTATGCGAGCGGCAGATATTTCACCGTCTGCCCCACCAACAGTTGAACCGCGTTAACAGTCGTCTTCATTCTCACGTCCTCTTTCATGGAAGCTAAGTGCCCCCAGCCCCCACCGTTGGGCGGGGCCTAGGGGCATTTGAGGGACGGCAATCCAGCAGAAATGCCATCATCTCAGTTGCATCCTTGTCCACGTAGAAACGCACCATCTTCTCGTTGAACTCCTGGGCGCGGGTTGCAGGTACGGAAATCGCATCCATGCCCTCGGACATGAGCACGCCATTCATCATAAACCTGGCTGTCCGCTTGTTGCCGTCGAAATAGAACTGCTGAAGCGCACCAAAGAGGAAGTGCGCCATTGCGCGTTCCTGTGGATGCGGAACATCGGCATTGAGCACGGCAACACCATTGTTGAACAGATCGACCAGGTTTTGTCCTCCTGGCTCTGTCTCAGGGGGATAGTGGCTATCCAACTCGCCCAGGGCCACACGAGGCGTTATCTGCGCCTCCTCACCCTCGCCACGGAAGTGACCCCACTCAAACGCCTCCTCACGCGCCACAAGCGCGTGCAGACGGTCTGAGGTGGCTTTATCCAGCTTGAATGTGCCCTTCTTGACCATATCAAACAGCTCTGTCGCAGCCGCTGCCAAGTTGAGAACCTGTTGTTGGTCCGATACCTTCCGACCACCAACCGTGACACCATCGAGCAACGTCTTCACCTCGGGGAACGTGAACGGATTTCCCTCCAGCGAACTCGCATCGAAGACAAACTGCGCCATCATCTGTTTATACCGATACAGCGACCGCTCTGTTGTCGTAGCCGATCCCGCAGGCAACACGTCACGATCCCAGCTGAAGCCCAGCTTGTCGAAGATCTCCGTGTCTGTGGCCATGGTCATGGCCTTGCTCCGACAGCCTGCTTTTGCGTGGACGGCGGGACAGGATCAGCGGTAGCCATCGGGTCCCAATCATCGCCATCATCAAAACCCAGATCTATCTCGACTTCGGGTTCCTCCTCAAAATCAATCGAAGGGGCATCCACAGCTGGTGTTGTGTCGATATCAGTTTCTGGCGTCATATCCTGCTCGTCCATTTTCGCTTCCTTTCTCAGACGCCGCTCTGCTTGCAGGCGCTCTATCCAATCATCGTCTTCACTTGGAGTTTCGGCCGTTGCCGCTACGTCCCTTGCTGGTTGCGCCGGTTCGGCCGCGACGGTCTCTTGAACTGGCTGTGGCGCAGCGCTGGGCGTGGCTGGGCCCTTTTCCTCAACACTTGCATGAAAGTCTTCAGCTGCGGCGCGCTCTTCCACGCTGGGCTGCGATAGCACGCTTCCAGCTTCACGCCGCATTTGAACGACCTCTGCCAGATCTACGTTTGCCAGCTTCAAATCATGCGTCACCGCCATCTCCACGACGCGAGCCTTGAAGTCATCGTTGCCGTTGACCTTCACAACGCCCCAGCGCTGCTGCGCAAGCTGGAGGGAGGCCAACAGAGCCGCCTCATCCTCGAAGCTCGGCACATAGATATTCTTTCCGTCGTCCAAAAAGGCCGGCTGTTTGCTACCCTCGCTGTAGTATTCCACGTCCCGGTTGCGGATCTGTGCATTGAAATCACGGATGTCGCCCCCGGTCGATCTGGGCTTTCCTTCCAACACATGCAGCTCGTCCAGATGGTGAGCTTCTTCTACCGCGAGAGCTAAAGCGTTGACGCTCACTTCTGGTGGCGTTCTCCCAAACATGCTTTTCGTATTCTGGACTTGTTCATCCATCATTGCTCGATGACGCCGTACCAGCGCCTCAAACTCAGCCCGTTTCTTAACGACATCGGTTGCGAATTGGTCCTCCGCTTGCGCCTCGATCTCCTGACGACTACGCGGATGGCGCGCATCGGTGCCATCGGACAGATAGTTATCTTGGTCATTTGCCATATTGTCTCTCCATGGCTAGGGGCATCTTCAGGTGACGATGCGCCGGGTTGATGTCTTAATCTGTATTGGCTTCCCAGCCGCCTCCCGCATGGCAGCTGCTGGGTCAAAATCACTCAAAGCGGTGCCGACATCGAGAGCGTCTTGAACCTCGCGCTTACCCGCTTTTTCCTGCGCATCCACCTCACGATAAAGCGCCTCCAGGTCGAAACTGGCCCCTGTATCGTCCATGACGATGGTGCGGTTGTAACCAGAGGTGAACTCTTTGGTGACGAACCGAGCCGCCTGCCGCGCCAGGTCATTCGCTGTGCGACGCAAGAACGGTGAGTGTATTGGTTCACCTATCGCGGTTTCCGCGTTGTAGTGCTCCCACATCCCCATTGAATCGACTGTGCTGAGTGGTTTGCCCAGATCGAGGAAGAAGCGCCAATGTGCCAGCTCAACAAACCGCATCCACCGCCAGACATTGGGCACATACACCCCCATTTTCCGCGTTCTCTCGACCAACGTGCCCAACACGCCAAAGCAGTATGCATTCGCCCGCATGAGCGCATCGCACTCCTCAGACGCCCGGATTAGCCGCTCTGTGACCTTCTCAAGGTAAGCTTTCTCAGCGGCTGTTTCTGGTGGCGTTTCCTTCCAGATAAACTTGGCATTTTCATCCTGCCCGACAGGCCAGCGTTTCCGGTCTTCCAGGCGATGCATTGTCAACACATCCCACATCAGCTCACGAGCCTTCAGGACGGTCTTCATCGCATCCCCGCGCACAACCTCTTGCCCATCAACCGTGATGGTCTCCTTCAGGTATTCAGACAGTGTGATGAGGTCTTTGGATGCTTTTTTGTTCGCTTCAAGCCACAGGCTGTTTTCTGAGACCCTGTGACGTTGATCATCGAAGCCCAGGCGCAGACGGCCTCCTTCAGCTGCCTTCATCGCGTTCAGCTCTGTCCACACTTCGTCAGGAAACTTGTGCAGGTCGAGCACAGCTCGCACGTAATCCTTCTCTTCAAAGAAGATCGAATAATGAACGCGCGCCAACGCCGGTGCCATGACGAGAACGAGGTGAAATGGCAGAGCGTCTACAGCTGAACGCACGGCGGCAAGATCATTCATGTTCTTGAGACCGAGGAACGGGTTCCGCGGCCCAAAGCTATCACTGAAATAAGCTTGGATACCTGCCTTATCGACTTCCAAAAACGCAAAGGGTAGCGGCTCTGGGAAATCAGGGTTCGAGTCTGGGCTGTTCCACTCGGCCGGTGGTCCGATCCGTTTCAGAAATTCATGTTCCTGAAGAAAGCTGAGAGGGTGATGGGGCAGTCTCCCATCTCCCTTTGCCGACGACAATTTGTGGTCTTTATAGTTCAAAACAAATCGGACAGCTGGTTTGAAAATCGCAAACTTGTCCAGTATTTCCATCATTGATGGAGGTGTCTTGTGCGTGATGAAGGCATCCAAATGCTCTTTACTCACCCGCTCATATGCGAAAAGACCTACGGTCAGGATCCCGATCCCTGACAATACGGCTGAAGGCACAGAACTCTTTGCGAGCGTCGAAAGGCTGAAAACCCCATTCTCAGTCTCTGCAATAAGCTGACGCGCTTGAGGAAATAGTTCGTCCCAGAAAGAGCCAAACTGGATCAAACGCACCGTCTTGTAGGCGTCCATGAGGACATCAGGTTTTGCGAACCAGAAAGTTGTAAAGAGAACAGCTACAAGGAAAGCTCCAAGAGCTAAGAGGATCCACAGCGCATGAAGCTCTTGTTGCCGTTGACTCTTTAATGCCATCTGCCCTCACTCCGCAAAGAAACTGCTGACGCGAATGTCAAACAAGCCGTGGGGATCATCGTCATACTCCAACAGTACCCCCGCGATCCCGGATCTGACCAAGGCATTCGAAAACGCCTCTTGATATGATTTTGGGACACCGCCTTCGTGATAAGCCCACCGGAACAAGAGAGCTGGCGTCCGTTGTCGCTCAATGAAGTTCGTATCTGCCATCAGAGCTTCGAGCGCGGTCGGTCCCAACGCATCGTGACGCACGACATTCCAGATCAGCGTGAGCAAGTCGACGTTTCTCTTCGGCGCTTTATCAGTCACATCACGTCGCGGAGCTGGACGCACATACATATCGACCTGCGTGTTTGGCGGGAGCTTGATGTCACGGTTCTTAAGCAGCACTTCAAACCTTTGGCGCTGCGCAGCGGGGATGCCTTGCCGATCTCCTCCAACCCATGGCCAAACAGATGCCGGTTTCCGGTCAAAAAGCGCTGCAAACTCAGCCCGCGCCGTCTTCGTTTCACCGTAGTTATGTCTGATGAGGTCGAGCACATTTTCGCCGTATGTGTATTGTTCTTCTCTGCTCATGCAGTTTGTCACCCTTCTTTGATTGGTCTGTGGCGAACTTAGCATACTACATTGTTCGCCACAGCCACATGGGATCAGGCTTTTGTCCCGATGAGGTATTCAACAGCAACGAACGTCAGCACAGAGAATACTGCCGTACAGCCGCCGATGAGGATCGTGCCCAGTGCGCCACCTGTGCTCGTGCGACCACTTTCATCCTGGTTCGCCTTGTGCAGAAGATAGAAACCGAAAAGCGCGATAAGGAGACCGATGGGCGCGGCCCAGTAGATCGCGACATCGGAGATCTTTTCCGCCCCAGACTTTGCAGAATCCACGTCCAACGTGGTGTTTTGCGCCGCCGTTCGAGCATCTTCGATTTGTTGGAGTGGGTTCAATGGATCGGCAGTTTGGGCCAGAGCCTGTTTGGCCATTACAACAGTGCTCATAACCGCAACGGACATGAGCAACGATGCGTCTTGGATTTTGGTGATTGCATTCATGGATTTGGATTCCCTAAGTGTCATGGTTAAGCGGGGATGGTTTCGACAAAATCTTGGATCAGCGAAGACGCAATATCGGCATAAACGCCGATATCTTCGTCTCCGAACGCCCTGTCGATTTTACATTGCTCGATGTAATCCACCGCCGTCCCTCTAGGAAAACGCGCCACGAGCAATTTCAGCGCGCGCTCCAAGCCCAATCGGCTGACCAGAGCCTTTCGGAGCAAACGGTTGGCGGGGGTCGTATCTAGCGCCCACAACAAGGTGGGCGCTAGATGGTTATAGATGCGAAGCCAGTGGTAATTGGTCTTCAGCTTCGCACCAATCACGAATGCCGCACCCATATTTGGGCGTGGTCCGTGAAGCTCTTGCATTTGTTCGACTACTGCCTCTGAGAAACCGAACTGCTGTTGTAGTTTTCGCCTGGTCCCATTGTCGGTTGCATCCAGGAGGACAATTGTTGACGCAAGCTCCTTAAAAGCTTCGAAGTCATCAATCTTTTGAGACGCGAGAACAATTTCCAAACCCCATTTCCGGCCCTCGCGCGCCATAATATCGACTGTGTTGACGATGGAGGGCGTGGAACCCGTTTTATGAAACTCGTCCATTGCGAAGCGCTTGGGTGTCTCCGCTATGTCCAGAAATCGCTTCCGCCAGTATGTTTGATACAGATCGCGGAGTTCGCCATCGGGGAATGACATTGCTGGGATGTCTTCTTCGGTCCCACTGATTTGGCGCAGGAAAAGGTCGGCCGCAATCATGTACATCAGCGTGTTGTTCCGCGACGCCCCCCGGTCTTTCGCAGAACCACCAACCACAACATCGTTTAGGTCGATGGAACAGATACGAGCATCGCCAATGTCCAACGAAGTTGGGCGCGAAAAGATTGGGAACTGCTCAATAGCTCCGAGGAGGCGGAGGTTTGCGTCTTTACAGAAGGCATCACCATAGTCCTGGCGAAACTCGGTTTGGGTAATGATCCGTGCAACATCTTCTAAAAGCGGCGACGCATAGCGCTGGGCGACCATCGCTTCTCGGAACAGCTTCCGCTTTGCCAGCAAATCAACAATCTGCCACCACCGAGTGGTTTCGCGGAGCGGGATGTCCAGCTTGGCACACAGAGCATCAATCTCTGGACACATCTCAGCCTGCCAACGTTTTGGTTGGCTTGAGATCTCCAAATCTGACATCTGTGCGTAGAGTTGCCGAACAATTGAAGCGACAAAATCAGGATTTGTGCGACCCTCTTCATCACCCAGAACTTCCGTAAGGAATGCCTCGACAAACTTCCTTTCAGGGTCTGTCGGTTTCCGATTTCCCAAGCCCAGCTCAAAAGGGTTGATGTTTGTTGATTGTTGCCGGTCATTCTTCAATTTCACCAACAGCATCTGATGACGCATGTGGTCGGGTGCCATTGATTTCACCAGCTCAATAAAGCCAGCGGATGACGGGCCAATATCGACAACCCCGATAAAGGGGAGCTGTCCTCCTGGTGAAAACACGGCGAACTCGGCATTGGTCCGGTTCATAAACACCGATTTACCTGAACCAGGAGGCGCAGAAACAAGAGTGAGCCAGAAGTTCTGGTCAGACGAGTGTGCCTGCAAAGGGACCGGTTTCCCTTCCGGTGAAATCATCACAGACTGTCCGTTCTTGTAAAACGGTGCCGTGCGATGAAACGGTAGCGATAAGGATAGCTCTGTGATCGGAGCAACAGAATGGCGGGCGATCTTTGCACGCCGGGTCATCCCCGCGCAGGTCTCCGTAAGCGCGCGCATTGGATCGACGGAGACCTCAACTATCGTTGGGCTGTTCCAGCTCTCTAGGGCACGCACAAGGCGTGCACGGCGCTGGGAAAGCAGCTCACGCTCTTCATGCGGCTCGATCCATGTGACCGCCATCATTTGAGCGCCCACAAAGGTTTCCTTATCCGCCTGCGCCAGGGCGTTCACTTCCATGGTAGCAAAGCGTTTTTGCTGGTTCATGGGAGACAAGAACGCAATCATGGTATTGAAGAAGCTCGCGATGGCGGAGATCTTCACCCCACCTGAAAGATGAAGCGCATACCGCCACGGAACATCCTGCTCCCCGCGTCCATCATATCGCTCAAGCTTTTTGCATAGCTGATGGAACAGCGGCATTTGGCGTGGAAAAACCTTAGCGTGGACAACAGAGTAAGTACGTCCACCAAATCCCACTGACCTCATGTCGGGTGCGCCATCACCGGAACTCGTCATAATCTGCTGTGACAGGGGTGGCGCAAAAAAGCCCGACAGATCTTTGGTTTCGTAGTCTCTCAGCTCGAAAAAGCTGCGCTCGAATGTGGTTTGAGGCGTCCAGTCATCGGAGGTCTCATGGAACAGCGCTGCACGTCTGACGGCCGCGAGGTCTTGGCGCAAACCTTCTTTCGTCTCACCCAGTATTTCACACTTCAGCTTTCCTGCTTCCAAAGCGGAAACCACTCCATGCACAAAGCTCATGTGCGGGCCTTCCAGGTTGCGAACGGCAACCAAGGGGTCCATTGCCATGCTGGCGTTGATGCGTCCCCAGCTGGCTTTGTTTTCTGCGAACTCCTTGCTGGTTTCTTCCGCATATCCAGCGCCGATACCTGTCCAACAGGCGATCAGGATTTCTTCGTAGATCACCCGTTCTTTCAGAACACCAATCGTTTCATCAATCAGGACATCTGCATTGAGACCTTTCGCTTGCGCGTCTCTTTGGCGGTCACGTCGAATACTCTCGATGTAGTCGGAATTGTTCTGGGAGCGCTCGAAGGTAATTGTGAGCGAGTGATATGGTTCGCGCAGGAGCGCCCCGATCGCTTGCGCGGCAACAGCCATGCGCTCTTCAAATTCGTTCTCGGTCGCCAAACTGTCGCATCCATGGACACGGATGATCGAACAGTTCCCGTGATCGTGAGCGGTGAAATACGGCTTTCCGTGTTCAAAACCGTGAAGGTCGCAATAGTCGTCGGAAAACGCCATCAGCTCTCTCCCATCTCATCCATGAGCAAAATGTCTGGCAGTGTGTCGAAGGTGGCGGGATGGATCTGCTCCAACTCTGCCAGCGAGCACTGGAGCACGCGGATCAGCGCCGTGCGCCCAACGTCCGCGCGACGCTCCAACTCTGTTTCGATCCGTCGAATGACTTCGCTAGACAGGTTCTTGTCGTCCTGGTCTCCGCGATCAATGCTGCGCCAGTAGAGGTGCATTCTGCGCATTGCAGCCTTGGCCGCTGCCTGTTCCTCTGGTGATCGCAGACCCAAATCAACAGCGTTGACAGGCCCGGTGAAGTAGTACCGGCGCGTCATGGCGCTGTCCCAGCCGGGGACCAAAGGAGCGACATGACCCCGTACCAGACACCAGACACAGAAATCATGCCCGCGATAATCACGGCCAGGATGTGCCCGACCGGGATCGCCATCCCTTTTGGGCTTCCATCCTGCTCCTGCACATGTCGAAACATGTTCACAAATGACGCCAGCGAGAGGACTAGCCCGAGAACACCAGCCCCCAGAATGAGGACGCTAATGCCCCAGCCCGTCCAGACGGTCCACGACTGGAAAAGGGTGCCCAGATTCTTATCGCCATCCATACTCGACGCCTCCTACTGAACCTGTGAAAACGTCAGGCCATCCAAAAACACGATGGAGAAGCCGTGCTGGGGCGGAGCGCTGACTGTCGGTGGTCTGTTGAACCCGCGAGCTGCGTTGGAGGCCATGGCGTCCCCAATGGGGCTGAGAGCGCCCATACCGATGACCGCCCAATCGTCATCCGTGAACCTGTCACGCGAATTATCGTTTGTGGTTCCGTCACCAATGATGATGACGTTTCTGTCGCCGTTGCCACCAAAACGATTGTCGACTACGCGGTTCCCGACATCACCGATCCCCTTGATGAGACCTGACACGAACAAGGAGGAGTAGCGCTCGAAGACATGGCGGTCGACTTTATCGAACACGCCAACGCGCAGCTGGTCCGCGCTGATCCCCATCGCACTGATCGGCACCGTGCGACCGTCTTGGAGAATGAGCGTGTCAAACTCCATAACGGCGCTTTCTGCCGCGAGACGCAGTGTGCCCCGCACCCGCGCTCCATTCAAAAAGGCGGAACTGTCGGCCCCGTAATCATGCAGCTGCGCAAACACTGGCAACTGAGCTGCGTCGTCACTGTTGAAGCCATACACCAGCGTCGCATAACGTTGATCTCCCGGCACCAAGAGCGTTTGGGACCCAAACCCCTGGGCGTTCCGAGACGTATCATAGAGGCTGGAATTTCCGTCTAGGGCGGTTTGAGCGACTTGGTAGGGTTTGCGCCAATCATAGGCTTGGTCATGCTCTCGGGTGACCGCTGCAAAATGATCAAACCCAAGATCGATATCCAACGCACCATCAACATATGATGACGGGTTGTTTGGATCGATGGTGCGCAGAACCTCAGTCGCGTCAGTCGCGGCTGCATCAGCATTGCCTTGCGGGTCTTCTGGCAACGCGACAACAGGTGCCGCCCTTGTCGTGTCTTGGCTTAAAGGCTGCACAACGTCAGGAAGACGCGATGTCGGCAATCCAGTGTTTCCGCCCGCAGAACCTTCCTCGAACTCAAGGATATTCATTGGCACACGGTTCCCAGCGCCGCTGCCGCTATACGTGTTGATCGAAATACCTTGGCTCTGGCGCCCTTGCATCATGGAGCGCCGCAACAAATCATCCACCCATTGATCGGGGGACCCCGTGACCGGCGGTGTAGCGTTCGTGGACGCCTCAACCTCTTGTACAGGCACCTTGTAAGCAACGTTTGGAGGACGCACTGGCTCGATCTTCGCAAGAGGTTCTGCCGCTGGTTTGCGGCTGTCGGTGACGAAGGCATCAGCCATTGGATCGCTCCGGTCACCAGACGTGCCTTGGAGCTGAATGACAGGCGGCGCTGTGTAGCTCTGCAAAGCGCCTTCGCTTCGAGCGATCTCCTCCTCGGCAACATTTCGGTTACTCGTTGCTCTCCGCGCCGCCTCTTCGGTGTCAGAGATAACCTGGAATGGGTCCGCATTTGATTCCGGCAACTGCCGGGGCAAAGCCTGGGCGCTCACTCCACCATCAAACGTTGCCGTATCCTGGTCCCCGGCCACCACGTTCATCGCGACAATCACGCCGACAACGGCCACGACACCACCAGATACGATTGCGATAGACTTCATGCTTGCCATGATGAACCTCGGGTCAGAAATCAGCTGTTAGGGAGAACTCCTGACCGTTCTGGGCGTCTGCCACGATCAGGCTGTTTACAGGTTTGTTGTAGCGCCAGACATTGATCCCACCGGAGCTGCTGGATGCCGAAGCATCAGCCGTGGGATTCACAGGGCGGTATCGGCCCCGCACATAGAGTTGGCCGTTGTAGACATACCCTTCGATGTTTGGGGCACCGAGCATCTGGACATACCGCGCTCCGCGTGGCGGTGTCCCATTCACGAAGTCGGCTAGGAAGCGATCTGGCTGAAAGCCCTCGCGATCCACATTGTTGTTTGCCAAGGCCGAGCTGGCTGCTGTGGCATTCGCCGCTGCTGTTGGGCTGCGGCCAGGCACTGTGACCGTAAGGGTGACATCTCGTTTCAGAGCGCTGTCATCAGTTCCCGGAGACACGAGCAACAGTCCCAGCGCAGCAGGAGCACCCTGGAGCTTCACTGACATGTTGGAGGTCCGGTCACGGCACAGAGACAGGTAGAGCATGTTGCCAGTCCCGGTCCCGGTCGCACCACCGTTCTGCTCTTCTCTAGCGCACGCGGAACCGCCAATGCTGACCATAGACGACTGGTAGACCACCTCTTCGATTGGCCACGGGTTTCCAGAGCTGTCGATGAAAGCCACATCGGTGATCACATCAAGACCGGGGTAGATCGGCGTGACGCCACTCGTTGACCGATCTACTGGGTTGATGGTCAAGCGACGGGACGCAAACTCTGGAAAGGTGTTGGTCACGCCATCAGAAACTTCGACAGTCAGCATCGCGTCGATTTGTGGTTTCGGTTCGTTGGTGCCCGCTGACACAGAGAATATGATCGGCTGCGCAGCCCCGCTCACCCTGACATTGATCGTTCCATTGGCCCAAAACTGGCAGGGATAAATATTCAGCGTGTTTCCGTTGATCTCTCCGGTAGCCGAGCTGGGCTGACCAGCTCGATCAGCACAGCCTTGGCCATTAACGGAAAAGAGAGTCGGATCGTGAACGACCGAAGTTACCGTAAGCGGTCGAAAATCTTCATCAACGAAGTTGACGGCGGTGATGAATCCCCTGCCCAGCTGAAGCCCCTGCGGTCCCGTAGGCGTGACATTGGATCTGACACGTACCTGCCGAATGTTGAGCTGCGGCTCTTGGGCGTCGGAGTATCCAATGCGCGACTGGTCGCGCTGGGCATCCAACGTCCGGTCATTCAGCACTTTCAGACGTTCAGCGAACTCTTCAGGTGGCAACCCTTGGTTCTCAGTGAGAAAGGTTTCCAATTGTTCCTGTGAGAGGTTCAAATCCTGCGCAGTGGCAGCAGTGCCGCCCAAAATCATGGTGGCTGCAAACGCAGAAAGGCATTTTTTCAGCATCTGCCTAACTCCTGTTGGTATTTTGGACTGAAATGAAGCCATCAACAGCAACGCCATTCGGGTTCGCAGGTGTCGGATCCACCCTCAGAATGGTCAGCTCGATGATGCGGCGCTCAGCGCGATAGTCGTTCCCGTATCGATAGGTGATCGTCAGCGGGACTTCGATTTTCCAGAAGTAACGGCCGTGATCAATTCCAGTTGTCTGGATCACTGGTGGCCCATCGCTCACGGACGACACGACATAGAAATTGCGCTGCACCTGGCGCAGGATGTTGGACCGCGCGAACGCATCCATGAACTGCTCGCCACCTAGCTCTGTGAAGTAAGTCTGGACGGCGTGATTGAGGTGTTGTCGCCAATTGATGTAGTCATACGTGTGAGCGCTGATGGCCGCACGAGCAGCAAAATCCGACAACAGCGCTGGCGAGATGTTTGGTTCTGTGAGTGGTATAGCCTCGCAAACGGCTTGCGCGTCCTGTGTCCAAAGAAATGTCGTCTTCGGGTATGAGTTGAACCCAATGATGAGCGCTAGATTGCCAAGCATCGATAAGACAAGCGCCACCCCCAACCCGATGAGAGTGATGAATGTGAAACGCTTTTGTGCGCGGAGGTGATCATCACGGACTTGGATCTGTGAATGTGCATCCATGGCGTGCATCATCCTTCTATGGGAGCAAGCGGCTCGAAGACTGGTCTTCGGGGGGGGATTTCACGCTGTGGCTCTACGGGAGAGATCTCGCTCGTTGCCGGTGAGCAGCCATAGGAGGAGCCATCTGCCACATAGGCAACCTCATCTATCCGCCAGAGCAAAAGCGCATAGAAGCCCCCCATGAACAGGAGGGACAGTGCGTTTGCAACAAACAGGCCATACGCCCACGACCGCAGTGATGCGACTTCCATAATCCGCTTGGAAGGCGGCACCGGCAGCTCCGGCTGCGCAAGTGCAGGCAGCGCGAAATCCAATGTGTCGTTCTTGCGTTGGCCAAAGAAAATCACGAGCCGTAAGCCTCTGTGATTTTAATGACATCACCCTCGTTATATCCCCGCCAGAAGGTCGCTGTGCCATCGGCTTTTGGAATGATGAACGACGGGACCGCGATAGAGCGCTCCGACCCTTCATAGAGCGCTGCCAGAATCCTCAAATTGTCTTCGAGCTGACCAAGCGTCTCGGTGCTTCCAGGAGCAGGGGGAACCACACCCTCCGCCGCAGCCTGTATCGCGGCCTGCCCTTCAAGCGTCCGCATTCCATTGATCCGCACCGACCCAGCTTGAGGACTTTCAAGCGTAGAAACGGGGATCCAGTTGATCCTGACCTTGCCGTTCATCTCCGCCATAGCTTTTTTGCAGTGCGGGCACGCAGGATCAAAAAAAGCGAAAATTGGCTGATCACTCTCAGCCTCGCCTCCAACCTCAAACGCGGTCGCCTGGGCGACAAGCTTAGTCAACGCTTCAGCGGATTCAGGGTTGCTCAAAACTGGGACGAGCTGAGGGGGTACACCCTTCGCGGTAAGCCCCAAATCACCACTGATCCCACCGGTGTTTCCGCTGCTGACAAGCGGTGGAAACTGCTCAGAAGCTATGTTTGGTGGGGCAATGTAACCAAGCTCTGATGGCGCAGTCTGGCTGTACAGCTGCCGTTGCCCAAGGTCGCGTTCACGTTCCAGATAAGCGATTTTTTGGGACATGCTCCCAGCGTAGAAGCCGCCAGCGCTGGCGATGCTGACAAGCACGAAAGCGCAACCAACGAGCGGAACGATTGAGGTATTGGACATCAAAAAAACTCCCGTCTGACCAGGTGAAGCTTACCCGGCCAATCGAAAGTTTACAATCGGTTTTTAGATTGATTTTGGTTTAAGCGTTAACGCTTCATTCCCTGACTGGGAGACCGCTCTGGACGAGCGCCGACACGTTTTTCAAGCTCGGTCGAGTACGATTTTTCAGTCACAAGGTGCTGTTTCACTTCTGCGATCTGCTGGGCAGATTGGCGCATTTCGTTTGGCGGGACGAAGACTGATCGATTGACCTGGGTGTCGAAGTGTTGCTGGGCATCATTGTCCCAAACTCTGCTCGCAAACTCAGCATTATATTCGCGCCGCAAACCACGACGCGCCTCCATATATACTTTCTTGAAGCTATCCTCGATCTCCGACTGCTCCCGCTCGGCGGCACTCAGGAGGTCGGAAGCGACGTCATAGTTCTTCTCTGAGATCGCAACAGATGCATCGGAGACAGTGGCTGATACGTCCGACGAACGGGATCGGGTATCTTCCATTGCCTTCGTCCAGATTTCCTCGGCTTTTACTTCCAGTTGACGGAATGCCGCTTCGCGGCTCGCTGTCCGCTCAAACCCCTGTACTTGTGGAATCTCGACGCCTGCTTCGCGCTGGGCGTGCTGTAGCTGATCCAAGATTTCTTGGCGCTCGGCGCGTTCCGTGTCAGCTGCAAACAATATCAAGGCTTGCTCAACAGCATCATCGCGAACGCTCTCTGAGCGCAAATCGTCTGATGATAGCTCTTGTCGCACCAAGCCGCGCTCTTGAAGGAGCTTCAGATAGGGCGACTCTGGGTGTATGGCTTGATCAAACAAAGCCTTTACCGATGATGACATAACCCGCTCCCTTTTTCAGCTGTTGAACTTACGACAGAACTGTGTCCTGCAACACCCCATCGCGCACATTAGCAAACAACAGCGCATATCCTAGCGGCATAGCAACACTCCTCTGAAAGCAAAATTTGACGGCAGCGGCTACTGCGCCTGCCCAAAGAACCAGAGCTGCTTCACGCTGATCTGAATGTCCTTCTGGAAACCAGATATCTGCCAACTCACATCCGAACATAGCTGTATCGTTCTCACGGATGTCGGCCTTTGGGGGCGGAGGATACGAAGCAGGATGTACGCGCTCATAGTATGCCCGAGCTATGGCAAAGAAGATTGGGGCGAAGGTTTCACGCCGGTACCAAAAATCATTGACGATCATCGCGCTTCCATCGTCGTTCTCTGCGTTTTCAGGAACAATACGCGGTGCATTCGGGGATATAAATTGAAGCGCATCCGCTGGATCTAAACCATCGACCAACTCTGCAAGACCAACTGAAACGATGTCGCAAGCAGCATCACCATCTTTGACACTCATTGTATCAAAGACGGCTTCAAACACTGTTGCATCAAACACCTCTAACGCACTCGCCATCTGTTGCCCTTCAGGAACCGCGTATTCATCATCAGCACCCACTCATACGGGGTAATTTTCCATTTTGTGTTTAGATAGTAAACAAATGCAATGTACGCGATCCAGACAAATAAAGTAAGCTTGACTGTGCCCATCCATGCTGCCGGAATTAACGGTGGCAAGCCCAGCAAGATCGATGAGTTCAGTCCACCAACGGTTGTTGGCACATTCGCGAACCGCCACTTATCTGAGACAATCACGCTGTCGCGATCAAATTCTTCGCCGTTGCTCACAATGTCAGTCCTTTCCCAGCCCACCGACGCCCCGTCGCGCCGGTATCAACGTGAGTGAAAGTGCGATATCGCCCCAACCCTGAGACATTTAGGTTCGACGCCATGCGATACACATCGTCAGGCAGGAAACTGCGCAACGTGAAGTCCCCCGCTCTACCCGAGATATGGTAGGAATGTTTCGCAGCGCCTTCCAACGTCGCGTTGCGCCGCGCAGTTCTGTGGCCAGAGTTGAGGTTGATCAGACAGGGCGTCCCAGCATTGACGGATAGATTGGTTTGGATGTTCGCCAAGAAGGTGAACAACATGGGATCAATATAGACGGCCGCATCGGCATCCCGCCAATCTCGCCATAGCCAAGACAAGAGGCGGACGGCTTGGACCTCATATCGTTCACCGACCCAATGCTGTACTGCCAGCTCATCACCATTGGCATTCCGCACCCAAAGACGGTCGTATCCGACTTCTTCCCACGGTGACGCTTCTGTTGGTTTCGGGAGCGCAAAGGAGCCTAGGGCGCTAACGATCCCGAAGACAGCTGATCGTCTGGAAAGCTCATAAGCCATCTTCGTCCTCTCCATATGTGCGATAAAGAGTGCGGCGCAGCTGGTCATCCAAATGACCAGCATGATACGCCTCATCGATAGATCGGCGCATCGGACAGGCATTCTCTGGATTCTCCATCAGCTCCCGCAACACTGGAATGTGCTGAGAGTAGCCCGCCTCCAGGAGCCTCTGCTTGTCCGCATTGGTCAGATACAAGTAGTCCCGTAGAACAACCATCTCGCCATCGGAACCACGGATGCGGACTTGCGACATAAAGAGCCTTGATGCATTCACCTGCGCTGCAAACATTCGATCATGCTGCGCGACCGGAAAGTTCAGAACGAGGCGCTGGATGATTTCGAGACAACTGTTCGCATGTGTCGTCGCAAACAAAGGGTGGCCAGCTGCGGCCACCTCGTGAGCGGCCTCAATCGTCTCTGTGTCTCTGATCTCCCCGATGACAATCAATGACGGGTGACGTCGCAACGAGTTACGGACCCCAGCAGCGAACGAGGGGAGATGCCTCCCGATCTCTGCTTGATGAACATATGAATGCGCACTTTTGATAGAGTGAAACAGATATTCCACGGGCGCTTCATATGTGACGATCTTCCCTTTGATGGGGGTGTCGCCTTCAAGAATTTCGCGCTGGCAAGCCGCAAATGTGGTGGATTTTCCCGAGCCTGTTGGTCCAGCGATCAGGAACGACCCTTGCGTGACCGCGAAGCGTTTCCGCAGCTCCTTTGGGAAGCCGACTTGATCCAGCGTCAACGGGACAGAGTTGATCCGACGCAGCGTCGCATCATAGCTGTCGCCGCCACTGCCAGCGAAACCCCCGGTGATATTGAGCCGAAAACGATGCTGCAATGGCTCCCCAACATCATCGACCTCGTGAGGATCACCGACATTGACAGCACTGTCGTGGTCAGTGCCACTGCCAACCTTGGCGGTCACGTTGTCTGACCGGGTGATTTTCTTGAGCACTCTCTCAACCTGGCTACCGTTGAGGGTGTAGCGCGTGACAGACAGCATCTCGCCCTTGTGCAACGTCAGCACCGGCAGATCGGTTGAGAAGAAGATGTCATCGACCTTCATCCTGGACAGATACGCCAGCAACGGGATGACAGCATCCGGGTCAGATAGATGCGGCCCATCATAGTCTATCGACTTACCGTTCCACATGGTTAGGGCCTCCGAAACCGGGGCGCGACGCGGAGAGTTAGTGTGCGCTCGCCACGATGCGCCCGCGTACCTCCCTCGGTAACGCGCCAGCGGCTCACCTCGGTCTTGAGGTCGGGCAACGAAACAACGCCCTGACGGGACAGCTCATGGTATCGGATCATACCGCCGTAGTCCCTGTTCAGAATGTTCCACCCTGTCACGAACCCACGCCGCGCCTCGGAGATACCTGCATACCAGCCAACGGACGCACCTTCTCGCCAAGCAGACTTTTCCTCGGCCGTCTCAACAGAAAGGCCCTGCGGCGCTGCAATCGGCTGCACCGGCAGGACCAGATAGGACTGCCAGCGCGGCGGCTCCATCGACAGGCGCGCATCCTTCACGATTTCGAAGGAGCTGTTCGAGAAATAGAGCAGCCGCCCCGACGCCTCTTGCACATTGTTGATCCGGCTGATGACCGGCGGGATCACATAGGTCTGGATCATCAGCCGGTTAAAATCGAAACGGCGGGTCAAATTGGGAACGTAGCGCCGCTGGACAATCTCATTGATCCGGGTCGCCTCGTCCGCATAGCCAGCTCGGATGCCAACACCACGAGCTGCGTCATAGATCACCCGCAGCTTTGGATCGGATGGCACAAAGCTCTGGGTACGCCGGTAGAAATCGCTGTTCGGATTTACAATGTCTTCGTATCGCACATTGGCAGACGGGGCGTTGACGGTTTGAAGAACGAACGAGGACGATTCATCCTTGCGCCCCCGGCATGCATTCTTTTGCGCTTCCTCGGGATCAGAACAATCAGGCGTTGGCGCAACCAATGGCGTCCCTGGCGCTGGCAACTGTTGAGCTTGTGCTACTGCACCTAACCCGAACACGCAGGCGGCTGTGCAGGCGATGGAGAGAATGCGGCTATGCATCGTATCGGCCTCTACTTGATTTTCGGAGTGGGTGGATTGATCGTCAGCGAGTCCGACCCGTCGCTCGCCTGTTGTTTCGACCGCATTCGGTCGAAAGCAGAAAAATTGTGGCAACCCTGAAAGTGCCTTTCGAACTCGGCCCGGTCGAAGCCCTGCATTTGCTCCCACGCGATTGCCAGCATGAGACGCATGGTATGGCTGGCGCGCATCCTGACCGACTTCTCTATGAACTCGCTGATCTGCGCTTCGGTTTCGCTTTCCGAGTTGAGATACGTCCGCAGCTGACGAAGCTCTGTTTTACGTCCTCGCTTGGCCATTATGCGTATCCGTTGAATGGTGCTGGCTGTTTCATGTTCCGACGCTCCCCACCTCTTACTCACAAAGGCCGTATTGGCTGCTGCACAGCTGATTGCCGTCCATCAGTTTGAACCCGTCAAACTGCCGCCCTCCACGGGTCGTCCTTGACCACGCTTCAATGTCATCGATACCGGGCAAAGCCTCATCGAGCCGCAGGCCGCGTTTATGGTCCTCCGCAAGACGCTTGCCTTGAGGTGTGGTCGATGCTGCAAAGAACGTCGCCTGCCCTCGCTTGCTGGCCTTTGACACCAGCAGCTCAAAGTGCCGTATCTTTTCCAAGACCTCGGGGAAGCGGGCGAAGATCGCTGACAGCTCTCCCTTCCGAGCATTGATGCATGGGAAGCACCCGACACGACCCATACCCATGCGGTAGAGCGGGTTTGGCTCCAATCCGAAGTGGTCATGCAAGGCAAAGGTATTCTCAGCCGACCAATGCAGGATGGGTCGCCAGATGTGGAGCGATCCGATGTCAGCATATCTCACGCGCTGATGGCGCGGCAGCTGGGAGCGGTTTTGACTTTCTCCCCGCCTCTCCCCCTGCCGCCTCTCCCCCTGCCACGAAATGACATTGCCTTGGGATGCCATGGCCGGGACGAAGACCTGTTCGAAGATCGGTTCGGCCTTCAGGTGCTCCGTGCAAAATTGCCCCTTGATCGAAGGAAAGCGCCCCTTCCAGATACACAGGTCCAAAAACGGGATCCCCGTCGGGTGCAAAATATCGAGTGCGGCCTGAATTATTTCGTCGGGCATCCCATCAGAAACCCACTTCGTCTGCACCAGTTGGCGTTTGTGCGCGATCCGCGCAGTGAAGTCAGCTTTGACTATTTCGACTTCTGGTCCACCCGTCCGCGCCGATAGCTTACTGATCCACTCATATGTGATTTCGTTTTCGTGGCCGGTATCCGCAGTCACTGCCCGGAACGGTCTGCCGCGCATGATAGCCAGCAGATAGCAGGACGCGGAATCCTTGCCGCCAGAGACGCTGACAATGTGCTGCGGCTCGCCGGTCAAGCCATCGCACGATTGATCAATGTTGAGAGCACCATCCATCACGAGCGCCCTCCCCTGTCATTGGACGCCCGCACCTTGAGCAGTCCACGGACACCAGCTTGCTCCGGCTGATCAACCTTCAAGACGACATGACCTGGTAAATCTTGAGCCGCCGCCTTGCCCAGGGTGTGAGCACCCCCTCCAACAAAAAGGACGTGGCCAACATCACCAGAAGCGACCTCTGCCTTCAATCGATCCAGACACTCACCATTCAAATGATCGACGGTTGCACTAACAGCATCATCAACGAGATCGCTCACATCAGTCCTGGCACCCGCGACAAAGATTGTGGGGTCCTGGCACAACTCTGGGACGTCGATCACATCTCGATATCCATGCGTCTCCACAAACCGGCGGTCGATCTGAGCGGCCAGTTCTTCGGTGCCACATCCAGACTCGTGATATTGGCTCATCACCAGTGTTGGCAGCAATTCACCCGTCCACTCCACGTAGTGAATGCGCGTCCCAGTCGCTCCGATATCCACGATGGCGACAATCGCGTCGACAGACACATGGTCCTTCGTGAACCGCTCCAGATCTTCCCGCGCCGACGCTGGGCTATAGATTGCGAGATCGTAAATTGCCCATGCCGTCTCCACGCTCGCAGCCACTTCGCGCAACTTCCATTTCGATGCGCTGGGCAGACCTGACGACGGATCAATCGAACCGATTTCCATGCGCAATAGGGAACGCTCAACATCCCCCAAAGTCGCGGCCTGATCTTCGCCACCGGAGAAGAGAAGCGGCGCGGGCTGGGTCAAAATGAGGCTCGTTTCCCCGGTCACAGATAGCGAGTTCATCGCATGTTCAACCAACACTCGGCGGAAGGTATTTGAGGGATCACGGAAGCCATCCGCACGGATCGGAAACACCCCATACTCGCACGCGAGCACCGAATAGATTTGGAAGTTCTTTGTGGTCTGACCCAAGCAGTAGACGCCCCCTGCCTGACGACCAATCAGACCTCGCACCACCGCAGAAGCGAACGCATCAGCCTTGACGACGTTGCCGTCCATGGTGGCGACTTTCGTTGTCGCCAGCCCCGTGTCGATCACAACCAACATCAGAACCCAACGTGCCCGCCCGAGCTGTTGATGACACGGTTCACGAACTGCTCTGTTGTCTCATCTGGCCGGATCTGCGTCTGCGGATTCATGCAGGCTGTGAGCGTTCCGAGAACAAGGGTGAGGACGACAATTCGCATGGCAGATACTCCTGAGAGACACGGATGTTTCCGCCGCACGATATGCCGCAATCAATCTAAATACAATACGATATTTTATGCCATCCACCCGTTTTCATTGGTAATTTATCGAGGCCTATAGTATACTTATGCGACCACTACCCCCCCGTTAGCGTATGGTTTCAAAATGCATGAGAATACCAAAATAGCTTACATGAAAAATGCTGAGAGGATCGCCGGTGAGGTGGTATCTTTGCATGGGTCAGATGCTGTGGAAGGCTACTTCGAGTATCTCATGGTGAAGTCCACTGAGCTGTGCACGAACACCGTGAGGATCTACAAAAGGTCAGTCTGTTTCAGCTTGGAAGAGGCCGGTAGAAACGACGATGCCGACCGCCTCCGACAGATGTTTGACGAGGTTGAGAACCCGGCACGCGGACGCAAATTGAAGCTTGTTCGCAGAGTCCCGCACAAGATTTTTGAGC
Organism: uncultured Tateyamaria sp.; assembly: GCF_947504105.1. Classification (GTDB taxonomy): domain Bacteria; phylum Pseudomonadota; class Alphaproteobacteria; order Rhodobacterales; family Rhodobacteraceae; genus Tateyamaria. Next base: position 22,490 of record NZ_CANNGP010000031.1, read on the forward strand.
GCACTTTGCGGAACCTCAGAGAGAGCAAATCGAAGACATCTCACCGTGCCGCCGACCTTCTTGTTGCTACAGCTTTGACCGGTCTTCGTCCGAGTGAGTGGGCCAATGCGGTGCTTGAGGGGCGCATCTTGCGCGTGAAAAATGCGAAGCATTCTGACGTCAGAGGCAACGGTGAACACCGTGAACTTGAGCTGCTGGATTCGATCACAGAGGACGAACGTGCGGCCATCGAACGGACCATGAAATTGATCAGCGAGAAGGGCTATAAGACGGTGCGTCCCAACCTCTCTGTGGCGTTCAAAGCGGCGCTGGGCGAGGCCATCAAAAGCCTTGGCGAAAGCCGGTGGTTTCTTCGTCTTCGCCTGTATGATTTTCGCCATCAGTTCAGCGCGGATGCCAAGCACGAATGGGGTGTCGGGACCGGTATGGTCGCAGCCGCAATGGGGCACTCTGTAGAGGACACAGCCGTTGAACACTACGGCCGGAGGAAGTACGGCAAAGGTGGTTTGAAGGTGCGGCCGAGCCAGACAAGCATTTCAAATGTGAGGCGGCTTTACCCGGTCAAACATCCTGATAATCGCCCCAGCCCAAGCGTGATTGACTTCGGTGATTTGGGCAAAGTGAAGCCATCATTTTGATGGCTTCCTCTGATCTGCTGTTGTGATCCTTGGAGGCCTGGGGATCAGTTTTCTGCATCTCGCTTGTCAATGTATCCTTTGTCCACGAGCGCCCAGTAGATGAGCTTCGAGACGTTGCCATCGCTCAAGTCTAGCGCCAGCCGCTTGAGATGCTTTTTCTCTGTGGGTGTGCACAGGAGGTTGATGCGCGCTGTGAGTTTTTCAGGGGCACCCCCCTGCCCTTCTCCCTGCGGTTTCGCTTGCTCATGTGCCGAGCTGTCGCCTCCACTCGCAACCTGACCATCCGTCGCCGTCTTGGCCTCCGGGACGTTAACAGCATCCCCACCCTTGACGCCTGACGCGCGATCTTGACCAACACCCATGATCGCGGCTGTAAGCTTGTTCTTGTCCGTTTTGCTCGTCTTTTCAGCCATTATTTGTCCTCCGCTGTGATGGTTGCTATCGCTTCGTCAACGAACCTCTGCATGAAGCCAGCTGCCTGTGAATTCGGTCTGTGCTTGAAGATGGACGACCCCATGAATGATGCTTCCGAGATCGCTGCGTAAGTGGGGATGCTGTTCTTGAACGCCTCGATCCCCTTCGCTTTGAGAGCGCTCATAAACCCGGAGTACACGTTGGTTGCCAAGTTCACCCGCGTCACCAAAACCTTGATCTTTGGTTTGCGCTCCATCTGTTTGGCGATGGTCTGAATCTTTGCGTAGACTTCCTCCGTTTGAACCAGGTCAAACCGCCCAGCGTTCGCGGGAATGATCGTCAAATCCGCGATAGCCGCCGCCGCAAATGAAGCTTGAGAGTTGTACCCCCCACAGTCGATGATGACGTAATCAAAGCCGTCGCTGGCTTCGTCAATTTTGTCGATCATTTCACCCACAAGGCGCTGTGCAGCCTGCGGGTCATCTCCACCCGATGGGTTCTCAAGGAAGTGCACTGGGAACGGCATGTTTTCTGGCGATCCCATCACAGCCTCTGTGAGCATCGCGCGCTCATCGGCGTCGATGAGAGACACCTTCGAACCGCGTGTGGTCAGGGCGTCTGCGAGATGTATTGCGGTTGTTGTTTTGCCTACGCCACCCTTGGTGGTGTAGATCGCTATTACCTTTGCATCATTCATTTCATCACCTGCAATTTCAGAACGGCTTCTTCAAGGCCATGTGTGCATGTGTCCTTATGGGATTATTAAACACCTCCGACAAGCGCACAAGCGCACAAGCGCACAAGCGCACAAGCGCACAAGCGCATATGCACATAAGCTCGTCTTAACATATGTGATTAAGCGCACATTACACTACGCGCACACTTTAATAGTCACACATGGTCACACGCTCTTAACCACATATGCACATAGTATCACAGCATCATATGGGCGCACAACCATATTCGCACAGTGCACTATGTACATAGTGCACTGTTGGGATGCGGGTGGGTTTGCACGCTGTCTCGGTGTCAAAGTTGCCTCTAACTAAATACAGTTTGACTTTAGTTAGATTCGGACGCAGGTTTGCCGCGAGCTGAGCATAGATCTCGGCTTTGTGTGAAAATCTCGGAAGGAGACAAAAATGTCCGATTTCAGTTTCGGAGACGACCGCCCTCAACGGAAACACCATGGCGACGTGCTTTTGGAGGTTGAGAGCGTTGACCTGGAGGCGCGATCCGTCTCCGGGACCGAAGTGCATACTGGTGAAGCCTTCACCATTTCACTGGCCACGCCACAGGAGTTCGCGAAGCACTTCGTCAGCTCACAAGATCACCACCGTCCATTTGAAGAGCGCGTTGCATCCGCCGAAAAGCGCTTCGAAAACCGGCCCGCACTTGTGCCCGGTGGCGACGAGGTGAAGACCCTCAAAGTTGAGGTCGGTTCGGTTGTGTCATTGGAAAATTCCCGGACCTTCCAAACCCCAGAAGGGGAGGAAAAAACCGCCGCCGGTTGGCCAAAGTCAGTGGTTCGTGATCCCGCTCAAGAGGCTGTTCTCACCGGAACAGTTCAGGCGACCCATTACGACACAAAAGCTGGCCAGCGGATCGATGTCACTGTCGTCAAAGAGCAAGAAGCGCAGAACATTACCGACTTCGATCTTGAAGGTGCGTTTACGGGCCAGTGGGATGACGTTCCCTTGACGCAGACCGGCGTGGTGGTTGCTATCCGCAATCAGCGGGGCGAAACCACCACCGCCAATTTGACAACTCCGTATCGCAAGTATGATCCCGAGCCATCTTTGGAGGCGGCGCTTGATGCCCCTCAAGGATCATACCAGATCTTTGCGGCGGCTGTCATAGCGGCAAAGACAGATACACGGGACTTTGACGACCTCAAGATCAATGAGCGTGTCAGTCCGCAGAAAGCTGAAATCGCTCGCAAAATCTATGATGCGGTCGCTGCAAACCCAGATAACCCACCCTTCGAAATCACTGTGATGCCCATGGCGAAGACCCAGTTCATCCCTGGGGATTCACTGAAAAACTTCATGCGCGACTATCACGGTACGCGGAACGGGAAACCAAGCGAAGACCAGAAGCCAGACCCGGCCGCAAGCTACCAAGGGAAAGGCTTTGTGCCTTCCGTTGTTGCGCTATCGAGAGATCCGAAAGGCCCTGATGTTTCACCGGCGTCAGCAAGGACGGTCTTCCCCGAGAACAAGTTCAGTTTCAAAGAGATCGGACAACAGGCGGAGACACCGGCACGCAAGTTGCGCGAGATCGGGGTGGAAGCCACGGTGAAGGTGCATGGTGAAACCTTCGGGGCCAATGCTGGGGGTCCAACCCCAGATGCGAAGCCCGAAGCACCCGTCCGCAAGAAGTCTTTCGACACTGCTCCGAGCCTCTGATCGGGGCAGGGGCATATGGCATACTTTCTACCGCTCAACGATGGCAGATTTGTTTCTGCCATCGTTGAGAACAAGCATGTGGACGGCAACCGTGGCCACTCTCTTGCCGTATGGACTGCGCAGGAGGAGGGCAGGGCGCGTACACGTCTGAGGTCGGCGCTGATGCGATCTCGCGCTCCGATTTCTGAGGTAGCCGCCGCCAACGGTGGCTCTGTCGTTTTGATGCCGCTCAGATTTGCCAATGGCCCATTCTGGTCAGACTTCATCGACCGGCCGATTGGCCAAAGCCACTCTGCTGAACTTTACGAGACAGACAAGCTTGGTGCTGCCATCAAGCGGTTTTCGGACGCGAGCGGGTTTGAAATTCGCGACCCTGATCTGATTGGGCGCAACCGATATGGATATCAGGTGTATGACCGCAGCCTGGGCCGCACGGCGCACAAGATCGGCAATCATCGGGATATGGTGCCGGAGTGGCGACGCAAGGATGGGTATCTCTATGGGCAGCAGCACCCTGAGATGTTTTTCAGGGCGTACAATGAATACGACCTTGCGGAAAATGCGCGGTCAATCTTTATCGAAATGGCGAACGGTGACCGGCTGACCGACGCCGATATCGACCAGCTTGCTTCCGCGTTAAGCACGGCGGACTTTCAGGTTCGGCCGAGAGAACTGATGGAGCACGTGGAAGCCGAAATAAGCCGCTGCATCGCGAGCGGCGAAGTCGCAGGCCGGTCAAACCTCGATGCCATTATGGCCACGTTCCCCCGCTCACGCGAACGGACAGCTGCCGCGATCATCAATCAGCAGTATTCAACCCCATATCCGTTTGGATTGGCCGCATCGCAAATCTTTGACGAGCTGGACGGAAAGCCTGTCTTGGAGCCGACCATTGGCAATGGAGCCTTAGCAGCCCCATTCGCGGCCTCTGGGGCGGCTGTCACAGGCTTCGAGATTGATCATGGCCGGTTTATCCGTGCCACGCGAGCGCTGGGCGCGCATGGGGCGACCATTGAGGAAGGGAACTTTCTCGATAGCGTCCAGCACTTGGAGGCGGCGACGTTCGATTTTGTTCTCGCAAACCCACCTTTCGACAAACTGGGTGAGAGCCAAGATATCCCTGTTGGTGCTGCCACCTTTACGACTGACCGCCTTCATTACGCCATCGCAGTTGAGGCTCTTCAAAGGCTCAAACCAGGCGGCGATGCCTTCTTTGTGTTGCCCACGAGCTTCGTCAATCCAGAGGAAAAGCAAGGCACTGCGAAGCGTTTTCACAATCTGATGAAGCTTTCCTTCGACCATGTGGAGGAGGCTATCGCTGATGGACGTCTGTATCAGGGCATGGGCACGAATGTCCCTGTTCAAGTCTATGCGGCTCGCGGCTTTCGTTCAGAGTTGCATCCCTTCGCAAAGCTGAACGACCCCGAGTTTGTAGGAACACCTCGTTCCCTCAAGACGTTCACTGATCTCTATGAGTGGGCAGATGACTGCCGGGTGGTCTTCGGCCTATCGGATTTGTCGGATCGTCCTGCGAACGGTGTGCCGTCTGAGCCAGTGCCCGACGCACCCCGTTCTGATCACGAAGACGCTCCTGAAGCAACGGAGACGCCAGCATCTGAGACTGAAACGCCGCGCAAACGCTCTCAGAGCACCGGAGACGGGCCAGAGGGCACTGTAGAGCAGCTTGGACCGTCAGAGACGACAACGCCCCAGGAGGCCCCTTCTGGCGCGTCTACGCCCGTTCTTGAGGACGATCCCCTCCCTCGTTGGCTGACGGACAGCTTAGCCAGCGACGAAAATCAGGCTTATCGGCCGTTTTCTCGCGCAGGACAGCCCAGTTCCGTTGTTCCGAACTCATTGTCGGGCGCGATTTATGAAGCTCTTGAGAACCTGTCGGCCAAACTGCGGGCAGAACACGGCTCTGACTATGACGTTGACGCATATGTTGCGGATGCGCTCCGCATCCCCAAAGCGGAGCTTCTGAAAGGTGATCGTCTGTCACCGGAGCAGGTAGATGGCGTTGCGCTCACATTGGACGGCATGTCGGAGGGCCGGGGGGTTCTCATTGGTGACCTGATGGGCTTGGGGAAGGGGCGAGAGCAGGGGGCCGTTGTTGAAAGCGCCCTGGCGGACGGCGATCCCGTCATGTTCGTGACCGTTAAGCCCTCGCTGTTTTCCGACTTTCTGGTGCGCGATCTCACCGATGTAAGCCAACGCGCAACAGCAGATCGTATCGAAAGAGGTGAAATCAACGTCCATCTCATCAACGATTACGCCGTCCTTTTGGATCGCGATGAGAAGACGATCTATCGTCAGAAGAGTGGTGCCAAGGGCAAGGAGAAATATGCGCTTCCAATAGACGCAAACGTCGTTGCCAGCTCGTACTCCCAGTTTCAGAAGGCCGACACTGGCGCGTTGCGCCTGCAAGCCGTCAAGGACTGGTTGCAGCATCAATTTGATCAAGGCCGCTCGCCTCGTGTCCTTCTGGATGAGGCTCACAAGGCAGCATCTCCGTCATCCAATACGGGCATGTTTTTCTCCAATCTGTGCCGCTTTGTAGAGGATCGGGGTGGGTCGGTTATCTGGTCATCAGCAACCGGGATCAAAACTGGGCAGCACATCGATCTGTACTATAGCGCCCTTCCCGATACCGGCCTGGGTAAGTCGGAGCTGTTGGAGATTATGGCGGGTGGGGACTCTCTGTCCCTTCAGGAGGCGTTGTCACATGAGATGGCTGCCAACGGGTCTTTGTTTGTGCGTCAGCTTGCAGACCAAGGCATCTGGCGCGACCTGCCACGCTTGGTGGATTTTGACCCGGCTAAGATCAATCGCGTGCGTGAAAGCGTTGATGATGCAACCAGCATTCTGCGAGACGTGATCGATTTTGTTCCAGTCATTGAAGATCTCGCGAAGCAAATCGCTAAGGAGGAGTTTGGGGGTTCGATCTTCCGAAATGGCGTGAACAAACTGAAGTTGGACACAAACTCCCCAGTCACCAATCTGCACCACTTTTCGGGGTATCTCACGCTTGCTGCAAAGGGCCAGTTCCTAGAGGAGCTGGTCACAGACAGCCTGTCGAGAGGCGAAAAGCCGGTCTTTGCTATCGAACATCTCGGTCGGAGCATCCTGGATTGGAAAATGGCGCGTCCCGGTGAGCTGAAGGAGGACGGCAACGGCGGCAAATTCTTCGACACGCCACCTAACCTGGCGGATGTGTTGAGACGCTATGTCGATGTCGCCATGAAGGTCAAAGCAACCGACGCGCTGGGTAACCAGCTCCTTATCGATCTGAGTGATCAGCTATCGGGTTTTGCGCAAGGCCTCACCGATCAGATCGACAATGCAGACCTCGCCTATATGCGGGTGGATGGCGCGGATATGATCCATGCCAAGCTTCACGAAATGGGCTTGAGCAGTGGTGAGCTGACAGGACGGACCACAAGCGGTGGGATAGGTGTCCTGGGCGAAGATAATGGTCGCTTTTACGTTCACGAATTTGACAAAGGTGGGGCCAAGGCGAACCTGCAAACAGCGAACAGGTTCAACAATGGTGATCTGGATGCCCTGATCCTGAACAAATCAGCAAGCACGGGTATTTCTCTGCACGCTGCGCAATCTGTCGGGGACGATCTCCGCCGCCGCTGCATGATTAAGATGGAGTTGCAGGCCGACATCGTAGATGAGCGGCAGATCGAGGGCAGGGTAAACCGGAACGGTCAGGTCGAAGGACCACGCTACGTGTCGCCTTTGACGGGCTTCGTGTCCGACGACAGGTTGGCCAGCCTCTTCAACCGCAAGAACAGATCTCTGTCAGCGTCCACAAATGCCACGCGCGAGAACAGCACAAACATTGACGAGGTGGTCGACCTTCTCAATCCAATCGGTCGTCAGGTCGTATTCGACTATCTCACCAGCAACCCTCAGCTCGCAGCGGGATTGGATATCGACGTTGGCAAGGACACTTTCTCGGATGACAGCCTAACCCGGAAGTTGCTGGGACGCCTGATCGTCCGTCCTTTGGATGAACAGATGCGCATCGTGGGCGAGATCGATGTGCAGTATCAGATGCGCTCTGAGTTCCTGGATAGACGGGGCCTCAATCCAAACAAGAGTCCGCGGCGGGACTGGCGTGGCGAGATCGTGGATCAGGAGGTTCTGCTTGCCGAAAACCGCGCCTCCGGTATGGGTGCAAAACCCGTGTATTTGACGACTGTGGAAGCGCCTACGGTGATCGCTCCTATCGAATACGATCAGGTTGTTCGTGCCGTCAAACGTGGTCTTTCGCAGTCTCAGCTTGTCGGTGATCTCCCTGAATTGATGAGCAAAGCCTTCGAGGAAAACGGCCTCCCGAAGTTCAAAAGCCGTCCTTGGAACAAGACGGTTGGGATGATGGATCGCTCTTTCTTCTCGACTGGTGAAACCCGCGATGTCCCCAAAATGGTTGACGAACTTCAACAATTTATGGTGCGTCACCACCCAGACCGAGCGGATGAAAGCAAACTCAAATCGGATGGCGACAAGGCCAAGTTATTGACCCTACGCAATGCGTTGATGCTGTCCAACCTGGCGCGTCACATAGAGGTTGGACGAGCTGTCTTTTTGAACCCTGCTCTCGTACCTGCGCTGGAGGACACCCGGCTGACAAGAGTGGTGCAAGGGTCACAGGGGGAGGAGGGCTGGATCCCTGCGGTCGTGACTAACTACAGCGCGTCAGGCTCCTATCCCTTGGACCCCGACTATCACGCCTTTGGTGTGGCAGTTCCAGGCGAACCGGAGCCAATCCAAGTGAAACTCGGAAATGTCGCGCGCCATCTGCGCAGCATGGATGAGTTTGCAGACTCTTGGCATCGGGCACAGTTCGCGGTTCCAACCGAAGACTTCCTTCTCAGGTTTGCTCGCGAGGACAATCTGAGTGTCATCCAAGACTGGCTTGTTGATCACGCTGAGAACAGCACTCTGTTCGAGCGGGCGAAACCAGAAGGGCGCGTGGCGGACAAGACGTTGCCAAAGGTCTTCACGCGACGGCCGGAACTGGCCGCTCTTTATGAAGCATTGTTCGACCGAACCGTTGCCGGTGAGATCATGGAGCAAAAAACCGTCCTGACGGGAAACATGTTCCGCTCGATGCTGCTCACTCGCCAGAAGAACGGGCAGAGCGCTGGCACGAAAATCCAGTTCAGTGACAGCAAGGGTGTTTGGCACCACGGGATCGAGGTCGGCGGTGGCCCGAAGAATGAGAAGATGCGCCGCATCCGAGACAAAGCGCAGGTAACGGCCAGCAGCTCAGCAAACATCACATCGCCGGAACAGCTCTCACAACTCTTTGGGCTTGCGATGGATCAGGACAGTTATCAGCCATACTATCGCACTGCTGGCCAACGCCCACCGTCCGCATTTGGTCGCGTTGATGCGATCTATGATGCTGTTGGCGATGTTACCCTCGGTGATCGTCTGCGTCAGGAAAGCCTTCCGCCAATTCAGGAGGGCATTCGGGCACCGAGCTGTGTGTTTGTTGGCCCAGACGTGTTTAGTGAGAAGCTGCTGGAACCTCGCAATCACGTCTACAAAGGTATTAACGCTTTAGCTGGCGTGAACATCAGTCCTCACAAAGCCGAAGACCCGGAGATGAACGCCATTGGTGCCTTTGGCGTGTCCTATGCTGAGTTGAAGAACGCATTGGCCTCCAGCTTCAAGGAATTGAAGCGCGGAGAGATGTATTACTTTCCTCTGAAGGGATCAGCATCTGTCATCTTCAACCCGAAAAACCGCATCCTTCAGGATGAATTCCCGGATCTGGTTGAACTGGGATCGAACAAGAGCGCGATCTACCTCAATGGGGCGCACTTCAACGCTCCAACTGGGATGGTCGGCCACGCGATCCCTTGGGACTACGATGATCAAGGTCTAGTGCCCAGTGCAGCTGATACCCACAGACGGGTGACTGAGGCACTTATCCGTCTCAGCGAGGTCGCAGAGCAACCAGTGCTCCTGTCTGGTGCAGCGAGGGTAATTTCCGAACGGCTGGATTCCGCATTTTTCGAGATGAAGCGCGAAGTCGCTCAGTCTTTGGATGTGGACGCCAAGGTTGAGGTCGTGAACGCGAGTCGCCCCAAAAGGGCGTTTATGGAGTCAACAACATGAAAAGGCAGTCTGAATTTAGATTGACCGGGAGAATAGATAATGCGTATAGATTTTGAGGGGGGGGCCATCACGTGCGCTAGGTTTAGTGCTACACTGGTTCCGAATCATAATACGCTAACGCGAAAAATAAGCCGAGCATAGCCATCTAAACACGAAAAACCCGCGAGGCGCGGGGCCATCACGGGTCATTCATAGGTTCAAAACCAGTTAGCAGCTGGTCACAATTCTCACCTATGAACCTATGGATTTCCCGACATTTTGCAACTGAAAAAGCGCTCCTGAGCGAACAATTTCTGCTTGTTCGATGGTCCGCAGCCTCGCCTGTCTGAACAGGAGAGACTGATCATGTACGCCCTAGAGACACCCAAATTTAACTCGGGAATGCTCGCGCATTACCTGACGACTGAACTTGGCAGGATGGGGAAAGCGGCCGGTTTGGCGCTGCTTTTGCTGTCCAAGGTCAACTGGCAGAAAACCAACGAATTTGGGCCAAGAGGCACAATCAATCACCTGACCGTGCCGAAGATGGCCGAAGCCCTGGGTTGCTCTGTGAGCACGGTCCACGATCACTTGGCGCGTCTCAGAGAAGCGGGGATCATCGACAGCGTTGCCGTCTCAGATCGGAAGGGCGCAACCTTGTATTGTCGCCTATGGTTCCAAGGATTTGTGGCTTGGTTGAAAGATCGCATTGATGCCGAAGAGGTTAATACCGGGTCCAAGCACCCGGATGGGGGGGGGTCCGAAAAACCGGAGCCAAATCATAACAAACATATTCAAAAGATTATTGATCTTGAGAATTTGAAATCGGTGAAGTTCACAGACTTGGAAGCGTTGATCAGAAATGCTTCTCCGAAACTCTCCACCGGCCACCAGGCTGACACACAAATGGTTTACGAGAGGTTTAGAAATTACAATATCCGCAAAGGCCGTACCAAAATCGGTGTGGCAGCACTGGTAGGTTTCGCCAAGAAGTTCTCTGAATATCGACAAGTTTCCACTGCGCAACCGTCTCCAAAGCCTCAACAAATAGAACCAGCATCCCCACCACCGGCTGATGAACATCCCGTTAAATCTTTGTTGCGCAGCAGTATTGAGCCAGCCACCTTCAGGGCTTGGATCGATCAGCTTGTGTTCAAGCGAGACGGCGATGTTCTGTCGGTCGAGGCCCCGTCGCCCTTCATCACAAAGTACGTTTCGCAACACTTCATTGACAGCATCACAGACGCAGCAGGGCCGGGGGTCACGGTGCAGCTCAGATAGAGTTCCAGATTGACCAGCACTATCTAAAAACATATTGTGTTTTTATGAATGGGGGTGCTCTGATGAGTGACTTAGCCGAACAACAGGTTGGTGCTGCGGTCCTGGCGCTCGCGGGAAATGAACCTGACGCCGATGAGGTCGAAGACGCATCTCTAGTTGGCGCTTGGATCTTTCATCAGCTCGTTGCCAGCGCGCCCATAGTGCAAGCCGTGCTTTCTGAAGGAGACGAGCAATGAAGTGCAGATCATTCCTATCCGCAGCGACGATGTTCAGCGTGTTGGCTGCATCAGGTGTTAATGCTCAACATTCTGGTGCTGGTTGCGTCGTTGAACAGGCCGCTGAAGCGGCATTGGATCGGCAGATTAGGTCCATTGAAGCAGCGCAAACTGATGTGGCCAGTTTTTTCAGAGGCAACAACAGCTGCATCAATTCCAACTTGCTGAACGTGATCGACTTCAGCACCGCTATCCCAGATTTGGCAGGCCTTGTGAGCAGTCTGGGACAAGATGCTGTCAACAACATGTTGAACAACGCTGTTCAGCAAGCCTGCGAAATCGCGAACGAGCAAATCTCAGGTGTAACCGGGGAACTCAACACAACGCTCAGCGCCTGGGACAGCGGACTAGATGATCAGATCAGAGGCATCATTTCCGATGGTCAAATTCGGATCGGGCAATGAGCGATTGGCGGACACCTCTTTGCCTTGCCTTTCTGCTACTGAGCGGCCCAGCTGCTGGGCAACAGCAGTTCGGGCAAGCGCTGGGCCAGTTGGAGATATCCTTTCAACAAATGATGTCTGGTCTGCGAGTGAAAACGGCGCAGACATCGGCCAGTGGGAACCAAGTTGTCACAGCGGCGCTTAAAACTGCTGAAGCTCATGCGTCTGCAATCACTCAGTTCGACGTTCGGGCAGGCCTTAATGAAGCGGTAAGCGCCTATGCTGTCGGGAGAGACCAGACCAACGCAGCTTGTGGCCCAGTCGAAATGCGCCAAATGGCGCACTCCGCAGCTCAGAGGAATGTGAGCCTGCGGCAAATGCTGGGTCAAGCTGACACAGCCTTCATGGACGATCACGGTGATGCAGCGTCGGTGCAGGCAACACTTAATCGCCGCCGTTCTGAGTATTACTGCTCGGAAGAGGAGTTTGCTGCTGGACTGTGCTCGCCGTTCGCAGGCGTTGGATACAACACTGGCCCAGGTGCCGGTGATACAAATGCTTCCGTATGGATGAATGGATCAGCCGCAGGAGCTGAGGAGATCGCAGTCGGTATCGACTACCTTGATCGTGTCGCTCCGCTCCCAACTGTGGTTCCAAACACGGGCGCTGCGAGTGCCATTTCCCGTCTGATTGCACATGGCCAAGCAGCTGAACGCAGCATGGCGCGTGAAACGATCAGCGGCTCAATCTTTGAGGGCTTGGAATGAAACGTCTTTCGGTGTCAGCAATTGGAGTGGTCCTGCTTTTGAGCGGGGCAGGGAGCGCTTTCGCTGCGTCATGTTCAGGGGTGGCGCTAAGGGTCAATCAGCGGACAACGGCGTTGGAACAGGCTGTCGTCAACTTGATCCGTGCTCATCAGCAAACGATGATCCAAACGGAAACTGTTCAGCGGGCGCGGATCCTATCTGCGCTGGGTGTCGCCACCAAACAAACGGCCGTCAGTGGCAACCAGGATGCGACGGTTCGTCTCCGCGCCGAGGAGGCCAACGCTCAAGCGGTGGTTGCCGCACAGAACCGGCAGGCCGTTCTTGATGCCCAAGAGCGATATGGCGATGTGGGTTTCAATGCCTGCGCCGTGGTTGAAAGAAGTCAGGCGGTAGCGACGGCGAGGGCGAATGAAGCCGCCCGCATGGATGATATCCAAGATTTGGTCGTCAATAGACCCAACGTGGCACAGGACGGGCAGGCAACAGAAGACTGGTTCGACCTTATGAAAAGCGGTTCTGGGACATCCAGCACCGCTGTTTTTAACGGCGGAACAGAAGCCGAAGTCGCGCAGTATATCGATTGGCTTATGGGACCTCCACAAAGCAATCCGGGTAGCGCAGTAGGCGGGGTCCAACGTGTTGACCAGCTCCAACGCGATGCCCAGAGGTCTGTTTCCCAATACCTTCTCATGCGCGCGTCGGTGAGCAATTCGCCTGACAGTGTTGATGCGGCAATCGCGGAGCTATCCGGCACTTGGACGGGTACAGATGGCGGGGCCGAATGGGCTGCGCGTTTGGCGACTGCACCACTGCGGGCAGTTCTGCTCGATATGAGCCGCGCTGAAGCGGCGAACCTCGTGAGCGAGATCCGTGCACTGGAACACCAGCTCGACCTGGAGCTTGGTCTTGCAGCGTTCTCGATGGCGAGGTCGACCAAGATGTTTGAGATTTCAGGAAGCGAGGCCCAATGATGCGCAAGCGCTCTTTCATTTCGAGTATTGCCCTGGCTTTATCGGTGAGTGCATCGCCGGTTCTCGCTGGCGGTGGTGCTGTGTGTTCCGTGTTCGATCCAACATGGCAAAACCAACATGGCAGATCGCAGCAAGCTATAATTCAAGCGGTTGATACCTATTCTGCTGCGGTCGCGAGGGAAAACGCTCGGACAGCGAGCGCCATCACCTCCGCCATTCGCGTGCTGACAGCGCAGCGGGCATCGACAGACAATCAGATCGCGTCAACCGACCTCAAAGCAAACGAAGCCAATGCATCGGCCGTCACGGCCAACATGGCGCGTCTTGCTGTTGCGCGTGCTTATGAAACCTACGGCGAAGCAGGTCAGCCACCCAACAACTGTGCCGTGGTTGCGAGGCTGTCGGACTTCTCGCAATCAGTCACTGAGGCAAGCGCTGCCGCCAGAGATTTGGTGACCGATCCGGGGATAGATTTGCGTCCTGGTGGTGCTCCAAATGTTGATGATGTCATTCGTCGCCGTCTTGCGGATGCAAATGACGTCACCTTGAATGTGAGGAAATCGCTACTGGACCCTTCCGCAAGTGATGATGATGTGCGGGCCTTCATCAACAATCTGACCGGTTTGCCAATTCAAAAATTCTCCTTGGGGGGCGGGGGCGTAGCTGCATCGGCAGGCACCGGGAGCCAAGCTGCACAGAACTTAATTGCGGCACGCCTCGAAGCCTTCCAATCCCCGGCTTTGGCGTCCCTTTGGCAAATCCGGTCTATCAGGGCCGGTGGCTCATCATCTGATGTGCATGAGCACTTGGAGTGGATGATGTCGCGGTATGGCGGTGGTCCTGAATATGAAGAGTGGGCCGCTTCCATGGTCACGAAGTCGGAACCGGGCATTCTGAAAGAGATTTCGCGGATCCGTTCTCTTGCAATGACAGTGCGCCAGCTCCGCGAGGAATCAACCGACCGTACCACGGTCATTGTGGGAACTCTGGTTGCAGGGGAAGCCTCACAATGATGATCAAGTTACCATCTCTGGCGCCCTTCGATCTGGATGCAGAAGACCTCGGGGAACAATTGGCACCCAGCAGCATGGTTGGCGTGTCCGATGAGATTTATGAAGGTGGCATGGCCGGATGGAAGCAAAACCCGGCAGAATTGGGCGCTGGGCTTCAAGCGTTCATCCGCGAGCTGAAGCCTCTGGCGGATGAAACCCCCAAGATTTCCGGGGCTTTGTTTTTGGATCGTTTGCGGGGGTTCGGCTTCGACTTGAGCGGCGTTGCCATCGCTCCTGAAGCAGCTATCCGCCAGGACGCATCACTGGGTGATGCTTCGGAAGACCATGAGTGATGCGTCGACGCTAGAGGCGGTCGGGCAGGAGACCTCAAGGGTTGTGGGCGAAGGCAGTCAGGCGATCCTATCGGAGGTGTCGTTTGCAAATGTCCTACGCGATTTGGACCTCTTGCCAAGCCTCGGTTGGAGGCATCTTGTGTTGAACCTGGTCACAGAAAACGGTCAGGACCGCATCGATACCGGAGCACGCTGGATCTATGCGGAACGGCTGACGGGACGTATCGGTTCTAGTGATCCGCAGGAACTGATCCTTGTTGCCTATGGCCATTACACAAAACGCGCTGACACCGCGAATGGCGATCTGAGCGTTACCCCTTTAATCGATGGTTGCGCAGCTTTGGAGGCCGGTAGCATCCAGTTTCTCAAGGCCGTCCGGTTTCCCAACAACGATGTGGCTGCTCCAATCTCGATGGAAGATTTCGAGTTGACGTCGAAGCTACGGCACGCCCGCAGCCAACTCGGCAACCCTGTGATTTATCGAAAGCACGGCAAGCAATCTCGGAAGGAGGCGGCAGCATGACTATTCAGCGTTGGTTCGATCTGACGGGCGAAAGTGCACGTTTAGACCGCAAAATCAGTGAGGCAGGGTCGGCCTATTTGGAGCTGACATTTGCCGACTCTGACACCATGGGGAAGTGCTTGAACGAGGACCGTCTGGTCCCTGTCGCTGAGAATGGCTGGGTGAAGCCTGAAGACGGCTTGTCAATTCGCCACTATGGCGACTTTCGGGATTTCACGGACATCTCCCGATCACTGGCTGTTGTCTTTGAGGGCGACGTCGTAACCAACACCATTGTGCCGCGTGATGAGCTGCGCCAAGGCGAGGTTCTGGAAGGTGTAGACCGTCCGGTTTACGTCCAGAAAGAACACATCGACCACTCAATGCGTTTCTTACCTGATGCGGTTCGCAACAGGGCGCTGAGCCTGATTGAGCGGGCGCGTGGGAGGCAAAGCGCCAGCCATGAGATTGATGCAGGTGGTGGAGAACTCTTGGAGCTGGCTCGAAGCGTTTCGTCCAAAGTGGACGGGAAACTATCAACACATTTGGCCAAGCTGGCGGCTGTCCGTCACGATGAGGGCACCATTTCTGAAATCCGCCGTCTGGTGGGCGACGATAGCGCTTCCGCGCGGGACAGCCTGGATCGGACACTTGGCGCAATCAATGTCGATGAAGCCCGGTTGTTCGCAATCAGAGGGGAAGCGGTCGCCTTTGGATATGACGCAGAAAGCGTTGAAGAAATCACCGCATCTGAAATCGTCACCAGTCAACCGGATGCTCGCCAGCTGGTGATGTCTCTGGACGCTTCCCAAGCAGAAGACGCGCCACTGTCTGATGGCTTTCGGCGTGATGTTCATGGATATCGGTTCGAGGTTTCGGCAGACACGACGACCTACGCTGCTCGCGAATATCAAGCGCGCCTGACCTCAACGCTCAGCTTTGTGGCGGATACATTCGGGGTGGAACCCTCTGATGTGTTGCCCCCAAATACCCGTATTCGTGTGGTTCAGGGGTTGGCGAACCAGAGAAACTTAGGTGTCCAACACACTCAAACGAGAACTGGCACCGACAGCACTGGGGAAGAGTTTGTCGATCAGTCGAATGCCATCGTCTTTTCGCAAGGCACAATAGGCATTCCGTTGCATGAAATTGTCCATGGACTGTCTCGGCGTTTGGGAGATGACCCCAGCAAATATGATGAGATCATCCATGGTTCCGGCCTCGCAGAAGCGATGAACAGCACTCTGTCAGAGGGCAAGTTGCGCGGTGTCGGCTGTATGAACGATGAGGAGTTCACAGCCTATCTGCGCGATCCTGAAGAGACTTTGGCACGTGTTGTAGAGAATGCCTTGCGATCCCGATGCATAGAACAGCACGGCAGTCTTGACCCACTTGGGGGCCACGCGATTGCTGGTCATTGGATGAACTATGCTCCGCTAGACGCGGATGTCATGGATCGAGCCATCCGAGCGGTTCACAGCTTCGGTGTTTCGAGGGGGGTAATGGCTGACCCCTCTGATGAACCAGACCAAGATGCTCCAGATCCGCTTCGCAGCTCTGCGATCAGCCGCGTCACGAGAGGACGGTAACGATGGATCCAGATGATTTTTCAGACCTGTCAGACCTCTATACAGTGGCCGACAGCGACTATGCGCTTAATGCATTGGAGCGTTTGTTTGGAGGCATCATACCGTACCTGTCCGGGCAAGATGATGTCTACAACCAGGTCGGGACATTTCTGTCGCCGCTGATCGGTATGCTCAACATGGTCGTGTTGGTTTTGGCTGTGATCGTAGGGGCCTACACTCTCCTGACAACAATGGCCGAGACCGCTACAGATGGTCAGCTTCTTGGTCGTTCGACCAACACTGTGAACACTTTCTTCCGCGCTGGGCTTGCGGCTCTGGCTTTTTTGCCAGTGAGCGGCGGGCTTTCTGTGATCCAGCTTTTGGCTTTTGGCGTCGCCATTATGGGAAGTGGTATCGCGAACCAAGGGTGGAACTGGTTTGCAACGCAGTCCTTGGATGGTGCGTCCTATTCAACCCCGACAGAGGCACTAACCGGTGGTGATTGGCAGCTGCGTGGCAAGATGGGCGAGGCCACATACACCATGGTCCTCGGGCGTCTCTGCGAGCTGCACCTGGACAGACTGTCGGGTACTCTGGACATTCAGGCACAGACAACTCCCCAAGCGGTGCCACGCACTCTTCAGATCGACGTGATCAATGGCTGGACCGGCAGGTCGGAGGACTATTCTGGGGAAACAAAGATCTTCGAGTGGTTCTATCGAACTGGGGCCGGGGCCAACGCAAGCAATGATATATGCGGTTCCGTCAAATACAGCATCAACTACAATGTTCCAAAGCCTGACGCTGATCCCGGCATGTCAACGTCTCTATTTTCCTTCTCAGAAAACCTCGCGACACTTGCAAAAAACGACGTCTATGACGCTGTTGTTTCTGCAATGGAGAGCACGGTCAGACCTCGTGCGATTGCTTTGGCTGATCGGATTTATTCTGGCAATCCTGGCGATACCGATGCCTCGCTGCGAAACGATGCGGTTGTTCAGACAGAAATTCGCTCGATTGCGAGCGATGCAGCCGTGCAGGTTTTCGCTAGTCGCAGTGCCATTTCTTCAGACACGGCGGCTGTCCAGGGCATCCAGAATGAACTGGTGGCGTCGGTCACTCAGAATGGTTGGATCATGGCTCCAATCTGGCAGCGCGGTCTGGCGTCACTGAATACGACATTGCGCGAGCTTCAGAGTAATTTGGATCTGAGCATCGACGCAGAGCATCGCATTGACAGAGTCTTTGGCACTGGATTTTGGGGATATTGGACATCGGACAATCAAGTGAGCCAGGCAAGCTTTCAGCCTGTTGAACGTGATTTTGAATACCTTGAAACCCACCTGCCGTTCGTTGATCGGCTGTCACAACCAGATGCCGGATCTCAGACCAGTCCGATTGGCACAGATGCTGGTGCGGAGATGGCAAATCAAACCACACAGATGGTGTACCGTTTCATGCTCGAAAAGCTTGGACCGGGAGTGAACAATACGTCCAATTTCGAAGATCCGTTCATGGACTACACGGATATGGGCGGAAACCTGGTGCTGATTGGCAGTCCTCTTCTCGCTCTTGGAGGCCTCGGGGATGCAGTAGTCGGTGAGCGTGCTGGCATTATCACTGGCCCACTCAAGGCAATGGGTTTTTACCTGATTTCTATAGGTGTGGTCTTCATGCTGATCATTCCATCAATCCCGATCCTCTACTTCTTCTCTGGCGTTATGTCGTGGTTTGCGCTGGTTATTGAGGCGGTCTTTGCCTTGCCACTGGCGCTCCTGATGTGGCTGGTGCCTGCGCGAGAACCTTCGATGATTGGCCCTTGGAACAAAGTCATGGTGACCTTGTGTGGCCTGCTGCTGCGCCCAATTTTTATCATTGTTGGACTGATCGCATGTGTTCTCTTGCTTTGGTTGGGGAACCAGATTTTGGGCGTAATTTTTGGTAACATGCTCTTGGTTATGACCCCCGGATGGGGTGTTCTGGCTGTTGTCATGTTGTTTGGGCTGATTGGCTTGTATGCATACGCCTCGGTCTTGCTCGCGTTGCATTGCTCATCTCTGATCAACCTCTTTGGTGATGCCGTGATGGGTTGGATTGGTGGCCTGCCTTCGGCGCTGAACCGGGAGACAATTGGCGAAAACATGGCATCGGGTGCCAGTGGTCAGGTTAGAACACCTTCGGCTGCTGCCCTTAATCAAGGGATAGTGGCTGGCGGTGCCCAAATCGGTGGTGGGGTTAATGCAGGGCGCGCAAAAATCGCCTCCGTTCTCAATCGCCCCCGTCTGACAGGGGGCGGTAACTGATGGCGTCAACATCTTCATACAAGGGTATCTCCCGCCACGAAGAGGTTCGGGTTGATAACCGGCGCGTTGATATGCGCAGTTGGAGGGATAAGCTTTCCGATGAAGCAAACACCCCCAGTGGCACAATTACGATCTTTGTCGTTTTGGTCCTGGCGTGTGCGATTTTCTTTTGGCTGCCGTTCTTTCCAGAACTTCTGTTCGTTGTCTCATTGGTCCTCTTTCGTAAGCACTACAATTACAGGAAGAAGATTTGGTCTGCCCCAGCCAGAGTCCCGCTTTATGTGAGCAAGATGACCGGCCGGGAGTATTTGGACGAGATGTCCAACGCTCCTGGCGAAGGAGATGTGTATATCGGGTTTTGTCTTGAGACGAAGAGGGAAACCTGGGCCTCGCTCAGCGATGCGCGCACGCATCGGATCGTTATCGGCACGACGGGTTCTGGTAAGACAGAAGAGTTGCTGGCCGAGACCTGCAATGCCTTGGTCCATGACTCTGGTGTAATGATGATCGATGGCAAAGGCGAAATGAAAGGCTCGCTAAAGGGTGTCATTTCGTTGGCAAGGTTGTTCTGGCGTGATGAGGATATGTACAGCCTGAACTATGTTATGGGTGGTCAAGATGCCCAGCTGTTCCGGCATGAGAAGCGCTCGAATACCTTCAACCCATTGCAAAAGATGGGATCGAGCCAGATGACAGAGATCTTGATATCGCTGTTGTCGGCTCCGGGGTCTGATCCGATGTGGAGTGACCGAGCCATCGCTTTGATTCAAGGTCTGATCCCACCGCTGAACTATCTCAGCGGTCGAGGATACATCGTTCTTAATGCTGAAACCCTCTCTCGATTTCTGCCGCTGAACGCCGTTGAGGACCTGTATTGGCATTGTGCTTTCATTGATCACGGTGGCAAGCTGGTGACTTTGCCACAAGACGAGCAAGACTTTTTGCGTCAGGAATATCTGACCGGGTTGCGGATCTATCTGGAAAACATCCCCGGCTATACCAGCGGTCCACCGCAGCCATTTATGGGTCGGGGCAATGGTCCACCGCCGCAAGCTGATGAGTCCCGCGCAGAAGTCGTTAAACAGCATGGGTTTCTGACCATGCAAATCGTGAAGCCTATCACAGACCTCTCCTTCAACTATGGGTACATCTACAATACGACGATTGGGGAGATCGACTTTCTGGACATGGCCCGCAACCGGCGTCTTCTGGTTGGTCTTCTGCCTGCGTTGGAGCGCAGTAAGCAGAACATGCAGCCACTCGGCAAGATGGCTGTTGCTGCCATCAAGAATACACTGGCAACGGGTTTGGCGGGGCCGGTCAGTGGCGAATGGCGGCAGGTCATGGCGGATCAGGAGGTGGCCCGAGGCCCGACACCCTATTTTATTTTGTGCGATGAGTATGGGTATTTTGTGGTGGAGGGGTTCGCGGTTGCGCCAGCTCAAGCGCGGAGCCTTGGATACTCGATCACGTTCGGCGTGCAAAACATCGATAACCTGATGGAGGCCTCTGAGGCCGAGGGGAATGCGACGCAGGAAAACACGAACATTGCCTTGGTTGGTCGCATGACATCTGGCGTTGAAAGCGCGACTTATAAGTTCGCTGCGAGCCGCGCCGGTGAGGCGCATGTCCAGGTGATCGAGGATGTGGAGCTGAGCTATAGCGGTATCGGTACAACACGTCTGGATGACGGCCGTAGCCGTCTCCAGAGCCTTTCCAGGCTAAGCTATGATGATATGGGCGCTCAGAAGGATGGGAAGTTCACATTCATTTTGGGCACACCCATTTTCTCACGCAAAGGTAAGCGGGTGATCACAAACCAGTCCGTCAAGGTCGTTCGGTTGTTGTCGCTCTATTGCGGTGGGGATTACAGCCCAGACTCGATCAGTCCGTTGAACGCGGCCTATGTTTTGCCAATGGCTCCTGATGAAAAAGCCAAGATGCGGGCCGAGCTAAAGCTCTCTGGGAACCCCGATCTGGCGTTGAAGATCAGTGCCACAGGTCAGGCATTGATGCAGGAGCGTGTCAATGCACTGACCTATGATGCGTTCCCACAGCATGTTGGGCCTGATGATTGGCTGTCATATCTATCATATCGAGCAGAACAACGGCAGGCGAAGCTCGCTGACTATCCAGACGATGAGACAGCAGCTCTGTTTGATTCATATCTCGGTCTTGTTGCCCGACTTGAACAACAATCGAAGCAGTCGGGGACCATGACAATGGTTCAAAGCGATGTCCAACGTAAGGTGGGGTCACCACGCTTCAAAGCGGTGCTGCACGATGTTGTGCTGGATCTGGCGCGTGTCCGAGCAGAGAAGTCGCGCGAGCGATCGCGCGGGCGCAGCGCGGCGTTGAGTGATGTGGAGCGCCAGGTGGAGAAGGCAGAAGCCACGGTTGAGGTGAAGAGGATCCGCACGGCGGTCTGAAGGGCAGAACCTTGCCACGGAAGTCTCTCCAGGGTTGAAAAATATGCAAAAACAGACTATATTTAGATTGACTTAGAGAAAGGATGGGAAAATGGCACGTACCGAAAGTACCGAAAAATCAGTTTTCTATCCCCGCACCAAAATGGGACTGGGTGAGCGGATTTTGCGCGCTGTGCTCTTTATCGGGCCTGATACGCACAAGACCAGCCCTGGTGAAGCATTCGACGCGGCATGTGATCGCGCAAAACAAAGCACTCTTCTCGCTCGACTTGAGGAGTCCCAGGAAACCTTCCGTGAGCACATGGCGGCGCGGACACGTCAAAAACGTCGCAGGCGTCTTTGAGAAATGGTCGAATAGAGACCTGATGTCATAGATCGAAATTGAAAAAGCCGGGGACACGCCCCGGCTTTTTTGCGTTAAACCCAGAGTTTCTGGGGCTACGTGATCTTCAAATCGTCCACTTCTTCCATCTCCTTGAGCGCCAGTGCTTTGTCCCGCGCGTCGAGCTGTTGTAGGGCCTTGGGAATGTCTTTTTGAAGTTTCAGAAGTTCAGCTTTTGAGAACTGGAGCAGGTCAATCTCTGCCATTGCAGTCCTTATCTTTTCAGTTGGGGAAAGGGTGTGTCCAGGCTAACGCTGTTGGCGCGAGGGTACATTTTGGGCGGTGTCGCCGTGAAACTCATGCCTCAACCAGTCTCTCACTGGTGCCTTGTTCTCATAAAGCCGTTTGTGGACATATTGCCAAACACGATAGCGCAGGTGCAAAGCATTGAACAGGAGCATGGTCGCAATGAGAACAGCGCCTATGAGCGTGAGAAGATAGCCGGTCACGAAGTAGTATAGGAAGCCAAATCCAACGGCTCCGGCAGAGGCAATCAGAAAGCGGCGCTCACCGATCCGCAGCTCATCGATGGTTTTGGTGACGGCCGCGAGAACCATTTCCACTTCTTCCATATGGTCGCATCGGTTGCATCCCAGAACGTACGTTATGTCCCCACTCGTATGCTCTATCGCATCTAGGAGCTGGACGCTTCCTTGAGCGTTGCATTTGGGACAGCGCCCTTTATTCGACAGCTTCCCAACTGCTGAAACAGCGAATGAAAAGCTGGAACCAACATCTCGTTGGTTTGTCATGCGAGCGTGGAAGATGTTAAGCGGGCTAAGGCCTTTGATCTTGGCCCACGGAAAGAGAATGCTTCCGATAGTACCGCGCTTCGGTCTGTTATCGTCGCTCATTGAAAAGATTAGTCCAGTGAAGTTGTGACGTGTTCGGGATCGAGTTCCGCAGGCAATCCTCCGCCCTGGACGATACCGGATAGAATATCTCGGATACCGCCAAGGCGCTCGAAATCGGACATTGCGCGGCGCGTGTCTTCTTCCTCGCCGTTGAACCTGATGCTCAGTGTCATGCCTGAGATGTCCATCATCAGACGGTACTTGGGGAAGTCGGCACCTTGGTCAATCTCAGTGACAGATGTGAAGGCTACATCGGTCAAAAGACCAGCGTGTGTCTCCTGAACCAGCTCTTCCAAATACTGCGGCAGCTCAGTCTCCAGAGCGAAGCCCTGTCTGAAGTCATATTCGCCGCCATAGGTGATTGTGTTTCTCAAGGCAGTCATGGCATTCTCCCTTTCTCTATCTAACTACATACTGTAAAATAATGGTATCTTCTAGGATATTCGTGAGAGGCGGACTTTGAAACCAGCACTCCAATGTATCGCTCTGGTCTGCGCTCTTGCGACCCCAGCCAGCGCACAAGATAGCTTCCGTACAAAGATCGATGTGG
Organism: uncultured Tateyamaria sp.; assembly: GCF_947504105.1. GTDB lineage: Bacteria > Pseudomonadota > Alphaproteobacteria > Rhodobacterales > Rhodobacteraceae > Tateyamaria. The sequence continues at coordinate 45,680 of NZ_CANNGP010000031.1, forward strand.
ATCTCGACGGTGCGGCCCCTGACGAGTTGGTAGAGCACTGGCAGGACGGCCAACGTGTTTTGTTTTGGTCCAAGTCTGATGCTCTCTGGGTTGAGGTCTTTCGTGGTCAGGACATCGTTGGTTTTGTTGACGACCCCAGATCCTACTTCAAGCGGATCGTAGCTGACGGTCGGCAGTGGCAATGGAGAGACGTCGGTTTTGTGCCATTGATTGCGGACCAGGCGGTTGCTGCGGGTGTTGCCAGCGATGCGGATTTTGCGGCCGCAATAATCCCTTTTCAAAATGACCTAGCTTCAACGCCAGAGAATAGCGCCGCCAACCTCGCTTATCTGTTTCGGGCCAAATCTGGTGAAACACTCAAGGCAATTCACCTTGCCACAACGAGTATTTGCACAGGGGGCGGGTCCGTGTGTCCGCTGGTCATCATCCGTGATGGCAAAGAGCCGAGCGTGGTTTTCGTCAAACTGGATCTTCCTTGGGGCTTCTTTGAAGCGAAAGATCGGATTTTTGTCGAATACCAGTTGGATGAGGGGGTGACGCAAATCGATCTGGACACTGGCGCTGTGTCAGACCTCGTTCTGATCGAGCCGGTGTCAGCGGAGTCACCTCCGAGGAGGCCGCGCGATGCCGGTTAGATCGAGGTTCCGTCTTTGGCATTTCGCCATTTTTTCGTTCATCGCCATCGTCTCTCTTGTCGCGCCGAGCCTTGCTCAGAACATATCCGGTGGGTTCAGTTTTGAGGCATACCGGATTGCTGTCATGGGGCCAGAATCTGGGCGTAGATACAATGTGCTCAACCGGGTCACTGGACGCGCAGCTGGCGCTTATCAGTTCATGCCCCGGACGTTGGCGGATCTAGGGTATGTGTCCAGTGTGACAGGTGGTTGGGGCTGGGACGACGTGGTGTTCAACGCGAGGTCTCGGGCGCTGGGCGTGAGCAGTCTGAACGACTTTCTGAACACGGAAGCTGGAGAACGCTTTCAAGATCGCGCCTTCGATGAGTTCACAGCGCGCAACTGGGTCGCTCTGAGTGCGTCTACAAAATCCTATATTGGGAAAACCCCGGCGCAGGGCGTTCTCATCACTGAAGGTGGTCTGCTTTCCGCCGCGCACTTTCTTGGTGCCGGTGGCATGAACAATTTCGTTCGTTCTGGCTTCACTGGCGCCAACCTCAACAATCTCGCGCTGATCCTCCGACAGAATTTTCCATCTGACCCCACCTTGGAGCGTTTGGACCGTTATGTGATGGGCAGACTGGTGAGTGGTGCAGCGGCACATGGCGGAATAGCCGGTGCGTCTGGTTATGGCGGCAGTCCAAGCGGCGGGACTTATACTGCTGACCAGGTTGCTCAATCAGCGGCTCACAGCGCCGTTTCTGGCGTGTGTATGACCCATCCGGTTATGTCGACCAGTGGTCAACGTGTGACGTCGCCCTACGGCGTCGATAGGACCGGTCGCGCGTCGGCCGGATGGCACCAAGGACTGGACCTGGCAAACAATGTTGGCCGCGGTGATCCGATTTATGCCGGCGTAAATGGGCGGGTTGTTGTCGCTGGTTCCGGGAGCGGCGGGAACCGCGTTGTGATTGAGACCAGCGATGGCACGCAGCGGTTTGTGTTCATGCACTTGGATTCAATCCATCGCGATGTTCGTCGGATTGGAACAACCGTCGCGCCGGACACTCAAATTGGGACCATGGGTGATACTGGGTCACCTGGTTCGATCCACTTGCACCTGGGCACCCTGATACAAGGATCGCAGCTGCAAGGTGTTGGTATGGAGTCGCGGATCTGGGAATCCCCTGGGGGATGGACCGGTTCCAAAAGGTCGAACCCTCTAACGGCAGACCAAATCGCGTCAGCCCTGCCCAGCAGTTTCTATTTCGTCAATCCTGAACCGTTTTTGCCCAACCGGGTGACGTTTCCGCCCGAACTAGCTGCGGCATACGCTTCTCAAGGTATTTCGAGACCGGATGGGATGACTTTGCCCAACAACTGCCAAATCGGAAACTTGGCGGCAATTCCTATGGGGAGTTCTGGTGGCGGTGTGTCTGCTTCGGAGCTGGGCACCAACCCAATGGGGCACTTATCAGATGTTGGATATGCAGCCGACATGGCCATGGGTGAGCTGCGTGACGCAATCGTCGATCTTACCAAGATCGCGGCCGACGAGTTCACCAGAGCGCAGCTCTACAATTCTGGTCGATCACGGCCCAATGCGGCTTGGGCAACTATGGTTTCAACAACAGCAGAGGAGAGCGCCCGATGAAGCAGGCGATAGCAGGAGTTTTGGCAGCGGTAGCGTTGCCATGTATGGCTACAGCAGAGATAGAGGCTTTGGACCTCTCAAGTCTCACTACCAGTGGTTTTGAGGATTGTGGTTCGGCTTGTTCCATTGATGTGATCAACGCGGCCCAATCTGTTGTGATCTTTCACAGCCGAGGTGAGTTGACGATGCCTGAAGCCGAAGCACTCGTCGCGGCTGTTGAGCGTGGCGCTCGCGTGTCGGTCTTTGTGGGCGAGGACAACGACCTGTCTCGTGAGGTCATCTGGTACGTCGATGACATCTATCAGAAATGGGCGGCGACTGCGCCTGACACTGACACATCAATGCTGGGCATGGGGGGGTGTGTGATGCCTCTAACGGACATACCCGCGTTCATTGTCACAGACCCATCACAGCTGAAACCAAACGACGCTCCAGCGCTCGTTGTGAACGGCAAAGTCACCAACGATGAAGAGGTTATCGTCAAAGCCTCCGTCGTGTCTGAAACGGAGGATTTCATTCAATGCTTTATCCAGTCCAACTGACCGTCGCCGCTCTACTGTTTTGCGTTGCCACCGCCAATTTGGCGAACGCTCAACAAGGGCCTGCGCAGCGGGCTATTGAGCCTGACACTGTTCAGGTCGATGAGTATATGGCGAACGAGTATTTTGATCCCAACCTGCTGGCGATCAAGGTCAAACGTGCCGAGGATCGCATCCTGGCTTTAGAGGAAAACGTTGAGCTTCTGACGACGCGCTACAATGATCTGGCTGGGCGCTACAATGATCTGCTGACGTATCTGAAAATCGACACTGGCACGGGCCAGTAGGGTGCGGATGGTATGGAGATTCCCAGCTTAGATACCGCGTTGGTCAGACTGACAGATGTTTTCCCCTACTACATTGAATTCATCCTGGGCCTGATGGCCCTGATGGGGCTATTTTTCATCGTTTACGGCGGTGTTTCTGCGTGGCGAACAGCAACCGTTGGCGGTCGCGGTCAGCTATATGGGCAAAGTGCTCCAACACCATGGTCAGCTTTAGGCTTGATGCTTTTGGGCGGGGCACTCTCGGTGCCACTGGTGCTGCTTTGGGATATTGCGGGGACGTTCGTGCTGGGCGGCACGGAGACATACAACATGCTTTCGTACCTCCCACCACCCGACTCAAGTCCTTGGTGTGAACGGGTTAAGGGAGCCGTCATCCTGTTTTTTATGTGCATCGGGATCACGTCTCTGCTTTGGTCTGGTTTCCTAGTGTACGTCCGAATAACGTCGTTTCAGGGGCAGGGAACTGGCCTGAAAGTTCTTGGATTTCTGTGCGGCGCGGTTCTGTGTTTTATGATCACAGACGTCGCCATCCTTCTGTCGAACACGTTTGGTCTCGACATCTCTTTCGACAACGTTTGTACGATCCTAGGAGGTGACAGTGCGCCTTGATCGCGTCATTGCCCTAGTTCTCATCCTATGTGCCTCTGTCTCAGGGGCGCAAACTGACATATCCGGGGTCTCTGGTGGTCAGGGCCAGCAGGAGATTGCAGCGGCTGAAAATCGAGCAGTCGATGCCGTTTCTGCGGTCGCGGGGGAAGCACTGCGCATATATCAAAGCCCCCCCCGTGAGCGGTTGCCGGAGCTGGTTCAGCTGGTCGAGCGCTCGACCGACTGGGGGTTCGTGTTGAGAAACACCGTCCCTCCAGCGCTGGTTTCAGCCCTCTCTGATGGCGAGAGGCGGGATCTGTCGGAATCTCTACTGAAGGTGACAGCGCAGAGCTATGCGGCCGCTTTCCAAGCATATCAGGGTGAAGTCATCGATGTTCTGAGCGTCAACACGATAGGTCCCGGTGTTGCATGTGTTGGGACACGGTTGCGTGGTGGAACTGTCGAGTCAGACATTTCCCTTGATTGGATCGTCGCTGATCTTGGACAGAACCGGTTGGGCCTACGAGACCTCATCATTGACAACACATCAATGCTCGCCAGTCAGCAGCTGAATTTGGAGACGCTTTGGAGTGTGGTCGAAGAGGACAAAGCGGAATTTCTACGGCGCTTAGCGCTGCCTGATCCATGGGAAGAATGACTATGAGCCAACAAACACAGTATCGGATGCATTGGTGGTTCTTTGTTGATCGCCTGGTGCCATGGATCTTCGCGGCCGCTGTGATGATGGGGGTCTTTTTCCTCTTCGAGGCGGCTGTGGAAAGGTTTGAATTGCCCTCGCATATGAAGTCGAGCTTCCAATACGGCGTTGTGATCGTGATTGTTGCCGGTTCAGTCCTGTCTCTGGCGATTTCAGCCATTCAATGGTCATGTACACGGCTGGTCATAGCTGAAGGCGAACTGAAGTATGCGAAAGGTGTTCTGAACAGGACCGTCGCGAGAGTGCCGATCCCAGAAATTGCCAGCGTCGATCTGCATCAGTCACTTTTCCAGAGGATAATGGGGACTGGTGATCTGGTTGTAGATATGCGTGGGGCCACATTGCTGCGCATGAAGCTCTTGGACGATCCAGAGGGTATTCAGAATGCAGTTCTCTCTCTGCGTCCCCAGGCTGAACCAGGCGTCATTTGACTACAGGCAGATCGTTGATCCTGGTCGTGTAGCGAGGGCTGCGGTGAGTTGCGCGTAAGTCCCATGCACGGGATGTCCCTTCTGATGCCAGAACCATGGTCTTCTTGCCGAAGCGCTCATTCACTGCATCAAGAGCAGCCATGAGCTGTGCGGACTTTGGGCGCATGGTGTCAAATAGGGTGAGCGGCCTGTCACTGGTGGGCAGCAGGTCATCGAGCAAAACACCTGCTTTTGTGAATGCATAGGGCTTACCATCTTTCGGCCAACCGGCCCTTGCGCATCTGCGTGCTGCGTCCACGAGATCAAATGTGTCAGACGACATTGGTGTCAGCTTGGTCGAGCGCGCTGCTGACCACTGTGGACGGTCTGGCCGGTGTTTGTTTGTGTGAAAAATCGTTGTCAGTGTGCCTGCCACCAAATCGTGTTGGCGAAGCTTCTCCGCTGCTCTCGAAGCATGAGCTGTGACAGCTTGAAACAGTGTGTCGAAGTCGGTCATTGGAGTTGAGGCAGAGCGGGTTACTGCCATCCCTTTTCTGGGTGGCTCGACTTCATCGAGCGACAGACATGGTTCGCCCTGCAATTCTAGCACTGTGCGCTCTAGCACCACTGTCCCGAGCTGTCTGGCTTGCCTCAGAGGCATATTGCGCAGCTCCTCTGCGGTGTTGATCCCTATCGCCTTCAGCTTTGCCTCTGTGCGTCGCCCGATGCCCCAAATGTCCCCAACAGGTACTTTGGGCAGCAGTCGGCGGGCTAAGCCTTCGTCCATGAGGTCTAAGACGCCGTGGAATATTGGGTTCTTCTTCGCGATTTCGTTGGCGCATTTTGCCAGTGTCTTCGAACTTGCTATTCCAACTCTGACTGGGATGCCGACACGTCGGCGCACCGCCGCGCGCATGGCTTGTGCGTGCGCCTCGCGATCACGGAATCCGCTGAAATCGAGAAAGCACTCGTCAATGCTGTAGATTTCTACCGAAGGTGTGAAATCGGCATAGGTGTCCACGACACGTCGCGAGATGTCTGCGTAGAGCGTGTAGTTTGAGCTGAACACTTGAATGCCGTGCCGCTCGATCTTGTCTCTGATCAGATGGAGTGGTTCACCCATGCGGATGCCCAGCGCTTTTGCTTCATCACTGCGGGCGACGGCACAACCATCGTTGTTTGACAAGACAATCACTGGAACGTTCGCCAGCGAGACATCGAAAATTCGCTCTGCGCTTACATAGAAATTCTTCGAGTCTGAGATGGCAATTGGATGCCGGTTCATCCCAGCTCATACCGTCGAACAACACCTGCGATCACGCCCCATATTTCGCTGCTGGGCGTCATCTCGATGTCCGGGTAGTTCGTCGCAGAGTTGGCGGGAGCAAGGTAGTATCGGCCGTTTTTCTTGCGCAGAATTTTCGCTGTGACTGAGCCATCAACCACTGCCAGCACGGCGCGGCCTACTCTTCGGGTGCCGTCGCGATCTACCGCGATCAAGTCGCCGTCGAGAATACCTGCATCAGCGAGACAATCGCCTTCTACGCGCCACCAGAACGTTGAGCTAGGTCTGCGCACAACCCATGCAATTGGATCGATCTCCCCTTCAAGATCGTCAGCAGCAGGGCTGGGGAAGCCAGCACTTACGGGTATCGAGACCAAGCGCATGGGAGGGCAGTGTTCAATGACTGGCTGTGTGATCCGATGGATCGGCATGAAATCCTCCTCAATGTTCTTGTTATGTTCTAATTCCCTCCTATCGGGTGGCCTGTCAAGGATTGGTCGGTGTTGTTTGCAGCCGCTCGCAGGCTGCATTCAGAATTTGGGGATCTCGATTAGGACGAGTTTTTATTGCCGCCAGTTCCTAATGCCGCCTGCGCCATGTCAGCATGAGGTCCCCCGGTCGCTTACCTCAGTGTCCATCGGGTCAATGCCCAGCGCCTCAGTTATCCAGCCCATTGCCGTCGTGATTTCATCCCACTGTGCATCGTAGATGGGTTCACCTTCTGGCAGAAGTTCTTCGCGGACTTGCGCCAGTGCTTCCCAGACGACCTCTAGGGACTGGTCAACGTCCCCGCTGGTGGCCTTGGTTGTGATGATTGTCTGGCCTGGTTTCTGTGATCGGGTGATGGTGTCTTGTGACATGTCATTCTTTCCAATTTGTTCGGCCCTTTGACCCACCTGACAGCGGCAGAGGCTTCACGATTTGCATTTTGGAAGATCTGCGCTCCGCTGATGGAGCGCAGAATTGTTCTTTCTTTTCAGATCATAGCTGGTAGCAGGTCATATTTTTCGCCCAGCGCTTTGACGAACCCTGCGGGCGTTTCCCCCTCATTAAATGCTGCTTCTGTTGCCTCGGGGTGGTCAGCTAGTAGACCTTCGTATTGCCACTGCTTTTTGCACTCATGCCGCGCTTGGGCCATCCATCTGATCCGTGGGTCCGGTTTGTGGAAGAGGTGTTCGACAGCAGTGCCCAGCGCGTCGATATCTGGCTTGTATGGCTGGCCGTTGAACTGGTTGTCTTCAACGAGGGCATCCCAGTCCAGTTGTTGCAGCACAGCTGGAACCATCTCGAAGTCGTATGGTTCAGAGAGTTCATATCCGAGGGAGAGCATGTCAGCATAAACCGCCTCCGCGATCCCGCCAGCCTGTATTGCACAGGACCTCATGGCAGGGGTGCCTAGGCTATCATAGTGTTTGGCATATGGCTCTGCGTCGCGGCGTTCGATTATGTGTTCCCAAGCGCATAGAGCGGCTTCCACGTGGTCTAGCGGGAAGGTTTTCCTGTTTCTTTCGTGTACTGGGTTTTGTTGGTGAGCGATTTGGGCGTCATTGACGGTTCCGGTCCATCCGCAGGA
>NZ_CANNGP010000032.1 GCF_947504105.1 uncultured Tateyamaria sp.
TTCTTCATTCTGGATCGTCACTTTCATCATGCGATCCACCTTAACGACCGGTCCGAAATTCCGCGACCACCTCTGATTACAAAAGAGTTTTGATGGTGTTCACTAGATCGGACGTTGGTGACGTGCCTGTGGGACGTCCTTCTGGTGAACGAGTGCTGATTGAAGAGGTTTCAGAAAAGCCACTAGCCTTGACCTATGGCTCAGAGCTCGCGGAAGAGAGGATAAAACACGAAATTCGTGAGAGTGACGCAAACATCTTCAAAAAAGGATTTAACGTCGACGTGCGCGTGCAAACCTCGGGTGGACGTCCTGTCGCTTATTCGATCATGGAAGTGCACAGCGTTATTGAATTACCTGAATAATCTCATCACACCGCCTGAGTGAAACCCCGCCCTACAAAACCAAACCCATCCCCACCCGAAACCGCGCATCCCAATGCACTCTCGAATATGCCCAATCCTCGGGCCGTTCCACAAACCCATGCTTCACCGGGGGCTCCGCCCGTTCGCGGCTGAAACGGTCCCCCGGACCGTTTCCAAGACGCCGCTCACTCCAACAATACCGCACATGGGCGATGTAATCGGCCTCATCTCGAATGTGATGCTCCCAAAACCGCCTCTGCCAAACCCCTGCATCCCCCTTCGCGATCTTGCTTGCCGAACGCCGTAGGGTGGGGTTCCACACCACTGCATGTCCCAACCGTTTGGCCTCGGTGGGTTGAAAACCCACCCTACCGTTGTCGCGAACGGTTCGCGTAAACCGCGCCTTGATCGCGCCCCATCGCGTTGAATAGTCCCGGTCTCCGACGGGCAACGTCCAAACGCAATGCAAATGGTCTGGCAACACCACCCACGCATCAATATGAAATGGACGTTCGGCCTTGGTGCTTCGCACGGCGTCGCGCAATGCATCAATCTCATCTACCAAAACCGTCCGACCACGCTGCGCCAAGGCGACGGTGAAGAAGATGGACGCTCCGGTGATCTTGGGTCGGCGGTAATTTGGCAAGGGTAATCATGCGCGGGTCATGGTTAACGGTATTTGAACTCCAACCGGCGACGGCGCGTCGAAACCCCGCCCTACGACACCATTCCTGACCAAACCTAACCCCCTAGCACCCCTACACATTCCCGCCTTATCCCCAGCTTCTCCACAAGAAATCCACAAGCGATATCAACAACTTATCCCCAGGAAATTTCGCAAAAGCGTCATTTTTCCTTTGCGCGACTCACCCATCCTGGCCCAACCTCTCCTTACCGGCGCAGAGTTCTTCGAACAAAGCGGTGGCCGCAAAGGCCCCGGAGGCAACGGGATGATCAGGACGGACCGCAAGGTTTAGCTTGGACATCAACGGGCAACCGGATGCAGGTCGGATCGTGTGGCCCTGAAAGGGGTGTGACGAAAGGGCGGTGTCAGCAGGGTTGATGCGAGAGGCGGTTTGACTTCGGTCAGGCAGTCTCGGCGAACGGCGGTAACGCCACGAGCAAGCTGGGCCAACATGTCGCCCTCTGGGGGGATGATGAGGTTCAACGAGGCGTCAGGGTGTGCCCTCGGGCACTGCACGGATTTCGGTTCGCGCACCTGGCGCCTTTTCGTTGTCTGACCCGTGCCCGGCCACCTGCGTGCGCCCTCGCTTTCGGCGTCCTGAACATATATTCAAGCATCAACGCTCCGCACAGTTTGACCGACATCAATGCGTGCATCCAACCGCTCGTGCACACTGTCCCAAACGCAACCAACGGAGTCACCCCATGCAGCACTTCATGCTGTTCTTTGCCCTGCACATCTTCATCGGGTCCACCATGGCGGGCGCGGGCGTCATCGCCGCCTTGTCGATGGGCTATGGCGGGGCCAGTCCCATATTGATCGCAGCGGCCATCGGCTTTGCCGCCGCATTTCCTGTCACATGGCTGGTGCAGCGCCGGATCGTTGGCACGGGCTGAGCGCGCCTCAGTCCTCCCCATACATCGCCGCAATCTCCTGCGCCCGCAGCACCCGCGGATCGACATCTGCCGCCCCCTTGCCCGTGTGTCCTAACGGGGGATAGCCGCGTTCGTGCGTGATCACCGGCGTTGACCGCCAGGTGCCCCGCGCCTCGATGGCTGACACCATCCGGCTGTGGTCGATCTGTGCCCTGTGCAGCGCTTCCTGGACGTTCAGGCCGATGGCCTTGTGCAGGATCGCTTCGTCCCGCATCGGGATGATCACGGCGCGGGGTTTGCCGTGAAAGGTCAGCCACAGATGCCCCATCTCTTCGTAGACGAATTTCAGCTCGTGCCGCCCATGCCGCCGCAGGTCGCTGAAAGAAATTTGCCGAATTTCGGTTGCCACGGTGACGCACCTTTCCTTGCCCAGACCAAAATGCGCAGTTTTCGGCCGAAAATGTGCAGTTCATCAAAAACGGCCCCGAAACTGCTGTTTGGGGCCGTCTGAAAATGTGCAATTTCGGGCCGAAACATCGCGGTTTTGACCCTAAGGGGCGGGGCTGAGGCCCGGGTGAACGCACCGTCCGGTGCGCACACGCCGCCTTAACTAGTGCCCAAAGGCCGCGTCCGGCATCCACTCCGGCGCGCCTTGCCCGGCCCGCATGTGCAGACAGGCTGTGCCCGCACGCTGAAAATAGGTGATATCGACGGGGTACCAGCCCGCCTGCGGCACCTCGACCTGCACGGCCCGCGTTTCAAAGCATTTCTGGCGGCCATCAAAGTACCCCACGGTCTGCCCGCCGACCTTGGCGTCGAGGCCATCATTTGTAAGGAAATCAATGTTGTAGGTGCCGGGCGCGTCGAACTTCACATAGCCCGAGATGCCCGCCACCACGTTGTGCGCCTGCTTCGCGGTCAGTGTGTTGTCGCCGTCCAGCGTGTCGCGGTAGTCCAGACCACTCAGCGCTGGACCGGCCTTGGCCCGTTTGAGGGCGCGGTTGGCCTGATTTAAGCTTTTAACATCAGGGGGATAGGCGTATTCTACCGCCAGACCCTGCTTTAGTCCGCTTGGCTGCGGATTGGCTGGCGTCAGTTTGAGGGGGGCTGCAAGGGTGGCTGTCGCCAACACGATTGTTGTGGCGGCCAGAGCGGCCGTCTTGAACATCTTCATTTGATACTCCCGTTGGTCCCGACCGCTTTTGGCGCGGCCTTGAATCAGCACGACCTTAAAAGGCCTTGTCCGTGGCTGACAACAGCATGGGCGGAATCGTGATCAAAATGGCCCATGCCTACACGGCACGGTAGAAAAGATACCGATCGGGAGCGATTGTGTCGGGTCCGCAGATCTGTTCCAAGCCAACAAGAGGCTGTTGTGACAGGATCAAACCGCCGGGTTGCATGACTGTGGCGATCAGGGGGCTCAGGCGCTGCCCTTCTGCGACGTCCTTTTCCTTGATCCCATAACCAAAGTCATAATGTGCGAGTGCCATCTTGTGTCCGTCCCGCGCCAATTGGGCCAGCATGGGTTCTGCCTCACCCTCCAGGAAGTCCTCGGCCGGCGGGATGCAGCTGGGGTGACAGTTCAGCATACGATCGATCACCCAGATGCGGCGGTCGGGCAGTTCCTGCCGCAGGTGGTCATAGGTGCGGCCATTGCCAAGCCCCATTTCCAACACGTCGCCGTCCAGTCGTGCAATCTTTTCCGCGGCCCAGTTGATTCCATCGATTTGCGCGCTCAGCCGCCGCCGCATCGATTCCAGTCTGCTCATGTAGTTGTCTCCATCGTCCACGGCGTTGCGCCGCCAGACAGCATTTCGTTTAGGAAGCCTTGGGCAAACGCCCAGATCGCAGGTGTATGAACAAGGTGATGGGTCAAAAGGCCGAATGGTTCCTGTGCGTCTTCGGCCCCGTGCCGCCGTGCGGACAGGTGTGCGACAGCAGTCGCCACCAACGTGTCTGGCGAGACAAGGTCGCGTGTGCCCTTCCACCAGATCGGGTCAATATGAGTGTTGATTTGCATAAGCCCGTGGGCGGCGTTGGCGTTTTTGCGCGGCCCAAAGGTGGACAGGGCCGTGAACCCCTGATCGCTCAGCGTTGGAAGCAACGTATCCCGGACCCGGTTCCATGGCGGAACAAACATGTGCCTCAACCGTGCGTCGAACAGATCATGCATGCGGGACAGACCACGTGCGCTGTCGCTGGCCATGTCGGATCGGCCCGTCAAGAACTCGTTCTTTTTCTCTCCCGGAGCACTATGATCCTGATGCGTCCATCCGTGTACGACCGGGATCAATCTCGTGCCATCCACATGCCCCACCAAATCGTCTGTCGCATGTGCCGGTATGATCGCAAGATGCACTGACAACTCAACGGCCTCGGACAATGTCGTCAACTGATCAAGCGCTGCCGTGGGGGCAATGGCATCGTCGTCCCGCCACCAGAACGGCACTGGCTGTCCGTCGCGCCGACATGCGGCCAGTTCGGTCCGCAGGGGTGTCCAATCAATTTGCATATGACCTCTTTGCCAACAGGGCGTGCACTATATCGACGCTTTGTCTGGCGCCATCCATGCCCGTTGTTCTGGGAGATCGGTGGTTCTGTTGCACCAGTCCGCTCAGGGCATGTGCCAAGGTTGATCCGGACAGGTCCGCCTGCCGCAGCACGGACACAGCGGGCAGTGCGGCCAAGGCATCCGCGCGCAAACCCTGTTCGACCTCGCCGCCGTCGTCAAAGGGGATAAAGATGGCCGGAACGCCGGTTTGCAAGACATCGAGGGCTGTGTTGTATCCACACATCGACACTGATGCGGTGGCCGCAGCCAGCAGATCGCGAAAGTCAGCGCGCGGCCCTTCGACCGTCACGTTGGCAGGGGCGCGATCGGTCCACAGGGTGCTACGTGTGTTGCCACCGCCAACAAGGAATCGCCAAGGCCGCCCGGGATCCAGTTCGGCAGCGGCGCATGCGGTCTCAAACACCTTGTCGCCAACTGCGCCACCGCCTGCGCTGACGAGGATTTCATAATTGGACGGGACGTCCGTGTCTGGCGCTGGTGGGGCGACAAAGCCTGTATAGCGCAGTTTGCGCTGCAACATGTCAGACACGGGCCAACTGTTTTCCAGCGGAACGACCTCAGGGTCAGAGTGGACGAGGACCGCGTCATAGAAACGATTCACAAGCTGATCTGCAAAGGCGGCCTTGGCTGGCTTGGACGGTGGGGCAAGGATATCCCGAATGGACGACAGGATCAGGGGGCGGGATGGCAGGCCATCAGATGCTTCAAGCAAGGCCTGAAACTCTGCCTTCAGGGTGCGGCGCCCAAACGGAAACAGTTCGGTGATCAGAACGTCAGGTGTCTGCTCTTTGAGGTGGTCGACAAGTATTGTCTGCCGCGCCGCCAGATAGGCGTCACTTGCAACGTCGCCCGTTTCGGTCAGCAGTGTTAAAAAATCAGTGCCGTTGGATTGCAATGGCGGCAATTGGACAAGGCTCAGCCCCGTGCTGTCAAAGTGGGGAACGGGTTTGCCCCCGCTGACAATGGTAACCGCGTCTCCCGCCTCAACAAAGGCCCGCCCCAGTGTCAGTGCACGTGCAAGATGCCCGGTGCCCAGCAGATGCGTGACAACAATCGTGACCTGCATCAACGCTGCTCCAATCTTTGGGTGTCGGGCCGCAGCGTCAGCGCGCCGTTGTCGACCTCCAGCACAAACAAGCGGTTGCGCTTGATGCGAAACGGGGCAGGTCCGGCAAAGTCCCAGCCGGTTGCCATGGCCATCAATACGCGCATCGTGCCGATGTGGCACACAGCGACGGTGTCGCGGGTCAATGCATCCAGCCATGGTTGCAAGCGTCCGCGCAGACTGTCCGGCGTTTCGCCACCCGGTGGACAATAGTGCCACCCCCAGTCTTCGATATGGCGGAACCCGCTGTTTACATCGGCTGACAGATCCGCGCCGTGGCATCCTTCCCAATCCCCCCAGTTCATCTCGATCAAGCAAGGTTCGATGTGCGGCGCACGACCTGCCACCAGAGCGGCGGTTTCCGTGGCGCGGGCCAATGGGCTCGACACCAGATCGTCAGTGCTGAAGTCATCTGGCAGACGGAAACCGGACAGGTCACGGCGCGCGATGTCATCAAGGGGAATATCGCTGCGCCCCTGCAGGCGCCCCTCGCGGTTCCAGGCGGTGTGACCATGGCGCAAAAGGGCGAGGCGGATCATGTCATGCCCTTGATTGCTGTGCGCAATGTGGCTGCGGCAGCGGGCAGTAGGTGCTGTTGGGAGACGCGCGCACGTGCTTGCGTGCCCAGGTGTTTGAGGGCTGCCCGATCGGTCAACATATCGGTCAGCCGCGCGGCCATGGCATGCGGACCGTCTGAAACTGCAGGCTGCATGCCCGCAACCACGTCGCGCACCCCGGGCCGGTCCTGCGCGACAACTGGCAGACCGGTTGCCTGTGCCTCAAGATAGGCATAGCCGAACGCTTCGTTCACGCCGGGCCAGAACAACAGGCGGGCCCTTTCATAGTGCTGTTGCAGCTCTTCGGCGGGTAAGGCGCCCAGCATGCGAACTCGTGCGCCAAAGGGGGCCATCAACCGCGTCACCTCTGCTTCGGCGGGGCCGTCGCCCGCAATGGTCAGTTGCCAATCCAGCCCAGCGTCCAGCAGTGCCAGCGTGTCAGCAATCAGCGTGTAAGAGCCAAGCTTGTCTCCGCCCCGCATCATGCCGACGCTCAGCATCCCGCCGTTATAGTCGGATTGCGTGGGCAAGTCGGCGCGATCAAGGAATGGGCGCAGATGTGTCAAAACCTGACCCGTAGGCGCATCGCGGCGCAGCGTTTCGGCATCACGCCCGGTCACATAAAAAATGGTGTGGGCCTGATCACTGGCGGCCTCGGCAGCCTCGGCAAACCGTGCCCACGGGCCCGTCAAGCGTTTGCGCGCACGGGTGCTTTCCACCTGCACATAAGGAATGTCCAAGGCGCGGGCGACAGCCGGGCCGATCAAGTCCGGGGCCTTGTAATAGTTGTGATAGGTCAGCCAGCACCGCCATGTTCTGGCCCCGGGGCCAGAGACGATGCGCGTTACCTCTGTATCTGCTTGCTTGATCAGTTCGGTCTGCGCTGCAGTGTCGCCGGTCCGGTCATAAATGCGCAGGTCCGACGCCACCGTGATTGGAAACTCGGCGTACTCCAATGCCTTGATCAGCGCGCGGGCCATGGTCCGGTCACCCGATGGCACCGGATGATCAGGCGCCTTGAGCGGAGCATAGAACGCGACGGTCACGCAGGGTCCATGATGCCGCGCAACCGCTGGGCAAGATGCGCAATACCGGGCTGCATGGTGAAGTCGGTGTGCAGACGGGTATGGGCCGCCTCGGCCATGGCCGTGCCCAATGAGGGATCGCGGGCAACACGCATCATCGCGTCGGCAAGGGCCGCCGGATCGTCAGCGCTCAGGATGCCATGCACGCCATTGTCGATGAATTCGGGGATGGCAGAGACCGGCGTGCTGAGGATCGGCAGCTTCTGGCTGGCGGCTTCCATCAGGACATTGGGCAGACCATCGCGGTCACCGTCCGCGGCCACCCGGCTGGGCAGGACAAACAGGTCAGCGGCCTGCATCGCCGCGATCACCTCTGGCTGGTCACATGCACCACGCCATGTGATGCGGTCGGACAGCTCCAAGCGTGCGGCCCGGTCTCGCAGTGTCTGCCCCAAGCCACCGCCCCCGATGTGGGTCCAGTGCCAATCCACGTCCTTGGGCAACAGGGCCATCCCATCCAGCAGGCGATCAAAGCCCTTCTTTTCGACCAAGCGGCCCACAGACAACATATGAAAAGGACCCGTAGGCCTCCGAGCCGCGCGATCGGGTGCGACCGGAAAGCGTGCCAGGTCCAACCCGTGATAGACAAGATCAACAGGCGTATTCCTGGATAAACCGTTCAAGTGCTCTGCCCCAAATGCTGTACAGGTGGCGCCAAAGGCTGCGCCTGCGGTTGCTGCATCCAGCTTGTCCTGCAATTCCCATTCAGGTGAGGTCCAGATGTCCTTGGCATGGGCCGAAAAGGACCATGGCACACCGCGCAGTATCGCGGCATAACGTGCGACCGACGATGGTGTGTGCAGAAAATGTGCGTAAAGGGCCGTGGTATCGGCCGGCAATTCGCGTGCCATGACACAGGCCTGCCCAAAACGCCGTACGCGGTTGCGCGTTTTGTCGCGCGCCAGGTCACGTAGAAACTGGCGCAAAGCGGGCCAGAAGGCACGCCGTGTCATGCCCCAGATCAGCCCGCGCAGTACCCGCATGGGTTCATCGCGCAGGTATTCCGGCAGATAGTGCACCTCGGCGTTCAGCCGGTCATGCAGCGGGTGGGTTTTTGTGTCGGTCGGGTGGCGCAGCGACCAGATGGCAAAGTCTATCCCGGCCTCTTCCAGCGCGACCAGTTCCTGGGCGATGAAGGTCTCGGACAGACGCGGCCAGCCTTTGACGGCAATTGCCAAACGGGGGGATCTGGATGTCATTCGGCGGCGTCGGTCAACGGATGCTGCATCAGCGCCTGCGCACGGGCATTGACCACGTCCAGCCCGTCAAGCAGGCCATCAGCCCCCGCCTCGGACGGGCGTCTTTGGTGAGGAAGGGCGCGGATCGCTGCAACCATCGCATCTGTGGTCAACTCTTCGCGGAAGCGGTCGATGTTGCGGACAAGTCCAAGTTCCTCGGCCCGGTGGGCGCGGATCCATTGTTCCAGCCGTGGCTGCGTGCGCGGGACGATGACGGCACGCTGATCAAAGGACAGCAATTCGCAGAACGTGTTGTAGCCGCCCATGCAAATAACACCTTCGGCTCCTGCAAAGAGCGGTTCGATCTTGCTGTCGAACCCGGTCGAGGTCACACGACCACCAAGCGCTTCAACGCGGGTTTCGAACCGTTCGCGCACCTCGCCGGACAGGAACGGGCCATAGACCAGAACCGCATGCGGATGCAGATCTGGATCCTGTTCATATGCAGACAGCACAAGATCGACCATCGCTGCGCCATCGCCACCACCACCGGGGGTGACAAGGATATATGGGGTGTCGGGCACTTCCGCCGCATCCACGATGCTGCGCCGCAAGTAACCGGTCCAGACTGTTCTGCTGCGCACATCGGCTGACAAGGGCAGGCCTTGGGTCGGGTCATAGACCAACCGCATGCCATAGACCCAGACTTCGTCATAGAGGGTCTCGGTGGCCTCAACGGCGCCTTTGCGGGCCCATTCGGTGGCCAGCACGTCAGGCTCGTCCAGCACGTCGCGCAGACCCAGAACGATGCGGGTCTTGCTGCCTTCGCGCAGGCGCTTCAGGGTGTCGAGCAGTTCACCCCGAAAGCCGGTCGGCTCCTTGTCGACGATCAGAAGGTCAGGTTCGTACTGGTCGATGGTTGAATCGATCAATGCAGAACGCAGGGCCGTGGTTGCCTCGATATCCATGCCCTCGGTCTGGCTGATATAGCTGCCATCGGCCAATTTTTTGACACCCGGCAGGCGCACGTGGTCCACCGCCGGCGGGAAGGTGAACCGCCCCGCCACAGGGCTGCCGGTCAGAATGATAGCGCTTTCGGCGACACCGGATTCCGTCAGGGCCGAAGCAAGCGCACGGCTGCGTCGCAGGTGGCCCAGACCAAACGTATCGTGGCTGTACAGCACGACGCGACCCGGGCGGGCACCAATCGAGGTTGGCGAAACAGGAGTGGAATGGCCCATCGTCGTCTTCTTTTCCCCGTCTCCTCGCGGACGTCACCATCCTTGACGCTCAGAGAATCCCTCCGACGCGTATAGCACAGAGTTTGCGTTCCCCAAGATCACAACCGCCAGCCTGGACAACACCTTTTTCGCGCTATCGCAAAAATGGGACGCTTTGTAAAACCACTGTTTATCCGACTGATCGCGGCTGTTCACGTCCAGGTAGATGCAATTGTCATCGCACTTGCGGTCGCGTAGCGTCGCTGAAACCTGACAGTTCTGCGAAACCGCATTATGACCCATTCCCTTTGCCGCCTTCTGATCTTGATCAACCTGGCCGTCTTTGTCCCGATTGTGTTGCACGCTCAGGGTCTGGGCAGTCTGTTGCCGGGGGCAACCGCAACCGAAACCGGTCCGGGTGACATCACAGATATAATGGAAAGTGCAGCGCAGAACGGGATCAACGTGATTGTCATTGACAGCGATGGCCGCGTGATTACCCAGACCGGGACTGTGGCTGCTGAAGCTGAAGCGCCTGGCAGTGGCACCACGCTCATGGCGATACAGGATGATGCGGTTGCCTTCCGCACGGCACTGGTGGACAGGCTTTTGAACCTGCCGGTCGCGTTCAACGAGGTGGCTTATATCCTGCGCGCCACTAGTCCCGATGGCACGATCTTTGCTTACGTACAGGCGCTTGTCATAAGTTTGGCATTGTTTGCCGCGGGCATGGTGTTTGAGGCACAGGTGTTCGGCAAGCGCATCGCGAAACGCTTTGTGGTGAACCGCATCCATGACGCGCCGGATGGCTATGTTGAAAAGATGCCGTTCCTCGTCTTCCGTTTCTTCATGGGAGTGGTTGGCACGCTGGTCTCCATGGCCGTGGCCTATCTGCTCGGCGCAATCATCTTTGGCCCGCTTGAAGATGCGGCCATGCAGTTCACGGTCACATTGATCAATATCGGGTACTTCCTAGCCCGTGTCGTGGCGGGGCTATGGCGCATGATCCTGTCGCCTTACCTGCCGCAATACCGCATTCCGCTGTTCAGCGATGGCGATGCGCGTAAGCTGCACCTTTGGTTGTCCGGCGTCGCAGCCTTTGGGTTTTTTGCCATCCTCTTCGGCGTCTGGATCGAGGAACTGGGCCTCAACAATGAGGTCCATGTCTTTCTCTTCTCCTTGCTCAGCCTGTTGGTCATGTTCCTGAACATCATGCTGGTGATTGCGAATGGCCGTGCCATCACCGGGGCCATTCTGAATGGCAAGGCCGCCTCGGATGCCACTTGGGTCCTGCGCACCCTGTCGCGGGTGTGGGCGCCAATGGCCGTGCTGTATTTCCTGTTTGCCTGGGGTGAGCAGACCTATCACCTTGTCATCGGGGATCCGCTTGGCGTGCCACTGTTGGCGGCAGCGTGGGGCATCCTGACCACGATCATCGTGGTCTACGGTGTTATCAACTTCTTTATCGAACGCAGCTTTGCGCGGGCGCATATCGTGCGCGAACATAACGCCGTGCCCGAGGCTGAACTGGCCGCAGAACCCCAGGCGGCAACCATTGTCACTGCCCCCCGGATCACAAGTTTCGAAGGATTGGCCCAGCGGGTTGCGGGGATCTTGGCCTTCGTCGCAGGGATCTATGCCTTCGTCACGATCTGGAGCCCCGAAGCGCCCATGATGGGCGACAGCTGGACCGACCGGCTGCTCGACATCATCGTGATCCTTTTCATTGGCTACATTGCGTACAACGCTTTCCGCATCTGGATCGATAACAAGATCCTGGAAGAACAGGGTGATGTGCAAGAGGTCGAACTGGGCGACGAGGGCGGCGGCTCGTCCGCCTCGCGTTTGGCCACGCTCCTGCCGCTGTTCCGCAACTTCGTCCTGATCGTCATTGTCCTGACCGGTCTTCTGATCATGTTGATGGAGATGGGGGTGAATGTCGGCCCGCTCTTTGCCGGTGCCGGTATCGTGGGTGTGGCCGTTGGCTTTGGCTCGCAATCGCTGGTGCGCGATATTTTCTCTGGCGCGTTCTTCCTGTTCGACGATGCCTTCCGAAAGGGCGAATATATCGACGTGGGCGGGGTCAAGGGGACGGTGGAAAGCATCAGCGTCCGCAGCTTCCAACTGCGCCACCACCTAGGCGCGCTGCACACCATCCCCTTTGGCGAAATTCAGGTGCTGACCAACTATTCCCGTGATTGGGTGATCATGAAGCTGCCTTTGCGCGTGACCTATGACACCGATGTGGAAAAGGTGCGCAAACTGATCAAGAACCTGCGCGTCGCGCTACTGGATGATCTGGTGATCGGAGACAACTTCATCCAACCCCTGAAGTCGCAGGGCGTGATCGAGATGCAGGACAGCGCCATGATCATCCGGGTCAAGTTCATGACCAAGCCCGGCGACCAGTGGCTGGTGCGCAAGAAGGTCTACGAGGAAATCCGCGCGCTGTTTGAACGCGAGGGTATCAAATTCGCCCACCGCGAGGTGACGGTGCGACTGGCGGACGGGCAAAAGGCTGATGATCTGAACGAAGAAGACCGCAATGCCATCACGGCCGCTGCGCAGGCGTCTCTGGAAGAAGAGTTGCTTGAGGATGCGGCTGACTTTGCGGACGACCGCTAAGGCCTGCGCCACTGGCAATACCCTTCAAGGCAGATCGCACCGTCGCAATGGGGCGTTCAAAGATCTGTGCAAACACCAGACCGGCGGCGACGGACCCAAAGAACAACAGCGCATCGCATGATACTGTCTCGGCTGGGAATGCGGCGTCGATCAGGTGCAGCACCGGGTAGTGTACCACGTAGATCGAAAAGCTTGCCCCGGCCCACCAGCGCAGATGCGGGTGTGCGCCCTGGTAGCCCTGTGCCAGACGCGCCATTCCAATGACGTGGAGTGCAGTCATCAAGCCGATCATGCCATTCCAGACGAACTCGTCCGAAAAGACCAGAATGTAGCGATAGTGCGCGGGTGCAAATGCCTCTGCGGTGGCTTGCGCCAGCATATCCGGGACGTTGAAGGCCTGACACAAGACATATGCCAAGGGGCCGCCCCACGCGAGACTGCGCGCAACACCCTCTGTCATCTGTGCCGCACGACCGGATTTGACGTAGTGCCAGACGGTAACGCCCATCAACCACGCGGGCATCAGCAGCAGGATGCGCGGGCCAAAGACAACGCCAAGCGCAGTCAGCAACACAAGCCGCCGCGCGCCCGTGCAAAACACAGCGACGCCAAACAGCACGTAATACGCTGCCTCATAGCTCAGCGACCACAACGGGCCGTTCGTGCCCAGCCGGACCCGCTCGAACAGGCCCCATTCGTTCGACATGGTGAGACCGCGCACCAGCATCTCCCACAGGGGCAGGTGCTGGTAAAAGCTGTTGGGGTAGGCCGACACATCCATGGGTCGCCCGATCCGGTCCAGCACGAAGGTCAAAAGGATGGCTGGCAGCAGTACGGACAGCAGCCTCGTGACGCGGTTGAACGTGTAGGTCCCAAGGCTCTTGTCCCGTTCGGCAGCAAAGGCAATGACCAGGCCCGAGATCACAAAGAAAACGATGACAGCATCACTGCCGACATTCAGCTCGCGGACAAACTCGTAGTCCCCGCGCGTGAACCGCGCATAGGCCACATGGGAAAACACCACGATCAGCGTGGCCGCCACGCGGAGCGCATCCAGCCAAAGGGACAGACCGCGCGTCACTGCGCGGTCTCGCGGTTCTGGGGCGATGCAGGATCGTCAGTCGTGCCCTTGGTCAGCGTCTGCCATGCCTCGACAAAAGGATGCAGTAAGGCGGCGCGCAGGGTGGGGTGTGGCTGCTCGATTGGCACACCGTTCTCATCCGACAGGCCGAAGCTGAGGATCTCATGTTCCTTGGGCACATAAAGCGAACCAAACATCAGATCCCAGAACGCGAACACCTCGCCATAGTTCTTGTTATAGTGTTTGGGGTCGTTGGAATGATGCACTTGGTGCTGAGCCGGTGAGATCAGGATATGCTCCATCACACGCCCATAGCTCAGCCAGACATGGCTGTGGCGCAGGTTGGCCCCGAAGGCGTTGAACAGGAAATAGCCTGCGTTCACACTGCCAATGGTCAGCACGTCGATCTTACCCATCAGCAGGAACAGCATCAGCGCCTGAACAGCCCCGATAATCAGGGCGTAAATCAGCAAACGGATCACCACGAAAACAGGGTGATTGCGGTTCGCGGTCAGGGGCGTCAGCACCTCTGCCGAATGATGCAGGGCGTGGAACGGCCAAAGCAGCGCGTTTTCATGATGCAGGCGATGCGCCCAGTATTTGCAGAAATCCAGCGTCAGGATCATGATCAGCGTGGCAAGAGCCAGCTTGCCCCATTCACCCGCACCCACTGCCGGGGCGAGGTCCCCGCCGGTGGCGTCCAGCATCATGGTCAAGAGGCCCGATGTGACAACGGGCGTTAGCGTCACGGCGGCAAAGAAACCCGAGACTGTCAGCAGCTTGTTGAACAGGAAGATCTGGATATCAACGAGGTTCGATTTGTGCGTATAGACCGCACGCGGCAGCAGGAACGCAGTGAACGATGTGGGCCGCCCGCGGACCCGCCAGATCACATAGACCAACGCGACGGTCAGGCAGAGATAAAGCAACGCAAGACGCGAGTTCCAGTCGAACAGGAACCCGGTAAACCCTTCCAGAAGTTCATAAAAAGCGTCCATTTCGCCCTCTCACGCCTTGTGTTGGGCACAGCGATAGGGGGCAAATTTGTTGAGAGTATGGCGACTTTAGGCAGTAATTTAATCGATTGTTTCAGGTGCGCGCGGAGTCAATGCACCAGATGTCGGGCGATCTTGTCCTCGTCCCAGGTGATGCCAAGGCCGGGTCCACGCGCCGTCACGCACCCGTCCTCCACACTGTACGGTTCGGTCATCACACCGCCCGCCACATCCAGCCATTCCAGCAGATGCGCGTTGGGCGTTGCTGCCAAGGCATGGGCCGACGCTTCGACAAAAAGATGGCTTGAGACGGGTACACCCGCGGCTTCTGCGATGGCAGCGGCGCGGAACCAGCCGCTCAGCCCCCCGATCTTGATCATGTCGGGCATCGCGTAATCCGTGGCCCCGACCATGCGCGCCACATCCGCCGGATGCCACCAGTTCTCGCCCGATTGAATGGCCGTGGACACAGCAGTGCGGACCGATCGGTAGCCCGCCAGATCTTCGGCCGGCACGGGCTCCTCCACCCATGTCAGGTCCAACCCGGCCTCTTCAAGGGCCCGGATGCGGGCAATCGCCTCGGGTGCGCGAAACGCCTGATTGTAGTCCAGCATGAGCCGCCGCTCGGGCCCGATCATCTCACGCACGACGCGCAGGGCGGCCACATCCTTTGCCACTGTCGGAAAGCCCAACTTGACCTTGATAGCTTTGAACCCACGCGCCAGCGACGCCTCGATCAACCCTTCGTCCCGACCGGGGACAAACAGGCCCTGACTGTCGTAGCACGGCAAAGGGCGTGGCGCGGCACCGAACAGGGCACACACAGGCTGATCCGCCGCCTTGCCCTGTGCATCCCACAACGCAAGGTCCAGACCGGCAAGCGCCATGCCGACCATCCCCTGACGCCCCAGCAGACGGAATTGCGCGGTCGTTTGTCGATCCACATCCGCCGGATGGGCCGACGACCCCGCCAGCGTGTCTGAGAGGTCCGCCAGAAAAGCCACCAGCGGCTTCAACATCAGGGGTGTATACCCAAAGATGTAAGCGCTGCCTGCAATCCCCTGATCCGTCTCCACATCAACCAGCACCAAGGGCGCCGCAGGGATCGACGCCTGCGCCGTCGTGATCGGCACGGCCAGCGGTGCCATCACCGCACGCGCCTTGATCCGTTCAATCCGCGTCAGCTGGTGTAGGGGTCCAGACTGTCGCGCAGCCCGTCACCCAGGAAGTTGAAGGCCAGAACGACAATGATGATGGGTAGCATCGGAATGGCCGTCCACGGATAAATCTCGATGCTCGCCAGGTTCTGCGCGTCATTCAGCATCACGCCCCACGACACGGCAGGGGCCCGCAGGCCAAGGCCAAGAAAGGACAGTGCCGTCTCCCCCAAAATCATCGCCGGGATCGATAAGGTGGCGGATGCAATCAGGTGGGACATGAAGTTCGGCAACAAATGGCGCCGGATGACGCGCGAGGGTTTCGCCCCCATCATCTCTGCCGCCCGTACATATTCCTCCTCTCTCAGCGAGAGGAACTTACTTCGGACCGCCCGCGCTAACCCGGGCCAATCCAGTAACCCAAGTATGATACTGATTATGAAAAAGACGGATACAGGCCCCCAATTTGACGGCACGGCAGCGGACAAGGCCAGCCATAAGGGCAACTCCGGCAAGGACCGCAAAATCTCGATGGCGCGGTTCACAACCCAGTCGATCCAACCGCCAAAATAGCCCGCGATTGCTCCGAACCCGATGCCCAGGATAAAGGACACGGTGATGCCAATCAGGCCCACGGTCAGCGACAGCTGCGCGCCATAGGAAATGCGGGAAAATACGTCACGTCCCAGCCGGTCCGACCCAAAGATAAACACAGTCGCCCCCTCGGGCGCGCAGAACAGGTGGCGGTCCGCAGGGATCAGGAAGAACAGCTTGTACTCGGTTCGCTCACAAAAGAACTGCAACGGCATGGGGCGCGAGGTGTCCGTCTCGTAAACCCACTGGAAGTTCTCAAGATCCGCCCGGCCAATAGTCGGATAGACAAAGGGACCGATGTAATCGCCTTCGTGCCAGAACTTGATGGCCTGCGGCGGGTGATACAGGTGATCGGCGCTGCGTTCGTTGGGCGTATAGGGCGAGATGAACCCGGCAAAGGGGATCGCCATGTAAGCCAGCAGCAGGAAGATGCCTGAAATCAGGCCCAGTCGGTGCTTGCGGAACTTGCGCCAGACCAGCACCCAGTTCGGGGCGTCCATGTCCGACCGTTCCGGCGCAGACAGGTCCACGTTCGGATCGTATGGGGCATCATCAATGAAACGGCCGTCGGGCAGGGTGCTCATGGTCTTATCCTTCCCGTGCGCCGTAGCGGATGCGTGGATCAAGCAGCACCAGCAACAGGTCCGAAATCATCGTGCCGATGAGGGTGAGCAGCGCCACGAACATCAGCACAAATGCGGCCAGAAACTGGTCCTGCGACTTGAGTGCGGTCAGCAAGGCGGGTCCGATGGTCTGCAACCCCAGTACCACGGATACCAGAACCGACCCCGACACCATGGCAGGCAGCAGGTTTCCAATGTCGGCCACAAACGGGTTGAAGGCCATGCGCAGCGGATATTTGGTCAGCAGCTTAGCCGGGGCCAAACCCTTTGCCATCCCCGTTTCGACATAGGGTTTCGACAGCTCGTCCAGCATGTTGGCCCGCAGGCGTTGCATCATCGCAGCAGCGCCTGATGTCCCAATGACAAAGGTGGGCACGATCAGGTGCACCAGCACGCTTTGCACCTTGGCAAGTGACATCGGCTCGCCCTCGAACTCTGGTGCCATCAGGCCGCCGATGGGCAGGCCCAGATATTTGTGCCCGTAATAGAACAGGATCAGCGCCAGCAGGAAGTTTGGCGTGGCAAGGCCCAAATACCCAACAAAGGCGGTGGTGTAGTCCACCCACGTGGCCGACCGGGCGGCGGCGAGAACGCCTAGGGGCAGGGCAACAAGATAGACAAACAAGACGGCCGCAAGGTTCACCAGAACAGTCAGCCACAGCGCATCCCCGACAATGTCAGCCACGGGCGCATCAAATTCGAACGACCAGCCAAAATCACCCTGCAACAGCCCCGAAAACCCCTGCGGGCCCGGCGCCACGCCCGCCCAGATCAGGTATTGCTCCCACAAGGGACGGTCGAGCGCGTATTCGGTGCGCAGAAATTCGGCCTTGGCGACGCCCTCGGCCTGACCGGTGGCGCGCAGTTCCGCAATCTGGTTCGACAGGTAGTCGCCCGGCGGCAGGTTGATGATGATGAAGATTAGGATCGATACGACGATCAGGGTCAACACCATCGTCAGCAGCCGGTAGGTCGCGTAACGGATGAACATCATTCGCTCACCTGCGCGATCTGCTTGGCATCGGAGAAAAAGAATTCATCAACCCGGTGCACGCCGAAATGTGCGCCGGGGTCCCAGGCCCATTTGCCTTTCTCCGGGACATTGCGCAGCCGATCGGACACGACAACCGGTTGCGGCGCTTCGCTCAGGATGCCGATGCCGAACTGGTTGTCGGCGTGAATTTTCAGCATCTCGCGCCAGATATTCCGGTGTTCTTCGGGATCTTCTGTGTTTTGCCACGCAGCACTCAGCGCCATCAGGCGCTTGCCCGCCTCCAAGTCCACCGGCTCGCCTGCAGCACCGTGGGTCTGATAGTACTGCCCCCATTTGGGCCAGGCAAAGAACACCTGATCCGTGGGGGCAAGGTAGGTGGGCGGCGTGTTTGGTTGTGGCAGGCCGTTGTCCCAGCCAAACCAGACCGAGGCCATGGTCACACCGGAAAAGACGCGGTTGCGCAGGATGTCCCGGTCCAGCGGACGCATGATCAGCTTGATGCCAATGTCGCGCCACGTGTCTGTGATGATGGCCAGCGCGTTTTCGACCTCTTGCCGCTCTCCGGCGGTTTCGACCACGAATTCCATGGGCCGTCCATCGGGCAAAAGGCGAATGCCGGCAGGGGTGCGCTGGTTCAGGCCCATCTGGTCCAGCATCACGTTGGCCGTGTCCGGGTCGTAGATGGCCCATTGGGTCAGAAGCGCCGGATCAAACAGCGGGCTTTTGGCGAGCGCCGTCATGCCCCCTTCCTTGCCCAGTCCAAAATAGAGGGCACGGTTGATCATCCGCCGGTCGATGCCCAGCGACAGGGCGCGCCGGAACCGCGCATCGCGCATGACCTCGCGCCAGACGGGGTCAGCGAAATTCAGGTTGGGATAGATGGCGATCTGGCTGGCTGCACCATTGGACCACAGGTAGGTGCGGTAGGGCGCGCCATCTGCTTCGCCCTTCTTCAAGATCGACACATCGCGGAAATCCAGCCCCCGGGCCTGCAGATCGGATTCGCCTGCATTGGTCTTGGCCGCCACAAGGCCCGATCCCACGATGTCCATTTCGACCACATCGATGTAAGGCAACTGCACGCCGCGCGCGTCTATGCGGTGGAAATACGGATTGCGTACAAACAGATGCCGCATCGCCGCCCCGGTCGATGCCGGTTTCCACGGCTGCAAGGTCGGCAATTCGTGATTGTCGAACTTGTACATGTTGTCGAGCTTGTTGTGCAGCGGGGCCCAGCTGCGCACGCGCTTCTTGTCAATCATCTCCTCCATCGCGTCCTTGGTGTTGAAGGCGACGTGGAACTGTTTGAGGTAGTGGGCGGGTCGGTAGATGAATGTCGGGCTGGCCTGTGCCAACGCTTCCAGAAAGTTCGGATTCGGATGTGGGAATTCGACAACGACGGTCACCTCGTCCGGGAACCGCATCGTCGCAATCTGATCGCCCATGCGCATGATTTCGGGCGGACCATTCGGGCTCAGTTCCGCGTTCTGCGCGACGTGTTTCCACCAGTATTCGAAATCGGCCGAGGTAAAGGGCACTCCATCCGACCAGCGATGGCCGGGTCGCAGATGCAGTGTGAAAATGCGCCCTTCCTCCACCTCGACATCGCGCAGGATGTCGGGCTTCAGCTGGTAATTGTGGTCATATCCCACCAGCCGGGCATAGCCGTACACCACCATCTGGCGCACGTCCTTGGTTCGTGTGACCATGGTGCGCAATGTGCCGCCCTGTTTGCCGAATGCACGCCCCTTGGCCTCAAGATCGACGATCAGCGGCGTGTTCGGAATACGGTCCACGGCGGCGTCCATCTGTCCTTTCTTCACCTCAGGTGCCCAGAATTCACTTTCCTGAACAACTGGCTGGGCCAGAGCGGGCAAGGCCATCACACCTGCAACGACGAGGGCTGTTAAACGGTCAAACATGGCAGCGCACCTTGTGTCCGGGTTCAATCTGGATGAGATCGGGTGCCTCAAGCCCCTCAAAGCGGAACATGTCCGGCCAACTCGCAGGCGACCCCGCTCCACGCGACACCTCGGCCAGATCAATAGGGCGGTGCACATCCGGCTCGGGCTGCGCGGCGATAAGGGCCTTGGTGTAGGGATGGCGCGGGTTGTAGAACAGGGTCTGCGGCGGGGCCTGCTCGACAACAACACCCTGACGCATGACGGCCACCTCGTCTGCAATCCTCGCAACAACGGCCAGATCATGGCTGATAAACAGATAGCTCAACCCCATTCCGTCCCGTATGCGCTCCAACAAGCTTAGGATTTGCTCCTGTACCGACACATCAAGGGCCGAGGTAGGCTCGTCACAAACCAGCAACACCGGGTCCAGGGTCAGCGCGCGGGCGATCGATAACCTTTGGCGTTGCCCCCCGGAAAAGGCGTGCGGGTAGCGCATCAGCATATCGGGGTTCAGCCCCACCCAGCGCAGCATTTCTGCAGCCTTGTCGCGGCGGGCCATCCGGTTGCCGATGCGGTGAATTTCCATCGGCTCGGTCAACGCTTCCTGCACGCGCATGCGTGGGGACAGGGACGAGTAGGGGTCCTGAAACACCATCTGCGCCTGCCGCTGAAAGGCAACTTTGTCGGATCGGCTCAGCGCGTTGACGCAGATAGGATCGGCGCCCGGCTCGGGACGAAACAGCACTTCCGACCCCTGATCCGGCACTTCAGCGCCCAGGGCAATGCGGGCGCACGTTGTCTTGCCGGATCCACTTTCGCCCACAACGGCCAACGTTTTGCCGCGCGGCAGTTTCAGGGACACGTCGCGGCAGGCATGCACCAGTTTATTTTCGCGCCAGCCACCGGCGCGCACCGAATAGGTCTTGGATACATTGTTCAATTCAAGGATCAGATCGTCGTCCGGCAAAGGGTCCGCCGGCTGGGGGTCTTTGGGGATCATCGGTGCGGCGGCAAACAGCTTTTGGGTGTACCCGTGCCCCGGGTCACCCAGAACCACCGGAGCAGGACCACTTTCCATCATGTGACCCTTGTTCATCACGACAACGCTGTCGGCCATGTTGGCGACGACACCCAGATCATGGGTGACAAGGATCATCGCCATGCCTGTGTCGCGCTGCAAATCCTTCATCAGGCCCAGAACCTGCGCCTGCGTGGTCACGTCCAGCGCAGTGGTGGGCTCGTCCGCGATCAGCAGATCGGGCTTGGCCACCATCGCCATGGCGATCATCGCGCGCTGCCGCATCCCGCCTGACATCTCGAACGGATAGGCGCGGAAGGCCCGCTCGGGGTCCGCGAACCCGACGCGTTCGAATGTTGCCAGCACATCACGCTTGGCCTCGGCCGTCGACAGGTTGCGGTGCAGGGTCAGAACCTCGGACACCTGGTTTCCAATGCGATGCAGGGGCGACAGCGAACGCATCGGTTCCTGAAAGATCATCGAAATGCGGTCGCCGCGGATATCGCGTATCTGGCGGGTCGGAAGGGTCAACAGATCGGTGCACGCTCCGCCCTCGCCGAACATCACCGATCCCTGACGCAATTGCGCTGTCTTGGGCAGGATGCGCAAAACCGACCGGCAGGTTAGTGTCTTGCCGGATCCGCTCTCGCCCACCAGCGCGAGCGTTTCACCGCATGCAACCGAAAAGTTGACCCCTGCCACGACCGGCGGGGCCGAGCCAAAGCCGATCGACAGATTCTTCACTTCCAGAAGCGGGGCCATTCACGGTCCTTTTTTTTGCGCGCGGGTCTTGAAATCAGTCAACCCGATTCCATCCGTCACGTCCATACACGGGAAAGTCGCGCAAATGTGCTACCGCTTCATCACTTTTTGCCCCATCTAGAGCAAAAGCAAAGGAAATGATCATGCGACAAAGCCGCCTTGACCTGTTTGTCGACCGTATGGTGTCCCAACGGGCCTGTCTGGATCACGCAGCCAAAGTCATCGCAGGCATCGAGGGGCCGGTGTTCGAGCTTGGCCTGGGCAATGGGCGTACGTACCACCACATGCGGCATATCATGCCTGATCGTGACATCTTTGTGTTCGAGCGAGCTGTGGCCTCGCATCCTGACAGCACGCCGCTCGATGACAGGGTTCTGCTTGGTGATGTCTTTGAGACCTTGCCACAGGCCCTTGCCCGCTTCGGCGCAACGGCGGTTTTGATCCACGCGGACCTTGGCGGTCACAACGCGCAAAAGAACGACCTTTTTGCGCAGAAAGTGTCGCCCGTCATTGCGCCGCTGCTGGCAGTCGGTGGTTTGATGGTGTCATCAGACCGGATGTATTTTGATAATCTGGTCGCGCAGCCGTTGCCGGATGGTGCAGTTCCTGGGCGCTGTTTCATCTACCGGCGCGACAGCTAGGCAACCGGCGACCCGGTCGATAACGGCCCTTCGGGGAGAGTTTATCCAGCAAGATGAAGAGCGGATCAGCGCCAAGTGACGTTGCGGCGTGTTTTGAATCGCTTGCCCTTTTTCTGTGCACGCCTAGGCTGAATGATGTGTGGGGCTGAGGGCCCCGCGCGTATTTCAAAACCGGCGGAGGACCCATGAGCGACAAGATTGCCTATTCCAGAGAAGGCGACATCGCCATCCTGACGGTCCGGAACCCGCCCGTGAACGCGCTGAGCCATGCTGTGCGTCAGGGCTTGTCGGATGGCATGGACCAGGCCGAGGCCGATGATGGCGTGCGGGCCGTGCTGATCGTGGGCGAGGGGCGCGCGTTCTTCGCCGGGGCTGACATCACCGAATTTGGCAAGCCCCCGCTTGAGCCGCACCTGCCCGATCTCATCAACCGGATCGAAGCGTCGCCGCTTCTTGTTGTGGCCTCCATGCACGGCGTCAGCCTGGGCGGTGGGCTTGAGGTGGCGCTCGGCTGTCACTACCGCATCTCCGTGCCCTCAGCCAAGGTGGGCTTGCCCGAGGTGCATCTGGGTTTGATCCCCGGCGCGGGCGGCACGCAACGCCTGCCGCGCCTGACGGGTGTTGAAGCAGCCTTGGACGTCATGACCACTGGCCGCCATATCGGCGCGGGCAAGGCGCACGAGCTGGGCATCATCGACGTGATCAAGGACGGCGATCCAAAGGCCAACGGCATCGCTTATGCGCGGCAGCTTTTGGAAGAGGGTGTCAGCCGCCGCCCGGTGTCAGAAATGGATCCACCGGCTCCTATCGATTGGGATGCGGCATTCGATACGATCCTTGCCAAGGGCAGGGGCCAGATTTCGCCCGCGTGGTGCGTGCGTGCCGTGCAGGCGGCTGTCGAAAAGCCCTTTGCCGAAGGGCTGAAGGCCGAGCGCCAGATTTTCTACGACCTGATGCAGACGGATCAGCGGCAGGGCATGATCCACTCGTTCTTCTCGGAACGGGCGGTGGGCAACCTGCCAGAATTGAAGGACGTCAACCCGCGGGGCATCCAGCACATCGGTGTGATCGGCGGTGGCACGATGGGCGCGGGCATTGCCACTGCGGCGTTGTTGGCGGGTCTGGAAGTCACCATGCTGGAAATGAGCGCCGAGGCAGGACAGGCCGCGCGCGACCGCATCGAACGCAACCTGTCCGGGGCCGTCAAACGGGGCAGGATCACGCCAAAGCAACACGACCAGATTCTGACCCACACGCTTGTGGTCGTGACCAATTACGACAAGCTGCAGGACGTCGATCTGGTGATCGAGGCCGTGTTCGAAGACATGGAGGTCAAGAAAAAGGTCTTTGCCGAGTTGGACCGCGTCTGCAAACCCGGGGCTATCCTCGCCTCCAACACGTCGTATCTGAACATTGATGAAATCGCAGCGACAACTTCGCGCCCCTCTGATGTGCTGGGTCTCCACTTTTTTTCCCCCGCGCATGTCATGAAACTGCTTGAGGTTGTCGTGGGGGACAAAACCGCACCCGACGTAACAGCCACGGGCTTCGCGCTGGGCAAGATGCTGGGCAAGATCAGCGTGCGCGCGGGCGTCTGCGACGGCTTCATCGGCAACCGCATCCTCGCCACTTACCGCACGGCTGCCGACCAGATGATCCTCGACGGTGCCTCGCCCTACGAGATCGACAACGCCCTTGAGGACTTTGGCTTTGCCATGGGCCCCTTCGCCGTGGCCGACCTTGCCGGGCTCGACATTGGCTGGGCCGTACGCAAACGCAAACGGGCCGAAGGCAACGTTCCCAAACGTGACGCCACCTATGCTGACACGCTCTGCGAACAGGGCCATTTCGGTCAGAAAACGGGCAAGGGGTATTATGACTACGCCGCTGGCCCGAAGGCGCGTGTGCCCAACCCCGACGTGCTGCCGATGATCGAAGCTGACCGTGCACGGCTGGGCATCACGCCCCGTGCCTTTACCCACGAAGAAATCGTGCGCCGCTACATGGCCGCCATGGTGAACGAGAGCGCAAAGGTCGTGGGCGAGGGCATCGCGCGCCGTCCCCTCGACGTGGATATGACACTGCTCTTTGGCTACGGCTTCCCGCGCTACCGGGGCGGCCCGCTCAAATGGGCGGACATCGTCGGGCTCGAACCACTCCTCAACGACATCAAATCCTATGCCGCAGAAGATCCCGACTTCTGGGCACCCGCACCGCTGCTCGAACAGCTGGTGGCGGAAAACAAAACCTTCGATGACCTGAACAAAAAGGGCTGAGATATGGACCTGAGCTATTCCCCCGAAGAACTGGCGTTCCAGGAAGAGATCCGCACATTCCTGCAGAACGATCTTCCGAAAGACATCGCCGAAAAGGTCCGGCTTGATGGCGACCTGACCAAGGATGACATGGAACGCTGGCACGCAATCCTGAATGCGCGCGGCTGGCTGGCGCAGAACTGGCCCAAGGAATTTGGCGGCGCGGAATGGCCGGCGGTGCAACGGCACATCTATGACACCGAGGCCGCCGCTGCCCACGCCCCCCGCATCGTCCCCTTTGGCTTTTCGATGCTTGGCCCCGTCCTGCAGAAATTCGGGTCCAAGGAACAGCAAGACCACTGGCTACCGCGCATGCTCGACGGCACTGACTGGTGGTGCCAGGGCTACTCCGAACCGGGCGCGGGCTCCGACCTCGCATCGTTGAAAACGAAGGCTGTGCGGGATGGCGACCACTATATCGTCAACGGGCAAAAGACGTGGACGACCCTGGGTCAGTTCGCCAACATGATCTTCTGCCTTGTCCGGACTGATTCGGATGCCAAGCAGCAGGAAGGGATAAGCTTCCTGCTGATCGACATGGATACGCCGGGCGTTGAAGTACGGCCGATCATCTTGCTGGATGGCTGTCACGAGGTGAACGAGGTCTGGTTCACGGACGTCAAAGTGCCCGTGGAAAACCTCGTGGGCGAGGAAAACAAGGGCTGGACCTACGCCAAATACCTGCTCACGCACGAACGCACCGGCTTGGGCGGCGTCGGCTCAAGCGAGGCAGGGCTGAAAGCAGTTAAACGCATCGCCAAGGCGGCAAATCACAACGGCAAGCCGCTGATCGAAAACCCGCACTTCGCCGCCCGCGTCGCGCAGGTGGAAATTGACCTGCGCGCCATGGCCACGACCAACCTGCGCATCATCTCGAAAGCAGCAGCCGGAGAGGCACCGGGGCTGGAAGCGTCCATGCTCAAGGTCAAAGGGTCGATTCTGCGCCAGGAAATCAACGACCTCGCACGTCGCGCCGTTGGTCCTTACGCCATGCCTTTTGCATCCGAAGCGGTCGAAGGGGCCAATGACCGTATCCCGGACCCGCTCGATGCAGGGCCGGTGGCAGGCCAGTATTTCAATAATCGCAAGCTTTCGATCTTCGGCGGATCCAACGAAATCCAGCGCGGTATCATCGCCAAAGTGACCATGAGCGGAGGCGCGTAATGGACTTCAACCTGACCGAAGAACGGCAGATGCTGCAGGACACGCTGCGGCGCTACCTGCGTGAGCAGTACGGTACCGAACGACGGAACGAGATCCTGGCCTCCGACACCGGCTTCTCGGCCGACATCTGGGCCGAACTGGCAGAACTTGGTGTCCTTGGTGCACTTTTCACCGAGGATCAGGGCGGCTTTGGCGGCGCGGGGTTCGACATCGCCGTGGTGTTCGAGGAACTGGGCCGCGCAGGCGTGGTCGAGCCGGTGCTGGACTCCGCCTTGGTAGGGGGGCGGCTGCTGGCCGCTGCAGGCAAGGCGGATATGGTCGAACAGGTTATCGGCGGCGCGATCCATCTCGCCGTCGCTCATGGCGAACCCGACAGCCGCTATGATCTGGACCACGTCAACACGACGGCTACAGACAACAAACTGACGGGCCGCAAGGCTGTGGTGATGAATGCCGAGGCGGCAGATCACCTGATTGTCTCAGCCAAGGATGGCGACGCCATCGCGCTCTACCTCGTGGACAAGGGCGCGCAGGGCCTCGACATCCAAGGATACCCGCTTCTTGCCGGAGGCCGCGCCGCCGAAGTCACCCTCGACAACACGCCCGGTGCGCCGCTCGGTCTGACGCTCACCGACTTTGAGGCCGCCAACCGCCTCGCAATCATCGCGCAATGCGCCGAAGCGCTTGGCGCCATGGAAACCGCCACCGCGCTCACCAAGGACTACCTGATGACGCGCAAGCAATTCGGGCGACCCATCGGCACGTTCCAGGCGCTGGCCCACCGCATGTCCGACCTGTTGATCGAGATGGAACAGGCACGCTCTGCCGTCATCAACGCCGCAGGCTACGCCGACGATAAGGACGCCGACCTGCATCTGTCGGCTTCCAAAAACCTGATCGGGCGCATTGGCCGTCTGGTGGCTGAGGAAGCGATCCAGATGCATGGCGGTATTGCCATGACGCAGGAATACGAGCTTGCCCACATCGCCAAGCGCATCGTCATGGCCGACCACCGCTTTGGCGACACGGACTATCATCTGGAGCGGTTCATTGCCCTCTCTGCCGCCTGACGGACCCGGCATCATCCGCGACGAGACGGGTGCGCAAACGCTGCTCGGCTACGTCGTGGACATCCGCGAAGCGGACGGCGTGTCGCGGTGCTGGCTCGACATCGGCGCGCAGCATGGCAACCGCCATGGCGGTCTGCACGGAGGCATTATGTCTGCCATGCTCGACAATGCGATGGGTTTTGCCGCAGCCCGCACAGGTGACGACAACGGCGACACGAAAGTGGCGACGTTGACCATGACCACCAACTACCTTGCCCCCGCACGCGGCGGTTTGGTGGTGGCGACAGGCGAAGTCTCGGGCGGTGGGCGCAGCACCATCTTTACCGAAGGCCGGTTAGAGGATGCAAACGGCACGGTCCTCGCCACATCCACGGGTGTTTACAAAAGGGTGCGTAATGCGTCGGGTCAGTGACCTTCTGGCCCGGCAGGTCGCTGAGAGACCCACGGCCTTGGCTCTGGAAGACTCAACAGGCGCATGTCTGACATATGGCGAGTTGGATGCGGCGGCACAGGACCTCGCAGATGTCTTGACTGGCAAGGGCATCGGCGCAGGCGACCGCGTCATGATCGTTTCTGAAAACTGCGCCGCCGCAGTTGCGGCCTTGTTTGCCACATGGCGTATCGGGGCCATCGCAGTGCCGGTCAACGCCCGCCAGACTGCGGCGGAATTGGCCCGCGTAGATGCCCACGCCGCGCCGAAGGCAGTGTTCTTCACGACACAGGTCTCGCCAGATGCGGCAAACCACAGCAAAATCGCACAGGTGGGGACAGCACATTTAGAACCGACCACCATATCCGGAGTATCGGGTGAGCTGGCGCTACACTGTCCCCGCGGGGACAGTTTCGCCGGGGACACGGACATCGCTGTCCTTCTTTACACCACAGGCACCACAGGGGACCCCAAGGGCGTCATGCTCACCCATGCCAACGTCTGTTTTGGCGGTCGAACCAGCGCCGAACTGCGCGGCATGACGATCGATGATCTCATCTACGGTGTCCTCCCCACCACCCACGTCTTTGGACTGTGTTCGGTGGTTGTCGCCGCGATCCACGCCGGTGCTCCGGTACGGCTTGTTCCCCGGTTTGTGGTGGCAGATGTGTTCGACGCGCTGCGAGACGGAATCACCCTGTTCTCTGCTGTGCCGCAGATGCACGCCCTTCTGATGGCCCACGCCAAGTCACTTGGGGAAACGGCACTCGGGTCAGACACGCTCCGTTATGTCTCTTCGGGCGCGGCGCCGCTTGATCCCACGTGGAAGCGTGAGGCCGAGGCGTTCTATGGCGTGGCGATCCAGAATGGTTACGGCATGACGGAAAGCACTGCTGGGACGGCAGCCACCCGCAACATTATTGGCGACCCCGATACCTCCGTTGGCCCCGCTTTGCCGGGCATCGAAATCGCGATTGACGATACCGTGCCCGGCGGCGAAGTGCTGACCCGCGGACCGCACGTGATGAAGGGCTACTTCCGCAATCCCGATGAGACGGCCAAGGTCTTGGATGACGATGGATGGTTGCGGACAGGCGACCTTGGGCAGATCGATGCAGAGGGCAAGTTGCACATTCTGGGTCGAGCGAAGGAGTTGATCATCCACGGTGGTTTCAATGTCTTTCCGCCCGAGGTCGAGGCGGCGTTGAACGATCATCCTGACGTTGTGCAAGCTGCTGTTGTCGGACGGGTAAAAAACGGCGACGAAGAAGTGTTGGCCTTTGTGCAGGTGCCGGTTGGCAGCGCCCTTTCCGAAGAGGATCTGCGGGCCTTCGTCAAGGATAGGCTGGCGGGGTACAAACGACCTGCGCGATACGTATTGGCCACCGCGCTTCCAGCTGCGCCAACAGGCAAGATTCTCAAGCACAAGCTCATTGAAACCTTCGCTGATCACCTGAATTGACAAGCCTTGAAAGGGCTACGTCCAGACACCTTCCGCAGCCGCGCGGATGTTGCGGATGTTTTCGCCGTACGGGTCCGGGTTGCTAACCGATCCACCGCGGAACACTGCAGAGCCTGCGACAAGCACGTCCGCCCCGGCCTGTGCCACCAGCGGCGCCGTGGTCGGATCAACGCCGCCGTCAATCTCGATGTGCACCGGGCGGTCGCCAATCATCGTGCGCAGGGCTTGGATCTTGGCCGTCATGTCGATGAACTTTTGCCCGCCAAAGCCGGGGTTCACGGTCATCACACAGATCAAATCGACCATGTCCATCAACTCTTCGACCGCGGCGGCGGGGGCGCCGGGGTTGAGGGCAACGCCGGCCTTCATGCCTGCCCCACGGATGGCCTGTAGCGTGCGGTGGATGTGTGGTCCCGCCTCCACATGGGCCGTCAGCACATCAGCGCCTGCATCTGCAAAGGCCTGTATGTAGGGATCAACGGGCGCGATCATCAGGTGCACGTCCATCACGCCCTGGATATGCGGGCGGATCGCGGCACATGTTGCGGGGCCGAAGGTGATGTTGGGCACAAAATGTCCGTCCATCACATCGACGTGAATCCAATCTGCGCCCTGCGCCTCGACGGCTGCGCATTCTGCACCGAAATTGGCAAAGTCGGCGGCGAGGATGGAGGGGGCGATCTTGATCGAGCGGTCGAAGGTCATGCCGGGCTCCTTGCATGTTTGGGTGCGATATATCGGTCCGGCGGCCCAGTGGGAAGGGGCCCTTCGGGGAGGATTTTTTAAAACAGGGAAGGTGGGCCGGGTGGGGGTACACCGCCTTGGATGATTTGCGATTTGCGGGTGTGTTTACGTGTCAGTCAGAAACTGAGGGGCGTACATCACAATTAGTTTGACAATCGAATTAAATGTCGCGAATGTACGTTCAAGGGAGGATGTCGATGTATCTCGGACTTGATCTGGGCACGTCGGGCGTGAAGGCGTTGTTGGTGGATGGCGATGGCCGCGCCGTTCGCAGTGCTGATGCAGCCTATGACGTGTCAAACCCCCATGCGGGGTGGAGCGAACAGGACCCGGCCGATTGGGTTGCGGGTATTGGCGCTGTGCTGGCCTCGTTGCGACAGAACCATCCGTCAACGTATGGCGCCATCAGGGCGCTGTCCTTTTCCGGTCATATGCATGGCGCGGTCATGGTTGACGACGCGGGCGCCGTGCTGCGTTCCTGCATCTTGTGGAATGACACGCGCAGCCACATCGAAGCGGCGGCCATGGATGCAGACCCGATCGCCCGCGCTGTGAGTGGAAACATCGTATTCCCCGGCTTTACCGCACCCAAGCTGGCCTGGGTAGCGAAGAATGAACCTGACATATTTACCCGGGTGGCGCGGGTCATGTTGCCCAAGGATTACCTGTTGTGGTGGTTGACGGGCCGCTATGCGACCGAGATGTCGGATGCGGCGGGTACGGCCTGGCTGGATGTCGGTGCGCGGGCGTGGTCGGATGACCTGCTGGCCCTTGGAGGCATGTCCCGTGACCAGATGCTGGACCTTCTGGAAGGCACGGATGTTGTGGGTGAGGTGCAGGCCGCGCGGGCTGATCTGGGCCTGCCTGCAGGCTGCAAGGTTGTTGCGGGTGGCGCAGACAATGCGGTGGCCGCCTGTGGTGTCGGCGCCTTGGGCGAAGGGGACGGTTTCGTGTCCCTTGGCACGTCTGGCGTCGTGCTGGCGGGGCGCGGAAGCTATGCCCCCGATGCGGACAGCGCGGTGCACACTTTCTGCCACGCGGTGCCGGGGCGTTGGTATCAGATGGGTGTGGTTCTGGCTGCAGCTGACAGTTTGAACTGGCTGAGCCGTATCACCGGGCAGGGGGCAGGTGAGTTGTCATCCGCTTTGGGTAATACGCTCGCTTCGCCAAGTGACGTTAAATTTTATCCCTACCTATCGGGCGAACGTACACCGCACAATGACGCGCAGGTGCGCGGTGGGTTTACAGGCCTCGACATCGCCTCGGGTCCCGAGGATCTGACCCACGCCGTGATGAACGGGGTCAGTTTTGCCCTGCGTGACAGCTTTGAGGCGTTGAAGGCGACCGGGGCGCAATTGCCGTCGGCCCTCGCCATCGGGGGCGGCAGCCGGTCGGATTATTGGACCCGGATGCTGGCCACGACCCTGAATATTCCGCTGGAGCGGCCCGATGAGGGCGCGTTTGGTGCGGCCTTGGGGGCAGCGCGGATTGCCATGTGCGGTGACACCGGTGCCGATCCGGCCAGCGTGATGACCAAGCCACCGATCGCTGATGTGATCCACCCGCAGGCTGACCTCGTTGCGGCCTACGATGATGCTTATTCTGCCTTTTCAGGCGCTTACTCCAAACTGAAAGCCATGCCATGACCACTGGATTCTTTGACGCCGTCCCATCCGCCACATTCGAAGGCCCGGACAGTACCAACCCGATGGCCTTCCGCCATTACAACCCGGACGAAATGGTCATGGGCAAGCGGATGGAAGACCATCTGCGCTTTGCTGTTGCGTACTGGCATTCTTTTGCGTGGGAGGGGGGCGATCCCTTCGGCGGTCAGACGTTTATTCGCCCGTGGCATCCACAGGACGATATGGGCCGGGCCAAGATGAAAGCCGATGTGGCGTTCGAGATGTTCCAGCGTCTGGGCGCGCCGTATTTCTGCTGGCACGATGCCGATGTGCGGCCCGAAGGCGCGACATTTTCCGAAAGCCTGGATCGCTTGAACGAGATCACGGATTACTTCCAGGGCAAGATGGAAGAGACTGGCGTGGGCTGCTTGTGGGGCACCGCCAACATGTTCAGCCACCGGCGTTGGATGTCAGGTGCATCGACCAATCCCGATCCTGATGTTTTTGCTTATGCCGCCGCCACTGTAAAGGGCTGCATGGATGCGACCCAAAAGCTGGGCGGCCAGAACTATGTCCTGTGGGGCGGGCGCGAGGGGTACGAGACCCTGCTCAATACCGATATGGGACAAGAACTGGACCATATGGGTCGCTTCCTGTCCATGGTGGTCGAATACAAGCACAAGATTGGCTTTAAAGGGCAGATATTGGTTGAACCGAAGCCGCAGGAGCCTTCGAAGCATCAGTATGATTACGACGCTGCGACCTGCATCGGGTTTCTGCGCAAGTATGGCCTGGAGGATGAGGTGAAGCTGAACCTTGAGCAAGGGCATGCGATCCTCGCAGGCCATTCGTTTGAGCACGAGATTGCCGTGGCCGGGGCCGAAGGGATGCTGGGGTCCATCGACATGAACCGCAATGACTATCAGTCGGGTTGGGACACGGATCAGTTCCCCAACAATGTGCCTGAAGTGGCGCTGTGCTACTACCACATCCTGCAGGCCGGGGGCCTTGGTCTGGGGGGCACCAACTTTGACGCCAAGCTGCGCCGTCAGTCTTTGGATGCCGAGGATTTGATTGCCGCCCATGTGGGTGCCATGGACATTTGCGCGCGCGGACTGAAAGCTGCAGCCGCGATGCTTGAGGACGGCGGTTTGGAAGACGCGTTGACGGCGCGGTACGCCGGGTGGGAAACAGCAGAGGCGCAGGCTATGCTAGGCAGTGATCTGGCGTCGATTTCCGACCGTGTCATCGCCGACGGGATCGAACCGCAGCCTCATTCGGGCCGGCAGGAGATTTTGGAGAACTATGTCTCGCGTTTCGTGTAAGGCGCTTTCCTTTGCTCTGATGGCGGGCCCGGTTTGGGCTGCCGATCTGCCGTTCGAGGAACCGGTGTTTCCGGAGGTTGATAGTGCGCAGGTCGAGTTGGGTCGTTTGCTGTTCTACGATCCGATTCTGTCGGGGTCGAAGACGGTCAGTTGTGCGACCTGCCACCACCCGAAATTTGCCACGGGCGACGGGGTGTCACTGGGTCTTGGCGATGGGGCAAAGGGCCTTGGCCCCGACCGGGTGGCCGACACGGACAATCTGCCGGAACAACGTATCCCCCGCAACGCGCCGCCACTGTTCAACCTTGGTGCCACCGAGTTTACCGTGTTCTTTCACGACGGACGGCTGGAGGAGGACGCGAGCCGCCCCTCCGGCATCCGTACGCCGCTGGGGTCCGAGATGGAGATGGGCTTTGCTTCGGCCCTGTCGGCGCAATCCATGTTTCCCGTGCTGTCGGCGGATGAGATGGCGGGGCACTACAGCGAGAACGAGATTTCACAGGCGGTGCGCCAGGGGCTGATCACCGGGCCGGGTGGGGCGTGGGATTTGCTGTCGCAACGGATCGAGGCGATTCCGGAATACCGCGCTCGTTTTGATGATGTGATTGGGAAAGAGCCAATTCATTTTACCGACATCTCGGATGCGGTCGCTGCCTTCCTCGACTTTGAGTGGCGCGGGGTTGCCAGCCCATTTGACCTCTACCTGCGCAACGGTACCGAGATGGAACCGGCGGCGATGCGCGGGATGGACCTGTTCTATGGCAAGGCGCAATGTGCTGATTGCCACTCGGGCCGCTTCCAGACCGACCATGGTTTCCACGCCATCGCCATGCCGCAGATCGGGCCGGGCAAGGCCGCTCGCTTTGAAAGCCACGCGCAGGATACAGGCCGAATGCGGGTGACGGGGGATCCCGAGGACGCCTATGCCTTCCGCACGCCGCCTCTACGAAATGTAGTGAAGACGGCTCCGTATGGACACTCGGGCGCTTATGCCACGCTGGAAGGCGCTGTGCGTCATCACCTTGATCCGGTGGAACGCTTGCGCAGCTACGGCATCAGTCAGGCGGTCATGCCTGGGTTTGATGCAAACGACATGCGGGTGCTGTCCGACGCGACAGAGGTGGATCGCATTGCAGCGGCCAATGATCTGGCACCGATCTTACTCACGGACGGGGAAGTCGACGATATCCTCGCCTTCCTGAATGCGCTTACCGATCCACAAAGCGTCCGTGGGGCGTTGGGTGTGCCGTCGGCGGTCCCAAGCGGATTGCTCGTGGATCGTTAAGGCTACCGGACCCGCACCGTCAGCAAGGATCTGCGTTAACCTGTGTCTCTCCGCGCGTTTGAGGGTGCATGGGGGTGTACCGATGCTGTACGGGGGCTGACACCCCGGTTTGGCGCCGAAACCTCTATGAACAAGGGGTGACACCCCGTTCACAACGGTATCAACGCTGCAATGTCACCACCCCGTTGACGCCAACATTCTGCCAATTGGTCCATGTCCCGTGCGGCCAGCGAACGCGCAGCCGGACCGTTTCGACATCTCCCAACCCGAAATGCTGAGGCCCCGAAACACCACCCGCATGACCGCCACCCACGGTGATTTCACGGGCTTGTATCGCCGTCCCATCGTCCACCTCGATCCACGTTCCGACGGCCTGTGTGTTCGGGTCTTTCTGCGTTACGGCTACAGCAATCCAGCTTCCTTCGGATGGAGTCACGTTCTGCCATATCTCCAGCGGCGCACGCCGGTTCACCACCGCCAGATCAAGTAGACCATCGCCGTTGAAGTCGGCCAATGCGGCCCCGCGGCTACGATGCATTGAGGCAACGCCCGCGGCATCTCCAACCTCCTGAAAGCTGCCATTTTCCAGCCCGATCAATAGGTTGTTTGGGTCATCCATGGCGTTGCCGGGCATCTGTTGCACATTGCCTTTGGCAATGAAGGCGTCGTCCAATCCATCGTTATTCACATCCCCGAAGGCGATATGCCAGCCGGTCGAAGGCCGCCCATCGCCGCCCACGTAGGGCCGCTGCGCCGTCGTGCCCATGGCAAAGGGAACATCGGCAAAACCGGGGCCATCACCCACCTGTTTCATCAGGCGTTGATCGCCCATGGAAGACAGATACACCTCGTCCCGGCCATCCCGGTCCAGATCCCGCGCGGCAATGCCCATGCCCCAGAGCATGTGGCGCGCCCAGCCGTCATCCTCGGTATAAAGTCGGGGCGTATCTTCCATCGCCCAAAGCTGCTCTTCTCCCTGCCGAACATAGTAGTGCCGGTCATTCGATACGCGCAGGTCGGCACGGCCGGTGCGGGACCAGTCGGTAAACAGCATCGACAACGCGCAATGCCCCGGCGCCAGATCCGTCACGGCATAGGTCGCCGCATCCGGGCGCCAAAGGTGGTTCACATCGCAGGCTTCGAAAGGCCCTTCGGGATCGCTGCGGTCGACGTAA
Organism: uncultured Tateyamaria sp.; assembly: GCF_947504105.1. Classification (GTDB taxonomy): domain Bacteria; phylum Pseudomonadota; class Alphaproteobacteria; order Rhodobacterales; family Rhodobacteraceae; genus Tateyamaria. Next base: position 34,632 of record NZ_CANNGP010000032.1, read on the forward strand.
TGACCAAAGGCGAGGGTGGGCGCGGTCTGGCCGACCTCCCACGTGGCTGAGAAGGCGGTGCTCCACCGATCGTCAAAGCGGAAGGGCATCGGTTCAAAACTGCAATCTCCGCGCCCGCGCAGGATCACGTCTGGACCCACGCGCAGCACGACCAGATCAAGATGGCCGTCATTGTCGATGTCCATCGGGTAGACCCCGGTGGTGCCAATCAGGCTGAGGGCAGAGTCTGCGACCGGTTCAAATGTGATCCTGTCTTTGGATGTGTTCCTCAGCAGTAAAAGTGGGTTTGTCCCACCGGCGGCAACCAGGTCGGGCCGTGCGTCTCCATTGCAGTCGAGAACTGCGAGGCCGCCCCCAACGAAATGCTCCCAACCGCCGTCGTAGACATGGGGCGGGACATCCACCGGCACAAAGCGCACGTCATCCGCTGCAAGAGGTTGGGATGCACAGAGCAATAGGGCTGCAACGGCGCCCCGCTGCGCAGAAGCACGTCCATGCCCTTCGTCAGACTTTTTGAATAATCGAGGCACGTTACGCATCTTCCAATGTCTCCACCGCAGCGTCCTGCACGAACTCAAGGGCATAGGCGGCGGCCCCGCGCGCCCACATCAGGTTGTCCCACTTGTGCACGATGACTTCGGGCGCTGGTTTGTCGATTTCAACGATGCTTTTGCGCATCTCCTCGATCACCGTATCGGCATAGAGGTGATCGAACTGCATCTGTTCACCGGCGAGGATCACGAGCTCCGGGTCAAAGATGTTCACGAGGTTTGCAAGGCCCATGGCAAACATCTTGCCTGCGCGCTCCACCACGGTACGCGCCGTAGGGTCGCCGCCCTTGGCTGCTTTCAGTATGGTGCTGACCGCTTGGCTGGTGGGGGTGGTCAGGCTCATACCACCTACGCTTGATGCCTCGCGCACAAGGGCGTAGTCCGCGACGTAGGCTTCAAGGCAGCCGCGCTGCCCGCACCGGCACAGCGCGCCGTCCAGATGCACCTTGGTGTGCCCGAATTCGGCCCCGCATCCGCGCGTGCCGCGATAAAGCTGGCCGCCCAGTACCATGCCCATGCCCACGCCGCTTTCGATGGTGATCACGATGAAATCCGAATGCGACTTGCCCAGTCCGAATGTCAATTCAGCCATCGCCACGAGGTTCGCGTCATTGTCCAGATAGACAGCAACCCCAAGTGTCTCGCGCAGCACCTCGCCAAACGGCACGTTGCGCTGATCGAGCGAGGGTGACCAGTAAACCAGCCCGTGATCGGCATCCACGACGCCTGCCAGCCCGACACCAACGCCGGAGATATCGGTGCGGTTATGGCCTGCCTTTTCGGCCAGTGCAGACAGCCCGTCCCGAATGTGCGTGGCAAGGTTGTCAGACGTCAGGCGGCCGGTCGGGATGGCGCATTCATGATCTGTGACATGGGTTCCGTCAAAACGCATCAGAACAAGCGAAATTGATCTGTCCGACACCTTGAGTCCGGCAATCAGATGCGCGTCGCCGGCGACCTTCAAATCGACCCGGGGACGTCCGCGCGCCGATTCGTCATTGCGTGATTCGCGGGGCACTTCCTCAATCAATCTGCCGCGCAAAAGGTCGGCTGTGACAGACGTGACGGTGGCCCGGCTGATGCCAGTATGCTCTGCCAAATCGATACGCGGAACGGGGCCACGGTGCGCAATTTCACGCAAAAGCAGACGCCTGCTTTCGACCTTTTGATGACCGAATGCCATGATTCTATTCTCTTTTTCCTCCCGCAGCAGGGTGTTGCCTGCTGCCCGTGATGACAATGATGGCGGTTTTTTTGAAAGCTGTCCAATTTAATTTGCTTTTCGAATTTAAGTTGCTAACAATGGGTCACCCGCCGCAAAATCGTGACGGACGGGCATGTCTTTGGGAGGACACCTATGAAACGACGCACGCTACTTGGCGCCTTGGCGGCTGCCACAATGCTCACTTCGCCTGTTCTGGCTGACGGTCATGCAGTGACCGTAGGCGTGAGCTGGTCGAACTTCCAGGAAGAGCGCTGGAAAACCGATGAGGCCGCAATCAAGGCGGCGCTGGATGCCGCTGGTGCAAACTATATTTCCGCTGATGCGCAATCGTCGTCGGCCAAGCAGTTGGCAGATATCGAAAGCCTGATTGCACAGGGCGCAAGCGCGCTGATCATCCTGGCGCAAGACGCATCTTCCATTGGCCCAGCCGTTCAAGCCGCCGCCGACGAAGACATTCCGGTCGTTGCTTATGACCGCCTGATCGAAGACGCCCGCGCCTTCTATCTGACCTTTGACAACGTCGAAGTTGGCCGCATGCAGGCCCGCGCCGTTCTGGCAGCACAGCCCAAGGGCAACTACGTCATGATCAAGGGCTCGCCAACCGACCCGAACGCGGACTTCCTGCGCGGCGGTCAGCAAGAGGTGCTGCAAGCGGCCATCGATGCCGGTGACATCACAATCGTTGGCGAAGCCTACACCGATGGCTGGGTGCCTGCGAACGCGCAGCGCAACATGGAACAGATCCTGACCGCAGCTGACAACAAGGTTGACGCCGTTGTCGCGTCCAACGACGGCACAGCCGGTGGTGTTGTGGCCGCTCTGACCGCGCAGGGCATGGAAGGTATTCCAGTGTCCGGCCAAGACGGCGACCATGCCGCTCTGAACCGCGTTGCAACCGGTACGCAGACCGTGTCCGTGTGGAAAGACGCACGTGCCCTGGGCAAAGCAGCAGGTGAGATCGCCGTGTCGCTGGCCAAAGGCGAAGATGTTGCAGGCGCAGCCGACTGGACATCGCCCGGTGGCACCACAATGACCTCGATCTTCCTTGAGCCGGTTCCGGTGACAGCGGACAATCTGGACGTCGTTCTGGACGCAGGCTGGATCGAAAAAGACGCGCTGTGCGCGGGCTCCTCGCTGGCCGCCTGCGAATAAGAGCGCAGCAAGTTACGTCCCGGCGCCTGTTGCGCGCCGGGGCGGCACATGACCACACTCACCACACATTTCGGCACATCGTGACGGGCTTGCCTGTCGACGGAGACATTGTGCCACCGCAACCGGGTAACAAAGGGCAGGGCGCATGGAAGACCAGGCCAAATCAATGATGGACAAGCTGGGCCTTGATGCCCGGCTTTTGGGGATGATCGGGGCGCTTGTCGTCATCTGGCTCGTGTTCGGTTTCTTTACCGACTGGCGCTTTCTGTCCCCGCGCAACTTTTTCAACGTGAGCGTTCAAACTGCATCCGTTGCTGTGATGGCAACGGGCATGGTGTTCGTGATTGTCACGCGTAACATCGACCTGTCTGTAGGCTCACTTCTGGGCTTTATCGGCATGACGGTGGCCGCTCTGCAGGTGCAGTGGCTGCCATCGATGCTGGGGCTGGGTCACCCGATGATCTGGGTGATTGCCGTTGTCGCCGCGATCCTCATGGGCGCGTTCCTGGGCGCGATACAAGGGTGGGTCATCGGCTATTTGACCGTACCTGCCTTTATCGTGACGCTGGGCGGCTTCCTCGTCTATCGTGGTGCGATGTGGTGGGTCACCAAAGGCCAGACTCAAGCGCCGCTTGACCCGATCTTCCGCCTACTGGGCGGCGGTGCCGAGGGGACGCTGGGTGAAACGCTGAGCTGGGTGTTCGGCACCATCGCTGCGCTTGTTGCTGTTGGCATCATGCTGCTGAGCCGCCGCAGAAAATCCACCCACGGTTTCACTGTGAAGCCGATGTGGGCTGAGGGTATCCTGATGGCCATGGCCGCTGGTCTGATCATTGCCTTTGTCTGGATCATGAACAGCTATCCGATCCCGAGGGGCGCCATGCGCCGCATGACCGAAGCGCGCGGTATCGAGTATACCGACGGCATGGTCTGGAACCATGGTATCGCTATTCCGGTTGTGATCCTGCTGGCCGTCACGATCGTGATGACCATCATCGCCACGCGCACCCGCTTTGGCCGCTATGTATACGCCACCGGTGGCAACCCCGAAGCGGCATCGCTGTCCGGCATCGACACGCGGTTGCTGACGGTCAAGGTTTTTGCCTTGATGGGAGCGCTGACCGGCATCGCGTCGATCATCGCATCCGCCCGCTTGAATGCGGTTGATGTGGGTCTTGGCACGCTGGACGAGCTGCGCGTGATTGCCGCTGCTGTCATCGGGGGCACTGCCCTGTCGGGTGGCGCGGGTACGATCTACGGTGCTGTCATTGGTGCGCTGATCATGCAGTCGCTGCAATCGGGCATGGCCTCGGTCGGGGTCGATGCGCCTTTGCAGAACATCGTCGTGGGCTTTGTGCTCGTGCTCGCGGTGTGGATCGACATCGTTTATCGCCGTCGTGCGGGCGTCTGAGGGAGGACTTTGAGATGATGACACCTCTTGTCGAAATGAAAGACATCTCGATCAGCTTTGGTGGGATCAAGGCGGTGGACCATGTGTCGGTCGACCTGAAGCCGGGCGAAGTTGTAGGCCTCTTGGGCCACAACGGTGCGGGCAAGTCCACGCTGATCAAGATCCTGTCGGGTGCTTACGCCATGGATACGGGTGAAATCCGTATCAACGGCGAAAAGGCAACCATCAACAACCCGCGCGACGCGCGGACGTATAACATCGAGACGATCTACCAGACGCTTGCACTGGCCGATAACCTTGATGCCGCGTCGAACCTGTTTCTGGGTCGCGAGTTGGTCAACGCTATGGGATTTGTTGACGACGATGCGATGGAGGCCGAGACCCGCAAGATCATGGCGCGGCTCAATCCGAACTTCAAAAAGTTCAAGGATCCGGTCAGCGCCTTGTCGGGCGGTCAGCGCCAGTCGGTCGCCATTGCCCGTGCGGTGTATTTCAATGCGCGCATTCTGATCATGGATGAACCCACCGCCGCCCTTGGTCCACACGAGACGCAGATGGTGTCGGAACTGATCCAGCAGTTGAAAGCCGAAGGCATCGGTATCTTCCTGATCAGTCACGACATCCATGATGTAATGGAGCTGTGTGACCGCGCGTCCGTGATGAAAAACGGAAAGCTGGTTGGGACTGTTGACGTTGCCGACGTGACGGACGATGACCTGCTCGGAATGATCATCTTGGGTAAGAAACCGGGCGAATCGTAATGCAGGATGCGGGTGGGCAGGATCGGGCCATTGGCCTTGTTGCTGATGTTGGCGGGACGAATACGCGTATGGCCTTTGTTGGTCGCGATGGAGTCATCGCGGACACGGTTGTGAAGTGTCCCAATGCCGACTTTGGCAGCTTTCTTGATCTTGTGACCAACTATTTGGATGGGCGTTCAGTGCCATCTCATGTCGTTATCGCGGTGGCGGGTCCTGTGGCCGGTGACCGTGCGAAGCTGACGAACCGGAATTGGGATTTCGATGCGGCTGCCCTTGCTGCCGCTTTCGATGCTGACGAGGTTGTTCTGATCAACGACCTTGAGGCGTTGGGGCAGGCCGTGCCCACCGTTGCACCCGATGCGGTTGAACCCTTGCACGACAGTGCTGCTCTTGGTGGCGCCGGGCAGGCGCTGGTGGTTGGTCTTGGCACGGGGTTCAACGTGTCGGCTGTCAACATGGAGAGTGGCACCGTTTTCACGTCAGAGCAGGGCCATGCCAGCCTGCCGTCGAGCGTGATGTCGATCCTGCAGGCGCATATGCCCGACACGTCGCGCTTTGACAGTGTCGAGAACCTGTTTTCCGGTGTGGGGCTATTGCGTCTGGCCCATGTCATCGGCGTGGATGTCGATAGCGCCGAGCAATTGGCCAAGTCTGACGATCCACGTGCACGCGAGGCGCTTGAGGTCTGTACCGAGGCCTTTGGCCTGATGGTGCGTGAATTGGCTTATTCCTATTTCCCAAGGGCCGGTCTGTATTTCAACGGGTCGTTGGCGAAGTTCCTGATGGCGCCGGAACGGCGGGAACGCGTGCTGACACCTTTGCGGGCCGATGACAGCTTTGACGGACAGTTCGCCCGCATTCCTGCATTTCTGTTTGTGTCGGATACTGTGGCGCTGGGCGGCTGCGCCGCGCGTCTGCTGGCGCGCGTCAGCTAAAGCTTAGATCGACGCGCCCAAAGCTGCCGAAATCGGCGTCTATGTTGGTGCCCGGCGGGCATTCGATTGGACGGATGAAGCTGCCTGATAGGATCAGCTGGCCTGCCTTGATCGTGTTGCCATAGGTGGCCATGCGGCGCGCGAGCCAAACCACGCTTTCCACCGGATCGTTCAAGACACCCGCACCAAGCCCCGTTTCCTCGACCGTGTTGCCCATTTTCACGATGGCGCCGACCCAGCGTAGGTTTTCCGGTGCGTTGCGTTGGGTACCAACGACAATGCCCGCATTTGCCGCGTTATCGGCGATGGTATCGAAAACCTTGCGCGGCTGGCCTGTGTCCGGGTCCGCGCGCAGGATGCGGGTGTCGAGGATTTCAAGGGCTGGCACCACGTAGTCTGTCGCGGCCAGCACGTCGTCGCGGGTCACGTCTGCGCCGCCGATATCTGATTTCATGACAAAGGCGATCTCGGCCTCGATCCGCGGTTGGATGAAGTGGCCCGCGGGGATCGTGGCGCCTGTGTCGAATTGCATGGACTGCGTCAGAACCCCGCTATCGGGAATGTCGATGTTCAGTGCCATCTGCATCGCGCGGCTGGTCAGCCCGATTTTCCAACCGATCACTGGATCGCCTGCAGCGACCTTGGCCGCGACGACCTGTTCCTGAATTGCATAGGCATCGTCCATGTCGATGTCCGGATGCGCGACTGACAGCAGGCCGATCTGTTGGCCTGTTCGCTCCGCCTCGGCAAGCGCAAGGGCCGCGGTCTTGTGGTCCTCAGGTGTCATCGATGACCTCGCTACGCAGTGTGCCGATGCCTTCTGCGGCTACTTCGACGACGTCGCCGGGTTTGAGGAATTTCGGCGGATCGAACCGTGCACCTGCGCCGGTAGGCGTGCCGGTCACGATGATGTCGCCGGGCACCAGGGTGGTGAAGGTCGAGATGTAGGCGATCTGGCGGCGGATCGGAAAGAGCATTCGGCTGGTGCGGTCATCTTGACGCAGCTCACCGTTCACATGGGTTGTCAGGCGGATATCGTCCAGTTGCGCTGCATGGGTGAACGGCACGATCCATGGGCCCATGGCCCCCGAGGCGTCCCAGTTCTTACCCTGCGTGACGTTGAACTTGGCATGGCGAACCCAGTCGCGAATGGTGCCCTCGTTGCAGAGGGTCAGGGCCGCGATGTGGTCGTAAGCATCCGCCTCGGCAATCCGCCGCCCGCCCTTGCCTATGACGATGGCGATCTCGCCTTCGTAGTCCAGTTTCTCGCTTTCCGGGGGACGGATGACCGGCTGGTTGTGACCCGTGAAGCTGCGCGGGAAGCGGGGGAAGAGCGACATGTTGGGCGGTGCCTCTTGCCCGTCTTTGTACTCGGCATTGCGGTCAGGGAAATTTACGCCGACGCAGATGATCTTTTCCGGGTTGGGGACGGGGATATCATAGGTGACATCGTGATGCGTGGCGGTGCGGCCTTGGGCGGCTTTCGCAAGCGCGTGCACGCCGTCGTTTTCGATAACGTTGCGTAGGGTGGTCCACTGAGGAAAGTTGGGGGACAGGGGGATCATCCCGTCATCTGCCACCGCGCCGTAGTACTGGTTTCCGGCGGTGGTGTAGGTGGCGAACCTCATAGGCTCCTCGCAATCTCGGTGATCGTGTCGAAGGCGGTGTTGAAATCCCGTTCTTCGCAATCAAACTGCCCGGCCTGGAAACGGATGACCTTTTGCCCGTCGACCAGCGTTTGGGTCAGGTAGATGCGCCCGTCATCGTTGATGGTATCGACGAGCTTCTGGATGTCGTCATCTGATGCGTCTGTGAGTTTGAAGGTCCAGAGCGACAGAATGGGTTCTGTCACGATTTCGAAATCATCTTCGGCCCGCAGCCGCTCGCACAAGGCTTGGCTCCATTTGACATGGTTGCGGATGCGGGTGCGTAGCCCCTCCATCCCGTAGTGGCGCATGAGGAACCACAGTTTGAGGGCGCGAAAGCGGCGACCGAGAGGTATCGACCATTCGGAATAGTCGATGATGTCCTCGGCCCCGTGGGTTTTCAGATATTCAGGGCGGATGGCGAGGGTTTGGCGCAACTGGTCAGGATCACGGAGGAAGTGTGCAGCGCAGTCGAACTGCGCGCCCAGCCATTTGTGCGGGTTGAAGACGATACTGTCGAAGCGATCCGCTCCGGTCCAAAGGGTACGAAATTCGGGGCAGATCATGGCCGTACCTGCCCAAGCCGCATCGAGATGGGTGTAGATGCCATGTTCTTCGGCCACGGCAGCGACCGCTTCAAGGTCGTCGCTGGCGCCCATGCCGGTGGCGCCGGTCGCAGCGATGATCCCGGCCGGGATGCGCCCCGCCTGCTTGTCCTCGGCAATGGCGGCTTCCAGATCCAGCGGGTCCATGTGACGCAGATCGCCGGTGGTGCGGATCTTGACCAGATTGTCCTGTCCGATGCCCGCGACCCAGATGGCGCGGTCGATGGAGGTGTGTACCTGATCTGAACAGTAGATACGCAGCTGCGGTTGTCCGTGCAGCCCTTCGATATTGCCGCGGAATTCCAACGCGCGTTCGCGCATGGTAAGGACGGCGGCGAGCGTGGCTGACGAGGCGCTATCCTGAATGACGCCCTGATACCCTTCGGGCAGGCCAAGGCCCTGACGCAGCCAGTCCATCATCCGCGTCTCCATCTCGGTCGCGGCGGGCGAGGTTTGCCAGAGCATGCATTGCGGCGCGATAATGGATGTCAGAAATTCGGCCAGAACCGACGCGGGCGCGGCGTTCGAGTTGAAGTAAGCGAAGAAGCGCGGGTGCTGCCAATGGGTGATGCCCGGCATCACGATGCGTTCGAAGTCTTCCAGGATCGCCGCCAGATCAGTTCCATCTTCTGGCGGTGCGTCTGCAAGTTGCGCGGCGATCTCTCCCGGCTTCGTTTGCGCGCGTACCGGGCGGTCGCGGAGGGTGTTGTGGTAGTTTACCCCCCAATCGGCGGCATCCTTGGCGTGTTTGGCGAAATCGTCCCAGCTCATGGTCTCGTCCTTTCGGGCGGGGCGCACGGCACGTGCGCCTTACGGGAGTAAGGCGGAGGTGTCCTCCGCCAGGGTCAGGGTGCCACGATGGGCTGTGCTTTGAGAAGGGGTTCGGAGGTGTCCGCGCCATCGAACAGGCTGCCTTCCTCGAACCAGCTGCGCGGGGCGGGGGCGCCCCAAAGGGTTTGGCGTTGTGGGTCCTTGAGGTCCCACTTGATCGGTTCGTGGTCGGGATCGACGGTTTGGTAATCCGAGCAGTAGATCTCAATCCGGTGGCCATCGGGGTCGCGGATATAGAGGAAGAAGGCGTTCGAGATGCCGTGCCGCCCGGGGCCGCGCTCGATGTTCTCGCGGTAGCCCGTCGTACTCATCAGATCGAGCAGGTCAATGATGTTGAGCGGGGTAGGGACCCAGAAAGCCGAATGATGCAGGCGCGGCCCTGCGCCGTTGGTGAAGGCGATGTCATGCACACCGCCCTTTCGGTGCATCCATGCGGCCCAGGTTTTGCCTGTCTCTGCGTCTTCGGTGTATTCTGTCGTGCGGAACCCCATCTGTGTGTAGAAGGCCAAGGCCCCATCCACATCGGATGAGAACAGGTTGAAATGGTCGATGCGCAGCGGTTTGACGCCCCGATAGAGCGCGTATTTCTGCGCGATGGTCGGCAGGCGGTCCATCTGAACATAGAATTCCAGCGGCACGCCCCAGGGATCGTTGGTTTGCAGGACGCGGCCCATGAAGGGGCGGTCGATCCATGCTGTGGGTTGACCTTGGGTGCGGAACCACGCCTCAGCCTTGTCGAGATCGGGATGGTCGTAGAGCTTGAAGCCGAGCCTTGCGACATTCGCGTTGCCCGATTGGGTCAGGATGATGCAGTGGTGACCCCGTTCCTCCATCGCGCGTAGGTAGATCGACTGATCGTCTTCATGTGTGATCTGCAGGCCGAGTGTATCCACGTAGAAGGCGCACGAGGCTGCAAGGTCCGCCACCCGGTATTCCACGTGGCTGAGCCGCACGATGTTGAACGGCGGGTAAAGCTCGGGCGGGGGGGTCGGCATCGGCTGTTCCTAGATGGGGCGGCTGCGCCGCGCGCGATTCATTTTTGGGGAATGAGGGACGCTGTCCCTCAAACTCCCTGAGGTATTTCCGGCCAGAAGAAGGGTCATGTGCCGAGCCGGGGGATTTTCGGGTCACCGGTGGCGATGCCGATATGTTTCTGTTCCATGTAGAATTCGAACGACCAATCGCCGCCGTCGCGTCCGATGCCGCTGGCTTTCATACCGCCAAACGGCGTGGGCAGGTGCCGGACATTGGCGGAGTTGACCCAGATCATACCGGCTTCTAGCCCATCGGTGAACCGCATGGCGCGGGTGACGTCTGCGGTCCAGACATAACCGGTCAGGCCGTAGGCCGTATCGTTGGCGATGTGCAGGGCCTGTTCTTCTGTTTCAAAGCGGATGGAGGTGAGGACCGGGCCGAAGATTTCCTCTTGGGCGATTTTCATGTCGTTTGTCGCGTTGGTGAAAAGGGTTGGGGCCACGAATTGGCCTGTGTCGCCGACGCGTGTGCCGCCTGCTGCGATGGTGGCCCCTTCGGCTTTGGCCGTGTCGAAGCTGGCCATGACCTTGGTCCTGTGTCCTGCGTGGATCAGAGGACCGACCTCGGTCGTGGGGTCCAGGGGGTGGCCTACCCTGATCGCGTTGGCACGTGCTGCGAGTTTTGCTTCGAAGTCGTCGGCGATGGTGTCCTGCACCAGCAGGCGTGAGGACGAGGTGCAACGTTCGCCGTTGAGCGAGTAGATCATGAAGATGGCGGCATCGAGCGCATTGTCGAGGTCGGCGTCATCAAAGACCACCACGGGGTTCTTGCCGCCCAGTTCGAAGTGGACGCGCTTCAATGTTGCAGCGCCTTGGGCCATGATGGCAGAACCGGTTTTGGACTCGCCGACGAAGGCGATGGCCTTGATATCCGGGTGTTCTGTCAAGGCGCGGCCCGCGTCCTCACCCATTCCGTTGACCAGGTTCCAGACGCCCGGGGGCAGCCCCGCCTCTTCCGCGATTTCGATCAGGATACGGGCGGTCCAGGGGCTGAGTTCGGCGGGTTTGTGTACGACCGTGCAGCCCGCGGCGAGGGCCGGTGCGATCTTCCATGTCGACAGCATGAAGGGCGTGTTCCAGGGGGTGATGACGCCCACCGGGCCGATGGGCACGCGGGTGGTGATGTTCATCAGGGTGGGCGATGGCAGCGCTTGTCCATCGCGGGCCGAGGGTGCGCGGTCGGCAAAGAAGCGGAAGTTGGCGGCCCCCCTTAGGGCGGCCTTGGACATGAAGCGCAGGGCTTGGCCCGTGTCCCAGCATTCGCACAGCGCAATCTCCTCTGCCCGGGCCTCGATCCCGTCGGCAATGGCGTGCAAGACCTTCTTCCGGTCGTCGGCGGGCAAATCGCGCCATGCGGGGAAGGCAGCCTTGGCCGCTTGGGCGGCCGTATCGATATCTGTGGCGTCGCTGCGGGCTACCCGCGCGATCTGGCTGTCATCCACGGGCGAGGTCGTGTCGAACCAAGCGCCGGAGGCCGCCGGCTGCGCTTTGCCGCCGATGTGGTTGAGAATACCGGCGTCGCCAATTCGGGCCAGATGCGGTGCCAGTTTTGCGATGTTGTCGGTGAGTGCTGACATGGGCGCCCTTTTGATGTTGGTTCAAATAATGAACCATGAGATGCAAAAATATATTGCAAGGTGATTGCGGTTGCGTCAAGCTTGATCCCATGTCGACCATTGCAAAGGCCCTTGGTCTGTTGGACCTGTTCTGTGACGCCCAGCCGCGGCTGGGCCTGTCTGACGTTCAGCGACTGGTAGGTCGGGACAAGGCCACGGTCCATCGCCACCTTGTCGCGTTGGAGCAGGCTGGTTTTCTTGAACAGGATGCGGGCACGCGAGCCTACCGCCTTGGGCCTGCATTGACCCGGCTGGCGGGTATGCGTGCGCGGACCGTGCCCGAGGTCGAGATGGTGCGCAGCGTGATTGGCGGACTGAGTCGCGAGGCTGGTGAGCTTGTGCATATCAGCCGGTTGCAGGGCTTCGATCTGGTCCATGTCCATCATGCAGAAGAACATGACCACCCGGTGCGCGTCAGTTTTGACGCCTTTGGCCTACCACCGCTGTTCGCGACTGCATCCGGCAAAGCCTATCTTGCCTTTTCGCCCGGCGGCTTGCTTGATCTTGCCCTGGCTGATCCGCGCACCAGCCTGCCCGGCACCTCAGTGCCTGATCGGCGCGAGATCGAAACAGAGTTGAAACAAATCGCCAGACTTGGATATGCGCGCAACCGCGACACCCTCCGTCTTGGTGTTTCCTCTGTTGCGATCCCCGTTTTTGATGGTGCATCGCGGGCGTTCGCCACATGCTCCATCGCTTATCCTACGGGTCGCGGTGGCAAAGGAACCGAGGCACGGCTTGCCCGCCTTCTGATGCAGCGCGGGCAGGACATCACTGAAGCCATGGGCGGCGTGGTGCCGCCTCAGATCCTCGACCTCTGGACCCCGAGCCGTGAAAGGGCCGCGTCATGAAGGACAGCAATTTCCTTAAGGAAAACAATGCTCGCCAATTCTGGCATCCCATGGCGCACCCGGCTGACAGCATGGCGAACCCGCCGACCATTCTGACCGGGGGGGAAGGGGTCTATATCACCGATGTGGATGGTCATCAGAGCATCGATGCGGTCGGTGGACTTTGGAACGTGAACCTTGGCTATTCCTGCCAGCCGGTGAAGGACGCGATTGCCGGGCAGCTTGATGTGCTGCCCTATTATTCGACGTTCCGGGGCACCTCGAACGACAAGGCAATTGAACTGGCCTATCTGCTGGCGGAGTTCTTTGGTCCGGACGGAATGACGCGCAGCTTTTTCACATCAGGCGGGTCCGACAGTATCGAGATCGCGTTGAAGTTGGCCCGTCAATATCATCGCATTCGGGGCGAGGGTGCCAGGACCAAGTTCATCAGCCTAGACAAAGGCTATCACGGCACGCATTTCGGTGGTGCCTCCGTCAACGGAAACGCCAAGTTTCGAAATACGTACGAACCGCTGATGGCGGGGTGTTTCCACGTTCCGGGGCCGTATCTGTATCGCAACCCGTTTGGCACTGATGATCCCGCAGAGCTGGCACGTTTGAGTGCGGGGATGCTGGAGCGTGAGATCGCGTTCCAGGGGGCCAATACCATCGCTGCCTTCGTGATGGAGCCCGTGCAGGGCGCGGGCGGCGTGATCTCACCCCATCCGACGTTCATGCCCATGGTGCGTGACATCTGCGACAAGCACGGTGTGTTGCTGATCGCGGATGAGGTGATCACCGCCTTTGGCCGTACAGGGGACGAGACGGGATCACGCCATTGGGGCGTGCAGCCGGACCTGATGTGCACGGCCAAGGCCATCACGAATGGCTACTTTCCCTTCGGGGCCGTGATGATCGCTGATCATGTCGCGGCTGTGTTTGAAGATGATGAAAGCGGGGTCGGATCCGTCGATTCCGGCTATACCTATTCAGGTCACCCGGTTGGCGCAGCGGCCGCTGTTGCAGCGGTGGAAGAGACAATGCGCATTCGACCGTGGGAGAATGCGCGGGCGCGCGGGCCGGAGCTAAAGGCCGGATTGGACGCTTTGGCGGAACGGTATGATCACATCGGGGATGTGCGGGGCGAAGGTTTGATGTGCGCCATCGAACTGGTGAGCGACCGAGGCAACAAGACCCCGATTGGCAAGGCGCTGCCCTTGGTGTTTCAGAAGGCGGCCTATGAGGATGGGGTGATGATCCGGGTGTCCGGCAACAACGCCATCTTCTCACCACCCTTGGTCATCGATGCAGGGCATGTGCAGAAAATACTGTCTGCCACCGAAACCGGCCTGAAGGCCATGGCCGAGGTGGCGTGAAGTCACGGTCAGCATCCCCAGCGCCGCGCAGCGCAACGGCGGTGCGGCCCATCCGGTCAGACACCACGGGGCGCGCTTTTGCCAGTGCCTGCCCGCCAGACAGCAAGATCAATGTCACCGACATCACCGATTTCCGGCGCGGGCGGGGGGATCTGATCTTTTCCCTGTTCATGGCCGGTTTGGCCCTGTTCTTTCTTGTCTTCTTCTTCACTCAAACGGGGTGGGAGGACCGCAAACTGCCGCAGAACATGGCGCGCTATTGGATGGACCAGTTTGGGGTAACCGCACCCGAAGGGCGCACCGCCCGTCTGGGCCGCATCCTCAAGCAAAGTTGGATAGCGCCGTTGATGTGTCTGGGGGTTTTGGTGCCTGCCGCCCTTTGGAACCTGCGCGGGGCATGGCGGGCGCAGGCGTGGCGACAGCGGTTCAAGCAGCCAACCGGCATGGCCTATGAGTTGGGACAGTGGCTGCGGGCGCTGGAATATGTTGCTTGGTTCGTGGCCTACACCCTGCTTGTGCCGGTGCTCGGCTATCTGGTGTCGACACTGCTGCTGGGTGCCCTCTTGCCATGGCGACTGGGTTACCGTGGTGCGCGATGGATGGGCATCTGCTTGGCGGCGAGTTTCACCATCGTTCTGGTCTTTCGCACCGGGCTGCAAATCAAGACTCCGGTGAATATCTGGCTCTATGACCAACTGCCGCAACGCATGGAAACCTTCATGCAGGTGTGGTTCTGATGGAGGCGTTCTGGGCCGGTCTCGATAACCTTGCCAGCGTGCCTGTACTGGTGGCGATCCTGATTGGATCGGTGGGCGGATTGGCTATCGGGGCTGTGCCGGGGATCGGACCGGCCATTGCCATTGCGATCCTGCTGCCCGCGACCGTTTTTTTGGATGATCTGGTGTCGCTGGTGCTGCTCTTGGGGGTCTATGGATCCAGCATGTACGGCGGTGCCATCCCCGCCATTCTGATCAATACGCCGGGCACCCCGGTCAATGCGCTGACCACCTATGACGGCTATGCCATGACGCGGCGGGGCGAGGCGGCGCGGGGGTTATCGCTGGCCTATTCTGCGTCCTTTTTCGGGGGCTGCTTTTCCATCCTGCTGGGGCTTGGGGCGCTGATGCTGTTCGGCCCATACCTGCGCGATCTGGGCGCGCTGTTCGGACAGCGCGATATTTTTATGGCCGCAGCCCTCGGTGCAGTTCTGCTGATCGCAGCGCACCGCAAGACGATGGGGATTGCGGCCCTGCTCTTTGGCTTGGGATTTCTGATTGCACTGATCGGGCGGCAATCGCTGAAGCAGATTGACCGCTACACATTCGGGATCGAGTACCTCTATCCTGGCTTCAACCTGATCGTCGTGATCGTGGGTATCTTCGCTATCTCCCAGGCCCTGTTCCTTTTGACCGGTAAGGATGCCGACCCACCCGAGGCGCGACTCAAGGGCGGCCTGCTGCGCGGGTTCGGAGAACTGAAGAAACACCCGGCTGTTGCCACCATCAGCGCGGGCTACGGCACGATCATGGGGATCATCCCGGGGGTGGGTGAGTTCGTGGCGCAGTTCTTCAGCTATTCCACGGCGCGGGCCATGTCGAAAGAGCCGAGCAAGTTCGGGCGTGGCGCGCCTGACGGTTTGATTGCGTCCGAGGCCAGCAACAACGCAGTGCCCGCCGCCGCTATGGTGCCCTTGCTGGCCCTGGGCGTGCCGGGCGAGGCACTGACGGCCATGATGATGGTCGTGTTCTTTGATGCGGGCATCAAGCCCGGGCCAGACATCTTTGAGAATAACCCGGACTTCTTGTTCTCACTCTTCATCGCGCTTTTGATTATCAACGTGCTGGTCATCATCACGCTGCTGATGACGACGACGTGGATTGCGCGCATCATTTATGTCCCCAACCGTCTCTTGGGCGCGTTCATCCTGATCCTGGCCTTTGTTGGCGTCTTTTCGATCCGCAACTCGTTTGCGGATTGCATGTTCGCAGCAGGCTTCGGCTACCTTGGGTTCATCCTCCGTCGTCTCGACTGGCCACTTGTGCCCATCGTGCTGGGCCTCGTCCTCGGTTCGATCATGATCGAGAAGCTGACAGCGGGCGCAGGACAGATCAAAACCGTATTCGATCTGGTGAACCGGCCTGTCTCCGGCACACTTTTTGTTGTCATCCTGATCGTGATTGGTGTCACGATCGCCCGAAGCCTCCGGACGAAGAGGTTTGAACACTAACCACCAAAAGCAAAAAACAAACTCAGGGAGAGTACATATGAAAAAGCTTTTGACATCCGCGGCCTTTGCCTTGGCCGCCCTGACCGGCCCCGCGTTGGCCGAGTATCCCACCGGTCCGGTGCAGTTCATTGTGCCGTGGCCTCCGGGCGATTTCGAGGACATCCTGACGCGCATGATTGCTGCGGATATGGCCGAAGCGACAGGGCAACCGGCGTCGGTCGTGAACCGTCCCGGCGGTGGGGATGGCCCGTTTCCCGGCGCGCTGGAGGTGCTGAACGCGCCCAATGACGGGTCGGTCATCGGTTCTTTTGTCATCGGTGTGCCGATAGTCGGTCCCAAGATCGACATCGGCATCGAAGAGGACAGCTTTGTCCCCGTCGGCATCTTCCTGACGTACCCGTTCGTGTTGGCTGCTTCGGGCGATGCGCCTTACTCCAACATGGCCGAACTGGCGGCCCATGCGCAGGACAATGATGTCGTTCTGGGCCACTTTGGGGCTGGCCTGACGCCTACGGCTGTGTCCATGGCGGCGGCGGCCAAGATGGAGTTCGAGTTCGCGGATGACAGCGCTTTTGACTTGCTGGATTGCAACACGCTGTCCTCGGGCGATGCGGATGTGATCAACACGACGCTGGCGCTGATCGAACCGTGCCTTGGCGACATCAACGTGCTGGGCAATATCGGCGCGCAGCCAATCGCCAAGCTGGACGGTGTGGAAACCATCGCCGCCCAATCCGGTGTGAACGATGTGGAGCTTTGGAACGGCCTGTTTGTGACCAAAGGCACGCCGCAAGAGGTGATCGACACCATTGCCGAAGTGGCCGCAAAAACCATGGCCTCTGACGAAGCGCAGGCGTTGATGGCCGAGACCGGGGCCGCTGTCTACTGGCAGGGTCAGGATGAGGCGTAGGCGCGCATCGAAGCGGACCGTGCCAAGTCGACCGAGATCAACGAGATTCTCGGGCGCTGAGCCAATCAGGGGCGGCTTCGGTCGCCCCATTTTCCGAAAGAGTACCTATGTCCCGTTTGCGCCTTGGCATCCTGCAAGTGAACCACGACCGGTCGGTCGAGGTTGGCGACGCGTTTCCAGATGATGCGCATCGTTTCCGCGATCTGTTCGATGCGCAGGATCAGAGGTTCACCTATCGCGTCTACATGACCATCGGGGGCGAGGTGCCACAGGATGTGGACGAACAGGATGCGTATCTGATCACAGGTTCGCCGCTGAGCGTCTTGGATGATCTGGCCTTTCTGCCCGCACTCTATGATTTCATCCGCGCTTGCGATGCGGAACGCAAACCTTTGCTGGGCGTGTGTTTCGGCCATCAGGCCATTGCCGTCGCCCTCGGCGGCAGTGTCGCGCGGCAGGATTGGAACATCGGGATCGACGCGCTTGAGCTGCGCAATCTGCCCGCGTGGATCCAACCGCCCAAGTCAAATTTGAACCTCTACCAGTTTCACCATGACGGGGTCAGTTCGTTGCCCGCAGGTTGCGTGCCATATGCATCCTCGCCCAAATGCGCCGTCGCCGGGTTCACCAAAGGCGACCACATCTTCACCACCCAAGCACATCCCGAGTTCTCCGATCCGTTCATGCGCTGTGTGCTCGACTACACCAAACCGCATCTGAGCGTTGATGAAGTGACAGAGGCAGAGACGACATTGGATCAGCCCAATGACGGTTCGCTGTTTGCAGCTTGGGCCACCCGCTTTTTCGGAGGCACGCCATGAAAAACCTCGCTGATCACGACAGCTTTGTGGACGGCGTGCCACACGAGACCTTTGCGCAGATGCGGGCGCAGGCCCCTTTGCACTGGACGGAGGCGTTTGGAGGCCAGAAGGGGTTTTGGTCCCTCACCCGCTATGCCGATATCATGGCTGCCCAAAAAGACCCGAACACCTTCTCCAGCGCCCAAGGCATCCGGATCGAAGATCAGAGCCACGACGAATACCTTGCCCGCCGCACGTTTCAGGAAACCGACCCGCCCGAGCACACTGTGACCCGGCGTGCGGTAAACCCGGTCTTTGCCAAGCCGGTCGTCGCGCAGTTCGAGCCCCTGATCCGCAAGCTGGCGCATGACATCGTCGCGGAGGCTTTGGATCATGCCGAGTTCGACGCCGTCGACAAGATCGCCAAACGCCTGCCCATGCTGATGCTGGGCCGCATCCTTGGCGTGTCGGATGCCGATCTTGATTGGTTGGTGGAACGGGGTGACGCGTTGATCGGAAACACGGATCCGGACTTTACCGATACGGTCATCGACAAGGTGGACACCGATGCCTATCGCATGATGCCCTTCCGCTCGCCCGCCGGGGTCGAGCTTTATGATTATGCCGACGACTGTCCGTCGTCATGGTTTTTGGGGCCAATGGCGGTCTAAACTAAGAGAGAGTTTGGCTCATCTGATTGGTTTGATTA
>NZ_CANNGP010000033.1 GCF_947504105.1 uncultured Tateyamaria sp.
AATGTGAAACTGGACCGGGTCGCCTCGATTGCGGCGACGGGTGTGGACTACATATCGTCCGGCGCGCTGACACATTCGGCGCGAGCCGTGGATCTGGGCTTGGACTTCCCAGAGTAAAACACATCCGCAGGTAATGTGGTTCAACATGGATGTTTGCAGTCGCGTCGCAAATAATGTGGTTACATTCGCAAGTAACTCGGTCCCAGCCATTCCGATAGATGCAGTTATTCTGGTCGGAAAATCACGATGTTTGCAGTTCAGAGCGATTATGAATGCAGTTCGCTACCCATAGCCGGTCCCTGTTGGTTTCCGGATTCCGCAAGTGGCCTCGCCATTTTGACTGCGGTTTCAGAAACGGCGATGACCGGCTTGGGATATCTTGCTTGTCGCGGATCACATCTGTCGCTGCAAGCAAGGGTTCCGTCACGCTGGCGCTGGCTATGTCCAAGGCCGCCAGCATTCGCGGGGCATAGAGCTTGAAGCGATGATAGCCTTTCTCGACATAGGCCAGTGCATCCGCCTTGACCGTTTTGCCAAGTGTTCCAGCCCTTGCGACGAGATTTTCCAGCACGCCCCAACCACAGGACGCATCCACAGCACCGGCGACAGCCGCTTCATCGCCTTTTGCCAGCAGTAATGTCGTGCCCAAAGTCTCGAACCCGGCCAAAGTCGCAGCGATCTCTGATTGCGCCTCGGCAACACGGGCATCGCAAATCTTCTTTGCTTCCCGCCAGATCGACCCCACGATCCGATCATGGGTTTCGACGACGGTATCTGCAATGGCAGCTGACCACTCCACGATGCAGGTGGCAAGGATGGCCAAACGGCGATCACTGGTGATGTCTCGAAGTCCATCCGTGAAATACCTTTCGCCTTGGCGGCGCAACTGCGCAACCCGGTGCGCCGGAATGTCGTCTAGGATTGCTGACGGCAACGCTATCCGTTGCAAAAATTCCAAACGGTCGAGCTGGCGGTTGAGATCGGCAGAGTTCTTGCCCACCTCGAACTGTCGCAACCAGATGAACCGGCTGACCCGCCCATCCACCTCTTCGATCAACAGGTTGTCGAGTTGGGTACGCATTTTCGCATCGAGACGAGCGGCAATGCGGGCCTCAATTCTACGTTCAGCGGCGACCAACGCATCTGCACAGTGGCGTTCGATGACCGAAGTTCCCGGCAGAATAATCTGCTGTCTGCGGCATTCTTCTACGAAGCCACGCACCAGAGCCTGACTGGATTGCGCGGCTTCAGCATTTCGGTCCAGCCAGCCCCGCATTTTCTTGGTGCGCTTGCCCGAAAACATCTTGTAACCATACATCTTGCGCAGAGCATCCAGATGTTCCCGGCGGGTCTTTTCCCGTGCGGCATATGGCAGGAGATCATCCGGTTTTAATCCGAGTTGTGCGGCCACAAAGCGGGAAACGGGTTCAGGAATGACTTCACCAGCTTTCAGCAAGCGACCCGGATACCGAAAGGCACAAAGCTGAAGCGCAAAGCCGAGCTGATTTTCAGGTCGCCGCCGGGTGCGGATGTGCTCGATGTCTTCATCATCCAAGGTGTAGTGCTTCAACAGCGAAGCTTCATCGGTAGGAAGATCGAAAAGCGCCGCGCGTTGTCGCGCAGTCAGAACCGCTCGGTGTGCCATCGGATTGTTCTTTCGGTCTTTGAAAGTAGAGCTTCGCGAAAAGCGCGCAGCCGGAACGCTGATCAAGGATTTGATGGCTCACTACAGCCTCTCAAAGGCCACCATCTATCGATATCTAGGCGCAGGAGAAAAATGAGGACCGGTCATCTTTTGTAAACTACAAAACACCAGCCACCACGGAAATCACGCTATAAAGAATATGTATGACTTTTTTAGTCAGGAAATGGTCTATGCACGTTATAACTGGTAGCGAGACTTATAAATTGACACGCATAGAAAACTCTCCACCACCAGCGCTAAATCAAGCGCATCCTTCATCTGTGGAAACAACGCACGAATGGTTGCGGCAGCCTCCTCCGGGTTCAAATCAAGGGGCATCATCTTCTCAAAACCTGGCGATTATGAATATTTTTAAGCGCCTTGAACGGTCAGGAACCCCACAGCATCAATTGGCACAAGCCACTCTGCATGAGTCAAGTACAGCGCAGTTAAATGTTACCGAAGCAGAAATTCAAGCGGCGTTGGAGGCTTATAGTCCCGGGTTAAACAGCGTTTTTTCTGCTCGCACCGCTGGACAGAGCTCTGCGCAAGATCAAATGGTGCCACCCGATGAGGCTAGTGGCATCACTGGAGTAACATCTCGCGAAGCGCTTGATCACGAAATTACACCAATGCAATCAAACCGTGTGGGGACCAGCACCCAAAATAGCACCTCACTATTTGTGCAAAATGTCGTCCAGGACATTCGGGCCACAACAAGCACTGGCACGCTTGCTTCCTTGTTTGGCGATGTTCAAGAAGCTGTTCGAAACTCGGTGAGCCCTGTGATCCGATCCGCTCAAACCATTGGTTCAGCCATAAAGCATTTGATCACTGACGAAATTCCAAAGGACTTCAAAAACGCAGGCCAGTACCACGCGGACTTCGCAATCTTAGAAAAACTTAGTGGCACTCTTTCTGGTGGCGATCCCGAGAATGGTGAAATTGTAACGTTGGAAACCACTGTAGATCGCCTCAGGACTGCGAAAGACAGACTGAACACACTGACCAACCGCAACCGAACCTTAAAGAACAAACTTTCAAAACATATCGATACAACTATTGATCAGCTGCAAAAGCTCAAAGCCAACAGAAACCGCACACCGCAGAGGATCGCTGGCGCTTTAATGGCCGCTACACTCATCCCGGTTGTATCAATTTACGCGTTTGATCAGGGCAAAAAATTGATTGGAAAAGAACCTTCGTTCCGGGGGCCTACAATCATGAATATGGTTGCTAAAGCCCCCCTCAGCGCCGCACGCTTGTGGAGTGCATCCAACTCACCAGCAGCACGAATGGATAGTCTATGGAATACGTTTCGGGATCGGCATGCTTTTGATCTTGTGAAAGCCGCTGTATTTGGAACCCTCAATCTGACAAACAACGAACCTCAACCCTTCGATAAAGAAACTGGAGAAGGCAGCGATGCAGCTGTAATTGGCTTGGCAACTAGCATGGGAGCTGCTCTCTTTGGGTTGTTGACTTACACACAAATGAAGGACGCTGCAGGACACGTTATCAATGCTGTTTTTCGAGGCAGCCAAGAGCCTGATGTAAAACAAGCTGCACAGAACCTATCTGACAGCGGCGCTAATTTATCAGAAGAAGACCGTCTGTCGGTACAAGAGGAGCGGCAGGCATTGCAAGACGTTGGTGGAATACTCAGAGATGTCAATGACTTAATGGGTTCCTTGTATGACAAAGCGGGCATATCCGAAGACGAAGCGAGTGGTGCGAGCAAAGTGCTTCGAGGTCGTATCGGTACTATCAAAACTAATACAACAAACGCATTGCAGACAATCGAAACGGTGCTTGGTCAACCTGTTGGCGAACGACCCGCAAACCAAGATGTTAGTGCAAAAATCGCCTATATGGCAACTGGACTGTCAATTTTGGTCACCAATGCAGCCGTTCAGTTAAACTCCGATCTGACCAATGCTCCTGGTGAATTTGCCAATGCAGCTGTTACGGCAGGCATCATGGGACTTGATGTTAAAAATCCAGATTTGGACCAAAGAGGTATGAGCGAAACCCTCGCCAATTGGGTAGGTTATCAAAGCCTTACTATGATTTTGAATGCGATCAACGGTGGTCAAGAAAGCGCCGAGAAAGGCTCTGGCTTTTTGAGAGATGCAGGTGTTGCAGCGGGAAGTGGCCTCGCAGTTGGACTATTTGGATCAACCGTCACGAGAATAGGGGCGGAGCTTCTGGACAAAATTGTTTCTGCGGTTCGCGCACAGATGCCAGAAATTGATGCCCATGCCGCCCTGGAAGCATTTGCGACCATGTCAAGGCAGCAACCAGTAACCATGCCGGTCGTGTTAACTCAACAAATCACGGACTTTGGCAACGCAGTGTCTCAACAATTCATCCACCGCGCCGCACATCAATGAAACGTTAGACCGATGTTAAAACCAGCTTTGTCTCATCTCGCATTTCTGGCGGCAATAGTTCTTTCTGAAAGAAGAGTAAATTCAGCGAAAATGCCAAAATTCAATGCCTAAAGGGGTTTTCTGCACTCAGCCCCACTCGACCCCAACATGCTCGGAGCCATCGGTCAGTTCGAAACCGAAATCCGCGCCGAGCGTCAAATGGACGGCATCAGAAAAGCAAAGGACAGAGGGGTGCGGTTCGGTAAGCAGCCTGCACTGAACAGCGAACAAATCACAGAACTGCGCGAAAGGCGGGCCCAGGGCACCCTGATCCGAGATCTTATAGTCCGCTACGGCCTCTCAAAGGCCACCATCTACCGATATCTGGCCGAGAACGAAGCCTGATACCCATTCCCGTATCCGCAATCGGGCTTAGCGCCCTATTTTGCACTCAGCCGCACTCGACCCCAAAATCAGTAAATTTTGGCCCCTCCCCTATCGGGGACCGCGCCCTAGGCTGCGGCCGGCAGGCGGCCTCCGCCCCGAGCCTCTACCCCCTGCCCTCCCTGCAGCCCAGGTGCGGTGCGCCCTGTCTCTCTGAGCCAGCGCGCGCCGCGGCCACATGGTCGTTCAGGGGCCAGAGTCTCTTCACAACATAGTTTTGTGTTTCTTTGAAGGGGGGAATACCGCCGTACTTTTGAACCGCTCCTGGACCCGCATTATAGGCAGCGAGGGCGAGTTCAATCGTACCGAACTTGTTGAGTTGTGTAAGAAAGTAGCGCGCGCCGCCATCGAGTTGAAGCTGTGGGTCTTCATAATAGGCTGGGTAGATCCCGAGATCTTTCGCTGTTCCGGGTATGATCTGTGTCAAACCAAATGCAGCCTTCGGGCTACGCGCTCCAATGCTGAAATTGCTTTCCTGCTTGATCAGTGACTGAAACCAAATCCGAAATTCTGTTGGATTGATGCCCGCAAGCGCCGTCAAGAGCGGACCAAGTGAGCCGATATCAACATTGAGGATGGTAGACGTGGGGCCTTTCCGCCAAAGCGCAGTGCGTTGACCCGGAAACTGGCCGCCGAGAAGGTACCCTGCGCAAAAGAAAGCAATAGCGTGCGCAAACCGATGTTAAGGCATCAATAAATCCGCCATATTTTTATAAATTATCATTTAATTACATATATTTAACCTGGTCACGGTTCAAATTTGGCATTTCTTTGAACATGCGCTCTTACCGGCGATTTGACAGTTGATGTTCAATCGCCTTCTAAGGGGCACAGCAGGTTCCGGAACCTTTCATACTTCATAGTCCCGACTTCAATGGATCGTCGGGTGACCGTGCAGGCCCTGCCTGCGCCATGAAAGGTAGCTGGCATGACCCAATCGCAATCCAAGATTCTGTTTCACAATCTGACTTTCCACGACGACCTGCCTAAGCGGCGCGATGTCGAGGCACGGCTCACGAAGTTTCTCAGAACCACCCGCGAGAAAGCGCAGCGCCGTGAGATCGAGGCTGGCCGCATGACAGACGACGACAGGGTCTATCCGTATGACTTGGTAGATGAGGCCGACATGACCCGCATCAAACGCCGAACGATGTGGTTTCTTGATCGCAAGCAAGCTTCAACGGGCATGCACCATCTGACTGAAGATGTTCGTGTCATCGCCGCATGGCGCACCGACTTCAACCACCACCGTCCGCACTCAAGCCTCGCTGGCCTGACACCCGCGGAATATGTTAACCGGTCAAAGAAAGACCAAAACCTGAACAGAGCTAACCTAAAATAGCGGACTCAAGGGGGAGCAGGTCAGTGGCAACAAACTCGCGATCACGGCCGAACAATTAATCAAATTGCAGGAGCCGATACAGGAAAAAGACCGACTCGATGGTAACATGGACCAAAGACAGAGTGATCTTATCCCGGCGTAGCAAAACCACAAAACTTAGTTTCAGTTCCTGAGACTCTTCCCCTCTGAAGAAGCAGGCGGGCCACTTCATTGCGGCCCGCCACGTTCCCGAGCTTCCCAACTGCCGAAGTTGCCGCTTTGGTAGGCAAGAAGGCCGGAGCCAATGATGGCACCCAGCACAGGAGCGGGGCTGATGGGTCGACAACACCAATCAACCCCTGTCTAGCCAAGGCGTCACGGCCCAGATCGAAGCTGGCGAGTTGATAGAGGTCCTTCGTGACTACACACCTCATCGACCGCGCCTTTGTCTGTACTTTCCAAAGCAGCTTAAAGAGATGACCAGCCTTCGAGTGCTCATCGACCGCTTTGCGATTAGTGCTTAAATCATAATACGGCTTTTTTCGCTTTTCAGACATTCGTGCGAACCGCAGCATGAGGTAAAAAGGGCTCTGAGCGAACCTTGGCCGCAATATGCACCAAGGACCGCACAGCCGGACTTAGTTGCCATTCGCCGCATTTGCGCCAGCGTCTGCTTGATGACGCTTCCCTATCGAGCGCTACCATCGAAGAACACTTTGGAATCAGCGCGGTGCATCGTCGCATCACTATCGAAAGCCCCCCATTTGGTTTGTGCTACGGACGACTGGATCAAGAAAATTGCCGCTGGGCCACTGATGCGTTAAGATGAAGTGCCTCGGGAGGAGCGATTAAATGCCGATCGCGGACGGCTTTTTTGCACGTACTGTGCTTAAGTTCAGGTTCAGTCGGGCGGCCCACTTCATCGCGCTTACAAAGCCAAGAGTCATGTCGCTTGCGATCTTCACGGCACTTGTCGGCATGGCTTTGGCCTCGGGGGATTTGTCTTTTGGCAGAGCTGTCATTTCGATTTCGGCGATCGCAATAGGTGCCGGCGCCGCCGGGGCGCTGAACATGTGGTATGACGCACCCATTGACGCAAAGATGGCACGGACTTCGAACCGGCCTTTGCCAGCTGGGGTGGTTTCGTCCACCGAAGCGCTCGTTTTCGGTATGGGACTCGCCACGATCTCCGTCATCGTGCTCGGCTTCTATGCCAACCCGCTTTCCGCAGGTCTGCTGGCGGCAACAATCATCTTTTACAGCGTCTTTTATACGATGTGGCTCAAGTTCGTTACTCCGCAAAACATCGTGATTGGTGGCGCTGCGGGCGCTTTGCCGCCGGTGATCGGATGGACCGCAATTTCGGGTTCGCTGGACTGGGAACCATGGCTGCTGTTTCTGATCATTTTCCTTTGGACGCCGCCACACTTTTGGGCTCTCGCCCTGCTCAAGTCGACCGATTATGCGGCCGCCCGGATACCGATGCTACCTGTTGTGGCGGGTGAGGCTGCGACCAAAAGACAGATTTTTGCCTACACTATTGTGCTTTCCCCCATTGGTGCTGCACCGTCGTTCGTGGGCATGGCGGGACCATTGTACGGCATACTTGCAACAGCGTTGGGCATTGAATTTCTGCGCCGCGCGTGGGTGCTCTTTCGAACACCGATTGATGTATCGCGCGCGCCGGCAAAGTCACTTTTTGTCTTCTCGATCATTTACCTTTACGCCGTCTTCACCGCACTTCTTGTCGACGCAGCCGTCCGATGGCTGTTGCGGTCCGGAGGCTTTTGAAGAGGAGACTGACGCCTCTGAACTTGTTGATCCGATCTGCCCGCCTCAGTGTCCGGAGAAAACGGATATCCGGGTTGCAAGGGTGTAGTCGGACTCGAAAGTCATGATCGCAAGGAAGGCCAAAACGGCCAGCGGCGGCAGCAGGATAGCATAGGCAAGGGCCAGCCGTTCCCACGCTATGTGCATGAAAACGGCAACGATCAGGCCCGCCTTCAAGAGCATGAAGACAATAATCAAGGACCACCGAGCCAACCCCTGCAAGCCAGCGTAGTCGACAAGATAAGAGAAGGCGCTGAGAACGAAGAGTAACCCCCAAACAAGGAAGTAGAGTTTGAGAGGATGTTGCTGCCCCTCGACGTGAGCTGTTGGTGGCTTAAGCGTTGTCGTGTCTGTCATGACCGTTCCTTACCAAAGATAGAAAAACGCAAAGATGAAGACCCAAACCAGATCAACGAAGTGCCAATAGAGCCCCATGATCTCGACCGCCTCATAGTCGCCGGCATCCGATTTTAGCCACGTTCGGCCGGGCCGGTCGAACTCACCTCTCCAGATCTTGGTCGCGATGATGATCAGGAACAGGACGCCGATCGAAACGTGTGTACCGTGGAAACCGGTTATCATGAAAAAACTGGCGCCGAACTGTTCTGCGCCGAAGGGGTTGCCCCAGGGGCGGACACCTTCCTGGATCAGCTTGGTCCATTCGAAAACCTGCATGCCGACAAAGGTCGCGCCCAGAAGTGCAGTAAGATACATGAGCCCGGCAGTCGCCTTGCGCGCGCGGGCATAACCGCACCTCACGGCCATCGCCATTGTCCCGCTTGATGAAATCAGGACGAAAGTCATTATCGCAATCAGAAGAAGTGGCAGGTCTGCGCCGCCCACATGCAATGAAAACACTTCGCTGGTATTGGGCCAGTCAGATTTGGTGGACATGCGGGCCGACATGTACCCGATCAGAAAGATGCTGAAGACGAACGTATCGCTTAGCAGAAAAATCCACATCATCGCCTTGCCCCAAGACACCCGCTTGAACGTGCGCTGGTCCGAGCTCCAGTCCCGTACAAACCCGTCGAGGCCTTCTGGGTGGTCCGTTTGCAAAGTGCTCTCAGCCATAGTGTTCCCTCACGTTAGAATGGTGCGACAGATGTCGAGCAACTGGTTGGCCAGTCCCATGAATAGAAGCAGCAGCCCAATCCACACGACCAGAAGGAAGTCCCAATATGTGGCACAAAGACCTACGTTGAATTTGGTCCGGACTGGGTCGCCTCCACTGCGCGCTATCAAAACACCAAGTGCGAGGATGCCGCCGAGGATATGCAGTCCATGCAGACCGCTCAGCATGTAGAAGAAGCTTGCTGCGGGGCCGGACGCAAGCCCATCTCCCACCACCTGCAACTCTCGCCACGCAAGGAGTTGTCCAACCAAAAAACCGCCGGTCGCCAATCCGGCAATGGTCGTGTCCCGCGTTAGCCGACGCGTATCGCTGCGACGTGTGGCCAGACGCAGGAAAATGCTCGCTATCACCAACAGCGCAGTATTGATCCAGACAACCGGTGGCAGGGTCAACGAGGGCCAGATTTCCAGATCCATCCGCATGATAAATGCGCTGCCGAAAAGGGCGAAAAGCGATCCGATCACAACAAGGAAGACGCCAAGCCCGAGACGCTCGACTGGAAAGCCGGACCTGCCTGCCGCTTCATCCATGGGTCCTGTTTCAAGCCAGGGCTTGGACATCACACCTTGTTGGAGCAGCCACCAGAGTGCCAGCGCAATGATCATTACCAAAAAGGCGAGTATTACGGTCATGTTGGTGCCGTTTGCTGCACCCACGGATCGTCCTGCGCAATGAAATCCTCGGGTGCGCCGGGCACGCTGTAGTCGTAGGCCCAGCGATACACGACGGGAAGTTCATCAGCCCAGTTGCCGTGGCGCGGAGGTGTTTGCGGTGTCTGCCATTCGAGCGATGCCGCACGCCAGGGATTGCCGCCAGCGTCCCGACCGTTACGTGCGCTCCATGCAATATTGAACAGAAACAGGATTTGCGCTGCGCCGACGATGAAGGCGGCAATGCTGATGAATGCGTTCAGACCGTCCACTGGCGTCGTGATGAATGCAGGATCACCAATCTCGGGGTAGCGCCGTGGCACACCGACCAGACCAACGTAATGCATCGGGAAAAAGATCGCGTAGGTTCCGATGAATGTGACCCAGAAATGGATTTGCCCCATGGCCTCGTTCAACATGCGACCGGTCATCAGGGGGTACCAGTGATAAATTGCGCCAAAAATGACCATCAGCGGCGCAACCCCCATCACCATATGAAAGTGCGCGACGACAAACATGGTGTCGGACAGCGGCACATCAACCACCACATTTCCGAGGAAGAGACCAGTGAGACCGCCGTTGACGAAAGTGACCACGAAACTGAGGGCAAAGAGCATGGGCAATGTCAGATGAATGTCACCGCGCCAAAGCGTCAACAGCCAATTGTAGACCTTGATCGCCGTTGGCACCGCGATGATCAGCGTCGTCGTGGCAAAGAAGAAACCGAAATACGGATGCATCCCCGAGACATACATGTGATGCGCCCAGACGATGAAGGACAGTGCACCGATGATAACAATGGCCCAGACCATCATCCGGTATCCGAACACATTCTTACGAGCATGTACGCTGATCAGGTCCGACACGATACCAAAGGCCGGGAGTGCCACGATGTAGACTTCGGGGTGACCGAAGAACCAGAACAGATGCTGGAACACGATCGGGCTACCGCCTCCGTAAGACAGCTGCTCACCCATTTCGACAAGCGTTGGCATAAAGAAACTTGTGCTAAGCAGGCGGTCGAATAACATCATCACACAAGCAACAAACAAGGCCGGAAATGCGAGCAATGCCATTACCGTCGCGGTGAAGATGCCCCAAACTGTCAGCGGCATCCGCATCAAGGTCATGCCACGGGTCCGTGCCTGAAGAACTGTCACGACGTAGTTCAGACCGCCCATCGTGAAGCCGATAATAAAGAGGATCAGTGAAAGCAGCATCAGAATGATACCTGCATCCTGTCCACCCGGTGTCCCGCTCAGGATCGCTTGTGGTGGGTAAAGCGTCCAGCCCGCCCCCGTGGGGCCGCCGGGCACAAAGAAGCTCGCGACCAGCACCAGAACGGCCAAAAGGTAAACCCAGTAGCTCAGCATGTTCACGAAAGGGAACACCATGTCACGGGCCCCGACCATTAGCGGGATCAGGTAGTTGCCAAAGCCGCCAAGAAAGATCGCGGTCAGCAGGTAGATCACCATGATCATCCCGTGCATAGTGATGAACTGATAATAGGCCTCGGCCGAGAATGAAAAAACGTCCGGAAACCCCAGTTGCAGGCGCACCAGCCAGGACAGGACCAAGGCCACCAACCCTATCGCGATCGCAGTGGCTGAGTACTGGATTGCGATGTATTTCGCATCTTGCGAGAACACCCACCGCCCGATCCACGTGTGCGGATGCGGTGGATGGACGTCCGGCACTTCTGCCGGCGGGACCTGTTCATCGGGCCGATAGGGGATATTGGCCATTTATGCTCCTCCTAGCCGAAACGGCTTGGCTTGTCGGGCGGCGGAGCAACTTTGAAAGTTTCTATTGTTCAGGGTCGCTGCTCGCGGTCCTAACCCTTCTTTCCTCCCAAAGCTCTGCAAAGGTTCGCTGCTCCTGCAGCCAGGCTTGATACTCTGTCTCCTCTTGGATTTGCACGTAGCCGCGCATGTGGCCGTGACCGACACCGCACAGTTCTGCACATAAAACCTCGAACTCACCGATCCGCGTCGGCGTGAACCAGAAGTAGGTGACCATCCCGGGCACCATATCCATCTTGGCGCGAAACTCGGGCACGTAGAAATTGTGAAGAACATCGACCGACCGAAGAACCATCTTCACCGGTTTCCCAATCGGAAGGTACAAATCGTCTGATTCAATGATGATATCGTCCTGCCCAAAGCGGTCGAATGGACTGATCCCGAGAGGATTATCCGGACCGACCAAGGCCGCATCCGACGTCCCCAGACGGCCATCCTCACCAGGCAAGCGAAAACTCCACGACCATTGCTGCGCAAAAACCTCAACTTCGGTGGCATCATCCGGAACGGTCACAAACTGCTTCCAGACGACAAGGCCCGGGGCCAGCATCGCGGCCACTCCCAACCCTGTGACCACGGTCAGCCAAATCTCCAGTCGCCTGTTTTCCGGCTCGAACGCGGCGACCCGCCCCGGTTCGTGACGAAACCGCCAAACACAATACGCCATGAATAGGATGACGGCCGTTAATACAAACCCGGTGATCCAGAAGGTGATAACGAGGGTCGCGTCGATATATTCCCAGTTTGACGCAATAGGGGTCCACCACCATGGGCTAAGCAGGTGGAACAGGATTGACCCTACAACTACGACAACCAGAGCGATTACGACGACCATGACGCGCCTTTCCTCAGCTCAACCGCGCACAGGCACATAAGCCATCTGTCGCGACTGTTGCGCCAAATTGTATCACAAATCGTGAATTCGGGGTACCTCAGAAGTAAGGCGCTGAAATAAATGAGAAAAGATGCGTCGTGTTGAGGCGTTCGCGGCCATATCGGCGATCCGTGCCAACCTTCCTAGATGAACTTCCCAAAGTCACCATTTGGCGGTTTTCCTGAGCGTTCAGCCTATTGGGCTACCGCCCGTCGATATAGGTGCCACGTCGCATGTCCGAGGATCGGGAAAGCGAAGATAAGCCCAAGAAACAATGGTATCGTCCCTATGGCAAGGAATGTCGCCACAATAAGCCCCCATACCGCCACGGTCACCGGGTTCTTTCGCGTCAGTTCCAACGACGTTGCGATTGCGACGGGGACACCAACATGGCGGTGCAATGCCAGCGGTATCGAGACAACGGTCATTGCAAGCGTAGCTGCCGCAAAGACAAACCCCGCTGCGCAACCGACGATCAGCATCGTCCACCCAGGACCGGTCGTGAAGACATCCACAAAGAACGTCCGTGCGGAAGCAGGTGCCTCTGGCCCCAAGGTCAAGCTAAAGATCAGATAAGCTGTCAACATCCAGGCTATGAACATTAACACCAGACCAAGACCTATCGTGAGCACGGCTGCTATGGCCGGTGATCCCATGACACCAAGAGCGGCGCGAAAGCCTGCCGGCTCTCCTTTTTCTCGGCAACGGCTCATCTCGTATAGACCAACGGCGGCAATCGGTCCCAGCAACGCAAAACCTGACATCAGCGGGAACAGTAAAGGCAGTAGTTCGCGCTGGAAGGCGAAGGTTGCAAGGCAGAGCCCGACAATGGGATAGAGAATAACGATGAAAAGCACATCCGTGCGAAGCGCCCCAAAGTCTTCCGCTCCTTTCCTGAGCGCAACCCGTAGATCTTCGATGCTTATCTGGTTCACTGTTGGGTGTGCTTGCGGATCACCCCCAATTTCATGAGCCGCATCCTGGGTATAATGTGAAGCATTGCCGAGAACGTGCAGCGCCCAAGAAAGGGGATTTCCGATTGTTTTGATTGGCTTCACCATTTGCAGACCCCTCCTCTCGAGAGTAGGTAGGCGCCGACCGATCAAATCGTACGCCGGTCGAACACCGGTTACTTACATGATACCATGATGCGACCGATCGGCACACCCAAATTTCCACGATGTCGTTGGATCCGCTCAAACCGAACCTCATTCAGTCGCCAAAACCGCCACTCTCCCGGACAAAATTTCAGTAGATCTGACAGCACACTGTATAATCAAACACATGCTAATGATGTCCTCAGTTGATGCAAATTCTTGGCAAACGTTTTGAGGTACCACGCTGCTCCGTCCACATCGACACTGTTCGACTGAGGAGGCTTGGCGTGGCTGCTTCCTGAATGGTGAACCCGATATTCCGGCCCTGATCTGATACGCCGATGTTGGGTTTCTGATCCTTTTAGAGCGCTCACGCGCCTTGCACCTGTTTTGTTAGGTGCCTGGCAACTAGGCGAAAGTCATCACCAGAAACAGTGTTTGATGTGCGAAAACCCTTGGCCCGTACAGACCTGGCTGGTCAGCGCGTCTCTATGATCAGGTCGTGCCGGTGTTCCCATCCGACGCGTTCGAGTTCGGGCGTGTCGGATTGTTCCTCGGGCCAGCCGACGCACATATAGGCGACCAGAGACCAACCCTTGGGTACGCTGAGATCGTGGCACAATTGGACGGGATCAAGGATCGACACCCAGCCCATTCCCAAGCCTTCTGATCGGGCCGCGAGCCACATGAGTGTGACGGCCCCCACCACGGAATAGCGTCGCATTTCGGGCATGGTGCCTGCGCCAAGGCCGTGGCCTTGTTCCGTGCTGTCGTTGCAGAAAATAGCAAGATGTTCTGGTGCTTCGGCCATGCCGGACAGTTTGAGTTGGCTGTAGCTGGCGGCCTGTTCGCCATCGTACCCGGCCAGCGCTTGCGCGTTGGCGGCTTTGTAGTTCTCAAGCGCTGCGGCGCGGGCCGTTTCGCTTTGCACGCGGATGATGCGCCAGGGTTCGGACAGGCCCACGGAAGGGGCCAGCCGAAATGTGTCGAGGCAGCGCATCAGCACTGCCTCGTCCACGGGATCGGTGCGGAAGCGGCGCACATCGCGCCGCCACGCCATCAGGTTCAGAAGCTGGCTGCGAAACTCATCTGGAAATGTGTCCACAGCGCCAACCCCTGATTACTCTGCTGTTTCTTCGGCCGGTGCTTCTTCGGCAGGCGCTTCTTCAGCAGGTGCTGCGGCAGCTTCAGCAGCCTTGGCGGCTTTCTCTTCCGCGCGCTCTTTGGCCTTGGCGCCGGGCTCACCCTTGTTGGGGTTGTTGCGTTCTTTTTTCTCAAGCACGCCTGCGGCTTCCAGCATGCGGCTGATGCGGTCGGTGGGCTGTGCGCCCTCACCCAGCCAGTACTGAATGCGTTCCATGTTCATTTTCACGCGCTCTTCGCTGTCTTTGGGCAGCAGGGGGTTATATGTGCCCAGCTTTTCGATGTAGCGGCCGTCGCGTGGCATGCGGCTGTCGGCCGCCACGATGCGGTAGAAGGGACGCTTTTTCGAGCCACCACGGGCAAGACGGATTTTCATGGCCATTGTTGTTTCTCCTTTGAATGGCGTTTCAGGCTACCAGCCTGTTATTCTTGGTGTTTCTTGTGGTGCTGAATGACTTCAGCGATGATGAAGTTCAGGAACTTCTTGGCGAATTCGGGGTCCAGATCGGCCCGGTTCGCCAAATCTTCGAGCCGAGCGATCTGCGCGGCTTCGCGCGTGGGATCGGAGGGCAGAAGGTCGTGTGTGGCCTTGAGTTTCCCCACGGCCTGCGTGTGTTTGAACCGCTCGCCCAGGGTGTAGACGAGGATGGCATCGAGCCGGTCGATGCTGGCGCGGTGGTCGGCCAGCACTTCGGCGGCCTTGGAAATGGCATCAGTCAAGCGCCCATCCTTTCGGTTTGAACATCGGGTCGGCGTAGTGGCCGATTTCCATTTCGATCCCGTGCGCCAGTTGGCTGCCATCAAGCGCTGCGGGTGTGGGGTGGCGGTAGACGGCGTCAGAGCCGTCGATGGTTTGCGCGTCCTTGTCTTTGACCGCGCCCAACCGTTCGGCCAACCGGATGCTGTCGAGGTTCATTGGGTCGATATAGCTGACCGCACCGTCCCAACCGCCCGCGTAGTAGTGCGCGCGTACGGCATGCGTGGCTTCAAGCGCATAGCCCTTGCCCGCCTTGTCGGGCCAGATGATCCAGGCGATTTCCCGTTCGGGCCAGCCCGCAGGCTGCCAGCCCCCGGCCATGCCATAGGTATCATCCGTATCCTTGTCGTGGATCATCCACATGCCGAAGCCGCGGATGTCCCAGTGCCCGATCTCGGCAGCATAGAGCATCCATGCCTCGTAGGGGTTCAATGGCCCCCCCATGAAGCGGGAGCGGTAGGAGGCGAAGGTCGCCTTGAAGTTCGGATAATCCTCGGGCTGTGGGCCGCGCAGGACCAGCCGCCGGGTTTCGATGGTTGGGATAGAGGTGTGGGACATCACATCACCTCTCGCACATAACGGTAGATCAGCGTCGTTTCGCCATCTTCCGTGATCTCGCCATCGGGCAAGCCGCCGAGGCGTTGCGCCAGTTTGATCGAACGTGCGTTGGCGGGGTCGATGTAGCTGACCAGTGTGGACCAACCGAGTGTATCGAAGGCGTGGGTGAGGGCAGCTTGGGCAGCTTCAAAACCGATGCCCATGCCTTCGGCTTTTTCGGTGAGCATAAAGCCCAGTTCCGGTTCCTGATCGCCCGCTTCAAACCCCAGCAAGACAAAGCCGGAAATGTCGCCGGCATGGCCGATGGTCCAGAGACCGTGTCCGTGCAAGAGCCACGTGGAGGTCATCTGGGAGAAGTCGGTCCATGCGTCTTCGCGGCTCATCGGGCCGCCGATGTGCTCGCCACGGCCCGAGCAGGCGATCTGCGCATATGTGTCGAAATCGGTCACGCGGGGCGCGCGCAGCAGCAGCCGGTCGGTCGACAGCGTGGGCAGATGGCCTTGCAGAGCGATGGCAAACAGGGCTGCTGGCCCGTTGCGCGGTGTTTCGCAGGGAAGGGTCATGCCCGCCCCTCCGGTCCCGGGTGGCGCCACAGCTGCATGGGGCCGTGGCGTTCGTGGGTGAAATCGCTGTCATACGTGGCGCCCAGGCGTTCAGCCACGCGGCGCGACCCTTCGTTGTCAATTGCGATCAGGCTTGTGAGTGTCGTCCATCCCAGCGTGTTGTAGGCGTAGCTGCGGGCTGCGATTGCGGCTTCGGTCGCATAACCTTTGCCCGTTGCGCCATCAAACAAGTCCCAACCCAGTTCACGCTCGGGGAAGCCTTCGGGGTGCCAGAGACCAACGATGCCCAAGGGGGTGTTTGTTGTTTTTTCGATCAGGGTCCAACGGCCAAAGCCGCGCAGCACCCAATGCCCTGCTTCCAGCGCCAGTGCGCGCCAGCTAAGCTCGCGGCTTTGCGGTCCGCCGACGAAACTGGAACGAGGCGAGGCATAGAATGCGGCCAGCGCATCAAAGTCCGACAGCTCGGGCGCACGCAGGATCAGGCGCTCGGTCTCGAGCGTGGGGGCGGAGAACGTAACGGTCATGCCGCGGGCCCCGGGTGGCGGTAGACATAGGCCTCTTTGCCCGGCTCTTCGGCGGTGTCATCGCGTACAGCACCGAGGCGTTCGGCAAGGGCGACCGAGGCGTCGTTGCCATGGGCGATGTAGCTGACGATGGTGTCCCATTTCAGCGTTGTCCAAGCGTGGTCGATACAGGCGGTTGCCGCTTCGAATGCAATGCCTTTGCCTTCGTGCTTGGCGTCGAAGAGGCCCCAGCCGACTTCTTTTTCGGGCCATGTGTTTGGATACCAGTGGCCGACGATGCCAAGGGGTGTGTCGTCATTGTGGAACGTGACCACGAACATGCCAAAGTCGTTCATCACCCAGTGGCCTATTTCGGTGCAGAAGAAGTTCCAACCTTGTCGGTCGGTCATGGGGCCGCCCACGAATTGGGAGCGGTCGGTTTTGTAGAAGTCGATGAAGGGTTGCGCGTCCTGCGGTTGTGGCGCGCGCAGGGTCAGCCGTTCAGTTGTAAGGGTTGGGGTGCCGGTGAGGGTGATCATGCGCCCCTCCGGTGACGGAAGACCGCCGTTTCTGCGGGCGTTTCGCCGTCGGGTAGGGGGGCGTCTGGGTCGTGCGTTGCACCGAGCTTGGCGGCGAGGGCCTCGGACCGGGTGTTGCCGGGCGTGATGTAGCTGACGACGCTTTGTGCGTCGGTGTTGGTCCAATACCAGTTCCGGGCGGCGCGGGCGGCTTCGGTGGCGAACCCTTTGCCTTCCGCCGCGCCTGTCAGGGTCCAGCCGAGTTCCGGCTCAGGGAAGCGGTCGGGATGCGAGATACCGACGTCGCCCATGAACGCACCAGTGTTGCGATCTGTGATCATCCAAACGCCAAAGCCGTCGAGCGGCCAGCTGGCAAGGTTCATGGCAAAGAGCCGCCACGCGGCGGCGCGGTCAAAGGGGCCACCCATGAACACGGCGCGGTCCGAGGCGAGCATGTCAGCGAACGCGTCGAAATCGTCGCGCCGCGCGCCGCGCAGGATCAGCCGGTCTGTGGTGACGGTCGGGATCATAGGCCCAGTTCCTCGACCGTTGCGCCTTTGAGCAGGGGCTTGGTGAAGGAGCGATCGTAGCGGCGGATGCACTTGGCTTCTGTCGCGAACTTGTAGGCCTTGAGACAATCGGGATCGTCCCACATGGCCGCGCGGTAGGCTTCGTAGTCGGCAAGCGAGGCAAAGGAAAAGTGGCAATAGGCGATGTCGTTCGGGCCCTCATAGGGCATGTGATAGCCGTGATGGGTGCCGCCCATTTCCGGGATCTTCTTCAGCCAGAACCGCGCATAGATCTCGAAGGCGTCGAGCTTGTCGGGGTTAATTTCGTATCGGACGGTGCAGGAGATCATTTCTTCTTCCCGAACCCGCTGAGACCCGGGGGCAGGGGCATACCGCCGCCAAGGCCCGGCAGACCGCCGGGCATCTTGCCGCCAAGCTGTTTGGCTGCCGCCTCAAGCTGGGCCTGATCCATGTTGCCCATGTCAGGCATGCCGCCGCCTTTGCCCATCATGGCCTGCATGGCTTTCTTCATCATGCCGCCTTTGCCCTTGCCGAGCTTTTTCATCATGTCCGACATCTGGCGGTGCATCTTGAGCAGCTTATTGAGGTCGCTGACCTGCATGCCTGAGCCTGCAGCGATGCGTTTCTTGCGGGACGCTTGCAGGATCTGCGGCGCGGCGCGTTCCTTTTTCGTCATGGACTGGATCATGGCGATCTGCTGCTTGAGGATCTTGTCGTCAAAGCCCGCGTCCTGCACCTGTTTGGCCATTTTGCCCATGCCGGGCATCATACCCATCATGCCTTCCATGCCGCCCATCTTGATCATCTGTTCAAGCTGCATCTTCAGGTCGTTCATGTTGAACTGACCTTTGGCCATGCGCTTCATCATCTTTTCGGCCTGTTCGGCCTCGATGGTTTCCTGCGCTTTTTCGACAAGGCTGACGATGTCGCCCATGCCGAGGATGCGGCCCGCGATGCGTTCCGGCTCGAAGGTTTCGAGGGCGTCCATCTTTTCGCCCAAGCCGACGAACTTGATGGGCTTGCCAGTGACGGCGCGCATCGACAGGGCGGCACCACCGCGCCCGTCGCCGTCCATCCGGGTGAGCACAACGCCCGAGATGCCGATGCGGTCATCGAAGTTCTGGGCGGTGTTCACCGCATCCTGACCGGTCAGGCCGTCCACCACGAGGATGGTTTCGCGGGGTGTTGCGACGTCGCGGACTTGTTCAACCTGCGTCATCAACTCTTCGTCGATGGAGAGGCGACCGGCGGTGTCGAGCATGTAGACGTCGTAGCCGCCCATGCTGGCCTGGGTCTTGGCCCGTTTGGCGATCTGGACGGGGTTCTCGCCCTTCACAATCGGCAGGGTGTCGACGCCGATCTGCGCGCCGAGGATTGCCAGCTGTTCCATGGCCGCGGGGCGGTTCACGTCGAGCGACGCCATAAGCACGCGCTTGCCATCGCGTTCGGTCAGGCGTTTGGCCAGCTTGGCGGTCGTTGTCGTCTTACCGCCGCCCTGCAGGCCGACCATCAGGATCGGGGCAGGGGGGCTGTCGATTTTCAGAGCGCCGGGGTCACCCTCGCCCTTGAGCGTGTCGATCAGCGCGTCGTGCACGATCTTGACGACTTGCTGGCCGGGGGTGACGGATTTGGTGACGGCCTGGCCTGTTGCCTGTTCCTGCACGGCCTTGACGAAGTCACGGGCGACGGGCAGCGACACGTCCGCTTCCAGCAGGGCCACGCGCACCTCGCGCAGGGCGGTTTTGACGTCTTCCTCGGACAGTGCACCCTGTTTGGTCAGCCGGTCGAAGACACCGGAGAGGCGTTCGGAGAGATTTTCAAACATGGGCCATCATCCTTTCGACCGTTGACGTTTGCCTGACAGGTAAGTGCAGGCGGTGCAGACCCCAAGGAAATGGCCCAAACGAAAAGCACCCCCGTGGGCGCAACGCGCTGACGGAGGGCGATCCCGGGATATCCCAAGGGACCGGAAGCTTACGAACTTCCGGGTGTTGTGGGGGGCAATAGGCCCCGCGCGCGGTTGAGTCAAGCATTGCAACATCGGGCAGGCCATGGTTGCGCACAAGGGCGCGCCCGCCCTTCCCGACATCGACAGTTTGGGCTTGGCTTCGCTACACTGTTCAACGTCTAAACATGCTGCGGGGTCGAATTTGTCAATGCCAATGCCGTGGACATACAGGCACGCCTCAAAAGAGTGGCGCGCTTTTCTGAATGATGTGAAGGAGCGCATGTCGCTTGCTTCGGACAACATGGCGTACACTGCCGTGGACGGAGTGCTGCAGGTGTTTCGACGCCGCTTGACCGCACAGCAGGGTCTTTTGTTCGCCGGTGTTCTGCCCAGTGTGCTGCGCGCAATCTTCGTTCAGGGGTGGGACATCACTGTGCCTCCCTTTCCGTTCCCAGAGCGTTCAGATTTGATTGAAGAGGTCAAGCAGGTCCGGCCACACCACAATCTGACGCCGAACAATGCGATCGACGCAACGGCGTGGGCCATCCGGCGGTGCACCAGCGCAAGGGATTTCAACCGTGTCCTGGAGCGATTGCCCGTCGGTTCGGTTGCCTTTTGGCATGTCGATGTGGATGACCCGGCCGAGTTGGAACAACGGATCATTTGACTAGGGCTTAGCCTTTTGCCGTCAGGTGAGCACGATGTCGCGCTCAACAGGTGCCCGGCACGCAATCTATTCCTGAATGCTCTGCAAATAGGCCATCAGGTCCACGATGGGTTTGCTTGTCAGGATGGGCTGGCCGGTTTCGGCCTTGATGGCCGTATCATCGCCTTCGAAGTACCAGCCATAGACCGGCATGGGCGAGCCGTGGCTGACCAGAGGATCGCGCCCATCGATACGCGATACCACCCGTATAACCGGAAAGGTTCCGTCGTTGCGGGTCGCAAGGTCCCGCAGGCTGG
The DNA here is from genome assembly GCF_947504105.1 of uncultured Tateyamaria sp. GTDB lineage: Bacteria > Pseudomonadota > Alphaproteobacteria > Rhodobacterales > Rhodobacteraceae > Tateyamaria. The sequence goes on from NZ_CANNGP010000033.1 coordinate 20,693, forward strand.
GCGGCTGGAGAAGCAGGGCAGGGCGCATCGGACCATTGCCGCGCGCCTCGACCCCGTGGCAGGTTGCGCAGTGGCGCTGGTATAGCGTGGCGCCGGTGCTTATGTCCTGACCCATGGCGGTAAGCGGGGCGCTGCATATCAGGGCGAAGGTGGCGATGATGTGTTTCATGGTCCGTCTCCTGTCTGGTACGCATCACACGATAGGGGCCGCCTCAAACCGCGCTGTGATCTTGATCAAATCCTGGCAGATTCTCCCCAAGCAGAACCGGAAAGGGACATTGCCCAATGACACCTCTCTTTGCGCCGCAAGCCTACAACAACGCCTGGTCCAATTATCGCTTGCACCGCGCATGCGCGGGCCTGAATGCCGAAGAGCTGGCGGCGCCACGCCCATCTTTCTTCGGGTCGATCATCGCCACGCTCAATCACATTCTGAGTGTTGACCTGTTTTACGTTTCTGCGCTGGAAGGTGCGTGTGTCGGCCCATCCGCTTTTGTCGAGGAGGTGCCGCATCCCGATATGTCCGTCTTGCGGGCAGCGCAGCGCGATGTGGATCGCCGCCTGATCTCATTGACGGAGGATGCAATCCTGCCGGACCCGTCACGCCTTGTGCAGATGCCCCGTGATCGCGGCGTACAGGCAGAGCGGTTCGATCGCACCTTTCTGCACCTGATCCAGCACCAGATCCATCACCGGGGGCAGGTACATGCCCTTTTGAGCATGACGCCTGTGCCGCCGCCGCAGCTTGATGAGTTTTACATGGCTTGGGACGACGACGCCCAAAGACGTGCCCCGGATCTGACCGATATGGGGTTTAGTGACGCAGACATTTGGGGTGGCCGTTAAGCGGAGCGCCGATATGCGCTGAGCCAATCGTTGATCGCACGTGCCGACCGGCGGGGGCCGTTGCCAGACATGTAGGCTTCGACCAATGGGTAGGGTGCGGTGGCATCATGGAAGGTCAGGGTTGGACGTGCGGTGTCCGAGAAATCGTCAATTTCGACCTTGCGCACCGCATCCAACCTGTACTTAGCATTCTGATACTTGAAGAGCGTACGGCGCTGGACTGTTACCGTACCCGCATTGGCGTCAAAGATGACCTGATCGCGTTTGACGGCCATTGCGAAGATGCCGAGCGGTACTCCTGCCCCCAGCAGCACGGTTAACAGCCCACTCGTTTCGCCCGCTGCCATCACCGCAAGGCCAGCCGCCGCACAGGCGATGATGCAGATGATCAGCCCACCCCCAAGTATCCACGGCGCGTGGGCCAGGATCAGTTGGCTGGGCATGTTGCGCACGACAGTCATATTGCGACGCTATCTTCGCACCTGCGCACCATGCAACGGTGAACCCGCCCCACGGGTCGATCCGCGAGACGGTTTTCCACCGTGCCGATCTGTCCGTCAGGCGGCGAGTTTTGCGATCTCTGCTTTGGCGTTCCTTACTGCTTCTTCTCCGTTAGCCATGACACGATCCGCAGCGATTACTTCGACATCGTGGATGCCGGTAAAACCCAGTACGTGTTTCAGGTAGCCCGTGGCAAAGTCGACCTCGCTTCCGACGGATGTGCCGCCGGTTGCCACGGCGATGATCGCGCGTTTGCCGTCCAACAGGCCGACGGGTCCGGTTTTGCTGTATTTGAAGGTCAGGTCGGCACGGGCGATCAGGTCGATCCACGCCTTCAATGCGGCGGGGGCGCCAAAGTTGTAAACCGGCATGCCGATGACGATGGTGTCAGCGGCTTTCAATTCGTCCACGAGGCTGTCCGACAGCGCCAACGTGTCGCGCTGTGCCGCGTCGCGGTCATCAGCCGGCGTGAAGTTGGCGTTGATCCAGGTTTCGTTGATCTGAGGCAGCGCTTCGGTCAGGTCCCGGCGGATCACGTCGCCGCCGAGTTTCGATACGATGTCGGAGGTCAGGTCACGTGTCACGGAGCCTTGGGTGCAGGCGGAACTGTCGATGTGCAGGATGGTCATGGTCGGGTCCTCGGTGTGGGAATTGACTGCGGTGTGCCGGTAGAATTGGGCCTTGCAAATTCGAACGCAATTCCTAAGACTCAACAGCATCTGTTGGGATTTGCACAAAGAGCTTTTGGCCTATGGACAATTGGGATGAGATCAAGACCGCCTATCAGGTTGCCCGGATGGGCACGGTCAGCGGGGCGGCTGAAGTTCTGGGCGTGCACCACGCGACTGTTATCCGCCACATCGATGCGCTCGAGGGGCGTTTGGGGGTGAAGCTGTTTCAGCGCCACGCCCGGGGCTATACCCCGACCGAGGCGGGGGATGATCTGTTCCGCGTAGCACAGGCCACGGATGACCAGTTCAGTCAGTTGGTCGGTCGGATCAAGGGGCGCGGGACCGAAGTGTCGGGCGAGCTGGTCGTCACCTCACTGGTCACCATGGCGCCACGCATGGCGCCGGTGTTGACCGAGTTCCAGCAGAAGCATCCGGACGTTGTCGTACGCTACCTGACCGGTGAACGGCTGTTTCGCCTTGAATATGGTGAGGCCCATGTGGCCATCCGGGCAGGGAACGCACCGGATCAGCCGGACAATGTTGTGCAGCCCTTTGTGCGCCAGTCCATGGGTCTTTATGCGACCAAGACATACATCGCTGAACATGGGCACCCGGAGGATATTGCGACGACCAAGGGCCACCGCTTTGTCAGCCACGACTCTGCAGACAACCGCGCGCCTTTCCACAAATGGCTACGCAGTCAGGTGGCCGAAGATGATATCACCTTCCGCTCGACCGATGTGCGTGCCTTAGAGCAGGCGGTTTTGGCCGGTGCGGGTATTGGGTTCTTGTCTGTGATGGAGGCGCGGGCAAATCCCGACTTGGTTGAAATCGTGACCCCGCGCGAGGATTGGTCATCGCCCCTTTGGCTTGTGACTCACGTGGATCTGCATCGTACGAACAAGGTGCAGGCGTTCCTGACCTTCCTCAAGGAAAAGTCCAAGGGGTGGCACGTCTTGTGAGCGCAGGTTTGCGCGGTCATGCGGCCATGCTGCTGTTTTCGGCGCTGGTCGCCGGATCCTTTTCGCTGGGTGCCATGGCTGCGAATGAAATTGCACCGGCTGCCCTGAATGCGGCCCGGTTCTGGATCGCGGCCCTCGTCATCGGTGTGGCAGTTGTGGTGCGGGGCGGGGTGCCGCGCACAGCCCTACAAGCGCCGTGGCGCTACGCCATGTTGGGTGGGCTGTTCGCGATCTACTTCGTGCTCATGTTCGAGGGTTTGAAGACGGCCGCGCCGGTCAGTGCGGCTGCTGTCTTTACGCTCACCCCGGTCATGTCGGGCGTCTTTGGTTATGTATTGCTGCGACAGATCACAACACCCCGCATGGCGCTGGGCCTTGCAGTTGGGGCTTCAGGCGCGCTTTGGGTGATTTTCCGTGCCGACCTGTCCGCCTTTTTGGCATTTGAGGTCGGTCGTGGTGAAATCATCTATTTCGTCGGTTGCGTCAGCCACGCGATCTACACACCCATGGTGCGCAAGATGAACCGGGGCGAGCCTGCCGTTGTGTTCACCTTTGGGATGCTCATTGCCGGGGCCGTTCTGCTGACGTTGTGGGGCTGGCGCGATCTGGTAGCGACGCCGTGGACCGATCTGCCCGGTATTGTCTGGGTCACACTGATCTATGTGTCGATCTTTGCCTCTGCCGCCACCTTTGTGCTTTTACAGTTTGCCACCCTGCGCCTGCCATCGGCCAAGGTCATGGCCTATACCTACCTCACCCCCAGTTGGGTGATCCTGTGGGAGGTGGCGCTGGGCAACGGCGTGCCGCCGGGCATCGTTTGGGTTGGCGTGGGCCTGACCATTGTAGCACTGTCGCTTCTCCTCCGGGATGAAGAGCGCGCATAAAGAAACCCGTTTTCGGACAGCGTCCTGCGGAGTGCGTCCAATGACAATGGCGCAGGCGTTTCACCTGACAGCGGGCGCTCACGCGGATCGATCAGGACCGGTTTGGGGCCAGCGAACTTTGCATCTGAGTAGACAGGTATGACAGCATCTCACGCCGATTACCGCGCATCAAAATGGTGGCGCGTGCGTCCGACCGAATGGCAAATGGCGCGAGGTGAAACGCGGATTCATTTGAACCCACAATGTATCGTGCGGCGCGAATGACGCCGAGCTGAACTTCCAGATGGTACTCTTGCGGATGAAAGATGAAGTAGCCCGCGTTCTCCATCATCGCGGTCGACCAGCTGATGGTCACGTTTATGACGGCGCCGCGAAAGATAGAGCTTCTCCGGGCCATCCACGTCGATTCGGGCACACCTCTTTTTGATATAGGCGCGGAATTCCGGCGTGTCGCTCAGCCAGGGGCCATGCCCAAACCCCGGAGTTGGCAACACCAACCTGTCGATCCGGGTCGGCGTCCCTATCACACTCACGGGCAGTCCGTCGCGAAAAACGGTTTGCAAAGGGGCCAGAACGCTTTGTAGCATGGACTCCATGTGCATTTGTACCCGTGTCGGAACGACCAGGCCGTCGGGCGCGGTATCGAGGTGATCCAATGCTCACAAGCGTACAAGGCTTTCCAACATGAAGTGCCCGAATTGGGAATGTCCAAGCCCGGCATAGACATGTGTGCTTGGTAGATGATCTGTTGCAGGCTCCAAACGCGACGCGGCACTCACCCGCCCCCCGCGACAAACGGGCCTGCGACAAGGGCAGAAATGCCCCGCGTCGGTGGAACACGCCGTGTGGCGTCCTGTCGTCTTCAACAGTATTAGGCATGATAACTGCACTCCGCACCATTCGAAGGCGTGCGGGCGGTAGCGCGTCCGTGACATCGGTCAGAGCGGGTCACCCTCTGACAACTCTGCGGCCAGGAACCGTTCGAACGCATCCATGTTCACGGGCTCGAACTGGCCAAATCCCTGCATCCACACCGAGGCCCCGCGCATTGCGTCGGGGTCCAGTTTGCACCATTTCACGCGCCCGCGCTTTTCCTGTTGGATCAACCCGGCGCGTGTCAGGATCGTCAGGTGCTTGGAGATCGCAGCAAGCGACATCTCGAACGGTTCGGCCACGTCGGTGACGGCCATGTCATCCTCGAGTAACATCGTCAGGATCGCCCGCCGCGTGGGGTCGGCGAGTGCGGAAAAGACGGTGTCGAGCGGATCGGCCATGGCCTGTCATACCGGGCGCCGAGGCCAAGGGGAAGCGATCAGAGGTATGGGTGTCTGCTTTCACGCGACGGCCAGCGGTGTGACATGAGCGCGCGTTGATGCGCTGTGAGCCCGATGTCACGCGCGATCTGGTCAGTCATCGGGGGCAACGCGGTACCCTTGGTTGGTTTGATCTTGCGCCTGGATTGCATGAAATTCGCACAAGTGGAGAGTGCGCGCAAAAGCGCGTTTTGATGGATGGTGAGCATGAGAAGCCTCGTGTGTTGGGGAATGCTTGCAGTTTGCCCGAAGTTCGGCATTGCCACAAACAGAGTTCCCTGACATCACTTGTGCAGTTTTTGCACAGGTGAGCGAAATGGCCCGCACATTGCCCCCGCTAAACGCGTTGCGCGCCTTCGAAGCGGCCGCCCGCCACGAAAGTTTCAGCCGTGCGGCAGAAGAATTGGGCGTGAGCCATTCTGCGATCAGCCGCCATGTGCGGGGTCTGGAGGCGCGGCTGGGGGTCCAGTTGTTCCGGGATGCGTCGCGTGGTGTCACGCTGACGGCTGAAGGTGGTCACTACATGCAGCGGATCCGTCCGGCCTTTGATGTGATTGCGGAAGCGACCGAGGGCTTGGCAGACACGCCAGCGGGGCGCGTGGTGGTCAACAGTGAACCGCTTTTCGCAACCAAGGTGATCGCGCCGCTGCTGCGAAAGCTTCAAAACGATCTGCCGGAGATCGAGTTGCGTCTGATCGCTTCGGATCAATTGGCGGATTTGGATAGGTTCGAGGCGGATATGGCCATCCGCTTTGCCCACAAGGGTGTCCTGGATGTGCCATCGGACTTGATCAGCGATGCAAAGCTGTTTCCCTACGCCGCCCCGGGGCTAGTTCCCGACAATCGCATCCGCGTCGAACATTTGGGTCGGTATCAACTGTTCAGAGATCGGCACGAACTTGTCTGGACGAAATGGTGCGCGATTGCCGGGTTTGATCCCGCCCTTGTCAACGAGGGGGAGTGGCGTGCGCGCATGCCGCTTGCGTTCGAAGCGGCGATACACGGTGCCGGTCTTTATATGGGGTCGGCGGATTGTGCGGCTGTGGAGGTTGTATCCGAGCGTTTGGTGCGCCTGTCGGATGTCGGGTTTCGGTTGGGGGCGTTCCATCTGCTGACCAGTGGACAAGCGGGGCGGCGCAAGGCCGTCCGATCCGTGCGCACATGGCTGCTGGATCATACACGAGCGCTGCGCTCGGATGAAAATCAACCAGATGGTTGAATGACGGAATTGGCTCAATTTGCCGGTTTCAGAGGGTGCGGCGGGTTGTCTTGTGTCGATAGGTGCCGAGAAATGTACAATTAAAACAATGGCTAAGGCGGTGATTTCTGCGCACCTGTGCTGCGTTGACTCACGTCGCCCCGCGCCATATCCAACCTTCGAACCAAATGACGGGATGAAAGGCGCGTGACCGACCCCGAAGACGCAGACCGACTGAAGGCCCTGAGCGCCAAAATCGACGCTGCTAAGGAAGAGCACGCCCCGAAACCTCGTACACCGGATCATCACTCTCAGGCCCAGTTGGCCTGGCGCATGGTGATTGAGCTAGTGGCCGGTCTGGGGATCGGGTTTGGCATGGGATACGGGTTGGACGCACTGTTTGGCACCTCTCCGTTTCTCATGATCATATTTATTTTTCTGGGCTTCGCGGCCGGTGTCAAAACAATGATGCGCAGTGCGAAAGAGGTTCAGAGCATGCGAGAGGCCGAAGAGGCCGACAAGGATGACGCCCCGCGGGGCTAGGACGGAGAAAGCCGGATGGCAGACGAAGCGCACGGTGAAGGTAGTGGACTTTCATTCCACCCGATGGATCAGTTCGAAGTCAAACCGTTGTTCGGTGGTGGCTATGACGTGCATTGGTACACCATCACCAACGTGACGCTGTGGCTGGCCCTTGCGATCCTTGCGATCATCGGCCTGATGGTTCTGACCACGTCCAAGCGCGCCACTGTTCCGGGCCGCGGCCAATCCATTGCCGAACTGATGTATGGCTTTGTCTACAAGATGGTCGAGGATGTGACCGGCAAGGACGGGATCAAGTATTTTCCCTACATCATGACGCTGTTCATGTTCATCCTCTGTGCCAACTTCCTTGGCCTGATCCCGATGTCGTTCACGACCACGTCGCATATCGCCGTCACCGCAATCCTTGGTTTTGGTGTGTTCTTCGCCGTCACCATACTGGGGTTTGTCAAAAACGGCGCTTCGTTCCTCGGGCTATTCTGGGTTTCCAGCGCGCCGCTGCCACTGCGCCCGGTCCTCGCAATCATCGAGATCATTTCGTACTTCGTGCGCCCCGTCAGCCACTCCATTCGTCTTGCTGGCAACATGATGGCGGGCCACGCAGTTCTGAAAGTGTTCGCTGGCTTTGCCCAAGTCGCAGCTATCGCGCCTGTCGCCATCATTGGCGTTATGGCGATCTACGGGCTCGAAGTGCTGGTGTCGGCCATCCAGGCCTACGTCTTCACAATCCTCACATGCGTGTATCTCAAGGACGCATTGCACCCGCATCACTAATGAATGGCGGGGCTGATCCCGCCGGACACATCTACTAACTTCCAATCGTAAGGAGAATTCTCATGGAAGGTGAACTCGCACACATCGGCGCAGGCCTGGCAGCAATCGGTTCCGGCGCAGCCGCTATCGGTGTGGGCCACGTCGCTGGCAACTTCCTCGCTGGCGCCCTGCGCAACCCATCGGCAGCCGCCGGTCAGACCGCGACCCTGTTCATCGGCATCGCCTTTGCAGAAGCCCTGGGGATCTTCTCGTTCCTCGTCGCTCTGCTGCTGATGTTCGCCGTCTAAGCTTCTCTGGCGACATTCCTTACGGTCGGGCGGCGTGATACAGTCACGCTGCCCGATGTATGGCTCGCAATTCGGCCCTGATCGCAGGGCTACCTCAGGGGAACGACTGTTATGGCAGAAAATACAAATGCTGCAGGTGAGGTGGCGATTGGCGCGCCTCCGGGTATGCCGCAGCTGAACGTGGGAACTTTCGACAACCAGGTGTTCTGGTTGCTTGTGACCCTCGTCGTTATCTATTTCGTGCTGTCGCGCGTGGCCCTGCCGCGGATCGCGGCCATCCTTGCCGAACGGCAGGGGACCATTACGAATGACATCGCCGCGGCCGAAGATCTGAAGGCCAAGGCGGAGTCTGCCGAGGCGGCCTATGACAAGGCACTGGCCGACGCACGTGCCGAAGCGCAACGCATCGCGGGCGAGACCAAGGCGGCCATCCAAGCCGATCTGGACGTCGCCATCGAAAAGGCGGACGCAGAGATTGCTGCCAAGGCGGCCGAGAGCGAAAAGGCGATTGCCGACATTCGCGCCGGAGCTCAGGACGCCGTCAAAGTGGTGGCCAAGGACGCGGCCAAGGACATCGTGGCCCTCATGGGTGGCAAGGCCGATGCCAAGTCCATCACGGCAGCCGTCACAGCCCGGATGAAAGGTTAAGACCATGCGTTATCTCACCCTGACATCGCTGGCCGTTCTGGCTGCTGGTCCGGCCATGGCCGCATCGAAAAACCCGTTCTCGGCAGATTTCTGGAAGCTGAGCAACACGGACTTCATCGTTCTGGTTGCCTTCATCCTGTTCATCGCCGTCCTGTTCTACTTCAAGGTGCCCGGCATGATCTCGAAAATGCTGGACGACCGCGCAAGCGGCATCCAGTCCGAGATCAATGAAGCCCGCGCCCTGCGTGAAGAAGCACAGACTTTGCTGGCGTCATACGAGCGCAAGCAAAAGGAAGTGCAGGGACAGGCGGACAAGATTGTCGAACAGGCCAAGAAGGACGCGGAAGCTGCCGCCGAACAAGCGCGTGCGGACCTGAAAGTGTCCATCGAGCGCCGCCTTGCTGCAGCGACGGATCAGATTGCTTCTGCCGAAGCTGGTGCCGTCAAAGAGGTGCGTGACACCGCTGCTGTGGTCGCTGTCCAAGCGGCCCGTGACGTGATCGCCAAGCAGATGACGGCAACGGACGGCAACAAGCTGATCGACGACGCCATTGCCGAGGTAGACGCACGTCTGCACTGACGGGTCGACACCGCAACCAATTAAAAACCCCGGGCAAATGCACCGGGGTTTTTTGTTTCTTCTGACTGGAAATACGACGGGGAGGCGCGCGAGCAGCGGGGCAGAGCCCCCAAAGATGTAGTCGCGCGCAGCGCGTCCTTTGGATTACGTTCCGGTTTCGTGATCCAGCCGTTGGCGTGCAATCTCTTCGTTGTGTTCGGCCTTTTGCTGATCGCGGAGCGCCCGCTCAACATAGTCCAGATGGGCATGCACAGCCGACCGCGCGGCGTCCGGGTCGCGGCCCTGTAGGGCCTCGTTGATCTGGCGGTGCTGGTCCAGTAGGGCTTGCCGCGTCGTGCGTTGCTTGAACATGACCTGCCGGTTGTAGAACACACCGTCCCGGAGCAGCTGGTACATCGACCGCATCATGTGGAGCATGATGACGTTGTGGCTGGCTTCGATGATCGCCATGTGGAACTGCGCATCAAGCTGCGCCTCTTCCTCTCCGTTGCGCTTGGGATGGGCGGCTTCCATCTTTTCAAAGACCTTCTGCACAACGGCCAAGTCAGTGTCCGAGGCGAGCCGAGCGGCGCGTTCTGCCGCCAGACCTTCCATGTCCCGGCGGAAGCTGAGGTAGTCGAACACAGCCTCGTCATGGCGGGCGAAAAGCTCGGTCAAAGCAGGGGCAAAGGCCGATCCCAGAACGTCTGCCACATAGACGCCTGCGCCCGGTTTTGCCACCAACAGGCCCGTCTCTTGCAAGGTTCCGATGGCGTCGCGCAGGGAGGGGCGAGAGACACCCATGCGCTCGGCCAGCTCGCGTTCGGGGGGCAGGCGTTCGCCGGGCCGCAGGATGCCGCGCAGGATCAATTGCTCGATCTGCCGGATCACGGCGGCGGAGAGTTTGTCGGGTTGGACGGGGCGAAAGGGCATGAGGACTCCGGTCGAATTGGTAAAATCATATGACCAATGGCCTGGGGGTGCAATTGCGTGAATGTGCCCTGAGTCGGTGCTCGCATTTACCTTGCTTTCATGGAGATTACCGCCGAAAGCAGGGTGTCACCCCCCGTGCAGCATCCGTACACCCCCTGTACACCCCCAACGGACGCAGAAGCGGTGGTTAACGCAACGCACGCTGATGCGTTAATCCATTCTTAACCGTAGGCCTGCTCATGTACGCAAATGCGTTGGATACCGCCCTTCCTGATGGCGTTGGCCGCCTGCAACACGCCCGGTCCCCATTTTCGCGGCCTGCCCGCCACGACGGTCACTGTTGACGGATCAACCTTTGATGTGCGTGTCCGGGGGCGTCTGGCCGAGGCGCTGCGCACCAACATGGAATATGCCCCGCGCTTTGGCCCGATCCGCCAACGCGCAGCCATGGCGATGGAGATTGTGAGCGGCTGTAAGGTCAAGGAAGTGCGGGGCGATCAGGCGCTGGCCACTGGCATCCTGGATTGCGGCAAGGGTGGCCCACCGATTGATCGGCTGAAGCCACAAGGCGAATACAGCTGTTACACGCTGGACAGCTATGTCAGTCCAGCGACGCATGAACTCGTTCTGGACGTGGATTGCACCGTGATCTGAGGTCGCAAACCGCAATATCTTGTGGATAACCTGCGGCTTCCCGCACATTCTGGGGTGTTGGCGTTGACAGGGCTGCGGAACACCGTCCACGATGCCAGTCCAGTAAGACTCAGGCCAGAGGTGCGCGCTTGCGCTTTTCGAAACTCAGACTGACGGGCTTTAAGTCCTTTGTGGATCCCACCGATCTGATCATCGCGGATGGGCTGACCGGTGTTGTGGGTCCGAATGGGTGCGGCAAGTCGAACCTGCTGGAAGCGCTGCGCTGGGTGATGGGTGAAAACCGCCCCACCGCGATGCGCGGCGGCGGGATGGAAGACGTGATCTTTGCCGGGGCGGCCACGCGACCCGCCCGCAACTTCGCCGAGGTCAGCCTGCATATCGACAACTCCGAGCGTCTGGCCCCGGCGGGATTCAACGATCAGGATGTGCTTGAGATCGTGCGCCGGATCACGCGGGACGTGGGCAGCGCCTACAAGACCAACGGCAAGGATGTGCGGGCGCGCGATGTGCAGATGCTGTTTGCCGATGCCTCTACGGGCGCGCATTCGCCTGCGCTGGTGCGGCAGGGGCAGATTGCCGAACTGATCAACGCCAAGCCGAAGAACCGACGCCGGATTCTGGAAGAGGCAGCGGGCATTTCGGGCCTGTATCAGCGGCGACATGAAGCCGAGTTGAAGCTGAAGGGCGCTGAACAGAACCTGGCCCGCGTTGATGATGTGACTGAACAGTTGGCGGCGCAATTGTCCCAACTGGCGCGGCAGGCACGACAGGCGGCGCGCTATCGCGAGATTGGCGACAGTCTGCGCAAGGCCGAGGGGCAGTTGCTGTATCGTCGCTGGCGCGAAGCGGATGATGCGCGCGCGGCTGCAGATGAGGAGTTGAAGGGCCGGACAACTGCGGCGGCGCAAGCCCAGGGAGCTGTGCAGGTGTCGGCCAAGGCGCGGGCTGCGGCCGAGGATGCCCTGCCACCCTTGCGCGAGGAAGACGCGATTGCGGCTGCCGTGTTGCAGCGTCTGGCCGTCCAGCGCGATACGCTGTCCGATCAGGAGCAGCAGGCGGAGCAGGCGATTGAGACCCTTGAGGGGCGCATTGCCCAACTGGCCCGCGACATCGAACGCGAAGGTGGGTTGAACAAGGACGCGGGCGAGACCATCGAACGACTTGAGTGGGAAGCAGCCGAGATTGCCAAGGCGAGCGAGGGTCACGACGGCTTGCTGGCGGCGGCTGCTGAGGCTGCGCGCGAGGCCGGGCAGGTGCTGCAAGCCCGCGAGGGCGATCAGTCTGACAAGACTGAGGATGTGGCGCGTTTGGCGGCCCGCCACGGGTCTGCCCAGCGTTTGCTGGAGGACAGCCGTAAGGTTGAGACGAAGTCAGAGGCCGAGGCCGAGAAGGCGCGTGCCGCCGTGGCGACCAGCGGCGCGGCGCTGGACAAGGCTGGCGTGGATTTCGAGGCTGCACAGGTTGCAGCGACCGACGCCGAGGCCACGGCCAAACGTGCTGACGCTGCGTTGATTTCTGCCGAGGAAGCGCGGGCCGAAACACAGTCGCGCGAGGCGGATGCACGGGCCGAGCGGTCCGAGGCCGAGGGCGAGATGAATGCTCTGCGCGCCGAGGCGGGTGCGCTAGCCAAGCTGGTGGAGCGGGACACGGCCGAGGGTGGTCAGATCCTGGACCGCTTGCAAGTGCAACAAGGGTTCGAAAAGGCGCTTGGCGCGGCTTTGGCGGATGATCTGCGTGCGCCAGAGGTCGATGCAGATGGTCCGTCGGGGTGGGCGGTGTTGCCCCCGTACGATACTGATCAGCCCTTGCCGGACGGTGTCACGGCCCTGACCCAGCACGTGTCGGTGCCGGATGTTCTGGTCCGTCGGATGTCGCAGATCGGGTTGGTTGAGGCGGACGATGCGGCCCGTTTGCAGCCCTTATTGAAGCCCGGTCAGCGGCTCGTGTCGCAGGAAGGCGATGTGTGGCGCTGGGATGGGTTCCGTGCCTGGGCCGAGGATGCGCCAAGTGCGGCGGCCCTGCGCCTGCAGCAGTTGAACCGGCTGGAAGAGTTGAAGCAGTCGCTGGAGCGCGCCACGTCCCGCGCCGATGGGGCGCGGCAGGCGCATGAGGCGTTGACGGCCCGCATGGCCGAGTTGACCGAGGCCGATAAGCAGGCCCGTAATGCCCGTCGTGAGGCCGATCGGATGGTGGCGGATGCCGCCCGTGCCCTGAGCCGGGCCGAGGCTGATCGCAATCTGGCAGAGGGGCGGTTGGAGTCTCTTGGTCTTGCGGTGACCCGCCATGAAGAGGATGCGATGGCCGCCCGTGCCCGCGTGTCCGAGGCCGAGGCGGCGCTGGCTGACTTGCCTGATCTTGAGCTGGCGCGGGCCGAGGTTGAGGACCTGCGCATGACCGTCGAGGCGGCCCGCATCACCATGATGTCGCGCCGGTCGGCCCATGATGATCTGCGCCGCACAGGCGAGGCGCGTGTGAAGCGCGCGCAAGAGATCACCAAGGAAGTGAGCGGCTGGAAGCATCGCTTGGAGACGGCGGAGCGGCGCACTGCGGAGCTGGTGGACCGAAAGGTCACGTCGGAGGCCGATCTGAAGACGGCGCAGGCGGCGCCTGCCGAGTTGGCCGCCAAGCGTGAGGCGCTGAGCGAAGAGATTGCGCGGGCCGAGGCCCGCAAGGCAGAGGCCGCCAACGCGTTGTCCGAGGGTGAGGGCGTGTTGCGCGATGCGACGCTTGCCGAGCGTGAAGCCGAGCGGTTGGCCTCCGAGGCGCGCGAGGCGCGGGCGCGGTCCGAGGCGCGGGCGGAAGCGGCGCGCGAGACCGTATCCTATGCCGCCGAGCGGATTGCTGAAGAGCAGCAGATGACACCTAATCAGTTGCTGACTGCGCTGGATGTTACACCTGATCAGATGTCGGGTGCGGAGGCGTTGGAGACCGAGGTGGGGCGCCTGAAGCGTCAGCGCGATGCGCTGGGTGCGGTGAACCTGCGGGCCGAGGAAGACGCCAAGGAGGTGCAGGAAGAGCATGATACGCTTGTCAGTGAAAAGGCCGATTTGGAAGAGGCCATCAAGACCCTGCGCAGCGGCATTGCCAGCCTGAACCGCGAGGGGCGCGAGCGGTTGCTGACCGCCTTTGAGCAGGTGAATTCGAACTTTTCGTTGCTCTTTACCCACCTGTTTGGTGGCGGTGAGGCGAACCTGGTCATGGTCGAAAGCGAGGACCCGCTGGAGGCTGGCCTTGAGATCATGTGTCAGCCGCCCGGCAAGAAGCTGTCGACGCTGAGCCTGCTGTCGGGTGGGGAACAGACGCTGACGGCCATGGCGTTGATCTTTGCCGTGTTCCTGGCGAACCCGGCGCCGATCTGTGTGCTGGACGAGGTGGACGCGCCGCTGGACGACGCGAACGTGACGCGTTTCTGCGACCTGCTGGACGAGATGTGCCGCCGGACCGATACGCGGTTCCTGATCATCACGCACCATGCCGTGACGATGGCGCGGATGGATCGGTTGTTCGGTGTGACCATGGCCGAGCAGGGGGTCAGCCAGCTGGTGTCGGTGGACCTGAAGAAAGCCGAGACGCTTGTTGCGTAGGGCAAGATGTGCGTCACGCTAATTCAACTTTGAGTTAATCTTTCGCTCTTACCTCAGACGTGCGGTCCCAAATGGGCCGCGCAAGTAGGTGAGTACTCTGTCAGAAAACAACTATCGAAAGTGGATGGTTGTAATCGCGCTGGTGACGCTGGCCGTTATGATTATCGGGCTGTGACCTGAAAAGAGTGACCCGGTAGAGTAGCCGCTCTGCCAGGTCTGTTATTCGGTGAGTACCTGAACAACAACTATCGATGGTTAGAATATACGCCGAAACTTACCAAATTACAAACGTCCGCAGTTATAGGCGGTTGAGCAACGCCTGCGTTGGCCAGGCATCGGCCGGCAGGCCCAGCCGCGTCTGTTCGGCTTGAACAGCGGCCCGCGTTCCGGCGCCTAGAATGCCATCGATCTTACCTACGTTGTGCCCGCGTGCCTGCAATTTGGTTTGTAAGCGTTTCATCTGATCAGCCCCAAGCCCAGGCTCGGGGTTGCCTGCGTCATAGACCTGCGCCCCGCCCAGCCGTGTTGCGAAATAGGCGGCGGTCAGGACATATGTGAATGACTGGTTCCACTCGAAATACACATCGAAGTTGGGATAGGCGAGGAAGGCAGGTCCCTTGCGTCCTTGTGGTAGGATCAGGGAGGCCGGCAGGTTCGAGAGCGCGCCGCTGCGCGCCTCCACGCCAAGGGCCTGCCAGCGTGCCACGCTTTGCGGTTTGCCCGCCCCGCTCAGGCTCCAATCCATATCGGCGGGCACGGTGACTTCCTGTAGCCATGGTTCACCCGCGCGCCAGCCGAAATGCTTAAGCATCTTGCCGCCGGAAAGCAGGGCATCTGGAGCAGATGATTTCAGACGCACGGCCCCGTCGCCATCGCCATCCACGCCATTTTCGATGATGTCGGCGGGTAGCATTTGCACCATGCCAATCTCACCTGCCCAGGCACCGGTCGTGCGTTGCGGGTCAAAATCCCCCTGCGCAAACAACTCCATCCCTGCGAATACCTGTGGGCGGAACAGTTCTGGCCTGCGACAGTCATGTGCGAGTGTGACGAGCGCGTTGGCGGTGTTGAAATCGCCCTGAAACGCGCCGTAATCCGTCTCGAAGGCCCAGAAGGCCAGAAGGACGTTGCGGTCCACGCCATAGTCGCGCTCGACCCGGTCAAACACAGAATCCCATTGCCGCGCCTTGGCCTTGCCAGCGTTGATGCGGTTTTGCGAAATCAGGCGACGGGAAAAATCGATGAATGGGCGTTGGAATACGCCTTGGGCACGGTCGGCGCGCAGGACCGCCGGGTCCTGACGCACAGAGGCGAGAAAACGATCCGCTGTTTCGGCGGATATGCCGCGCGACACTGCTTCGGATTTCAGGTTGTCCTTGAAGGCCGAGAAGTTGCCGCCGCAACTCGCCAATGCCAGCCCTGGTAAGGCGGCCACCGCGGCCGCGGCCAAGACCTGTTTCAAAATACGCATATGAAAAACCCTAAAAGACCAAGAATACCGACAACCAGACCCCAAGTTTTCCACACGATAGATATGGCGCTGTCAATGTCGGTCGGGTTCAGGTCGCGTCGACCGCGGCCATTCACCCATGCCAAGTCTTCGACCTGTCCGTGGTAGCTGCGCGGTCCCGCCAGCGCGACGTCCATGCCGTGGCCCATGGCGGCCTCGGGCCAGCCCGCGTTCGGGGATCGGTGCAGGCGCGCGTCCGATCTGATCATGTGCCATTGCGACACGGCACCACCGACAAGAGCGATCAGCGCGCCCGTCAGTCGTGCGGGTATCCAGTTCAGCACATCGTCCAGACGTGCGGCAGCCCAGCCGAATTCTGCATGGCGCGGGGTGAGGTAGCCCACCATGCTGTCCGCCGTGTTGACCACCTTGTAGATCAGGATGCCGGGCACACCCGCAATCAGAAACCAGAAGGCCGGGGCGATCACGCCATCGCTGAAATTCTCGGACAGGCTTTCGATCCCGGCGCGTGTGACTTGCGAGGATGAAGACGTGCTGACATCGCGGCTGACGATCATGCGGATGGCGCGGCGGCCTTCTTCGACCGACTGGCGCAATCCGTTGGCAACGGCGGTTACATGCGAAACGAGCGACCGGTGTGCCAGCAGAATGGCGGTGACGATCACTTCGGCAAGCCAGCCGAGTTGGCTGATGGCCCAGCCGGTTGCCGCAGCGACGATGACAATAAGCGCGATGGCCAGAGCACCTTTGACCCTCGCGCCGGGTTCGGTATTCCACCGTTTGTCCAATGCGCCAATTGTCCGCCCCATCAGAACTGCCGGATGCGGCACGCGAGACCAGAGCCAGCGCGGTTCGCCCGCAATGGCGTCGAGGCACAGTGCAAGCGCAAGGATGACGAGGCTATTCAAAGCGCCGCCTCGACCCGCTGCCAGTCCTTCGCTGCGGGCAGGCCCAGGCGCAGCCAGCGCGTGCTGTAGGGAAAGATGCGGCTCCAGATATGGGCTTGCGCCAAGCGCTGTTGAAAGGCGGCTGCGTCGCCGACGTCGTAAAGCCGGAACAGGGATGTACCACCGACCAGATCGGCCCCGCGCGCCGCCATCAGCGTGTCGAGCCGGTGCGCGTCTGTTGCCAGTCTGGTTCGGGTGTCGGTAGCCCACTTTTTATCCTCGAGTGCCAGTGCCCCGACATCGAGCGCGATGCCGGACACAGGCCACGGGCCCAGCATATCCGTGAGGCGTGCAATGAGTGCTGGATCCCCAATCACGAAGCCAAGCCGCAGGCCAGCAAGCCCCCAGAACTTGCCAAAGCTTTTGAGGATGAGTGTTCCGGGCTGCGCTGCTTGTGCAATGAGGCTGGACTGAGGGGTGACGTCGCAAAAGCTTTCGTCGATCACCGTCAGCTTGGCGTTTGCATCTTTGACGGCCCACATATGCCCGTCGGGATTGTTCGGATGCACCAGAACGCAGGCGTCGGCCTGTCCATCGTTGGATAGGGTCCAACCGTGGTTTGTGAAACTGGCCGCGTGTTCGTTGTAGGTGGGTGTCTGGATGCGCGCCGTACCCGGCGGCGCAAGACGAGGGATTTGTGCAATGATGGAGGATGCACCGGGCGTGGCCAGTACCCCTGCGGCACGCGGCACCGACCAGAACCGATGGGCGGCCGTTGTCAGTCGCGTGGCTGCTGCCGTATCGGGCAATGCGGTCCAGGCATCGGGTGTGATTGGCGGCACCGGGTATGCGTGCGGATTAATGCCGGTTGACAAGTCGACCCAATCTTCGCGGTGCCCACCATACTGTTTGATCGCATCATCAAGGCCTCCCCCGTGATCTCTTTTCCGCAGCAAAATGCAAGCCTCCTATGTCGTTTACGTCCGTTTCGGCGACATCCAGCTTGCAAAAAGCGGAATGCCGCGCAGTTTTCAAGGGAATGTGAATGCGTTAACGAATTATCGGAAACGTTAACTGATTGTTAAGACAATCTTGCCCAGTAGTTTACAGGCGGGGCCGCGTTGGGGTGGCTCGGAGTGAATATGAATGTATTGATTGTAGAGAGTCGGCCTGAGCTGGGGGTGTTGTGGAAACGACATCTTGAGCGTCAAGGCGCCGTTGTGTCTCTGGTTCGGGGGCAGGATGAGGCTGTCGAATACCTGTCAGAACATGCGGCAGACATCATCGTGATGGATCTTGTTCTTGGAGACGGGAGTGCATTGGCGGTGTCCGATTTCGCGAGCTACCGCCATCCCAATGCGCGCGTCATCTTCGTGACCGATACCTCCTTTTTTTCGGACGGGTCGATCTTCAACCATTCCAGCAATGCCTGCGCCTTTGTCCCCGCGGGGACACCGCCAGAGGATCTGGCGGCGATGGTTGAGCATTACGGGGTCAGCTGACCGCGTCGCGCCCGTGGGGTGCCGCAAAATCGATGACGGCGTTGATGGGTACGATCCGGTGCGGATTGATGCTTTCGTGGCTGTAGTGATAGTGGCGCACGATGTGGTCCATGTTCACGGTCCCCGCCACGCCCGGGACCTGATACAGTTCGCGCGTGTAGGCCCAGAGGTTGGGGTAATCCATCAGCCGCTTGCGGTTGCATTTGAAGTGCAGGTGATAGACCGGATCGAACCGCACCAACGTGGTAAAGAGCCGCCAGTCGGCCTCGGTGATCTGGTTGCCCATCAGATAGCGTGACGTGGACAGACGACCCTCCAACCAGTCGAGCGTATCAAAAAGGGGGTGCACGGCATCGTCATATGCCTCTTGCGTGGTGGCAAAGCCCGACTTGTAGACACCGTTGTTGAGCGTGTCGTAGATGCGGTCATTCACGGGGGCCATGGCATCCCGCAGGTCTTCGGGCCAATAGTCGTCGCTGTTGCCGGTGATACCGTCGAACGCGGAATTGAACATGCGGATGATTTCGGAGCTTTCGTTGCTCACGATGGTTTCGCGCTGTTTGTCCCACAAGATTGGTACGGTGACACGGCCCGAAAACTGTGGATCAGCCTTGGTATAGATGTCGCGGGCAAAGGGCAGGCTGTAGAGACGATCGCCGGTGGCGCCCTTGTCGTCCGTTTCGAACGTCCAGCCATCGGACATCATGTCGGGGTGCACGGCCGAGACACCGATGTGATCCGTCAGACCCTTGAGGTTGCGGAAGATCAGGGCCCGATGTGCCCATGGGCAGGCATATGAGACGTAGAGGTGATAGCGTCCGCTTTCAGCTTTGAAGCCGTCAGACCCCGATGGGCCCGCGCCGCCATCGGCGGTGATCCAGTTGCGAAACTTGGCCTGACTGCGCTGGAATTTCCCGCCGCTTGATTTCGTGTCGTACCACTGGTCGTGCCAGACACCGTCCACCAATAGACCCATGTTGTTTCTCCTGCTTGTGCCGGGTTTGATGTAGCGGTCGCGGGATTGCCCGCAAAGCGTTGGACGCGCGCATTGCGCCTGCGTCTGTGCACACACATATGAAAAAACCGGAGTCACAGGAAAGCCACATCCTGAAAGACTCGTGGGATGTCATTGGAATTTAACTGGAACGACTCATTTTCGAGTCATCTTCTGGCGTGGGGAGCGAAAGGAAAGACTGCCATGTCGACATTCGTACCGAAGGAAGTGCAAGCCGGCCTCGACAGTGCGCGCTTGCAGTCGTTGAAAGCGGCATCGCGGTTACGCCTTGCTGCCGACGGTGTGACGTACCCGGTTCTGCGCATGTGGAAGACCGGGTTTTCCATGCAGGCGGATGCAGCGCCACATCTGCGTGGCTATGTCGACCTGTATGACGGGGCGATCCATTTGTTCCAATGCCTGATCGTGGCGTCCGATGAAGAGGCGGGCGAGATGCGGTATGAGTTCAAGCGCCTGACGGCGGTGGCCGAGAAACCGGCGCTTGATTTCGTACGGGCCGAGGATGCGCCGGTGGCGTTGCTGACCCGGCGGGTGGACTGATCGTGAACATCTTAACGCGCCATACGTTGGGCAGAGGGTGGCGAAACTGCACAGTTTTCGTTTGAAACTGCGCGTTTTCCTGCTGGGTAATCGGGCCGGAAATGGTCCCTTTTAGGCGATTTGCACAGTTTGACCGTCAAACTGCACATTTTTGTTGTGATGACGTCGGTAACGGTCTGTTCAAGAACGTTAAGCGTTAACGACTTGCGTTAAAACTTGCAGACGCGCGATATACGATGTCCTGCAGGGGCATGGCCTGTGGGACGGTCGCTGTACGGGACGAAACCGGCATCTGATGGGGCTGGAAAGTTGACTGCCGTCAGCCCAATGCCGTCAAGTATCCACCTGGTCCTTGCCAGCTTTGTGAAAAGCATCCAGGGCATTAAGCGCCTTTTCCGAGGTCACCCGCACATAGTTCCGTATGTCTCTTGAAAACTCAGGCATTAACTCTTCGAATACAGCAGCATCCTGAACGGATATAACAACCGGAGCCTCACAATCGTTTCCGAACTCGTTTTTCTCTTCCTCGGTAAAGAGTATCGCAAAAAACCAGATCCGATGCGGGCACTTCGGTGATCTTTGTTCTTTCTTTCACGGGTTTCAGTGCGTCAAACAGCGCTTCATGTGTGGCTTTGGGCATCAAATATGCTGGCATATTTCGGATCTTCCATTGTTTCCTGTCGCGATACAATCGTGCTTGATTATTTACACAACTAGTACACGAATCGTGTTAACCAAGACTATTATTGTGTAAGTCTGGGGGGCTTTTTAAATGCCATTGGTTTTGGATTGGGCGGCGATCAGGGCGCCCTCAGCGGAAGACGTTGTCGTCACGGACGGAACTGATTCCGTCACTGTTGATATCGACTCGGACAATCCGATTGGACGCGGTGACTGGATTTTAAACCGGGGGGCCGGTGGACACATTTCCGCAGCAAGCAGCTTTACAACCGATCCAAGGACATCAACCTTTGTGTTCGATTCAGCGGTTGAAAATCTGAGCTTCGAAATCTTTGATGTCGATGCGGTTGGCACACAATTTCAAGACACGGTTCAAGTACTTGCGTTTGATGAAGACGGCAATCCGATCCCGATAACGTTTTCCGATCTGGAATCGTATCATGTGTTGGATGACGCAAATACGGTTAGGGCTACCGGCGCATCAAACGGGGGCTATAACACAACTGGCGCACCCGACTCCGTAACCGTCACAATCGATCAGCCCATTGTACGTTTGGAAGTGTCTTTCCTCAGGGCTCCGGGTACGTCCCGAACGGGTCAGGTTGGGATAAGCGACATCACCTTTGATGTTGTATGCTTTGCGCAGGGTATGCAAATCCTGACAAATCGTGGGCAAGTCGCCGTTGAAAATCTTAACGTTGGCGACCTTGTTGTTACGCGGGATAACGGCTGCCAAAAGGTGCGTTGGATCGGTCGCAAAGAATTGTCGCGTTCGGATCTGGAGGTGCATCCGCACATCGCCCCAATTCGCATTTCTGCAGGAGCTCTTGGACCCAACAACCCGGAAGTTGATTTGGTTGTCTCGCCACAACACAGAGTGCTGGTGATGGATATTCAAGCTGAGCTATTGTTCGGTTCCTCTGAATTGCTTGCTCCGGCCAAGGGTCTGCTGGCACGCGATGGGGTCGCCGAGGTGGAGGACGCAGAGTCCGTGTGCTATTACCACATCCTGTTTGATCAACACGAAGTCGTTAACGCCCAAGGTGCATGGACAGAGAGTTTCCACCCGGGATCCTTTGGCTTGGGTGCTTTGGACGAAAAGCCACGCGCGGAATTGCTCACGATTTTCCCTGAGTTGAATGTGTCAGCAGGAAGTTACGGTCCGGCAGCAAGGCGGCTGCTTACTGTTAAGGAAAGCGAAATGCTCGTCAACGGGTAACTCTTCGGCCCCTCTATCAGCAAATTCCAGTTGTTGCGCAGAGCACCTTTGGCAAACCCGCTGGGGCTTTGCCAAAGCAATGGGTAAGGATGTCGGGATTTGGGAGATTCCGCCGGAAGCTCTGGAAAAGACGTTTCGAAGCTTGGGGTCTTCGGACCAAGTTGTGGTGTCCTATTCTTGGATGACCCTTCGCATAATCGATGGTGAGACAGATACAGCGATAAACCGCATCGCGGCACAACCTCACTTGAAACCTGAGTTGCGGCACTCTGCGGTTTATCAGGCAAGCTAGAAGAACAGACATTCTCTGCATTCCAACCAATGTGCAAATTGGGCTCAGAGTGGCCATTGGTTCCGCACATGGCGTAGCGCGCTTGCGGCTTCAATCCCTACTGCAAATCCCCGAACGCTTCCGCCAACCGCTCCACCGCTTCCTGCACCCGTGCGCGGGGCGTGGCGACGTTGAACCGCAGCCAGCTGTCACCGCCTTGCCCAAAGGTCGGGCCGTGGTTGACCGCGATGCAGGCGTCTTTTTCGACCCGTTTGGTGAACTCTTCGCGCGTCATGCCGGTGCCGTCGAAATCGACCCATGAGAGATATGTGGCTTCCAAAGGCATGGAATAGAGGCCGGGGATCGCGTTCACCGCCTCGTCAAACAGTTTCCGGTTGCCGTCGAGATAGGCGACCAGTTCGTCCGTCCACGCCGCCCCTTCGGGTGAGTAGGCCGCCGTGGCCATGAACAGCCCGAACGAGTTGGGCGATATACCCAGCGCCGCCATGCGTTGCGCGAACCTGGCCCGCAGGTCCGGATCGGCGATGATCACGTTGCCCGAATGCGAGCCTGCGATGTTGAATGTCTTGGTCGTGGCCGTCATCATGATCAGCCGATCCTCGACCCCCGGAATGTGCGACATCGGGATGTGCTTGTGGCCGGGCATGACAAGGTCGTGGTGGATTTCGTCCGACACGAGGATCAGTTTGTGCCGCTTGGCAAAGGCCGCGACGCCCTCCAGTTCCTCGCGCGTCCAGACGCGCCCGCCGGGGTTGTGAGGAGAGCAGAGGATCAGCATGGTTTCGGACCCGTCCAGCTGCGCGTCCCATGCATCGAAATCCATGGTGTACCGCCCGTCCGTCATGGGCATCTCGCACTCAACCACGCGGCGGTTGTTGGCCGTGATGACCCGGGCAAAGGCATGGTACACGGGTGTCATGAGGACGACCCCATCGCCGGGCTGCGTGAACGTGTCCACACACATGGCTGTGCCGTTGACGAGCCCATGCGTGGTAAAGATCTGGTCCGCATGCACTGTCCAGTTGTGCCGGTCTTTCATCCACCACTGGATGGCCTCGCGGTATTTGCTGTCGTCCCCGAAATAGCCGATGATTCCGTGGTCGAGTTGTGACTGCACCGCGTCGAGCACGCCTTGTGGCGGGCGGAAGTCCATGTCGGCTACCCACATGGCCAGCCCGCGGTCGCCATCGACGCCATAGATCTTCTCCATCATGTCCCATTTCACGCAATGGCTGCCGCGGCGGTCGATGATGGTGTCAAAGCTCATGGGGGGTCTCCGGTTCTGATTTGGGCGCAGGCTAGCGTGCGCGTGGGCAGGCGCAAGGGGACATTGCGATGCCCGGGGTGTTGGCTTACATGCAGGGGCATGAAACGACCCATCCTTTTGCACCCCGATCCACGCCTGAAGAAGACGGCGGACGCCGTGTCCGATCTGTCGGATGAGCTGCGTCGTCTGGCCGATGACATGTTGGAAACCATGTATGACGCGCCGGGGATTGGGCTGGCCGCCCCGCAAGTGGGTGTGCTGACCCGGCTGATCGTGCTGGATTGCGTCAAGGAGGAGGGAGAGGCCCCCCGTCCCTTGATCATGTTCAACCCCGAGGTTCTTGCGTCGTCCGATGAGCTGAACACTTATGAAGAGGGATGCTTGTCCATCCCCGAGCAATTTGCGGATGTAACCCGCCCGGCTGAGGTTGAGGTCCGGTGGATCGACCGTGACGGAAAAGAGCGTGTCGAGGGCATGGATGGCCTTTGGGCCACCTGCGTGCAGCACGAGATAGACCACCTCGACGGCAAGTTGTTCATCGACTACCTCAAGCCCCTCAAGCGCCAGTTGATCACCCGCAAGATGCAGAAGTTGAAGCGGGAACGTGCCCGCGTATGAGCCTGCGCGAGATCCTGACCTGGCCGCATCCGCTTTTGCAGGCGGTCTGTCCCCCGGTTGAGGCTGTGACGCCCGAGGTGCTGGCCCTGGCCGAGGATATGCTGGACACAATGTATGCCGCGCCCGGTCGCGGTTTGGCCGCTCGGCAGATCGGCGAGCTGGCGCGCCTGTTCGTGATGGACGTGACGTGGAAAGACGGGGAGCGTAGCCCGGTCGTCTGCATCAACCCGGATATCCTGGAGCGCGGGGAAGAGTTGGCCAGCATGGGCGAGGGTTGCTTGTCGATCCCGGGTGTCACGGCACAAGTGGAGCGCCCGACCTCAGTCCGCATGGTGTGGACCGATCTGGATGGCGTCGTTCAGGAGCAGTGGCTGACGGGCTTTGCTGCCCTGTGTGCCCAGCACGAATTGGACCATCTGGATGGTATCGTGACGCTGGACCGGGTGGACGACGCCCAACGCAGTACAATTCTGGATGCCTATGAGGCGCAAGTATGACGGTTCGCCCTTTTGTCCCATGGCCTGACGTGCGGCTTCGGACGGCGGCTGCGGATGTGCCCGAGATTACCGACGACGTGCGCGGGATTTGGGCAGACATGGTCGAGGCGATGGACGCGATGCCGGGTGTTGGCCTTGCTGCCCCACAGATCGGGGTGATGCTGCGCCTTGCCGTGGTGGATGCCACGCAAGATCGCAGCCGCCGTATCCTGTTGGCCAATCCCGAAGTGCTGGAGGCCGATGCGGAGATTGTGAAGGGCACGGAAGCGAGCCCGAACCTGCCTGGCGTTTCGGCCGAGGTCCCACGGCCCAAGACTGTCACCGTGCGTTTTCTGAATGCCGATGGCATCATTGATCGCCGGACGTTCGAGGGGTTGGAAGCGCGCAGTGTGCAGCACCAGATCGACCATCTGGCCGGGCGGATGTATTTCGACAATCTGGGGCGGGTGAAACGGGACATGCTGATCCGCAAGGCAAGAAAGGCCAGGTGACATGCGCGTGATCTTTATGGGAACGCCAGACTTCTCGGTCTCTGCCCTTGATGCGTTACATGTGGCGGGCCACGAAATTGCCTGTGTTTATACCCAGCCGCCACGACCGGCGGGACGGGGGAAAAAGGACCGGCCCAGTCCGGTGCAAGCGCGCGCCGAGGTCATGGGCCTGGATGTGCGTCATCCGGTGTCGCTGCGCAATGCCGAGGCACAGGAGGCCTTTGCGGCGCTGAACGCGGATATCGCTGTTGTGGTCGCCTATGGCCTGATCCTGCCGCAACCCGTCCTTGATGCGCCGACTCATGGCTGCCTGAACATCCATGCGAGCCTGTTGCCGCGCTGGCGTGGGGCCGCGCCCATTCACCGGGCGATCATGGCGGGTGATACCGAGACGGGCGTGTGTATCATGCAGATGGAAGCGGGGCTGGATACCGGGCCGGTGCTGATGCGCGAGGCAACACCGATTGGGGCGACCGAAACCACCGCGCAGCTGCATGACAGGCTTGCCGGTATCGGGGCTGCGTTGGTTGTGCGGACCCTCGACCAGTTGCCCGCCCTGACCGCAAAGCCACAGCCCGACGTGGGCGTGACCTATGCCACGAAGATCGACAAGGCCGAGGCGGCCATCGACTGGACGCAGGATGCGGCAGAGGTGGATCGTAAGATCCGGGGCCTGTCGCCCTTTCCCGGGGCGTGGTTCGAACATGACGGCATGCGGATCAAGGTGCTGGGGTCAGTGTTGGTTGAAGGTGCAGGTGCGGCTGGTGCGACCCTTGACGATGCCCTGACCATTGCCTGTGGCCGTGGTGCCGTGCGCCTGACCCGCTTGCAACGGGCGGGCAAAGGCGCGCAGGATGCCGAAATGTTCCTGCGCGGCATGCCGCTGTCCAAAGGGACCCAATTGTAGGAGAGCCGCCCATGTTTCCCACCCTGATCGGCACCGTCGTGATTGCGGGCATTGTTGGCTACATCTCGGAAAAGTCGCGATTTACCCATAACGGGATCGTGCAGTCCATCATCATCTGTATCGGTGGCGCTTTCCTGTTCTATTTCGTGCGGCTGATGTTTGGATTTGGTTTTTCGAGCCCAGGGCTGAACGCGATCGTATCGTCCATTGGTGCACTGATCATCGTCCCGACCCATTGGCGCAAGTGATGCCGCCCCCGGCGATGGCCTGACAAGGGGTCAGTGCTTGGGACTGTCGGCGCCATGCCGCGTTGTCCTGAAATTCGGACCAAGATGGCTGGATGGATGTGCCGAACGGAAGTTGGGCCCCACGTGACTGGATGGCTTTGCGGCGCGCACGCCGCTGGTGAACCGGTTTGCCCTGCTGTTTGGCGCCGGGCGTTGGATCAGTTTTGGTTGCGTCACGATACTGGTTGTGCCGGTTGTCGTGTTGTCGGCACTGGCTGAAAGTGTCGAGCACAAGAACGCCAAACCGATCACGCTGCAAAGATGTTGTTTGGGATTTGACATGTCATGCCTTCTGACGGGGTGCGGCAGCGGTGCCCTGCTACAAGATAGTGCTTCAGGTCGAGCGACCCAAGCCGGTCCGACCTTCAGACCGTGTTTGCGAAGGCGGCAAAGGCAAACGACCCGCCATGAGGGAAGAGGCGGGCCGTCGAGATGGGCGTGTAACGAGCTGCCGTGTGATCAGAAGAATTTCTTGATCAGCACCTTTTTCTTGAACTTCGTTTTTGGGCTTACGTATTTTTTCTTCTTCACGCCGTGGTACTTGTGGCCGTGGTGGTACTTGTGGCCGCCATGGTATTTGTAGCCGTGGTGAAACTTGTGCTTTTTCACCTTTACCTTGAAGTTGGCGTCAAACACCTGTGCGGCTTCGGTGTCGGCCGAGGCGCTGGCCCAGACGGCTTGCGCATTTGCCGGTGCAAAGCTGGTCATGGTGACGGCGGTTGCGATGGCAACAATCAGAAGCGGGGTTTTGGTGGCTTTCAGTGTCATGATCTCTTCTCCTTTGCATTTCGGCGCTTGGCCGTTCGTCTTGGGAAAGAGATAGAGGACTGGGGCTGTAACAATAAGGGACCGTTCGGTCACAAACTGTCATGGATATGGCAGGGTGAAGTGAGGACCAGCCGTGGTGAGGGTGAGATAATATATTTTTAACAGATGGTTAGCCGATAAACTACCTGTAACATTTGATGTAAAAATCACATGGCTGGTGTCTGTTTGAGGCGGATCGGGAGGAAATGCCCCTACGTCATTTGCCCTTGAAGGGGGCCATGCCTGCGCGTGCCAGCTCGTCCGCGCGCTCATTTTCAGGGTGTCCGGCATGCCCCTTGACCCATTCCCAAGTCACATCGTGCCGGGCCTGTGCTGCATCCAGCCGTTGCCACAGGTCGACATTGGCCACGGGTTTCTTGGCCGCGTTCTTCCACCCGTTCCGCTTCCAGCCATGGATCCAGCTGGTGATCCCGTTTTTGACGTAGTTGCTGTCAGTGACCACCGTGATGGTGGATGGTTTGCCCAGGGCTTCGAGGGCGGAGATGGCGGCCATCAATTCCATCTTGTTGTTGGTGGTTTGCGCCTCTCCACCTTTCAATTCGCGTTCCTTGACGATCCTGTCGCCGTCCATGGCCCGCAACAGGGCCCCCCAACCGCCGGGCCCAGGATTTCCGGAGCAGGCCCCGTCGGTATACGCAAAAAGCTCAGGCATGGGCCTGGACCACGATGAAGGGGGCGATTTCGCCAGACAGTCCGGCCTCTTCCCCTGTGCGGGCGTAGGTGAGGGTGAAGCCCGTGCTGGTGAGCAGGTCGTTGAGATCGGGTTCGGTCATATAGGAGTAGAGCCTGCCGATGCTATCCCGCGCTTCCCCGGTGCCGAGTTTGGTGCCGAAGTGGAAGATGCCCTTTGGTTTCAGGGCGCGGTGGATGGCCGCGAACTGGTCGGGCCATTTGGAAAGCGGTGTGTGTAGCATCGAGAAGTTGGCCCAGATGCCGTCGAACGTGTCTGACTGCGTGAGGTTGTCGTATCCTGCTTGTCTTGCGTTGACGCCTGTGTGTGCGCTGGCCAGTTCCAGCATTTCGGGCACGGGGTCCCATGCATGCGCTGCCAGACCAGCCTGTGCCATTGCGGCGGCGGCAAAGCCCGGGCCACACCCGATGTCCAGAACGGTGCCGCCCTTGGGCACGGCCGAAATGAACCTTTGAACCATCGGATTTGCATCAGTTTCATTGACCATCTTGGCATAGTCGGTGGCCTTGTCCGCATAGACCTGCAGGGTTTCCCGATCGCTCATCAGATCACCGTAATCGCAAGGCAGGCCACGACGATGGCCGTCAGGAGCAGTCTCAGTCTCATCCACCACCGCGGTGTCAGACCCCAGCGGAAAAAGGCGAAGTCCAGCATGAGCAGGCCCGCGAAGCCGAAGATCAGGTTCAATCCCGCGCTGGTGGGACCGCCGCCCGTCATGAAGAAGGCCCAAAGCGCCGGGATCACGGACAAGACGTAGCCCGTGGCTGCCTGTGCCCCGTTTGCCTTGGTGGCAAAGCCCCACAACACGCCCGACATGAATGACAGGATGACCGAGCCGTAAAACAGCTGGACATATGGTCCGACGAAACGGGGGCCCAATGCTTGTGAGCCCCATGCTGCAAGTCCGTCATTCAGAACGGTCACGGCGCCCCACACAAATGGGACAAGGCCAGCCAGACCAAGGGCAAGGGGGACGCGGGGGATTCTTGTCATAGCTCGCTGATCAGCTTCTGAATGCGTTTGGCCCGGGTGTCGGTCCTTTTGGCCGTGTTGACAAGATGCAATCTGGAGCGCTGCTGGCCCGGTGTCAAAGCGTCCCATGTTTCGGCGCGTCCGGCACTGCGGAGGGCCAGCAGAACGTCGTCGGGCATATCAACCAGATTTGGGTCGACGGGGCGCACACGCGCCTCGAAGGGTTGACCAACCTCAAGCCCGCTGTCGCGCAGAAATGTCTTGCCTGTGTAGACAAAGAGGCCGTTGATCACCGGCGCTTTCGTCACCGCAAGGTTGATTGGGAAATCACCGAACTCGCCCTCGATCCGCCTGGTTTTGGGCGGCAAGGCCGCAGTCACTGTGTCTGGCAGACGTAGGACCGTGTACGTGTTCTTCCCCCGCTCCATCGGTTCGATGACACCCTCGAACCAAAGCCAGTCGTCACTCATGCACGTTCCAGAGCCAGTCGGCCTGCGAGTGCCGCAAAGACGGCGGCAAAGCTGCGCGAGAGCCAGCGCATGACCACCTCGGACCCAAGGATCCACTGCCGGGCGGCGGCAGCAAAGGTGCCGTAGAGCACGAACACGGCAAAGGTCATCGCCATGAACACCAGGCCAAGTGTCGTCATCTCGAACGTTGCTGTGGCGGCGTTGCCCGACAGGAACGGGGGCAGCAGCGCGAGGAAGAAAATCGACAGTTTCGGGTTCAGGATGTCGATCAACGCGCCCCGCCGCGCGATGCGCCAGCCTGCGTCGGCGCTGCGCTGTGACGCGATGTTCAGTGCACCGCCGCTGCGCAAGCTGCCCCATGCCAGCCACAGCAGATACGCGACACCTGCAAACTTCACGATGTTAAACAGAAGGGCCGA
The DNA here is from genome assembly GCF_947504105.1 of uncultured Tateyamaria sp. Classification (GTDB taxonomy): domain Bacteria; phylum Pseudomonadota; class Alphaproteobacteria; order Rhodobacterales; family Rhodobacteraceae; genus Tateyamaria. Next base: position 50,104 of record NZ_CANNGP010000033.1, read on the forward strand.
GGTGTGCAGGATCGCGGCCAGTCCCAACGTTGCCGCCGCGAGGTGTGGTACGATGCCGAAGGTACATCCCAGCGCCGCCCACAGCGCGGCCCGGCGCCCTTGGCCAAGGCCCAAGGCGAGGGTGTAGATCACGCCAGTACCTGGGGCGATGACGACGACGAGGGCGGTCAAGAAAAACTGGAGAGAGAGCATGGAAACCTTCGAGTTGGGACAGGCGAAGGCTAGGGTGAAGGGGCGGATTTGGCAATCTATACGCGTGGGGACAGGCCCTTCGGTGGCGTTACGGGATGTTTAGCTGTTTGTGATTTGTGCTTGGTCACAAAAGGTTGGTTGTCGCGCGGTGAGGATGCGCGATTTTAACCATGCGAAAGCCAGGCTGCTTGCCGAAGGTGGCCGGGTCCTTCGCGCTGGACCATTTTATTGTCAATGCGTGCGATAGCTTTGTTGGACGAAGCTGACTATGGGATTTCTGGGTCGAGTGTCTGCAGAGGTGGTCGCGGAATTTCGGACCGGTCGTTAAGGTGGATCGCATGATGAAAGTGACGATCCAGAATGAAGAAAC
>NZ_CANNGP010000034.1 GCF_947504105.1 uncultured Tateyamaria sp.
TCTCCGACTTCTGCTTGTCGGTATAAAACGTCCGCCCGCGGTACTTCATATCTAAACACTCAATCTCTCTCATAAAACTAAAGTGTTGCGACCACCCCTGGAATCCTCACCCGCAAACTGTGAGTTCGACCAGACCAAGCTCTGCTGCCGCGGCGAATGTAAGCAATACGGGTTGCGACTGCAACAAGTCGGCACGTTGACGAGTGACCGCTATGGGCCGTTAGACCAACTTTGCAAAGTCCGCGTACTGCGCTTTGCAGCCATATTTTGCACCTGCCGCATCAGACGGTTTTGGTGAGAAGTCCACCCCGCGTTTGTAGTTTAGGGCGGGGTCACTTTCATTTGTCGCAACCGCGCCGACATACCGGCGACCAGCAGACGCCGGATGTATCGGTCTACCTGCTTCATGATCCGGCCCAATCGTTCCTTTCCGCCACTTGAAAAGCTCACTGGGGTCAGCCCGAGCCAAGCGGCAAGTTGTCGACCATTTTTGACCTGTTTTGCATTGTCGACGGTGGCCAAGATAGCTGATGCAGTCATGGGTCCAACGCCTGGGATTGCGCGCAACAGCATTACACGCTTGTCCAATTTCGAGTGCAGCCGCATGCGCACCTTATACCAGCGGAAGCGAAGATGCACGGCGACGAGCTTGTAATTAAGCTGCTTGAGTACACCCACCGCAACCTAAGGTAAACTTGGCTTGCCTCTACCCAAAACACCCTTGGCACAATTGACGGATGCTCCAGTTCCCTACGGGATGATGATACCAAAATTCGCCAGCAAACTGCGCAATACATTACTAAGATGGGTCCATTGCCTGAAGATCAGATCGCGGGCCCGATGAAGAAATGGCGACGCTTGTCGGGCTTCTGACTTTGGCGTGACGAGACGCATCGTTGGTCTTGTAACAGCTTCACATATTGCCCCAGCGTCAACGTGGCCAGGTTTGCCGCGTTTGACATAGGGCTTCATATAATTGGTCAGGATCAACCGCACATCATGGCCCAGCTTCGAGAGTTCTCGCTCCCAATAATGGCTGGATCAACACACCTTCATCTCACTAAAAATGGTTCAAGCTTCTCGAAAAAGGGTATGAATTGAGCGCGCCGTAGCACTCGATTGAACACAACCGTAACATTCTCAGTAATCCCATGGACTTGAAAGACATATGTGGCCCAATCGATACCAATTGTTGCAACTTGCATTGGGTAGCTCCTTTCCTGGCAGTGATACATAACTGCGCTATAGCGCAGTGCGACACCAGGGGAGCAGGAGCTATCCACCCCATCAGCTTTGGCGGGTCGAACCGAGGGGTTTGACCGTTGGTATCCTTTCCACTCTGCGGTCCGGTTATGTCAATTCGGTGCCGCCATCAGCGCGTCGTCGATTTTTGCGCGCCCACACTGCTGCGGGGTGCGCCGCCAGGCGTTTGACGTATTTCGCAGATCCTTGTCTATCAAGCAAAGCACCGAGCATCTTTTCTCAGAGAATTTGTGAACCAACACATACATCAGCGGCATTGAACGCCCCTCCGGTGGCATCGCGGCAAGCGCGTCGGCGACCGCCTCCAGCGAGCCGTAACTGGACCGCTCTGGCGCCTGCAGGTCGTCGGGCAGTTCAAAACTGAAGTAGGAGTTGGTGATTGCCACCTCGCCTGGTTCCGCAGCGAAGGACATCCAACACCGGTAGACCGCGTTTTCAGGGGTGCCTGGCCTGGTTCCGGAGCGAGAGTCCTACCTCACGGAAGACGGCAGCCAGGCAAGCGCAGCGGACAGCGGCTTCGGTCACTACGGCGTACCCATGCCGCATAGTCGGAACCTTGCCCATAGGATTAATCTTCAGATAGTCCGGCAATTTCATGGGCGGCCCATAGTCTAGAACACGCGTCTCGTAGGGCTGACCCACTTCCTCTAACATCCAACGCACGATGCATCCGCGTGACATGGGATTTATGTAAAAGATGATCCCAGCCATTGGTGGTGCCTCCTTGTTCGCCATTTGATTGGCAATATTCGGCCATCGCGCCGATGTATGATTAAAGGAACACGGAGAGGTGCTATGGACGGGAACTAGCGTTTTCTCTCATCACTGGCAGAAGTCGCAAGCTCGAAACCTTTCGCAATGCACGCCGCGTTTCTCCACAAAAAAACCCGGGCACTCAGGCCCGGGCAAGTCCAACAGGGAGGTGCATGTTTTGCCGCAACGCGGCCCCGACATGCGCGGGTGTTTGTACATCTAAACCATACGCATCAGCATGCGCTTTGACTCAGATCAACCTTACGCCATCAGACGATATCCACCGGATTCGGTCACAAGAAGGCGGGCATTTGACGGATCTGGTTCAATTTTCTGGCGCAGACGGTAGATATGCGTCTCAAGCGTGTGGGTCGTGACGCCTGCGTTGTACCCCCAAACCTCGTGCAGAAGCACGTCGCGCGCCACCACGCCTTCGGTCGAACGGTAGAGGAACTTGAGGATGTTCGTTTCTTTCTCCGTCAGGCGGATTTTGCGGTCATCCTCGGTGATCAGCATCTTCACGGACGGCTTGAACGTATATGGCCCAAGGGTAAAGACGGCGTCTTCGGACTGTTCATGCTGCCGCAACTGGGCACGGATGCGGGCCAAAAGGACAGGGAATTTGAAAGGTTTGCTGACATAGTCATTAGCGCCTGCATCAAGGCCAAGGATCGTGTCGGCGTCGGTGTCGTGACCCGTCAGCATCAGGATAGGCGACTTGACCCCCTGCTTGCGCATCACACGGCACAGTTCGCGGCCGTCCGTATCGGGCAGACCCACGTCAAGGATTACGAGGTCGTAGATCGCTTCCTTGGCCTTAACCAGCGCGTCCTGACCGTTGCCAGCCTCGAACACGTCGAAATCTTCGGTCATGATCAGCTGTTCGCTGAGCGCCTCGCGCAGGTCTTCGTCATCGTCGACCAGCAGGATTTTCTTCAATTGCGCCATGGGCCTCTTCTCCCTTGATGTTAAATGATAGATGCGCTGCCGTTGTCATTTCAGCAAGTTATGGGCGTTTTGTTTCACGCCCATGTGTCGGTGAGCGGGCAAATGTTTCAATTCTTGTGCGATTTGCTTATGTCGGGTGGGGCGACGAGAGGGATTTGTTACATGGGACTGGGCCCGGACATCACGGAAACGCTGGCACGGGCACGGGCCGATCTGCGGATGGGCGTGCCGATTGTGGTGCTGGGCGACGCCCATGTGCTGGCTGTAGCCGTCGAGACTTTGACAGAGGCACGTTTGGTCGGGATGCGCGCCCTTGGCGCGGCACCAGAGCTGGCGCTGACAGGCTGGCGGGCGGATACGTTGAAGGCGCGCGTTTACGATGGTGATGTGGCCCGAATTGCGGTGCCCGATGCCGCCGCGCTGGGGTGGTTGAAGTCTCTGGCCGATCCCGCGGATGATTTAGCGACACCGATGAAGGGGCCCTTACGTTCTGTCCGCGACGGGGATGCGGCCCCGCATCGTGCAGCACTACAGCTGTGTAAGTCGGCGCGGCTATTGCCCGCTGCGCTCTGTGTTCGGATCACCGAGGGCTTGGCGTTTGCCGCCACACATGGGCTGACGGCTGTTCCACTTGCTTTGGCAGCGCCATTGTTGGGCGGCTCAAGCCTGCTGCATCCTGTCGTTCAGGCCCGATTGCCGGTCGAGGCATCCGAGGCCGGGCGGTTGCATGTCTTCCGCCCCGAGGATGGCGGGGAAGAGCACTATGCGTTCGAGATTGGCCGCCCTGATCGTGGCAGGCCCGTTCTGGCCCGCTTGCATTCGGCCTGTTTCACGGGCGACGTGATGGGCAGTTTGAAATGCGATTGCGGACCACAGTTGCGTGGCGCTTTGGCACAGATGGGGGCCGAGGGTGCGGGTGTTCTGCTGTACATGAACCAGGAAGGGCGCGGGATTGGCCTTGCCAACAAGATGCGCGCCTATGCATTGCAGGATCAGGGATTTGACACGGTTGACGCGAACCACCGCCTTGGGTTCGAGGATGACGAGCGGGACTTTCGTTTGGGATCGGATATTCTGAAGTCCTTGGGCTTCAGTGCCGTGCGTTTGCTGACGAACAACCCTGCGAAGGTGGCGATGATGGAAGCCAGCGGCGTCACCGTGGCCGAGCGTGTGCCGTTGAAGGTGGGTGAGAACCAGTTCAACCGTGACTACCTGGCGACCAAGGCTGCGAAATCGGGACACCTACTGTGACACCGCGGGACATGGTGGTCACGCCACGCGGTTTGCGGTTTGCCGGGCGGTGGTTTCCCTGCACGATTGGCAAGGGCGGCATCAGCGACACGAAGCGTGAGGGCGACGGAGCCACACCCCGCGGCTGTCACAGGATTGTGGGTATGTTGTATCGTCCGGATCGCATGGCGGCCCCTACAGATTGGGCTGTGCCAATACACCCCGGTAACCTGTGGTCTGACGATACTGACGACGACGATTACAATCACATGGTGCGCGCGCCCTATGCGCCAAGTCATGAAGTACTGCGCCGCGCCGATCCGCTTTATGACCTGGTCATTCTGACCGATTGGAACTGGCCCTATGCCGTGCCAGAACATGGATCTGCGATCTTTATCCATCGCTGGCGAAGGCCCGGTTTTCCAACGGAGGGATGTATCGCGCTGAGACCCGATCATCTGGGATGGATTGCGCGGTGTATCCGTTACGAGACACGGCTGATCGTTATCTGACCGCGAAGCGCTTGGTTGGCCCGCAACGGGATCGGAATGTATCCCGGCCCTACGCAGAAGCGGTGCGTGCACCGAAAATCGCAGAGCCAACGCGCACATGGGTTGCGCCCAGTGCGATTGCGCTTTCGAAGTCGCTGCTCATCCCCATGGACAGGCCCGTCAAATCGTTGCGCGCAGCAATTTTGGCCAAAAGGGAGAAGTGGAGCGATGGCTCTTCATCCACCGGCGGGATGCACATCAAACCACGTACCGGCAGTGCAAGCGCACGGCATTCGGCAATGAAGGCATCCGCATCTGCGGGCAACACGCCTGCTTTCTGCGCCTCTTCGCCCGTGTTGACCTGAAGAAAAAGTTCCGGGCATTTGCCCATCTCTTGCGCAAGCCGCGCAATGGTTTTGGCCAGTTTGGGGCGGTCGACCGAATGGATGGCCTGGAACAGCTCCATCGCCTGTCGTGCCTTGTTGCTTTGGAGGGGGCCAATCAGATGCACGTTGATTTCGCCATATTGGTCGCGGAAATCGGGCCATTTGCCTGCCGCCTCCTGCACACGGTTCTCGCCAAAAAGGCGGTGTCCTTCATCCAGTACCGCTTGAACCCGGTCCAGCGGCTGCACTTTGCTGACTGCGATCAGATTGACCGTATTGGCTGCCCGCCCGGCCTTCGCACAGGCGGCTTCGATCCTGGAGTTAATTTCGGAAAGGGACATGGGTGCACCTGTTGCGTCGGGATATCACGCAGAAAGCATGGTGCGGACGCAATTGCAAAGGGGCCAGAAATGAAAAGGGGCAGGCCAACGGCCCGCCCCAAATCTTTTGGATGTCGTCAACTATCAGAAGTTGAAGACCACACCCAGGTCGGCGAAGGTGTCGCCGTCTTGCAGTTGGCCAACACCACCGCGCAGCGATACACCACCGCCCAGCGAGTGCTGGAAGCCGATGCCGTACACTTCGTCTTCGTCATCAACGCCGGTGTCAGCAAATGCGAAACGGATTTCGGTTGCTGCGCCAACATCGTACTTGACCGAGAAGCCATACGACGTGTCGTCATTGGCATCGTAGTCAGCGATCAGGATCGAGAAGGCCAGTGCGCCGATTTCGCCGCCGAACGACAACGCGTAGAAGTCGTTGTCAATCGAAGCAGTCGATGTATCGGTTTCGGTGGTGAAAGCGTCTGCGTCTTCGTTACCGAATGCAACACCAACCGAGTAGTTGCCGAAGTTGTAGCCGAAGCCAATCTGATACTCTTCACGCTCGATGTCGTCGCCTTGAGCGGCACCAGCTGCAACCAGTTGTGCATCAAGGGTACCGTTATCTGCTGCGTCTGCAGGAACACCACCAACACGCGCATCATCAGTGATCGAAGCAGACACTGTGAAATCACCAACAGTGTAGCGCAGTTTCACAGTAGGCGCGATATCGTCCGATCCTGTGCCGAAGCCCGAAGCAGGCAGGCCAAACCCTGACGACTGTTCGATCGACGATGTCAAACCAACACCGTAACCGTAGTAGTCAACGACATCACCCGAGTCGAGCACGTCGGACACGTGGCCAACGTCCAGGCGGAAGCCGCCGGTCGAAACGGCAAAACCTGCTGCGGAGTTGTTAGCAACGTTGGACGAGCCATTCGCATTGTCATCTGTTTGGAAGCGGATACGGCCTTCAAATTCCAGACCATTGTCGGAAGTTGTTGTGCCGGTCGCAGTCAGACGGAAACGCTGTTCGATGCGAACGTCGTCATTGCCTGCAGTAGCATCGTTGCCTTCGTCATAAACGAGGCCGAAACGGCCAAAGCCGCCAAAGCTAACTTCTGCAGCGGCCATGCCAGTCGTGGCAACCAGTGCAGTTGTAGCGAAGAGAACTTTTTTCATGAGTTTTCCCTCGGTTTTCAGTCACACGCCCTAACCGGGGAATCCGGTGAGGGGATGGATGCTGTCTCAACCATTTGCCGGGTCATCTCAAGCGACGCATCAGGTCAGGGCCGCAATTCGGACATGGTTGGTGCAGCTTTGCCACAGTACCGCCATCCCACAAAGGTCACTTTTCTATCACGTCTGCCTGGTATGTGACCCTGTCTTGCGAGCGCAGGTCAACTTGGCTATCACGGGCGTCAACGAATATGGGTTGGGAATTCCGATGCTTAAAACGCGCGTGTTGGGCCGGTTGGCCGTTCTTTCCTTGGCGGTGTTGCTGGCCGGGTGCGGCGGGCGCATTGGCTTGACCGATCCTGACTCTGAACGCATCGTCGGCGACGGCGACAGCGCGCGCGAGCGCGATATCCGGTCAGGAACAACTCTTGGTGAGGCTTTGCGTGCGCGGCGCAACCAGGAATCCATTGTTCGCGTCAACAAGTACATTTGGTCAGCCAGCCTTCAGGTCTTGGATTTCCTTCCAATTCAATCCGTTGATCCGTTCACTGGGGTAATCGTTACTGGGTTCGGCACCCCTCCCGGCGGCGGACGCGCCTATCGCGCAACCGTTCTGATCGGGGATCCGGCGCTGGATGCCCGTTCGCTCAACGTCGCCTTGCAAACGCGCAATGGCCCGGCCAGCACAGCGACCGTGCGGGCGATCGAAGATGCGATCCTGACACGGGCTCGCCAACTACGGGTGGCTGATAACCGCCTTTAGGCCCTTTCGGCGCACCCCATTCCCTATTATCAGATGCGCCGGGCTTCATGCCCGGCGTTTTTACATTCAGGACCAGAACCCATGGCCACCTATACCCCATCCGAGATCGAAGCCCGCTGGCAGGCCGCCTGGAAAAAAGCCGGCGTGTTCACCGCAACCCGCAGTGCCGACAAGCCGAAGTACTACGTGCTCGAGATGTTCCCCTACCCCTCGGGCCGCATCCACATGGGTCACGTGCGCAACTACACAATGGGTGACGTGATTGCCCGCTACAAGATGTCGACAGGTCATAACGTGCTGCACCCAATGGGCTGGGACGCGTTTGGTATGCCAGCCGAAAACGCTGCCATGGCCATTGGCGGCCACCCGAAGACGTGGACCTATGACAACATCGCCGACATGCGCGGGCAGATGAAACCGCTGGGCCTGTCCATTGACTGGTCTCGCGAATTCGCAACCTGCGACCCGGAATACTATGGCCAGCAGCAGGCGTTGTTCCTCGACATGCTCGAAGCCGGTCTTGTCTACCGCAAGAACGCCCAGGTAAACTGGGACCCAGTAGACATGACCGTACTGGCCAACGAACAGGTGATCGACGGCAAGGGTTGGCGCTCGGGGGCCGAGGTGGAACGGCGTGAGCTGACACAGTGGTTTTTCAAGATCTCCGATATGGCCGGAGAGCTGAAAGACGCGCTTGGCCAGCTCGACAACTGGCCCGCCAAGGTGCGGCTGATGCAGGAAAACTGGATCGGTGAGAGCCGCGGCATCGACATTCCCTTTGACCGTACGGATGGGAATGGCGTCATCCTTTGCTATTCCACACGTCCCGATACGATGCGTGGCGCGTCGTTTATTGCCGTATCGCCCGACCACCCGGTCGCCAAGGCGCTTGAGGCGGACAACCCGGAGCTTGCCGCGTTCATCGATGAATGCCGTAAGATGGACACCACTGAAGCGGCCATGGAAAAGGCGGAGAAGAAGGGCATCGATACAGGTATCCGGGTCAAGCACCCGGTCTATCCTGACGTCGAGCTGCCAGTCTGGATCGGCAACTTTGTCCTGATGGACTATGGCACCGGCGCCGTATTTGGCTGCCCTGCGCACGATCAGCGCGATCTCGACTTTGCGCGCAAATACGATCTGAACGTTCAGAATGCTTTTTACATGCCCGGTGACACCACCGAGGTAGAGAACGAAGCGCTTGTTCCGACCAAAACGGAAAAAGTCGACTTCATCGACCACTTTGCAGGCATCGGTGAAGTCACAAGTCAGGAAGCCATCGACGCCACGATCGATTATTTCGAAGCCAACGGTCTTGGGAAGGGTCAGACACAATACCGTCTGCGCGACTGGGGCTTGTCCCGCCAACGCTATTGGGGTTGCCCGATCCCGGTTGTCCATTGTGACGATTGCGGCGTGGTGCCAGAGAAGAAAGAAAACCTGCCGGTCGAATTGCCCGACGATGTCAGCTTTGACATTCCGGGCAACCCACTTGATCGTCATCCGACATGGCGGAATGTTCCTTGCCCATCATGCGGCAAGCCGGCACAGCGCGAAACGGACACGATGGACACGTTCGTTGACTCGTCGTGGTACTTCGCTCGCTTTACAGCGCCGCGCGCGACCACGCCCACCGATCTGGAGGACGCAGCCTATTGGATGAATGTGGACCAGTACATTGGCGGCATCGAGCACGCGATCTTGCACCTGCTTTATTCCCGCTTTTTTGCGCGGGCCATGCGCATTACCGGGCATTTGCCACAGGGCTGTGAAGAACCTTTTAACGCGCTGTTCACGCAAGGGATGGTGACGCACGAGATCTATGTGACCCGGGACGAGAACGATCGGCCTGTCTATCACCTGCCCGAGGATATCGAGTGGACCGAATCCGGGGCCCGCCTTGGTGCCACTGGCGCCATGGTCCAAGTTGTCCCGTCGGCCAAGATGTCGAAGTCGAAAAAGAACGTGGTCGATCCGCTTGGCATTATTGCCAGCTACGGGGCAGACACGGCACGCTGGTTCGTGCTGAGCGACTCGCCGCCTGAGCGCGATGTGGAATGGACCGCAAGCGGGGCCGAAGCAGCATTCAAGCATCTGTCTCGCGTTTGGAACATTTGCGACCGCATCGGACAGATGGACAAAGAAGCTGCGGGCACGGGCGACGATGACCTGCTGCGCGTCATGCACAAGACGATCCATGATGTGACTTTGGGCGTCGAATCCTTTGGCTTCAACGCGGCCATCGCCAAGCTCTATGGCTTCACCGCAACCTTGCAAAAGTCCAAGGCCAGCTATGCCGCCCAACGCGAGGCCGTCATGACGCTTGCCCAGCTCATGGCCCCCATGACCCCGCATTTGGCCGAGGACATATGGGCACATCAGGGCGGCGACGGGCTTGTTATCAACGCTCCCTGGCCGAAGGCAAACGAGGCGATGCTGGTGTCTGACACCGTCACCTTGCCCATTCAGGTCAACGGGAAACGGCGTGGTGAAATCACCATACCTGCCGACATGGACAAGGCCGAGCTTGAAAAACAAGCGCTGGCAACCGAAGCTGTGCAAAAGGCACTGGACGGCGGCACCCCCAAGAAGGTGATCGTCGTGCCGGGCCGTATCGTCAACGTGGTGGTCTGACCAAAATGCGCATCATTGCAGCCCTTGCCCTGACCTTTCTCCTGACCGCCTGCGGGTTCGAACCCGTCTATGGCCCGGGGGGCACGGGCACAAAGCTGCAAAACCGTGTGCTGGTCGACACGCCCATCGACCGCGAAGGCTTCCTTCTGGTGCGGCAGTTGGAAGAGCGGCTGGGGCGCGCGGGTGACCCCGCCTACCGGCTTGGCATCGAGTTGGCGGTGCGGGAAGAAGCGCGCGCCATCGACCCGGATGGAGACATCCGCAGGTTCCACGTGATTGGCGATGCCACGTATACGCTTTCGGACACTGCGACAGGTGCCGTTCTGCAATCTGACACTGTGGATAACTTCGTGGGTTATTCGGCAACCGGCACAACTGTTGCGACCCTTACGGCCAAACGTGATGCGGTCGAACGGCTTATGACCATCCTTGCAGACGAAATTGTTCTGCAGTTGCAGGCCTCTGACCTGTGAAACTGAACACGGGCCAGGCGACCGCGTATTTTTCCAAACCGGACCCGGATGCAGCGGGCCTGTTGATATACGGTGCCGACGGCATGCGCATCGCGTTGAAGCGCCAACAGGTTGTTGCGGCGCTGATCGGGCCACAGGGTGAGGAAGAGATGCGCCTGACCCGGATTGCAGCGGGTGATTTGCGCAAAGAGCCCGCTCTGTTGCTGGACGCGGTCAAGGCCATCGGGTTTTTCCCCGGCCTCCGCGTTGCCTTGGTCGAGGATGCAAATGAAACCGTCGGACCCATCATCACGGAGGCCCTGTCGGACTGGGCGCCCGGGGATGCACAGATCGTGGTCACCGCGGGCGCGCTGAAACCCACATCGAAACTGCGCAAGGCATTCGAGGCACACCCATCCGCCCATGCTGCTGGCATCTATGACAATCCGCCCACACGGGACGAAATCGAGCGCGACCTGACCGCGGCAGGCATCACCAACCCGCCGCAAGAGGCGATGCACCTGCTGATGGACCTCGCACGCCAACTGGAGCCGGGGGATTTTCGACAAACACTGGAAAAGGTCGGGCTGTACAAGCTGAACGATCCGGACCCGCTAAGCGCAGACGACATTGCCGCTTGCGCGCCAGCCTCAATCGAAGCGGATGTCGACGACGTTCTGCTGGTTGTGGGTGACGGAAACGCAGCGGCCATCGGCCCGGTGATGCAGCGGTTGCAGGCGCAAGGGGTAAACGCGGTCAGCTTGTGCATTGGTGCCATGCGCCATTTTCGGTCGCTGCACCGCGCGGCATGCGATACCTCCGGTCGCCCTCAAATCTGGGGGCCTAACCGTGACAAGATGCTGGCACAGGCGCGAAACTGGGGAGCGCCCAAGCTGGAAATGGCCCTGACGGAACTGACGGACACTGACTTGCAGCTGCGCTCAGCCGGTCAGAATGCGCCAGCCCTGGCGTTGGTCGAACGTTGCTTCATCCGGCTTGCCATGCTTGCGCGTCGATAGACCAAGCAGGCGTCCTCCTCAGGTTCCAGGAAAATCTTTAGGGGCACTGGGGCAGAGCCTCCTCAATAAAGGCGTCGCATAAGCGGCCTTTGGATCACAGGTGCTCTTGGGGTGGGGCCGAGAACATGGCGGTGACCTGAGCGTCGGTCATCTGGTGCCGCCCTTCACCGGCAAAAGCGTAGCCATCCGGTTTCAGGTCAATATACAATTCACCAGTCAGTGGAATACCTGACGGGTCGGTCAAAGTCCCCATGCCGACATGCATCTCGCCGTTCAGCGGACCGGGCGCCGTCACCCTGTAGAACACCGACGATCCACAGGTTTTGCAGAACGCCCGCTCTGCCCATTCGGACGAGGTGTAAACGGTCAAATTATCCTCTCCCTCGATCTGCATTCCGCCCTTGGGCACCTGAATGCCCATAAACACGCCGCCTGACCATTTACGACACATGCTGCAATGACACGCGCCGGTTTCAGTCACGGGTTCGGTTATGGTGAACTTCACTGCCCCACAAATACAGGATCCTGATCGTGACATGACTGACCTCCTCTGGCTTGTTTGAAGCAGATATATCCGCCCCAACTGCCAGAATTTGACAGTAACCTTGCGGCCTCGGACGGGGCCTGCGATCTTGCATCCAATCAGGATTGGAGAATGCATGTATCGCGTCATTGGAACCGTCAAAAGCCGCGCCTTTCGCGTACTCTGGATGCTTGAAGAGTTGGGGCAGCCTTATGATCTGGTTGAGGCATTCCCACGGTCGGAAGAGGCAACGGCGCACAACCCGCTGGGCAAGATACCGGCGCTGGTAGATGGAGATGACGTGCTGACCGACAGCGTCGCCATCATGACATACCTTGCCGACAAACACGGTGGGCTGACGGCCCCCGCCGGTACAGCAGCCCGCGCCCGGCAGGACGCCATCACCCTATGGCTGATTGACGAGTTGGACGCACTGCTTTGGACGCACAGCAAGCATACCTTTGTTCTGCCAGAGAAGCTGAGGCTCTCCGATATCTCATCGACGCTGCACAAGGAGTTTGCCCGAAATGTGGACACTTTCGCTGGCATGCTGGAACAATCCGGTGATTTCATCACGGGCGATCACATTTCGCTGCCTGATCTGTTGGCTGTACATTGCTTTGGCTGGGCGTTTGGTGCCGAATTTCCGGCGCTTCCCGACAGCATCAAGGCGTATTCTAAACGCCTACGTGCCAGGCCAGCGTTTCGTGCAGCGGCAGGTCGCTAACGCTTCAGATACCGCACAGCACCCTGTCCGGCCCAGCGCCCAGTGGCGAGGCACGCGGTCAGAAGATAGCCCCCTGTCGGCGCTTCCCAATCCAGCATTTCCCCGGCACAAAACACTCCCGGCCGTGCCCGCAGCATGAGCGCGCCGTCCAGCGCAGAGGCGGGCACACCTCCGGCAGTTGAGATGGCTTCGTCCATCGGGCGCAGTCCAGTGTGTGCAATCCGCAGCTTCTTCAGCCGCCTGGCGATCTTCAGGGTCTCAACCGGCCAAGGCCGCCCCCATTCCTGCGCCAGTGCGATTTTCAAAGGCGACAGGCGCAGCGCCTTTCGCAGATGATTGGCAAAGCTCGCCTTGCCGCGGGGGCGGTTCAGCCGAGCCACCACATCATCCACACTCAAATCAGGCAGCAGGTCCACATACAGATCAGCGCCTTCGCGCACCCCGCGCGAGACGGAATAGATACCCCCGCCTTCGAGACCGCGATGTGACATCACCGCTTCCCCCCGCGAACGATACGGACCTGAACGCCACGCGACGCCCTTGACCGGTTGGCCGATATGTTTGGCCATATGATCGGACCACCCAACCGCAATTGCTGCATTCGCTGCTGCGAAGGGGCGCGTGTCGACACCGATCCAATCCGCCCAAGCACCATCGGAACCAAGCCTTGCCCAACTGGCCCCACCGCAGGCCAATATGACGGCGTCGACTTCAACGGATGACACCGCGCCATCCGACCCTTTAACCATCGGCTGCTTATCGTTCCAACCGATCCACCGATGTCGGGGCAAGATGTTCACCCCCAGACCGTCCAGCCGTTGCAACCATGCCCGCAAAAGCGGCGATGCCTTCATCGCCTTGGGAAACACGCGACCGGTCGATCCTGTGAACATCTCTTGTCCCAAGCCTTCGGCCCAGCGGACAACAGCGGCGCTGTCCGACGCCTGCAGCGCTGGGGTCAGCCAATCCGTTGCTTCCGTATAGTGCGGCAACATGGTGCTCAGATCTTCGGCTTTGGTCAGGTTCAATCCTGACTTCCCGGCCATGAGGAACTTGCGCGCAACACTTGGCTTGGCCTCGTATACCGTGACTGGAAACCCCGCCTCGGCCATCACTTCCGCAGCGGCCAACCCCGCTGGCCCACCACCGATTACGGCAACGCGGGTCACTCCGAAGTGGCCCGTAGCTCACCCTTCATCTCGACCACGCGATGCGGATATGGGATTTCGATGCCATTGTCCTTGAGGGCATTCCAGATCGCAAAAAGCACATGGCTTTTGTACTTGTTCCGCCCGTCATCGATTCCGTTGACCCAGTATTCGACGGCAAAGTCGATACCGCTGTCGCCAAAGCCCACAAGCTCGCAATCCGGCCCTTCCGGTTTGTGCAGGACAAAAGGCAGCTTAGACACCGCTGCATTGATGATGTCAGGGACCATGTTGATATCAGTATTGTAGCTGACCGAAAACGGTGCCTCGTACCGGTTCGCCGATCCGCTGTCAGAATAGTTGACGACCCGGGTGGTGATGAAGTCCTCATTCGGGACGACGATCCAGCGGCCATCATAAGTTTCAAGGATTGCAGCGCGGGCGGTCATCTTGACGATGGTGCCTGCCTCGCCTCCATCCAGTTCAACATAGTCACCAACGGTCGCCTGCCCTTCGACAAGCAGGATGACGCCCGAGATGAAGTTGGATGCAATCTTTTGCAAACCAAAGCCGAGACCGACGCCGATGGCACCGCCCAGCACGGCGAGGGCAGACAGGTTGATACCCATGATGTTCATAAGCACGAGGAACGCGACACCAAAGATCAGGAATTCGACCGATTTCGCCACCAGTTGCCGGAGCGATGGACGCATCTCTTCCTGTTTCTGGATGAAGGTGCTGGACTGGCTGTTAGACCACTGCCCAAGCCAGAATATCACGCCACCCACGGCCAAGAACTGCAAGAGCCAGAGCAAGTTGAATGACAGGTTGCCAAGCGGCACAACCGTCTCTTCGAGGCGGGTCGCAGCCAATTCAAGCAGCCCCAGAGTATAGAGTGCTGCAATCGGGATAAGAACGTACCGCCCCAGAAGTTTCAGGAACGGATCGCTGATAATGTCCCGCACCAGCGCACGCACGGCCAGAAACAGGAACACCCGTTTGCCAAAGGCGATGACCGCGCCACTGTCAAAGATCGATCGGACCACGCTTTCGCCGATCCCGGTCAGAACATAGGCCAGAAGAGGAAGCAGAAGCGGCAGGAATTGCGTCACGAAACGGCGCGCTTTGGCAAGGATGCCGTCACTATCGCCCGGGTCAAGCACGCGGGCCAATGTCGGTTGCAAGCGGCGCGTAATCACCACGGCACCCAAATAAGCGACGATCAGCAGAGCAAACTGTGACCATGCCGCAGGGCTGAGCAGCCAGGACAACGCCAGCTCCCACCCTTGCAGGGCGTAGCCCGCAATGGTCTGCACAATCTCGGGCTGGCTTTCGAGATCAAACTCCACAGCGCACCTCTTGCCTCATTCAAACAACGCGTCAATTGTCACGGGCAACGCCATCTGCGCAAGAGAGCATACCACTGTCCGACCCGACCAACGCCCCAATTTGTCCGCTCTGTGGCCGTCCTATCCCACCAGACGTGCCGCAAAGCCTGCATCACCTGATCCCGAAGCTAAAGGGCGGCAAAGGCGGCTCAACGGTGTTGCTGCATCACATTTGCCATCGCGAGATCCATGCAGCGCTGACAGAGGCGGAACTCGCCCGCGACTACAACACGCCCGAGGCACTGCGCGCGCACCCGCGGCTGGCCAAGTTTTTGGGGTGGGTGGCAAAACGTCCACCGGGCTTTGCATCAAAGGTTCCGGGAACCCGTCGCAAACGTTAGCGTTTGCGTGGGGAAGTATCGACTGTGCGCTTTTCCTCCAGCCGAATGCTAACGTCACGCAATATGCCTGAAACCAGTAATTCTACACGCTCATAAGTCGTCAGTTCCCGCGAACCCTGAGCGGGTTTGGGGTCGCGCCGTGCGTAGTCTATGCGTGAGTCGCGGGCCATTAATAGAAAGCCTACAACGTGTAACGTAAAGTTGACAACTGTTGTGTCTGAACTATCTACACATGGCCTTTATTGCGCGCGCCGTTTCACTCTTTGCCGCCGCAATATCGATACATAACTGCTGAGCCCGATCCAACACGGCCCCGTTCTCGACCAGTTCATCGACCAAGCCAAATTCATAAGCTGTTGCGGCAGGCAACTTTTGACCACCAAGGAAGATCATCTTGGTCCGTGCGGTACCGATCAGTGCCGCCATGCGGACCGGATCACTGGGTTGTGGCAAGTATCCCAGCTTCATGACCGGATAAAAGAACTTGGCCGATGGCACGGCAATGCGCAGATCGCAGGCAAGCACCATCCCGGTAGCACCCCCCGCCACCGTTCCGTTCAGGGCCGCAATGGTCAGGCCGGGCAAGTCAGCGATGGCCCCCGACAGTTCCTCCCACAAGGGAGAGGTTGCCAGACCCGCGCGCGCCGCATCCAGATCCGCACCTGCGCTGAATACCTTGCCTGTGCCTGTCAGGATAACCGCGGCGGCCTGCCCTGCATCACGTGCCGCATCGCGCAGGTCAATCAACATCTGCTCGGTCAGCGCACCCGCTTTTTCAGGGCGGTTGATCGTGATGGTCCAGATCGGGGTAGAGCGATCAATCTCAATCATGTCAGACCCACCCGTGTTCGAATGTCGGGATCTCTGAGGGAAATCTCTTGGCCAATCCAATCGTCGGCGTCCGGGGAACACATCCAGAGCAGCGCCTTGGCCGGCCAATCCGCAGGGATATGATCGGACCAGTCCAGCTGGCTGACCGGGTTGATGCCGCTGGCCTTGATCTCGCGCTGCATCTGGGTGGCAACAGTGCCCGGCGATAGCCCCATGGCGCGGATTCCCAAACTGCCGTTTTCCTTGTCCACGCAACGGGTCAGCATAGCGGCACCGGCCTTGGACGCACAGTAGTGTGACCACGCTTCGACAGGGCCGTGCGCAGCACCGGAGCTGATCGTCAGGATCGTGCCACCACCCGCTTGCAACATGAGAGGTAACGCCGCGCGCATACCATAGAAGACACCCTTGAGGTTGATGTCGATCACATGGCCCCACGCATCGGGGTCTGCATCGGACAGATGAGAGATAGGTTCAATCACACCAGCATTTCCAATCAGCACATCGAGGCCGCCGAAATGGTCCACCGCCTTGCGCACAACGCCTTCGATTGCAGAAAAACTACTGACATCGCAGGGCAGCGCGATCGCTTTCGGGCCAATTTCGGCAGCTAGGGACTCAACCGCATCAGAGCTGCGCGCCACCAGGGCCACATTCGCGCCGGCCTGCGCAAACACGCGTGCCGTGTCTGCACCAATTCCCCTGCTGGCGCCGGTGATCAACGCCGTCTTTCCGCTCATGTCGTGCATTCTGTCCTCCGCATCGCTGTCCCGGCCTTGTGGTACGGACATCAGCGGCTTAGGTCCACCCTGCGGTCTTGACGCTCCGTGCACTGTCCCGGACGATATGGCCAAAGCTGTTTAAGGATTCTGACATGTCTCGTATTTCACACTTTTTTTCGGGCACTGCCGTTGCACTGTGCCTACCCGCTACCGCCGCTTTGGCAGACCTGACTGCCGAAGAGGTATGGGCGGACTGGCAATCATATATGTCCAGCGCTGGCTATACTGTAACCGGATCCGAGACCATTGGGTCGGGATCCGTATCCGTGTCGGATATGATGTTGAATGTCGAGTTTGCTGATGACACCGGCGCAAGCGATTTCAAAGTAGTGCTTGAATCCATCAACTTCGTGGAACAGGGCGACGGTAGCGTGGCAATCGAGCTGCCAGCGAACTCCACCATGAACATGTCGTTCCAGCCGGAAACAGGCGAGGATGTAACCCTCGCTATCGACTTTAACCAAACTGCACCCAACATGGTGGCTTCCGGCGATCCGGGCGACCTGACATATACCTACGCCGCCGACGCCGCACGTATAGCGCTGCAAAGCCTAACAATCGACGGCGTGTCCGTTGGCCCCGAGATTGCAAAACTCGACATGACCATGACCAACCTGACACAGGTCGTTCAAACGACCGTTGGTGATTTGCGGACAATGTCGCAGAACATGGAAGTCGAATCTGTCGACTACGATTTTGCGTTCAAAGACCCGGAAAGCGACGACATGTTCCAAATCATAGGAACGATGAGCGGTCTGAAACTGGACGGTACCGGCGATTTACCCATCGATACGGATGTGCAGGACGTGAACGCGATGCTGAACGACGGGTTTCAGGCGGATGCGTCCTTTACCACCACTGGCGGCAGCTATGACATGTCGTTCAGCAGCGAAACGGACGGCAACGGAACAGCCAACGCAACATCCACCGGTGCAAAGTTCGACATTTCCATTGGACCGGACGGCTTGCTTTACGATGTGGCGCAAAGCGGCGTGGACATGAATGTGCTGCTTACCGAATTGCCGCTGCCTCTATCCTTTTCCGCAGCAGAGATCGGCACGCGCTTCTTGTTGCCCCTGCAGAAGTCGAACGAAGAGCAAGATTTCGGCATGGCCGTCACGCTCAGTGATTTTTCCATGTCCGACGCGATCTGGAGCCTGTTTGACCCGACATCGCAACTGCCACGGGACCCGGCCACACTGCTCGTGGATCTGAGCGGCAAGGCAAAGGTGCTGTTTGACTTTCTCGATCCCACGCAGGCCGCTGTGCTGGACGAACCCGACACGGCCCCAGGTGAATTGAACGCACTGACGATCAACAAGCTGGAGCTGGATGTCGTTGGCACACGCCTGACAGGTGCAGGTGATTTCGTGTTCGACAACAGCGATCTGGTCACGTTTGACGGGATGCCCCGCCCGGAAGGTGCGGTGGACCTGACACTTGTGGGCGGAAATGGTCTGCTCGACAAACTGGTAGGCATGGGCCTGCTGCCTGAAGATCAGGCCATGGGTGCCCGCATGATGATGGGCTTGTTCGCTGTACCGGGTGAGGGCGAAGACACCCTCAATTCGAAAATCGAAGTCAACGATGAAGGTCACGTGCTGGCCAACGGTCAACGCATCCGCTAAAATATATATGCGGGGCTGCGCCTGTCGCCGCCCTTGCACCTTACCCCCTGCACCGCTACCTCAGGCCCAAGATCGCGGAGCAGATACATGACCCCATCCGACCTATCGACCCTAAGCCAACGCCTGTTGGATGTGGCTAAATCCGCCGGTGCAGATGCCGCGGATACCATCGCAATTCAGGGCACATCCCTATCCGTCGATGTGCGCAGCGGGGCACTGGAACAGGCCGAGCGGTCAGAATCGATCGATATCGGCCTGCGCGTCTTTGTCGGGCAGAAACAAGCCAACGTCTCGGCATCTGATACCAGTGATCGCACGATAGAGGAGATGGCAATGCGTGCTGTCGCCATGGCGAGCGAAGCCCCCGACGATCCCTTCGCCGGGCTCGCAGAGCCGGACCAGCTGGTAACCGATTGGGATATCGACTCACTTCAATTGAATGACACCTCCCCGGAGCCAGCGGCCGAAGACCTTCAATCCGATGCGCTTGCGGCCGAAGCGGCAGCAGGCAAGATCAAGGGTATCAGCCAGGTTGAGCAAGCCTCTGCCGCGTACGGCGCGCGCAACATCTGGCTTGCGACCAGCAACGGGTTTTCCGGTGGCTATCGCCGCACCGACCGGGCGCTAAGCTGTGTTTCCATCGCGGGCAGCGGCACCGATATGGAGCGGGATTACAGCGGCGACAGTCGTATCTTTCAATCAGACCTGCGCAGCGCCGAAGATATCGGCACCGAAGCGAGCATGCGCACGGTTGAACGCATCGGAGCACGCAAACCGCCAACCGGCACATATCCTGTCCTGTTTGACGAACGGATTTCATCATCGTTGATCGGCCACTTGTTGGCTGCTGCGAATGGGTCGAACATTGCGCGCGGGTCGTCTTGGCTGCGCGACAAGTTAGAGCAGGCGGTTTTGCCCGACGGCATGAACCTGGTCGAAGACCCGCACCGCCCCCGCACCTCGGGCACACGTCCCTTCGATGCAGAAGGGTTGCCGACACATCGACGGACCATCGTGGAAAACGGCGTACTGACAGGCTGGACCCTCGATCTTTCGACCGCGCGCAAGCTTGAGATGGCGCCGACGGGCAATGCGGCACGCGGCACGTCTGCCCCGCCCAGCCCATCGAACTGGAATGTCACGCTGGATGCAGGCGCCGCCACCCGCGATGACCTGATCCAGGACATGGGCACCGGGCTTCTTGTCACATCAATGATCGGTTCAACCATCAACCCGAACACCGGCGATTACTCCCGGGGCGCCTCCGGGATGTGGGTCGAGAATGGAGAGATCGCCTATCCGGTCAACGAATGCACCATTGCGGGCAACCTGATCGATATGCTGCGCCAGATTGTACCTGCAAACGATGCACGCGTGCACCTGAGCCGCGTGGTGCCGTCCCTTCTGATCCCGGGCATGACCCTTGCCGGCAGCTGATCTACCATTGCTGATCGACGCGGCGCGCATCGCAGGGCGCGTTGCAACCAGCTTTGTCGGCCCATCGGCGGCACGATGGGACAAACCGAACGACGCAGGCCCCGTGACCGAAGCGGATTTGGCCGTGAACGACGCCCTTGCTTCCACCCTGCGCCTCGCCCGGCCCGACTACGGTTGGCTGTCGGAAGAGACGGAGGATGACGACGCGCGCCTTTCTGCAGACACGGTTTTTATCATCGATCCGATCGATGGAACACAAAACTTTGTCGAAGGTGGACGCACTTGGGCCATTTCGATCGCCATCGCGAACAAGGGACAAATCAGCGCCGCCGTCATCTACTTGCCAAGTCGGGACAAGCTTTACGCGGCAGGCCTTGGTTTGGGGGCCACATTGAACGGTACGTCCCTGACAGCAACGCGTGCAGGGATGGCTGCTGACAGCACCGTGTTGGCCGCGCGCCCCAGTTTCCAGGACAAACACTGGCGCGACGGTGCACCGCCCGTCGACCGGCATTACCGCCCGTCACTGGCGTATCGACTGTCGCTTGTGGGCCAGGGTCGGTTTGATGGCATGTTGACGCTGAGACCCAGTTGGGAATGGGACATCGCAGCGGGCGCCTTGATTGTGACAGAGGCTGGCGGCAGGATTACGGACCGCACAGGTGCACCGTTGCGCTTCAACAATGCCCATCCGGCTTTGAACGGTGTCGTCGCTGCCGGGCCACCCCTGCACAGCGCATTGGTTGAACGGTTGGGACCCGTACGTACGGCCTGATCACCTTGACCCTCCGACCCATATGCGCAAACTGCGCGCGGCATGCCCAGCCCATGATCAAAGGAAATTGCGATGACACAGCGCCTGCACCTCGTCTTTGGCGGCGAACTGGTCGACCCGTCCCGGAACGTCTTCAAGGAGGTTGACGACCTACATATCGTCGGGATCTTTCCGAACTATCAGGCCGCCTACGACGCCTGGAAGTCAGAGGCGCAGCGTACCGTCGACAACGCTCACATGCGCTACTACATCGCACACCTGCATCGCCTGCGTGACGAAGAAAACGCGGCAACCGCAACCGAAGAACTCGGCTGAAGTTCACGTGCGTGGATCGCTTGGGCTATCGGCCTATCGCACAGTTTCTGGGCGGCGTACGCCGCCCCGGTTTGATCCCATTCGGGACAGGCCACCCGGAGAGTTGGTTTGGATTCACGCGGCCGAGCCGGGGAATAACCGCGCACTCAACGATCTGGCGCATCGCCTGATTGCCATGCGACCAGAATGCAATGTTTTGCTCACGGCTGCGCATGGCGATTTTGGCAACCGAGGTTCCGATTGCATATGGCAAGACGCCACGCCCCCTGATCATCCGGTCGTTGCAGACGCGTTTATTGCCCACTGGTCACCTGACGTTCTGATCTGGGCCTGGGGTGATCTGCAACCCAATTTGCTCCTGTCTGCGGCTGAGAACGGCACGTATATGATGTTGGTGGACGCGGCGCGGGATGGATTCGAAAGCAGACGCGATCGCTGGCTGCCCGAAGTGCCCCGCGCCCTGCTCGCCCAATTCGACCACGTGACCGCGCGCGATGAAGACGCCCACTTGCGGTTGGCACAGATGGGTCGCTCTGTTGCCGCGATGGAGTTGGCGCAGCCCTTGCATCCGTTTGGTAAAATGATGCCCGCGGCTGAAACTGATTTGACTGATCTTGCTGCGAGCCTGGGCGGGCGACCGACATGGCTGTCAGCACGCACCGGTCCGGCAGAGTGCCCTGGCGTACTTGCAGCACATAAACTTGCACTCAAAGCGTCGCACCGGTTGCTTTTGGTGCTGCACTTCACTGACCCACAACACGCACAAGAAGCTGAAAAACACGCAAATGATCAAGGGCTCCGCGTTGCCAACTGGGCTGACGGCGGGTTTCCGGACGAGAACACCCAGGTTCTGATTGACGACGACGATGCAGAGCTGGGGCTATGGCTGCGGGTCGCCACCGTTACATTTCTTGGCGGATCGATGCGCTCCAGCACGGACGTATGTGATCCGTACTCCGTAGCGGCGCATGGCACCGCCATTGTCTATGGTCCGAATGTCGGTCCGCATGTTGATGCGCTTACCCGGCTGATGAATGCTGGCGCCGCACGGATCGTCAATGATCCGACATCATTGGGAAGAGCCGTAGGTCAAATGATCACCCCCGATCATGCAGCGCACATGGCCTTAGCTGGCTGGGACGTGGTGACGCGTGGGGCGGACAGCCTTGACCGGATCATTTCACTTATTCAAAGCCACCTTGATATGCGGCAAGAGGGGGGACGGTGATGCGCGCGCCGACTTTCTGGACCAAACGGAAACCTGACTGGCGCGCACGGCTGCTGGCACCTCTCGGCGCACTCTACGCCGGTTCCACGGCGCGCCGCCTTGCCCGCGGCACACCCGAAAACTTGCCTGTTCCGGTCATCTGTGTAGGCAACATCAACGCTGGCGGCACTGGTAAAACGCCAACAGTGATGGCTATTGCCGAACGGTTGCGCAATGCGTTCCACGATCCACATATCGTCAGCCGCGGCTATGGCGGGACAGAAACCGGCCCGGTCGAAGTGAACCCAACCCGGCACAAGGCTGATCAGGTCGGAGACGAACCCCTGCTGCTTAGCGCCTTTGCTCGCACGTGGGTGGCGCGCGACCGCGCAGCGGGCGCGCGCGCAGCCATCGCGGCTGGGGCAACAGTGATCATACTGGACGATGGATTCCAGAACCCGGCCGTGCATCAAGACCTGTCTATCGTCGTGGTGGACGCAGAAACCGGCTTTGGAAATGGCCTATGTCTTCCGGCCGGGCCACTGCGTGAACCTGTAGCAACCGGGTTGGCACGCGCAGACCTGATATTGTCGATCGGGCCGATGGAAGCACAAAGCGAATTTGATACAAGCCGTCTTCCACAAACGTTACCACACATTCGCGCCGATCTTCAGCCGCTGCAAACCGGGATGGATTGGACGAATACACCCATGGTCGCCTTTGCCGGGATCGGGCGGCCAGACAAATTTTTCGACACTCTGCGCGGACTCGGAGCAAAGGTTGTTCGCACCGAAGCGCTCGGCGATCACCAGAAACTCAGCACGGCCTTCCTGACCCGTCTGGAACGGGACGCCCGCAGCATGGGTGCTCAACTGGTCACAACAGAAAAGGATGCCGCACGATTGCCGCCTGCTTTCCGCTCTAAGGTGATCACGTTGCCGGTCCGCCTCGTCTTCGAAAACCCTGATCAACTTGATACAGCGCTGAACGGCCTGCCAAAACAAACTTCTTCTGACTGAAAATACCACCGGCGGCGGCGCAAACCCAGCCGCGGGACGCGGATGGACAGCATCATGCCGCGCGTCAGCGCGTCCAGTCTACAAATGCAAGAAGCGTAGCACCCGGCTATCAGGCCGGGTGCTGTCCATCAGATCAGCTGCCCGCCGCCTCGTCGATCAGGCGGGACATCTCGGGATAGGCCATGTTGTTGTACTTGGTCCCGTTGATGACAAAGCTCGGGGTCGAGTTGATGCCATCTTCAGCCGCGTTCTGCTGATACCATCCAACCAGCGTGCGAAGGTTGTCGGCATCCGTCAGACAAGCCTCAAGCGCGTCCCCCGATAGGCCAGCCAGACGACCGATCTTGCGCAACTCGTCGGCGATCTGGGCCGGATCACCGCCACCGGCGCGCGCCCATTCGGACTGGCCAGCATACAACATATCTGTAACGCCAAAGAAGGTTTCAGGTGTCCCCGCACAGCGGGCAATAGCCGAGGCCCAAAGACCGAACCGGTCGAAATACACCTCTCGGTAGATGAAGTTGATCTTGCCCGTGTCGATATAGTCAGACTTGAGCTGCTTGTAGGCACCGGCATGGAAGCTGGCGCAGTGCGGACAGGTGTAGCTGGCATATTCGATCACGGTCACGGGCGCGTCCGGGTTACCAAGCTGCATCTCGACCACCGACGATGTGTCGATGTCATCCGATGCTTCCTGCGCATTGGCGGCACCAAGCAAGCGCTCGGCCTGCGCCTGTTCCTGCGCACTCGACCCGCTGGATTGCATCGAACTATACAGGAAGTACCCACCGACACCGACAACAACGGCGAGGATGGCAACGATACGGTTCATGAGGGTGTTCCTTGTTTTTCTTTTGTGAGGATATGTGCGCCAAGCCGTTCTAGGGCCGCGCGCAATGTTTCGTCTTCGACAGGCGCAACCACATGGGACGCGGCTTGCGTCATCTCCGGCGCCGGCTCTATGGGTGTTGTGTTTTTCGGACGATGCTCAAACGCAACCTCGCCCTCGGCGAAGCCCGTGGCGGCAGTCTGTGTGATCCGAATGCGCGAGATGGCATTGTAGCCATAAACCGCGTTCACACGTTGACGCAGCTGGTCCTTCTGCATCTCAAGCATCGGCGCTTGCGCACCCGTGGTCAGCAAGGTCAACGTCGCACCGACACCTCCGCAGCCATAGCTGACCTCGACCGGGCGGGCGATGGCGGCCACGTCTGCCCCGGCCACCTCTGCCCAGTCCGTTAGCAGGCGGCTTTGGGCAAAGCCCCGGCTTTCACTGGCTTGCCGAATCCGACCGGTCAGCAAAGATGCTGTCCGTTTGAACCCTTTTGTACTGGCACGCCGCATGGCCATGGCTATGTTCCCTGTCACTCACTCGTGATCATAGCGGATCAAGGCGTGATCACCAGCAATCTCAATAGGAGAGCCATAACTCTTGCGTGACCTCAGCAATGAACTTCTGGACTGGTACGATATCCACGCCCGCAAGATGCCGTGGCGGGTCGGCCCGGCAGACAAGAAAGCGGGCGCGTGTCCGGACCCCTATGCCGTCTGGATGTCCGAGATCATGCTGCAACAAACCACTGTTGCCGCCGTCACCGAGTACTTCAAACGGTTCATCGCGCGCTGGCCCACGGTGGCCCACCTTGCCGCAGCCGAGGATGCAGAGGTCATGGGCGAATGGGCAGGACTTGGATACTATGCCCGCGCCCGCAACCTGCTGAAATGCGCCCGGGCAGTTGTCGCTGATCACGGTGGCAAGTTTCCTGCGGACCACGCAGCCCTGCTCAAACTGCCGGGCATCGGTCCCTATACAGCCGCCGCGATCGCTTCGATCGCTTTCGACCTGCGACATGTTGTTGTGGATGGCAACGTGGAACGGGTCATGGCGCGCATGTTCGATGAGCACACCCCCCTGCCGGTCTCCAAACCGATCCTGACCGAGCACGCAGACAGCCTGACACCGCAAGACCGCCCCGGCGACCACGCCCAGGCGGTGATGGATCTGGGCGCTACCATCTGCACGCCCAAATCCCCGGCCTGTGGCATCTGCCCATGGCGCGATCCGTGCAGGGCGCGGGTGGCCGGTACAGCGGCCGAACTGCCCAAGAAAGCCCCGAAGAAAGCCAAACCGATCCGCCATGGCACCGTTTATCTTGCCCGGCGCGCTGACGGTGCGTGGTTGGTCGAAACGCGGCCCGACAAAGGGTTGTTGGGGGGCATGATGGGTTGGCCGGGATCTGATTGGGTGGACACGTCCGAACCGCGCCCCCAGAACGCGCCGCTTGAAACCGATTGGGCCAAGCTGGAGGGCGAGGTCCGACATACCTTCACCCACTTTCATCTGATCCTTGACGTAATGGTTGCCAAGGTCGACCACGCAGAACCTGAGCGCGGATATTACATTCCGCGAGACAAATTCCGGCCCTCCGACCTTCCAACTGTAATGCGCAAAGCCTTCGATCTGGCGCAGAAGTGACGATAGGCGGCGTCGCGTCACGCTTGGCAGGAACCCATGTTTGTCTCTAAGCTGTGATGCGCGCAACTCAAGGACCACCAAGCATGACACTCCCGCCGGATACTGTCGCCAAGGTGCAGAACGCCCTGCCCTTCGCCCTGTCTTTCCTGCTGATCCCACTGGCGATCACCAGCGCCATCTACGGTGGCTGGACTGTTATCCTTTTGCCTGTGGTGACATGGTACATGTTCTCGATCCTCGATTTGGCGGTGGGTCTGAACACCGACAATGCAGATCTTGAAGCAACTGAAGATGACCTGTTCTGGTACCGGATGATCACAACTGCATGGGTGCCCGCGCAATTCCTGATGCTGTTCGGCCTGATCGCTTACGTCTCCCCGGCAGACCACCTCAACACGCTCGAAAAACTGGCGATCTTCTTTGGCGTGGGCGTCATTACCGGCACCGTCGGGATCAACTATAGTCACGAGCTGATGCACCAGAAGAACAAGCTCGAACGCTGGCTGGGCGATGCGCTCTTGGCCATGGTGCTGTATTCCCACTTCCGATCCGAACACCTGTTGGTGCACCACCGCTATGTCGCTACCCCACGCGACCCAGTGACAGCCCGCATGAACGAAAGCTTCTACCGGTTCTACCCACGCGTTCTAAAACAGTGCTTCCTGTCTGCGTGGAACGCGGAGAAGGCGATGTTGGCACGCAAGGACCTGCCCGCCACCGACAGCTCAAACCCGTTCTGGAAATACGCCTACCTGCAACTGGTGTGCTTCCTGCTGGCCTTTGCGCTTGGCGGCTGGGCGGGTGTGGGTCTGTTCATCCTGCAAGCGGGCGCCGCCATCTGGCAGCTTGAACTGGTCAACTACATCGAACACTACGGCCTGACGCGCAAACATCTGGGCGATGGCAAGTACGAGCACGTACAACCGCGCCATTCGTGGAACGCCGCACACAGGGCATCGAACTGGTTGCTGATTAACCTGCAGCGGCACTCGGATCACCACTACAAGCCTGACCGCCGCTTTCCCGTGTTGCAAAACTACACCGAAGCCGACGCGCCACAGTTGCCTTACGGCTACCCTGTGATGACCATTGCCGCGATGATGCCCGGTGTCTGGAAACGGGTGATGAACCCGCGCGTGCAGAAGTGGCGCGACATGTACTATCCGGAAATCACAGATTGGGCGGCGTATAACAAAGCGGCAAACCCGCTACCGCGTTAGAACCCAACGCCAATTGGCGTCATCAGGAAGCCGCATTTGCGCCGTCCTCCCGCCAAACGGGTACAGCATAGCTGATCGTATTGGCGATGCAGGACGGTTACGTTGCAGCAAATATCTTATTGGTATTCCTTCATACACGCGCGCTTGCCCTATCCGGTGCGCGTCCTTCTGAACATTCTTCTCCTGCCGATGGCGATCTTCGGAGCAATGCGCGCAGCCGTGTCGAGCATGGCGCACGAAAGCTCGATCAACATGTTGACCGATGACGAACTTAAATCTGCTTTTACGTTCGACGTCCTCGATGGCGATCCGGACGCACAGCATGTCAAATCGGAACATGATCATGTCATGGCGCTCATTGCCGAAAGAAAATGGAGGGATGTAGGCCACTTGATCGAAAGCCACGATCAAGCGCGCGCCCCGCTTCCTTCCGGTAATCGACTGAACCGCATGCTGTTGGCGCACCTGCAACATACTGCATTGGCAGATGGTCCAACACAGTTCAATCGAACAACCGATGCCAATCCTGTCACGCCGTTCACAGAGGCTGCACTGGCTTATCCCGACAGCTATGGCCTCGCTTGCTTGGCAGCATCCATGCACCTGAGCGTTGGCTGGCGGGAACGTGGTCACAATTTCGCTGACTTCACGGGCAGCGGCCCAATGGACAAGTTTACAACCCATCTGGAAAGCGCGCGCGCATGCGTTGCGCATCTTGATGCAACGGCTCTGAACGCGCAACTTGTCGCCGAAATACAGTACCAGACAATGATCGGCGGCGATGCAGACGCACAGGAATTGATAGGTGCGGTGGACCAATGGGGGGCTTTGGATCCAACCGATTTGGCCAGGTTCTCGCGCTTGGGAATACACCTGCTCCCTCGGTGGTACGGCGATTACGGCTTTATGCGTGAAACGGCACAGCTCATCTATGCCCAAACCCATTCCCGCTACGGCGCCGCTGGCTACGCCGCATTTTTCCTGCAAGCATTGGACACCGATGAAGAAACACTGGCGTATGTTGACATGACTTTGGTGCGCGAAGGTGTTCTCGACCTGATCCAGATGGCACCTGATCCAGATGTATTGTGCAATCTGATCTGCAAACGGCTTTATTCCATCGGTTGCAAAAGCCACTCCATAACCGGTGCCGAGGAAACCGACGCAATCCTGAGCAAACGAGAAGAGGTGAAAAAGACTTTTCATAGCCTTGTCAGACAGGGGTTAGGCGTCGTTTTTCCAGATATCTGGACGACGCTGTGCAGTGCAACCGATCTGCGCTACCTCCTTGCAGAGACGTTTGAGGGAGAAATCATGCGCGGCTGCCACGTTCATCTTGGCGCCAAGGGCGCAAAGATCACTGAGCCGGAATAGAGCCCTGCAACTCTAATCTAGCACCCACACCGGTAGCATCTCGGCCACGCCGCGGACAACCTGATCCGGTGCACGGCGGACGCCGCTGGAGCCCCCCGCCGCCGAGATGGTTGCGTCGCTAATGATGGCGCGCACGCCCAGGGCTCGCGTCATTGCCTCCAACCGGTTTGCAACGTTCACAGTGTCGCCTAGAACCGCAAATTCCAGCCGGTTGGCACCGATGTCACCAAGAACCACAGGTCCGTAGTGCAGGCCGAAGCGCGCGTCGATTTCTGGCAAGCCCTCTGCACGGCGATCAACGTTCAGTGCATCCATGCGGTCCGCCATCGCATGCACACAGGCCACCGCACGGGCCGCATCATCCTGTGACGGCAGAGGCGTGCCAAACGTCGCCATCAACCCGTCTCCCAGATACTTGTCGAGCGTGCCCCCATGGGCAAAAACCTCGCTCTCCATGCGGGTGTGGAAGGCCCGCAAGGTCTCGATCACCTCTTGGGCCGGGCGTCCGTCAGCATAGGTGGTGAAACCCACAATATCGACAAACAGCACCGCCGCATCGTGGCTGCGAATCTGGCCCAGCGGCTCATCCTTGGTCGACAGTTCCTCGACCATGGAGGGTGAGAAGTAGCGCGCCAGATTGGTGCGCTCGCGCGCCATCTCGGCGCTGTCCAGAACAAGGTTCTGATATCGCCGCACCGCAACGGCCAGGATCACCGCAACAACAAGAAACACTACAACCTGCTGAAAACGCAGATCCCAATTCACATTGTTCGGATCAAAGGCGCGGGCCAGATCAGGGTGGTCGGGAAACATCTGCCCTGCCGCGTCGGACAGTTCTGGAAACGTCCTGCCAAACCACCATACGCAAAGCGTCCCCAAAAGCCACAAGGCCATTGTCCAGTTCCCAATAGCAATGATGGTGCGCCACGAATATGTCAGCACGCCAGCCGCCAAGATAATGAAGAAGTATTGGAATACCTCAAAATTGTAGATCAAAGCCGTCGGCATCGGATCGTCCTGCAGCGGGTTCGGCACCAGCAAGGTCAGGGTCATCAAGAGCAGATCCAAAAACAGCAATGCCAGCTCGGCTCGCGACTGCCCGACACGGCCGACGCGCCGTTGTGCAAATCCCACAAGCACAAGGCAAAATAAAAGGAACTGGTACCACAGCACATCCCAGTTAGGGTTCAGAAATACAAGCATGATGGCCGTGACCGACAGCGCACCGGTCCGGGCCTTTACGGCCAAATCCATGCCTTCACGCTTGTTGCGTTCCAGTGCCTCCCGCGCATGTCGATGCCCGGGAATTTCATCGTCGCGATCAGCGCGGCCTGCAGTCACTACGGTGGCGCTCACATCGACCATTCTATCTGCCCTCTTCGATTGCCACCTCCAATGTAAAGCACATTAACAAAAAAGCCCCGCCAAAAAGGCGGGGCATAGGTGCAGTGCCCCTTTTGGGCCTTGATAAGGCCGCAGGCACCTGGCGGTGTTTCGTAGATTAGTCGTGCAGCTCCAACCGGATCTGCTGGCGCAGGACGTCGATCGGCACAACCTTGCCCTCGCGCTTGAAGCACCAATAGGTCCAGCCGTTGCAGCTGGGCGCGCCTTCGAGATGCGCGCCGACCTGGTGGATCGATCCCTTGATATCGTCACCAATCAACGTGCCATCCGCACGGACCTTGGCCTTGTGACGCTTGTTCATGGAATACAGCTCTTCGCCCGGACGCAGCATGCCGCGTTCAACCAACTGGCCGAAGGGCACGCGCGGCTCCGCGCGCTTGGAGGCGGAGACAGACAACGCTTCCTTGTCGAACTTGCGCACGGATGCGATGCGTTTCTCAGCCACTTTGCGATAAGCGGCTTCACGCTCAATCCCGATGAATTCCCGGCCCAGCATCTTGGCAACAGCACCGGTTGTGCCGGTGCCAAAGAACGGATCCAGGACGACATCACCCGGGTTGGTCGATCCGACCAGCACACGGTGCAGTAGGCTTTCTGGTTTCTGCGTCGGGTGTGCCTTGTCCCCCGCCTCATCCTTCAGGCGCTCGTGGCCCGTACAAATGGGCAAGACCCAGTCGCTGCGCATCTGGATACCTTCGTTCAGGGCCTTTAGCGCTTCGTAGTTGAAGGTGTATTTGCTGTTCTCGTCCTTGCCCGCCCAGATCATCGTCTCGTGGGCATTGGTAAAGCGCTTGCCTCGGAAGTTCGGCATCGGGTTGGACTTGCGCCACACCACATCATTCAGAATCCAAAACCCTTCGTTCTGCAGAGAGGCCCCCACACGGAAGATGTTGTGGTAACTGCCAATGACCCAGATAGCTCCATTGGGCTTCAGCAGGCGGCGCGCGGCTTTCAACCAAGCCGTGGTAAACTCGTCATAGGCACGAAACGAATTGAACTGATCCCAATGATCATCCACCGCATCGACCTTGGAGTTGTCCGGGCGGTGCAGCTCGCCCTTGAGCTGCAAATTGTAGGGCGGATCGGCAAAGATCAGGTCAACAGAACCCGCAGGCAGGCTGTTCATCACATCAATGCAGTCACCCGCAATAATCTGGTTCAAGGGAAGCGCGTCGGCGCCCTTTACATGTTTCGTCATCGTCTGCCTCTGTCCCGGCGCTTTGTGCGCTCATTGGTTGCAGCCAATGTGAGTCATACCCGATTCGCCGTCAAATTCTTTTTTGAATCAGGAGCTTACGATTTTTTCTTGATACAAGATATTGTGGACGGGTTTGAAGGTTCGTCTATGGTGTGGGGTTACCCCAAGATTTTCCAACGCCAACCTGTGGTTTTTTGCCGGATAACCCATGTTCGTCTCCCAGCCATAACCGGGATGCTGTTGCGCCAAATCCACCATGATCCGATCGCGACATATTTTGGCCACAATTGAGGCCGCAGCGATACTCAGCGAACGGGCGTCCCCACGCACAATGGGCGTGGCCGGAACCGACAATCCGAGCGGCAACATGGTCCCATCAATCAACGCATGATCCGGACGCAGTCGCAGTCCGGCCACGGCACGCTCCATCGCCAGATGCGAGGCGCGTAAAATGTTCAATTCCTCGATCTCCCGGACGGAGGCATGCGCAACCGATACATCCGCAGATCCAAGGATAGCATCCAACACTGCCTCACGTTTGCGAACGGATAACTTCTTTGAATCGTCCAGCCCCTCGGGAATGGCTCGTGGGTCCAAGACCACAGCCGCCGCCGTCACCGGCCCGGCCAACGGCCCCCGACCAACCTCATCCACCCCCGCCACACGTCCACCAATACGCGCTTCAAATTCAAAATCTGGCACTACCTCACCCGATTCTTCTGATCAAAAATACGACCGCCGGAGGCACAAAACGCACTTTCTGGAAGAAAGTGCAAACATCACGTGTCGCCGCAAGGCGACGCAATAAAAAAGGGCGGTGCCCGAACACCGCCCTTTGCAAGGTGGACCATGGGGGCATGGCCCATCCGCCCGTTCTTAACGACGGGCCAACTGATATCCATGACGGCTCAGGCATCGGGCCCCGTATCCACCACGCCAGCCCCGGTTCGTGTAAACGTCACGATGGCAGGCTGCGGGCAGGCTGCGCGTGAACTTGTAGTGGTTGTTCAGGCAGCGCTGCCCAAAGATGCGGCGGTGTCCGCGATCCGTATGTAAGCTGCGCAGGCATTTCTGTGGCAACAGCTTTCGGTTCACGCGTTTGGGCAATGGTTTTGGATGCACAGGGGTGTGCACGGTATGACGCTCACGTCGGTCCTTTTTCTTTTCGTGAATGACGGCTCCGACGATTGCCAGGCCCAGCAAGGCGGCAAGCGCCGCTCCAACCTCATCATCTCCCGCCCGAGCGGGAACGGCGGTGAAACCGGTTATGGCAATGGCGGCAGCAGCAACAGTGCCAATGAACTGACGGTGAATACGAAGTGTCATGGGGCGTCCTTTCCAAGGTAACGTGACTGGGGCAGACCAAGCAGCATCTGCGCTGGGTCAAACTTGGATCCACCTCCCTCAGACAGGCAATAACGCCCCCACGCTATCGAATATCAGACATCTCAGTCCCCTGATGTTATTGAATATCTGCACAACTCGGCGCAGGTTGGGACTATGAAAAAGATCGCCATATCTATCGCCTTTTCATTGGCGCTGGCCGGGGCCGCACAGGCCCAGTGCTTTGCCGACTACAAGGCCAAACAGGACAACCCCCTGCGTCTACACTATGGTGTGGCGCAGGTTTCTGGCGCGTGCAGCGCCGGGAACGCCACACAACAACTCAGATCACGGCTCGCGGCGCAAGGCTGGACATTGCTGCAGGTTCAATCTGTATTCGGCCCCGAAGGTCTCGATCAAAGGAAAGCCAGTGCAGGACAATACTACCTCCGCTTCTGACATGCGGCGCACGGGCAGCAGGCTCGTCACCCTTGGCATCGCGGGCATCCTCGTTTTGCTGGTTCTCGCTGCAGCCCTTCTCTTCCTCACCCTGCCGGACGCGGGTGCCTTTGATGCCCGCGTCGAACGCATGTTCATCGAAAACGCCGACCTCACCAGTCAGGCCGAAATCAAACTGCTGGAGATTCTCGCACAATCCGGCACAGCCTTTGCTGACACGCTGGCCAGCTACCGATTGGTGATTTTCGTGCTTCTTGTCTTCGCCACCGCCATGATGATCGCGGCCCTTGTCTTCGTGATCCTGCTGGTGGGCTTCAACCGCCGTATGGCCCAGATTGAACGGGTTGGCATCCAGGTCAACTCGCTGCTCATCAGCCGCGAAGAAAACACCGTCTACCTCAACAACCTTGGCTTCAAGCTGACAGACGCGGCCATGGAAACCATGTCCGTGCTGGCCGAAGCCCGCATGGACGACGATGTGCTCTCAGGGTCAGAAATTGAAGGTGTGATCTCGGGTCGATCCGCCGCCGATTGCGAGGAGGCAGCAGGTGCCACACGCATCAAACGCCTGCGCGATACACTTGGTAACCAGATCGTCAGCGAACTTCTGGTCAAGAACATCGCGCGGCGCGGCTACATGCTCGCGGTGGAAAAGGATGTGATCAAGGTCCTTTGACCTTCATTTCACCAAACAGACAGTCGCCGGAAGCAAACCCATCTGCTGGAAGCGGATGTATTGACTCGCGTGGCGCGCACGCGCCGCATTTCGACAGTGGCCAAATGCGCAACCTCGGGTCTAGGGTGCACCGAAAGAAGGAGATCACCCATGCCGGCCCCACATAACACATTCAAATCCGCCTTGAAAAACGGCGAGACTGTCATCGGCTGCTGGCTGTCATTAGGCGATCCGCTTGCCACCGAAATCGCGGGCACCGCAGGGTTCGACTGGCTCCTGATTGACGGCGAACACACGCCCTATGATATCTCGAGAATGCGGATGCAACTCATGGCACTGCAAGCGTCCGACAGCCACGCAGCCGTTCGCGTGCCGATCGGTGAAACCTGGATCATCAAGCAGGTTCTTGATGCAGGCGCCCAAACCGTACTTGTGCCGATGGTTGAAACTGCCGAACAGGCCCGTCAACTGGTGCATGACGTCCGCTACCCACCCACAGGCGGGCGCGGTGTCGGGTATTCCGGGGCACGGTGCAGCCGGTTCGGCGCGATCACGGACTACGGCCCCACCGCAGATGAGCAAATCTGCCTTCTGATCCAGGTCGAAAACCGCGCGGGCATCGCGAATCTCGACGACATCCTCGCAGTCGACGGCATTGACGGTGTGTTCATCGGCCCTGCCGACCTGTCGGCAGACATGGGGCACATGGGCCACCTCACGCACCCTGATGTTCAGGCCACGATCAAGGGGGCCATCGCCCGGATCGAAGCGGCGGGGAAGGCGCCTGGAATTCTTACGACGACACCCGAATTCACGCGGGACGCACTTGACTGGGGCGCACGCTTCGTGGCCACGGGGCTCGATCTTTTAATGCTTGCCAAAAGCCTGCGCGAGCTGGCGCAGCGTTGGACGCGCTAGGGTGTGGCCGCCTTCAACCCAACCGACGCTTGCGTGTAGCCACCCGCAGCCCCGTCTATGAAATGCACATGCGTGTCGTCCATGATAGACGGCACGATGCAGGTCATCATCGCTTCGTCCTGCGTGTGAATCCCGTACCGCGCCACGCCATCGGTCCGCGCCTCGTCCAGCACAGTGCGCAGACGTGACACCGTGCCAGCATCGCAATCAATGGTCATCTTCAGCCCGTCATCGAATTTGCGGAAATCAGCATTGGCACCGACAGTCTTGCGATAATACGTTGGATCGAATCCGCCCAGCTTGATCCCAGTCTTGATCAAGATCCACGCAATCAACGTTTCGAACAAGACCTGCCGCCGCGCCGCCTTCACGCCTTTACCACCATGGCTCGCATGCGCTTCAAGCGTCGCACCAACAGGTGGCCAGTCCGTTCCCGGTCCCTCCGGCGGGGCGGGGTGCCCACCCCTCTCCAGATGCGCAACCTCTGCCAACACAGCTTCAACCACCGCACCAAAGCGCAACGCGTCAACGCCGTCTACTGGGGACAAGAGTAGCGACAGGATGGTCCCGTTGCGCGCCTTCATGTGGCTCCAACGACAGCTCAGCCCGGTCAGATCAGGTTTTGTCCCCGCGGGGACAGAGGGCACCGTCTCCGCCCCCGCTTTCATCTCCGCCTCGGCCCAACTGACCCCCCCGCCCGCAAACATCGCATAGTCTATGCCGTCCGATACGGCATAGCGGGCTACGGCCACCTCAGGTCCTGCAGCGCGTATGTCAGCAACGGAATAAAGACCAACACGCAGGCCCATGTTGAACTCCGCCTGCGCCCAGATCTGCACGGCGGCCAGCGCCTGCCCAGCTTCATCCGCGAACTGTGGTGGATGGGCAAAGGCAGCACCATCCCCGCCAAACACATATGGAAACGCTCGGCCACCCGCCGCGTTGATCTGGGCAGAAATGACTGCCGCCCCGATCATGTTCACTGTCTTGTACTTGCCGGCCGCCACCGCATCCGTGGACCCTACGATATCAGAGACCCCCACAACCCAGTCATCCGGCAGCGGTGTGTAGCGGCTGAGGTCGGCCACATCATCAAAGGCCGTCAGCCGCGGCAGGTCATCGTAGAACATTCCATTCCCCTTCCACACGGACCCTAACACGGGGCCGCCCCCACACAATGTCACTTGCACGTGCCTCCGCCTCATGCCACGCAGGGTCCAAGGAACGGAGACCCCATGCAAACCGGATTGATCCTGCTGGCGCTGGCCTATGTGCTCAGTCAGTTCTTTCGCGCCTTCCTGGCCGTGCTGACCGGCCCGCTCGAGGTAGAACTTGGCATTACGCCCGACGTACTGGCCACAGCCTCTGGTTACTGGTTCCTCGCCTTCGCTCTCATGCAACTCCCCGTCGGTAAGGCGCTAGACACGGTCGGGCCACGACGCACAGGCGGCTGGCTTTTCCTGATCGGTGGTGCGGGGGGTGCGGCCCTTTTTGCCGTGGCCCAAGGACCGATCTATATCCACGCCGCGATGGCCCTGATCGGCATCGGTTGTTCACCCGTGCTGATGGCCAGTTTCTACATCTTCGCACGCGAGTTTGACCCGGGGCGCTTCGCCACGCTGGCGGCACTGATGATCGGGATCGGCACCATCGGCAACCTGATCTCCAGCTATCCCATGGCTTTTGCAGTCGACACAATGGGCTGGCGGCTCAGCATGTGGGCGCTCGCAGGCGTCACAGCCATTGTCGCAATCGGGGTGCTGCTTTCCGTCCGCGACCCGTCCAAGGCCGACGCGGCGGGCAATGGATCCTTGTTCGACCTGCTGCGCATGCCCGTCCTGTGGTTCATCATCCCGATCATGTTCGTCAACTACGCTCCCGTCGCCGCCGTGCGTGGCCTATGGATCGGACCCTACCTGCGCGACGTGTTCGACCAGACCACGGCCCAGATCGGGATTGCCACGCTTGTGATGAGCCTCGCCATGATCCTCGGCACAATTGCATATGGTCCGCTCGACCGAATTTTTGGAACCCGCAAGTGGATCGTCTTCACAGGCAATGCCCTGACGGTCGCAATTCTGGCCCTGGTGATCTTCTGGATCGACGCTGGCCCATGGACGTCGATCATACTCTTCGCCGCCATAGGCGCACTCGGCGCGTCCTTCCCCGTCATCATTGCCCACGCCCGCAGCTTCTTTCCCCCGCACCTCACTGGGCGTGGGGTCACCCTGATGAACCTGTTTGGAATAGGCGGCGTCGGCGTCATGCAAACCATCTCGGGTCGTATCCACACGGCCACAACGGGCGGCGACCCAACCGCCCCTTACATCGCGATCTTCGGCTTTTTCGCCATCGCCCTCGCGATAGGTGTGGCCATCTATGCACTAAGCCGTGACTCCGCCGACTGATACCCTTCCCCCCCACTGACAATGGGTGTAAGGGCCACGCACCTACCCGAAAAGGAGTCGATTATGGGGTATCGTGTCGTCGTCGCGGGCGCCACCGGTAACGTGGGCCGCGAAATGCTGAACATCCTGGCCGAGCGCCAGTTTCCCGTGGACGAACTCGCTGCGCTGGCAAGCCGCCGTTCGCTGGGCACGGAAGTGTCCTTTGGGGAGCAGACATTGACGACGAAGGACCTGGACACGTTCGACTTCACGGGCTGGGATATTGCGCTCTTTGCCATCGGCTCGGATGCGACCAAGAAATACGCGCCCGTTGCGGCCAAGGCTGGCTGCGTGGTCATCGATAACTCGTCGCTCTACCGCTACGACCCTGATGTGCCGCTGATCGTGCCCGAAGTGAACGCCGACGCGATCGAGGGCTATGCGAAGAAGAACATCATCGCCAATCCCAACTGCTCGACAGCCCAAATGGTTGTGGCACTGAAGCCGTTGCATGATCGCGCCAAGATCAAGCGCGTGGTGGTCAGCACTTACCAATCCGTGTCCGGTGCTGGTGCTGCCGGCATGGATGAGCTGTGGGACCAGACCAAAGCCGTCTACAACCCCACTACCGATGTAGAACCCGCCAAGTTCACCAAGCAGATCGCCTTCAACGTGATCCCGCACATCGACAGCTTCATGGATGACGGCTCGACCAAGGAAGAGTGGAAGATGGTCGCCGAGACGAAAAAGATCATTGATCCGTCGATCAAGGTCACAGCCACTTGCGTGCGGGTGCCCGTGTTCGTTGGCCACTCAGAAGCGGTGAATATCGAGACAGAGGATTTCCTCGACGAAGACGAAGCCCGCGACATCTTGCGCGAAGCGCCCGGGATCATGGTGATCGACAAGCGCGAGGACGGTGGCTACGTCACGCCGGTGGAATGCGTGGGTGACTTTGCCACGTTCATCAGCCGCCTCCGGCAAGACAGCACAATCGACAACGGCCTGAACTTCTGGTGCGTTTCGGACAACCTGCGCAAGGGTGCTGCCCTGAACGCCGTGCAGATTGCCGAAGTGCTGGGCACACGGATTCTGAAAAAGGGCTGAAGCCAAAACGTATATTGCGGGGAACAAGGGGCCAATCGGCCCCTTTTCTTTTGGCTTGCGCAATGCAGACTGTGGGCAACCAACCAAAGGTACCTTCATGCGTCTCGCCCTGATCCTCGTCCTGCTGCCTCTGCCCACCTTCGCGGATACGTTTGCGGTGCAAGCACCACCCGTCGCTGCCACGGTTTACGCCCAAGGGGCTCTCGTATCCCGAAACGCAACAATTGCGCTGCCCGCAGGACAGCACACGCTCGAACTGCGCGACATGGACCCGTCTCTGTCGCTTGAGGCGATGGATATTCGCCTGACAGGCGCCGCCATCACCTCGCGCAGCTGGGCGGCCAGACCGGATGGCCCCTACCGAGCGCCACGCACACCAGAATGGCTGGCAGCCAAATCGACGCTGGACGCGGCGACAGAGGCATTGGCGGCATTGGACGACCGCATTGCGCTGGCGCTGGCCTCGGCCCAAGCGGCGCAGGATCAAATCCAGTTCCTGAACGGTCTGACTGTCCCGGATGACGCAGCCACCGATGTGAATAACCTGCGGGCCATTGGGCAACTGATCGCCAGCGATGGCACTGCCGCCCGCGCGGCCATGCGCAACGCCGAAGCCGAAGCGCGACAATTACGAAAGGACCGTCCCGACCTTGAGTTTTCGGTCGCCGAGGCTCAGGCTGCCCTCGATGCAGCAACGCCCACCAACACAGCACCTGCCACCTTGGCGCTGAATGTCAACGTCCCGCAACCAGTCGAAGCGATCCTCGATCTGTCCTACATCACCGGCGGCGTATCATGGGCACCGGTCTATGCCTTTGATCTGGTGGACAACACATCGCTCTCCATTGCGCGTAGTGCGGTCATCTCGCAGTTCACGAACGAGGACTGGACCGACATCCAGCTCACGCTCTCCACGCTCGAACCCTTTGCCCAAGCCGAGCCAAGCCAGCTGTGGCCACAGCTGCGTCGGATCGAAGACCCGGTGCAGCAAAAACGCGACTTGTTACGGCTACAATCCGACAGTGCGATGGGCAGGACCGAACCCATCATCGAAGCACCCGTAGTCGCCGAAGAGACAGCAGCAGCCAATTTCGAGGGTATTGGCGTGACGTACGCACTGCCAGCCCCCGTCACGATCAAGGCGCGCAGCGAGGACCTGCAAATCGCGTTCGACACACTCACCATGGACGCGACGCTCAGCGCACGCGCCATTCCGCGCTTTGACGAAACCGCATTCCGACTGACAAAGATCACAAATACAAGCGGTGAACTCCTGCTGCCGGGGCGCGCATTGCTCTATGTAGACGGCCAGCTTGTCGGCAGCACCCAAGTCAGCGCCCTGCCACCAAATGCCGAAGCCGACATCTTCTTTGGTCGCATCGATGGCCTGCGGCTGACACGGGCAGTCCTGGACCGCAATGAGGGAGATCGCGGCATCATCACTCGCTCGAACGAAGAAACCGAGAACGTACGGATTGAGGTTGAGAACCTGACCGACCAGGCATGGGATGTGGCCTTGCGCGACGCGGTACCTTTTTCGGAACAGGAGGATCTTGTGATCGACTGGTCCGCTTTCCCCACACCAGACAGCAGCGCCGTGGATGATCAGCGGGGCATTCTCGAATGGCAGTTGTCAGTACCCGCGGGCAAAACGCTGGGCATCTCGATCAACACCAGGCTCACCTGGCCCGAGGACAAGGTGCTGCGCTAGAGCGACTCACGGCACCTCGCCTCTTCTCAACAACAAAGTCGGAGCCCACCGGGAAACTGGTGGCTTGCCCGGGATATGTTGAAATTTAGCCAAGTGGTGCGCCGTCTAATTATTTGATCTTGTTCACTTTTAGTAGGATCAAAGACACTTTCTGGATAATGCTGGTTCCCAGAAAGGAAACGGTAATTTCGCTTTGGGACACTCGCAGCATATAGGGGCCTACGGGTCCAGTACCACGCAGGATGTCACAACCTTGGTTGCACTTTTCCTGCAAATGCGGCGATGCAAAAGCGCGCCTGCCCGCAGCAACGAGCTACCGACGTTGCACGGGTTGATGGCAGGACGCCATGGTCAAATCTTCTGACCGGCAAATGCGATGGCTCTGGCCTTTTGCAAGCACATCATAACAGCGACGGCAGCGGCCATTTGTCAGCCGTCGACGCGAAACTTCTACGCGGTGAAGGAACCAGTGAATGGGTGAGTGGCGCGTGGAAGAGTGAGGTAACGAGTGGTTTGGGCGGTGCATCCAGTGGGAGACATCGCCCTTTTTTCAGAACCGCTCGGCCCGCAGCACTTCGCAATCGCCAACAGTGACGATCCCCATATGTCGGTCCACCACGGCGAAAGCCGCCTCCAGAAGTGCGTCCAGCCGGTCTGGGCGGATCACGCAAATCACTTGTACCATACCCGTGCCACGACCGACTTGGCCTTCACGGCTCCATGTACCGGATTGGCCAGATCCACCAAGAACCGGCAGTACAGTCCACCCGGTCACACCTGCGTCCGCCATGGCATCGGTCAGACGGCTTTGCATCACCTGCTCGATGATAATGGCAACGCGTTTCGCCTTGTGCGTCTGCATGGGTTTATCCTCCGGTCAGCGCGCTGGCCACGGCAACATAGATCGGAATACCCAGCGTCAGGTTGAATGGGAACGTGACCCCCAGCGATAGGGTCAGGTAGATTGACGGGTTCGCCTCTGGCAGGGCCACACGCATGGCCGCAGGGACAGCGATGTAACTGGCCGAGGCGGACAGCACCATGAACAGGGCCACGCCGCCCGTGCTGACACCCAGCAAAAGCCCGGCGAGGCAACCAATGGTCGCCCCGACCAGCGGCATGACAACGCCAAAGGTCAGGACACCAGGCTTCAACACCCCCGAGCCACCGCGCAAACCACGACCCGCGACTAGCCCCATATCAAGCAGGAACAGGCACAACACGCCCTGAAACGGTGACACGATAAACGCCTCGATCTTGGCCAACCCGTCGATGTCCGTGATCCAACCAATGAAAAAGCTACCCACAAGCAAAACAATGGATCCGTTCAACATGATCTCACGCAGCAATTCAGGGTCCATCCGCCGATTGTCCCCACCGCGCGAGATCAGCCACAGGGCAGACAGGATGGCAGGCGCCTCCATCGCTGCAGCGACGGCCACCATGTACCCTTCGGACGCAATTCCACTGCCATCCAGCACGGATGACGCCGCCACGAAGGTCACAATCGAAATCGAGCCATAATGCGCCGCTACCGCCGCCGCAT
Source organism: uncultured Tateyamaria sp. (assembly GCF_947504105.1). Taxonomy (GTDB): domain Bacteria; phylum Pseudomonadota; class Alphaproteobacteria; order Rhodobacterales; family Rhodobacteraceae; genus Tateyamaria. The sequence continues at coordinate 41,359 of NZ_CANNGP010000034.1, forward strand.
CCAGGCGACTGAGGTTGCCCATCACCTGCAACAGGCCAAAGGCAACAATTGGCAAGGCCGCCGACAAAATGATCCCAGCCAGCAGCGACGCTGCCAGCGTTCCGTCAATGCCATGATCGGCCACGCTCACCCCACCTTTGAAGCCAATGGCAAAGAGCAGGTAGATCGACATGCCCTTGGCGACGGCTTCGGGGATGTTCAGGTCAGACCGGGCCAGTGACGCAGCCACCCCCAGCGCGAAACTCAGGATGATGGGCGACAACAGGTTTGTTGCCGCAAGACTCAGGATCTGATCCAAATCTGTCCCCTCGGGTGACGCGGATTACACCGGTTGGAAGTCGAGCGTTTTGCCCATAAATTGCTTAAGCCCGCCCTCGGCAATATCAGTCCAAAGACCATGCACACTGAGCGAGCCGTTGTTTACCCGGTCTTCGACAAAGGGGAAGGTCATCAGGTTTTCCATGGACGTGACAACGGCCAGCTGCTCAAGACGCTGCGCCTTGTCCTCGGGCACCGACATATCAGCCACTTCGGGGAACTTTGGACGTAAAATATCCATCCAGCGGCCCACAAAGCTCTCTTTTTCTTCAAGCTCGGGCGCACGGCCCTCGCACATGTCGATACAGCCTTGAACACCGCCGCAGCGGGAGTGACCCAGTACCACAAGATGCGCGACCTGCAGCACGTTCACCGCGTACTCAACAGCCGCCGACGTGCCATGGTGATCGCCGTCCGGCTCGTAAGGCGGGACAAGGTTTGCAATATTACGGTGGATAAAAAACTCGCCCTGATCCGCGCCAAAGATCGACGTCACGTTCACCCGGCTGTCACAACACGATATAACCATGGCGCGCGGACGCTGCCCTTCGGTCGCCAGCCGCTTGTACCACGCGCTGTTCTCTTCATAAGTCGTGGCCTTCCAGCCCTGATACCGCTTTAAAAGGAAGGTCGGAAGCGGCTTCATCCTGTGCATGTGCGTCCCCGGTTTATCGTGTCTTTGGTTGTCTGGCGGGGTGATTAGCCCGATTTCGAGGCAAATTCGAGCGAAAAGACCGACCCGGCATAACGATTTGGGAAGGGTCTTTGACCCATAACCGGATCAAGCCGTGGGGGCAGACCGACTTTTGGGTGAGTAGAGGTGACATTTTGTCGACAGTAACACAAATTCAGCTGCACGAAGCCGTGCAGGTCAATCACGACCGCCTGAATGCGCTTTATGGGGAAATGGACCCAGCCAATGCCGAAGATGTCGTATGCCGGGCGATGGAGGAGTTGGCGCTGCGCATGGCACATTGCGATCGGCTGTATCGCAAGGGTGAACTGGACGATCTGCGGCGCGCTGCCAAATCCATGATCGCGATTGCAGATCAGATCGGTATGGATGTGCTGGCACAAGTGGCCGGCGATGTCGTCTCTTGCGCCAAGGCACGGGATCAGGTGGCACTGGCCGCCACACTTGGCCGCCTTATGCGCACCGGCGAAGGATCATTGAGCGCAATCTGGGATCTGCAAAACATCACGTTGTGATGTTGGTGCAGCCACTTGCGGCGGCAACCAAACAGTCTAGGCTTTGCGTGGTACGTCACGCAGGACCTTCACCACCATGACACTCAGCTTTGCCACGCCGGATTCCGCAACCCGCCCGGTTCATCTTGTTGACGATACGGCGGCCCCGGAATGGTTGGCAAAGCAATCGCAAACGATCCAGGATTGGGCCGCGACCCACGGTTTCAAGGGCGCGATTGGTCAGACACTGCTTCTGCCAGACGATGCAGGTGCTATCGTTGGCTACGGCAACGAACACACACGGGCGCGGGGCCGTTTTCACCTGGCCGCCGGAGCCGTCAAACTGCCGGCAGGCACCTACACCCTTGTCTCGGATCTTGATGCGGACGCGCTCGCAACCGAAACACTTGGGTGGTTGTTGGCTGGCTACCGGTTCGACCGGTACAAGGACCAGGCCCCGATGGGCGCGCGCCTTGTTGCACCTGAAGGCATCGACGCTACGCGGGTCGAGGCGATAGCCAACGGTGAGGCGCTCAGTCGCACACTCATCAACACACCTGCCTCCGACATGGGGCCACCCGACCTTGAACAAGCTGCTCGAAACCTCGCATCTGCCTTCGGCGCAGACATAGCGGTCACTGTCGGCGATGACCTGCTGACCCAGAATTTTCCCATGATCCACACCGTGGGCCGTGCCGCAGACCGCGCACCGCGCCTCGTCGACATGCGATGGGGCGGCACCGGCCCTAAACTTACCTTGGTGGGCAAGGGCGTGTGTTTTGACACCGGCGGTCTGAACCTGAAACCTGGCGCATCCATGGGGCTGATGAAAAAGGACATGGGCGGATCCGCTGCCGTGCTGGGCCTTGCACACATGATCATGGCCACGAGGATGGACGTCCAGCTACGCGTCCTGATCCCGGCGGTTGAGAATTCGGTGGCTGGTAACGCCTTTCGTCCGCAAGACATCCTGACCAGCCGCAAGGGACTTACGGTTGAAATCAACAACACCGATGCGGAAGGGCGGTTGGTTCTGGCCGACGCACTGGCCCTAGCGGACGAAGACAATCCCGACCTCATTATTTCGATGGCGACGCTCACAGGGGCGGCCCGCGTCGCGGTCGGCCCCGATCTTGCGCCATATTACGTCGACGACGCCAAACTTGCCGCAGCGCTGGAAACAGCAGCGTCCGCCACCGCCGACCCGGTCTGGCGCATGCCATTCCACACGCCTTACGAAGCCATGATCGAACCGGGCATCGCGGACCTAGATAACGCGCCAAAGGGTGGGTTTGCCGGGTCCATCACCGCAGCCCTCTTCCTACGTCGCTTTGTTGAGCAAAACCGCTACATGCATTTTGACATCTATGGCTGGCAACCCAGCGATGCCCCAGCCCGGCCGAAGGGCGGTGTAGGACAAGGCACACGCGCCCTCTTTGCCGCCCTGCCAGACATGCTGGGCCTATGACCGACCGCAGGACCACACCCGATCCACGTCTCGTGGACGGCACTAGGCCTGGGCAAATCATCGTGCCCCACGTGGATTTACTGGCAAGTCCAAACGGCCCTCGTGACCGCCAACTGATTGGTGGTGCCACACTTACCGTTCTCGGAAACAGCGATGACCATGCCTATGTCCGCGCCGATCTCGATGGGTATGTCGGCTTCGTGCCCACTGCTGCGGTCGGGCCCATCACCAACCCCACCCATGTCGTTACAACACCTGCCGGACACGCCTACTCAGACGCCAACATCAAATCCCCGGAAACGGCCAGCCTGACATTCGGAACAAAGCTCACTGCCTGGTCTGAGATGCCTGACTTCATCGAAACCACCTTTGGCCACGTGCCAAAGTCACAGCTCACACCGTTGCCCTACACCGCTGACGCAATTGAAACGGCCCGCCTCTTTCTTGGAACGCCCTACCTCTGGGGCGGCAATACGCGCACTGGCATCGACTGCTCAGGCCTCACACAGATCGCTTTGACCACGGCAGGCACACTATGCCCAAGCGACAGTGACCAGCAAGAGACAGCTTTTGAAGACGCCGCCGGGCAGTACGCACCCGGCGACCTACTCTTCTGGAAAGGGCACGTCGCGCTTGTGACCGGCAACACACACATGATCCATGCCAACGCCTTCCACATGTCAGTTGTCGAGGAACCCATCGCAACTGCAATCACACGCATCGGACAAAAAGGGGGCGGCGATCTCACTGGCCACAAACGTCCCTAAACTTCTTCTGACCAGAAATATCCACCGTGGACCTTCGGTCAACATCCGGGAGCAACGGTAGCAAGGGCATTGAGCTTGGAGACCCCACATATCGGAATACTCGATGCCCTTGTGGATTCTACAAAGCCGCCGTTGATGCAAAACGCGGCTAAAGCTGACTGTGGATCCAAAACACCGAATGCTGCGTTGTGGACGAAGGTCCGGTTTCCAAGCGCGGCCAGAACAGGCGCTAAAATCAAGCCTAGTTTTGTCAAGGATTTTCGGCGCACAAGTTTTGGTTAGGGGGCACTGGCCCAAGATGGACCAGATTCAATCTTTTTAGGGCGTGTTTCCATAAGTGCCCATTGTCTGATATCGTCGGGATATCTTCACGCCTATGCTGAATGCTTTTGAGGGGCCTGATCATTTCATCTTGCTTTTCGGACTTTGCAAACCCGTCGCTACCTTCCACTGTACAATTTTTTGGCAGGTTATCTTAGTTTTGGGGACAGGATTTATGGCGCGGAAACGGTATTCGGATGAAGGTATTCTGCGGCTTTTGCGTGA